>JADJCM010000003.1:0-600000 GCA_016703225.1 Lysobacterales bacterium
TGCTTTGCGAGCGAGGTCCTGAACATCATGCATCCTGGATTGAAGTGTGCAGCCCGATGGCTCCTCGCCCTCTCGCTGCAATTCGCCATGTCCTCGGCAATGGCCGGCGACACCTGCGATGGCGACTTGAGCCAGTGGCCGAGTGAACTCACCTATCTGCCGACGATGGAACTGCACGAAGGCGCAGTGCTTCAACTCGGGCCGAAGACGACCGGTGGAATTGAACTCTCCGGCGGTTCGGTAGTGATTTCCGCAAATGCCATCGCGATCACCGCTTGGTGGGAAGACGCCTGCGGATTTGACCCGCGTACTTGGTTTTACTCCATCGTGGATGTTCCGCATCTTGCCCCTGGCGTTTACACCGTGAACTTCAACGTGGTCGGGTTTCCCGGGCCGGATCAGTTCACCAGGACGCTGGTCGTGGCCGGCGGGGGTGCGCAAGCGCCGGTCCCGGTGCCTGCGGTGTCGGGCTACTCGCTGGCCGCGGGCATCCTGGGCGTGCTCATCCTGGTTGGGTGGACGCTGCGGCGGGATCGCCCGAGGCGGGGTGGGTAGGCCAGACGCCGCAGCGTCGAGCCAAGGCGCTTGGCAGTAGTCGCAGCGCGCATCGCCAGTGCGTTGATCCGGCCCCGCATGGGCTGGGTGCCGAACGACGATGCGCAGGAACAGAAGTATCGCGAGCGTTTCGGGCTGTGACGAAACTGCTTCCGCGCGCGCCGCGCTTGCGGCATTCTGCGCGGCCATGACCAGCCGCATCGCGTTTGCCGCCAGCCGGACCGAGGAAGCGCAATCCGCGTTGGCGGCACTGCGCGCGGTGCATGGCGACATCGCGCCGTCCGCGGCCGATGTCATTGTCGCGCTTGGCGGCGACGGCTTCATGTTGCAGACCCTGCACCGCTACCGCGATCTGGCCAAGCCGGTGTATGGCATGAAGCTCGGCAGTGTCGGTTTCCTGATGAACCAGTTCCATGCCGACGAGTTGGGCGCACGCATCGAGCGCGCGCGTCCGACCCAGCTGCGGCCGCTGGAGATGACGGCGGTGGCGGAGTCGGGTTCCACCGTCGAAGCGATCGCGTTCAACGAGGTCTCGCTGTTGCGCCAGACCAAGCAGGCCGCGCACATTCGGGTTTCGCTGAATGGCGTGGTCAAGCTCGAAGAACTGATCTGCGACGGCGTGCTGGTGTCCACGCCCGCCGGCAGCACCGCCTACAACCTGTCGGCACACGGGCCGATCCTGCCGCTCGATTCGCGCGTGCTGGCGATGACCGCGATCTCGCCGTTCCGGCCGCGTCGCTGGCGCGGTGCGGTGTTGCCGGCATCGGTCGAGGTGCGCTTCGAGATTCTCGACCATTACAAGCGGCCGGTGAGCGCGACCGCGGACGCGAATGAGGTGCGCGACATCGTCGAGGTGACGGTGCGCGAGTCGCCGACGCGCACGGTCACCCTGCTGTTCGACCCCGAACACAATCTTGAGCAACGGATCCTCGATGAACAATTTGCCTTTTGAACCCATGCGTCGCGTCGCCTTCGCGGCCCTGTCGCTCGTCGCCCTCTCGGCAACTGCCGGAGATTGGCGCGACAAGGTCGATCCGGCCTTGCGTGCCGAACTGGCGAAGGGGGCCGGTGCGCCGGTGCGGGTGTTGATCGTGCCGAGCGTGACCGACAAGGCCCGGATCGATATCGCGGCGTTGTCTGCGCGCACGCCGCCCAGGCAGCGTCCGCAGGTGGTGCATGCGGCCTTGCTCGCACAGGCCAAGGCAACGCAGGCCGGCGTGCTGGCCTGGCTGCGGCGCGAGGGCATCGCGTATCAGGCCTTCAGCGTGGCCAACGCGGTGGCGGCCACCTTGCCGGCGAATCGGCTCGATACCCTGGCGAAACGCGCCGATGTTGCGCGCATCGATGCCGACCCGGTGATCCACCACGCCCTGCCGAAAGCGGAGCCGCTGCAGTTCGGCAAGGCGGTGACCGCGATCGAACTCGGCATCAACTACATCAATGCCCCCGCGGTCTGGGCACTGCCGGGCAATCCGCGTGGTACCGGCATCGTCGTTGCCGGGCAAGACACCGGTTATCGCTGGACGCACGCGGCGCTGAAGGCGAAGTATCGCGGCTGGAATGGGGTCAGCGCCAACCACGACTACCAGTGGCACGACGCCGTCCACTCTGGCGGCGGCGTCTGCGGTGCGAATGCCGTGGCACCCTGCGACGACCATGGTCATGGCACGCACACCATGGGCACCATGATCGGCGACGATGGCGGGACCAACCAGATCGGCGTGGCGCCGGATGCGAAGTGGATCGCCTGCCGCAACATGGATGTCGGCAACGGCACGCCGACCACGTACCTCGAGTGCTTCGAGTTCTTCCTGGCGCCGTACCCGGTCGGCGGTACGCCGGCACAGGGTGATCCGAACCTGGCACCGCACGTGATCAACAACTCCTGGGGCTGCCCGACTTCCGAAGGCTGCAATTCCGGCAACTGGGCGACGATGCAGACCGCGATCAGCAATCTGACCGCCGCCGGAGTGCTGGTCGTGGTCTCTGCGGGCAATGACGGCAGCGGCTGTTCGACGGTCAACGCCCCGCCTGCGTTCTTCGACGAGTCGTTTTCGGTCGGCAATCTCAGCGCGTCCACCGGCATCATCGCCAGTTCTTCCAGCCGCGGGCCGGTCACGGTCGATGGCAGCAACCGGATGAAGCCGGACATCGCCGCGCCGGGGTCCAGCGTGCGCTCGGCGGTCAACTCTGGCGACACCAGCTACACCACGATGAGCGGCACCAGCATGGCCGGTCCGCATGTCGCCGGCGCTGCAGCGTTGTTCATGAGCGCAGTGCCCGCCCTGCAACGCCAGCCGGTGCTGGTGCGCCAGTATCTGGAGCAGTCGGCGACGGCGGTTTCCTCCACTGCTTGCTCATCGGTCGGTGTGCCGAACAATCTCTACGGCCACGGCCGCCTCGACGTGCTCGCCGCGGTGCAGGCTGCGCTCGTGGTCTACCCCTACCTGTTCGCCGACGGGTTCGAGTGAGTCTCGACGCCAGCAACGACAACCGCCTCACGGTCGCGATCAGTTCGCGGGCCTTGTTCGATCTGGGCGAGAGCCATGCGCTGTTCGAGCGTGAGGGGCTGGATGCGTATCGGGCGTACCAGATGGCGCGCGAAAACGAATTGCTGGCGCCTGGCATCGCCTTTCCGCTGGTCGAGAAGTTGCTGCGCATCAACCGGCTCTCGGCGGAGACGCCGCGGATCGAGGTGATCTTGCTGTCGCGCAATTCCTCCGACACCGGCCTGCGCATCTTCAATTCGATCGAGCACTACGGGCTCGAGATCGTGCGCGCCGCGTTCACCAACGGCGCGCCGACCTGGCCCTACGTGCAGCCGTTCGGCGCGCAGTTGTTCCTGTCGGCGAATCATGACGACGTCGCCAGCGCGCTCGAAGCCGGCGTCGCTGCCGCGACCATCCTGCCGTCCAAGGCACCGGACCGTCAGACCGACCAGCTGCGCATCGCTTTCGATGGCGACGCCGTGATCTTCTCCGACGAGTCCGAACGCATTTCGCAGGAACGAGGTTTGCAGGCCTTTCACGACAACGAGATCGAGCATGCGGCCAAGCCGATGGGCGGTGGACCGTTCCGCGCCTTCCTCGACCAGTTGCACCGCATCCAGTCGGCATTTCCGTTCGGGCAGAGCCCGATCCGCACCGCGCTCGTCACCGCGCGCTCGGCGCCGGCGCACAAGCGCGTGATCCTGACCTTGCGCGAGTGGGGCGTACGTCTCGACGAAGCCATGTTCCTCGGTGGCCGCGACAAGGGGCCGTTCCTGCGCACCTTTGGCGCCGACATCTTCTTCGACGATTCCGCGCGCAATGCCGAGTCCGCCAGCGGCCACGTCGCCACCGGCCATGTGCCGCACGGCGTCTCCAACCAGCCGTAGGGTGTGCCGAGCAAAGCGAGGCGCACCGCCGATTCGCGAAGGCGCACGATTTGCACCGCCCGTTCGCGGGCGTGTTCGGTGCGCACCGCTTCGCGGTGCACACCCTACGCGATGTCGCGGTCGTGGTTCGTGGTGGCCGTAGGGTGTGCCGAGCAAAGCGAGGCGCACCGCCCGCCCGCAACGGCGCACGGTTTGCACCGCCCGTTCGCGGGCGTGTTCGGTGCGCACCGCTTCGCGGTGCACACCCTATGCGATGTCGCGGTCGTGGTTCGTGGTGGCCGTAGGGTGTGCCGAGCAAAGCGAGGCGCACCGCCGATTCGCGAAGGCGCACGATTTGCACCGCCCGTTCGCGGGCGTGTTCGGTGCGCACCGCTTCGCGGTGCACACCCTACGCGATGTCGCGGTCGTGGTTCGTGGTGGCCGTAGGGTGTGCCGAGCAAAGCGAGGCGCACCGCCCGCCCGCAACGGCGCACGGTTTGCACCGCCCGTTCGCGGGCGTGTTCGGTGCGCACCGCTTCGCGGTGCACACCCTATGTATGGACTCACCCCCTCCGTCAACCGCTGCTTTTTTCACGGACCTTGGCTGCGTCTATGTATCAGGCCTCTGATCGGCGAAGCATCGCCTGGGCCAGCATCGGATGAGCACGCGGACTGCCAATTACGTGTAGGCCTCAAGGGCCAGTAGGGTGTTAGGCACCGATCCGCGTCGGTCTTACCTGTGGTTCGTGCGTGAAGCAGCAGGCTGGGCGCTCAGCGCCCGGGGTGAACGCAGGTTTCATCTCATGGCGGCATCCTCGCGGTAGCTGCCGCCGTTCTTCAGCAACGCGTACATGATTCTCAGGTTGCGATTGGCCAGGCGCACCGCAGCAGCCTTGCTGCCCAGCTTCTCCTTCCAGCGGCGAAGACGCTGCGGATGTTTTCTTTCCTCGCACGCCGGATTCACTTGTCGCAACACAGCATGTGCACCGTTGATCAGTAGGCTGCGGACATAGCCATCTCCGCGCTTGGACATGCCCCTCAGCCGGATTCGATTGCCACTGCTCGCCTGATCTGGCACCACGCCAAAATACGCCGCAAATTGTCGCGCATTGGCAAAGCGTTCTGGATTCAAGTCCTTGCACACCAATGCGGTCGCAGTCATCGGCCCTACACCAGGAACCGTCATCAGGCGCCGCGTCAGTGGATCGGTTGTTGCCACGCTCTGCAACTCCGCGTCGAGCGCAGCCATGCGTTCGCCCAAGCATTCCCACTCCGCCCACAGATCCGCAATCAGATCGCGCAGCCGAAAGGGAATGGGCAAGCTCGCATCCTCCAGCACCTGCCGCAGGCGAACGACCAGCGCCATCTCGCCGCGCGAAGACCAGCCCATGCTCGGTAAGCAACCCGCGAATCTGATTGCTGATCGCCGTACGCCGCGACACGTACCCCGAACGCACCCGATGCAGAGCCTGCATCGTCAGCCGCTCCACCGACTTGACCGGAACTGCGTGGATCGATTTGTCGCGCCCCGCACGCAGGATCGCGAAAGTGTCCTTGCGGTCGTTCTTGGCGCCGCTGCGATGCTCCTCCACTCGCTGTGCGGGTAGTACGAAAACCTCGATGCCGTGTGACTGCAACTCACGCGCCCATGACTGCGCGCCAGGGCCGGTCTCCATAAGCACCACCAACGGCGGTTTCAGCGTCCTCAGGAACTCGACAAACGACTCGCGCGACTTGATCCGGTCCTCGAAAACAACAGTGCCTCGCTCGTCCTCGCCGGCCACTTGGAAAACGCTCTTCGCCAGATCGATCGCCAACGTCCGCACACGTGCCATACACACTCGTTCATGGGCTCGCCCTCTCACTTTGGTCGTGGTGCACGCAGTTCACCACTCCTGGCGCCTAGACGCCTCGGTGAGGGGGTGAGTCCATTCGATTACGCGATGTCGCGGTCGTGGTTCGTGGTGGCCGTAGGGTGTGCCGAGCAAAGCGAGGCGCACCGCCGATTCGCGAAGGCGCACGATTTGCACCGCCCGTTCGCGGGCGTGTTCGGTGCGCACCGCTTCGCGGTGCACACCCTACGCGATGTCGCGGTCGTGGTTCGTGGTGGCCGTAGGGTGTGCCGAGCAAAGCGAGGCGCACCGCCCGCCCGCAACGGCGCACGGTTTGCACCGCCCGTTCGCGATGTCGCGGTCGTGGTTCGTGGTGGCCGTAGGGTGTGCCGAGCAAAGCGAGGCGCACCGCCCGCCCGCGTCGGCGCACGATTTGCGCCGCCCGATTTACGCGCGCTTCCAGGTGATCAGCACGACGCCAGCGAGAATGATGCCCATGGCGAGCAGATCGCGGCCGTGCAGCGCTTCGCCGCCGAGCAGCACGCCGAACAACACCGCGATCGGCGGGTTGACGTAGGCGTAGCTGGTCGCGATGGCCGGGCGCACCTTGTCGAGCAGATAGACGTAGGCGCCGAAGCCGATGATCGAGCCGAAAATCGCCAGATAGACCAGCGATCCGATCGCCAGCGCATCGATGCCCGGGCGAATCCAGCCGGCGCCGTGCACCTGCGTGGCCAGCGCCAGCACCGGCGCGGCGATCAGCATCTGCGCCGCCGTGCTCATCATCGGGCTCGGCAGGTCGCGGCCGCGACTCCACACCGAGCCGAACGCCCAGGCGATCGGCGAGATCAACAGCGCGATCGCGCCGGCGGGGTTTGCGGCCAGATCGCCGCCGAGGTTGAGCAGGATCACGCCGACGAAACCGATCGCGAGACCGATGCCTTCGCGGCGCGTCGGCCAGCGCCGATACATCGCGCCGAACATCGCCGCCCACAACGGCATGCTGGCGATGGCGACTGCGGCGAGCCCGGAGCCGACGCTCTGCTCGGCGTAGCAGACCAGACCGTTGCCGACACCGAGCAGCAAGGTGCCCATCACCAGCATGTTTTTCCACTGCGCCATGGTCGGCAGCGGCACGCCTTTCCAGCGCAGCCAGGCGAAGAACAACAGGCCGGCAACAGCGAAGCGGATCGCCGCCATGGCAAACGGCGAGAAGCCGACCAGCGCCCATTTGATCGCGAGGTAGGTCGAGCCCCAGACCAGGTACAGCGAGAGCAGGGCGGCGAGGATCAACCAGCGTTCGCGCTCTGCGGCATTCGCGGTGGCTTCGCCGCTGACGACCATCGACATCGTTGAGGTTCCCGGGGTTCGGTCGGTGCGCGCAGCAAAGACCCGCGGCGCTCGTGCAGCGGCGGATCAGTCTCGATCGCGTCCGAGTGGCGTCAGCACGCCGCTGCCGGGGCGACGCACGACTTCATACTCGCCCTCGAATACACGCTCGCTGGGCGAGTTCACGCTGCCTTCGCCGCGCCCGCGGAACAGTCGCAGCACGCTCACGCCGAGGAAAATGCCGACGGCCACCAAGGTACCGAACAGCAACGCGCCCAGCGCGATCGCGCCGATCAGCAGCAGCTTCAGCACGGAAAGCACGGGTCGGAACAGGGCGGACAGGGTCGACATGGCATCATTCCCGGGAGGTGAGCCAAGCATGCAGCAAAGGAGTGATGACGACATGAACGACAGCCTCACGGCGGATGTCGAAACCGGGGCACCAGGACGGATCGCGCTCGCCGCGATCCCGGAAGGCACCGCCGTGGGCGCGCATCTGCCATCCAGCACCGGCGGCTTCGAGATCATCCTGGTGCGCGTCGGTGATCGCGTGTTCGGCTACCACAATGAATGCCCTCATGCCGGCCGCCGACTCGACTGGGCGCCGGGTCGGTTCCTGATCGAGAAGGATCATCTGGTCTGTGCCGCGCATGGCGCGATGTTCAAGCTCGACAGCGGCTTCTGCACTTCCGGGCCGTGTCGCGGTAATGGTCTGGTGCCGGTGGCCTTGCGCATCGAGGAGGGTGCGGTGCTGCTCGATCAGTAGACCAGATTGACCATGACCAGCGCGACCACGACGAAGATCGCGCCGAGCGGCAGGCCCGCGCGCATCAGGTCCTGATGGCGATAGCTGGCCGGGCTCGCGACCAGCGAGATCACCGGGTTCGCCGTGCTGGTGAAGTTGTTCGAGGCCGAGAGCGTGACCAGCAGCGCGAACGGCATCGGATTGGCATTCGCCGCGAGCGCGATGTTGATCGCCATCGGCACCATCACCACGGTGGCGCCGACCTGCGACATCACCTGCGCGAACAGGCTGGTCAGGATCATCAGCGCCAGTTGCAACGCCCACACCGGCACATCGCCGAGCACGATCAGGATTTCCTGCGCGATCCATGCGGCGGCGCCGGTCGAGTCCATCGCCCAGCCAAGCGGGATCAGCGAGGCCATGATGAGGATGGTCTTCCAGTTGATCGCGCGATAGGCCTCGTCCATGTTCAGCACGCCGGTCAGCAGCATGCCGACGGCACCGGTCAGCAGCGCCACCGGCAAGGGCAGGTCGGAGAGCAGGGCCAGCACCAGCGACAGGGCGAAGAACACGATGGCGTGGTTGAGCCGGTGCGGGCGCTCCTCGTCCTTGGGGTAGTCGGTGACGACGACGAAGTCGTGGTCCTCGGCGGCATGCGCGAGGTCGCGCCAGGCACCGTGGAACACCAGCGTGTCGCCCTGGCGCAGGCCGCGCCCGCGCAGTTCCTCGCGCCAGATGCGGTCGCCGCGATTGACCGCGAGCACCGAGATGCCGAAGCGCTTGCGCAGGCGCAATTCGCCGACCTTCTGGCCGATGAAGCGCGAGCTTGGCGGGATCACTGCCTCGGCGATGCCGGCGCGCGTGGGGTTGAACATCGCGCCGAAATTGCGTGCCTTGGGCAGTACCCGCAACCCTTGTTGCTGCGCCCATTCGTGGATGCGCTCGCGCGGGCCGAGCGCGCCGAGGATGGTGTTCGCCCACAGCATCTGGTCGGCCGGTGGCGCCAGTCGCGCCTCTTCGCCGATCTTGATCGCGAGGATCAGCGGCGTGCCTGCCTGCGCCTCGACCTCGGCGATCGACAGGCCGATCAAGGCGCTCTCGGCGGGCACCATCAGCTCGATCACTTCGCCTTCGATGCCATAGGTGCTCTCGAAGTAGCTGGCGGTGGCGCCGGGCGTGACCACCTGGCGCTCGTCCTCGCGCGTTGGCATCAGCTTGGGCCAGAACCAGTGGAAGTAGGCGAGCCCGGACAGCAGCAGCGCGAGGCCGATCGGGGTGACGCTGAACATCGAGAACGGCTCGATGGTGTCGGCGCCCGAGGGCAGGTTGCGGTTGACCGAGAGCACCAGGTCGTTGAGCAGGATCTGCGGCGAGTTGCCGACCATGGTCATGGTGCCGCCGAGGATGATGCAGCAGGCCATCGGCAGCAGCAGTCGCGACAGCGGCAGGCCGGTGCGCGAGCTGATGCGCGCCACCACCGGCAAGAACAGCGCGGTGACCGCCGGGTTCTGCATCACCGCCGAGATCGCGCCGGTGATCGCGCACAGCACCAGCAGCAGGCGGCGTTCATCACCATCCGAAATGCGCAGCATGTACGAGGCCGCCGAGTTCAGCACGCCGGTGCGGTCGAGCCCGGCGCCGAGGATCATCGTCGCCATGATCGCGAGCACGGCGTTGCCGGCGAAGCCGTCGAACAGCTGGTCGGTCGGCACGATGCCGGTGATGCCGAGCGCCACCAGCACCAGCAGGGCCACGACATCGGCGCGCACCCACTCGAGCGTGAACATGACCAGGGTGAACACGGTCAGTCCGAGCACGAACAGCATTTCGCCGGATAGGTTCAGGCCGCTGAGCATGGTCCTCGCGATTGGGTTGGGGCGGGCGCCTGGCCGAGTGTAGCCCCGCCGCACCGCGTGCCGGAACCGTGGAACGCAGCGGTGTCAGCGAAACGTCACGCGCTCAGCAGCGCCGGTAGAGCAGGTCCCAGACGCCGTGGCCGAGGCGCTCGCCGCGTTTCTGGAAGTGGGTTTCGATGCGCCAGTCGGGGCGCGGAGCGCTCTGGCGCGGGCCGAGTTCGTTGCGGAACGAGGCGCTGGCGTCGAGCACGTCGAACATGTGCTCGGCATAGGCTTCCCAGTCAGTGGCCAGGTGGAACAGGCCGCCGGGCTGCAGGCGCGATGCGACCAGCTCGACGAACCCGGGCTGCACGATGCGGCGCTTGTGGTGACGCGCCTTGTGCCATGGGTCGGGGAAATACAGGCGCAGCTCGACGAGCGCAGCGGGGGTGATCTCGTTGCGTAGCACCTCGACCGCGTCGTGCCGTGACACGCGCAGATTGCCAAGGCCGGCGTCATCGGCCTGCTTGAGCAAACGCCCGACCCCGGGTTCATGCACTTCGATGCCGATGTAGTTGCGCGCCGGGTCCGACTGGGCGGCCGCGAACAGCGCCTCGCCATTGCCGAAGCCGATCTCGAGCACGACGGGATTCGGGTTGCCGAACACGCTCGCGAGATCGCGCGGCGCGCCGGTGTAGTCGAGCCCATAGCGCGGCCACAGGTCCGTAATCGCGCGCTTCTGGCCTTCGGTCATGCGCCCGATGCGTTTGACGAAGCTCTTGATCTCGCGGCGGGGCGGGGTGTCATCCATGTCCATGGCGTCTTCGCTTGTCTCCCTCCCTTTGCGCAGCAAGGGGAGGGTTGGGGTGGGGTCGCTCTTCGATGCGCCGACAAGCAACCCCCTCCCAACCTCCCCCTGCGCTGCGCGCAAGGGGAGGGGCCGAACCTTCTGGTCTCCCTCCCTTCGCGCAGCGAGGGGAGGGTTGGGGTGGGGTCGCTCTGGCATCAAAGAAACTGCCCGTCGATCGGCGACGAGGCCGAGGCGAAGCGCTTGCGCGGAATGCGACCGGCGAGGAAGGCCTCGCGGCCGGCCTCGATCGCCTTGCGCATCGCGCTCGCCATCAACACCGGGTGTTTGGCGCCAGCGATTGCGGTGTTCATCAGCACGCCATCGCAGCCGAGTTCCATCGCGATCGCGGCATCGCTGGCGGTGCCGACGCCGGCATCGACCAGGATCGGCACCTTCGCATTCTCGACGATGGTCAGGATGTTGTACGGATTGCGCACGCCGAGGCCGGAGCCGATCGGCGCCGCCAGCGGCATCACCGCGACGCAGCCCATCTCCTCGAGGCGCTTGGCGATGATCGGGTCGTCGTTGGTGTAGACCATCACGTCGAAGCCGTCGCGGACCAGGATCTCGGTCGCCTTGATGGTCTCGATGATGTCCGGGAACAGCGTCTTCGGGTCGGCCAGCACTTCGAGCTTCACCAGCTTGTGCCCGTCGAGCAGTTCGCGCGCGAGCCGGCAGGTGCGCACCGCATCGTCGGCCGTGTAGCAACCGGCGGTGTTCGGCAAGATCGTGTAACGCGAGAGCGGCAGCACATCGAGCAGGTTCGGCTCGCCCGGATTCTGGCCGATGTTGCTGCGGCGGATCGCAACGGTGACGATCTCGGCGCCCGCAGCTTCGGTCGCCAGACGCGTCTCCTCGAGGTCCTTGAACTTGCCGGTGCCGGTCAGCAGGCGCGAGCGATAGGTTCGGCCTGCGATGACAAAGCCATCGTCGGCGGGGTGCAATGCGTTCATCGATACTCCTCAGCCGCCGCCGATCGCATGCACGATCTCGACGCGATCACCCGCGCGCAGCACATGCGTTGCATGCTGCGAGCGCGGCACGATCTCCAGATTCACCTCCACCGCAACCCGCTTTTCCGCGAGCCCGGCGACCTTCAGCAATTCAGCGACATCGGCGCCCTCACGCAGTTCCTGCGTGGCGCCGTTCAACAGGATGTTCATGGGGCGATTGTAGTCAGGACTCGGCCTCGCTGCCGACT
This sequence comes from Lysobacterales bacterium, assembly GCA_016703225.1. Lineage (NCBI taxonomy): Bacteria > Pseudomonadati > Pseudomonadota > Gammaproteobacteria > Lysobacterales > Lysobacterales bacterium. Next base: position 11,703 of record JADJCM010000003.1, read on the forward strand.
GGCCCTGCGGCTAGACTCGGCTCGATATGGAGGCCGTCCACACGGATGGCGAGCACAGGAGCCTGCAGCACATGGCCAAGGTCGATGACGACATCGTGGCGGCGATCCGGGAATTGCTGCCCAGAGACGGCACGCCCATGGGCAACCAGCGGATGCGTGAACTGATCGCCGAGGAGTTCGGCATCGCAGCCAGCGAGAGCGCCTACAACACCGCCCGCGACTGGCTGTTGCTGGAGGGGTTTCTGACCAAGGGCATGGGTCGCGGGGGCTCGGTGCGACGCATCGAGGCGGTGACCGCGCTGGCGCTGAAGCTGACGCTCGCGGCGCAGGAGATCCCTGAAGAAGCAAAACGCCCGAAGCCCAAGCAGGCCGATATCCAGGTGCTGCTGTCGCAACGCAAGACTGGCGAGCCGACCAAGCCGCAACGCAAGGGCGACGATGGCGCCAAGGTGATCGCGTACCTCCAGGCCGCCCGCCAGAGTATGCAGAAGGCGATGGATCGATCGATTGCGTCGCATGCCGACCAGGAAACGCTTTACGACCAGCCGCAGGTGTCGAAGGACAAACTGCGCATCACTGGCCCATTCACCGTCGAAGCGGTGCCCTTCCCGACCGTGCTCGCGCTCGACGAACAAGCGCCAGCCAACGAAGCCGACGTGTCCATTGCGCGTTCCGGCGAATCCTCGCGCCAGCACCGTTGGCGCGATGAATTGCTGAAGACCGGCATTCGCGGCAAAGGTGGCCAGATGCTCAAGTTCGCCGAGCTGGAAACGCTGCCCTCCGGCGAAGGCTTTCGTCACCTGCATTGCAACGGCAGCCTCGACACCGGCGAGCGAATCGTCGTCAGTTTCGGTCCCGAGCATGCTGCACTGGAACAGCGCCAGGTTGAACTCGCCATGCGCGAAGCCGGCGAACTGTTTCCGCGCCCGAAGATGATCGTGTTCTGCGCGTTCAACTTCGACCCCGAAGCGGCGAAGGACATCGACGCCACCAAAGGCATCGTCGCGCTCAAGGCGCAGATGAATACCGATCTGCTCACCGAAGACCTGAAGAAAGGCCGCGCCAGCAACCAGAGCTTTTGGCTGATGGGCCAACCCGACGTCGCTGTGCACAAGACCAAAGACGGCCGCTACCAGGTCGAGGTCCACGGATTCGACTATTTCGATACCGCTAAGGGCGAACTCGTCTCCGGCGGCAAGGGCAAGATCGCTGCCTGGTCACTCGACACCGACTACGACGAACGCAGCCTGTTCCCGCGCCAGTTCTTCTTCCCGATGGCCGGCGCCAAGGACGGCTGGAACAAGCTCAAGAAGGACATCAAGGCTGAGCTCAACGAGGAATTGTTGGACAAGTTGCATGGCACAGTCAGCCTGCCCTTCGACGCCGGCGACAACCGTAAGATCGCCGTCAAGATCGTCGATGATCGGGGCATTGAGTCCCTGAAAGTGATGGCGTTGGAATGAGCCCATCGAACACGCAACTGGACTTGTTCTCCGACCTGTCCGCATTCGAAGGCACTGATGTCGAGTACAAGGGCGCCAGGGGCGGCCTGCCCGCCGATCTGTGGGAGACCTACAGCGCATTTGCCAACACCGAAGGCGGCACGATCTACCTCGGCATCACCCAGCGAGCAAACAAGCTGGACGTTCACGGCGTCGAGAATGCGGAAAAGCTGATCTCGGATTTCTGGAACACGATCAACAACCGGTCCAAGGTCAACAGCAACTTGCTGACCAATCGCGATGTCGGGCAACTGGCTGTTGAAGGCAGCACCTGCAAGGTGATCGCCATCCACGTGCCGCGCGCCAATCGCAAGCAGCGGCCAATCTATCTGGGTGCTGATCCATTCGTCGGGACCTATCGCCGCAACTTTGAGGGCGACTATCGATGCTCGGACAGCGAAGTGCGGCGTATGTTTGCCGACCAGTCCGAGGAACCGGTGGACAGCCGGATCATGCAGGGCTTCTCGTTCGACGACCTGGACATCGAGTCGCTGCGGCAGTATCGGAATCGATTCCAGTCTCGTGCACCCAGCCACCCTTGGTTGGCGAAAGATGAGAAAGCGTTGTTGGAGCAGATGGGCGGCTGGCGACGTGACCGCAAGGAAAGCATTGAAGGCATCACCCTGGCCGGCCTGTTGATGTTCGGCAAGACTTCAGCGATTCAGACCGCGGAGGCCGTTCCTGGATTCCAGGTCGACTATCGCGAACGTCTTTCCGACGATCCCCGTGTGCGTTGGTCGGACCGACTGACCATCGACGGTACCTGGGAGGCAAATCTCTTTCAGTTCTACCAGCGGGTGATGGCCAAGTTCGCCTCAGACCCGGGCCTCAAGCGACCGTTCGCGCAGGATGCGGAGGGAGTGCGTCCATTCGGGACGCCAGTGCATGAAGCGCTTCAGGAGGCGCTGGTGAATGCATTGATTCATGCCGACTACAACGGCCAGGGTGGAGTCATCATCGATCGGTTCGCAGATCGTTTCGTGTTTTCCAATCCGGGCACGCTGCTCGTGTCCTACGAGCAAGTCTGGCGAGGCGGCGTCAGCGAGTGCCGCAACAAAGCGCTGCAGGTCATGTTCCAAATGCTCGGCGTCGGTGACAAGGCTGGTTCTGGTTTCGACAAGATCCGCGACAGCTGGAAATCCCTGCACTGGCAATCGCCGCGCCTGGAGGAACCGCAACGTCCTGATCGAGTGGTGTTGGCGCTGCCCTTGGTCAGCATGTTGCCCGACGAAGTTCTGGTCGACCTTCAGCGCCGATTTGGTGAAGAGCGCTTCCGCAGCCTAGGGCAAAGACGAGGTTCAAATCCTCGCCACAGCGCAGATGGAGGGCTCGGTTTCCAACCATCGCTTGCAAGAAAATTCTGACGCTGCACCGCAGAGACATCACCACCTTGCTGCAGACACTGGTTCGCGAGCGGCTCCTGGCACCAGACGGCTTCGGGCGATGGACTCGCTACACCTTGGCCGATGACCATCGCGAACCGGACGTGCGCCCGGACTCCCCGGATTTGGCTGCCACCCCCCCGAATTTGGCAATGAGCTCCCCGGATTTGGCGTCGGACTCCCCGGATTTGGAGTCAAAAACGGCAGGTTCCGGCAAATTCCCCCCGGGAATGGACATGGCGCTCCTGGCAATAGCTGATCCCATCCGGCGAAGCGGCAAGGCGCCTTCCGAGGTTGTCCGAGCCGTCATTCTCGAACTGTGCCAGGGAAGGTTCCTTCGACTTCGCGAACTGTCTGACCTGCTCGACAGAAAGCAGGAATCCCTGCGTGACAACTACATCAGCAACCTGGTTGCGGAAGGGTTACTCGACCTGCGCTTCCCCGGAGCACGCAATCATCCGGATCAGGCCTACCGGACCACGCAGGATGCTCTGAAGGATGCGTCGGCATGACCTCGCCCAAGTCCCTCATTATCAACTCGCCCTATGACAGCCCCCAGCGCCACTGGCAGCAAGGCACCGGCACGCAATTGAATCTGGTCGAAGGCCGGCGCGCCGCGGCCTACGAAGTGATCGATACGCGCAACAACACGCGCCGGATCGAATCACTGGACACGGTGAATCGCATTCGTGAACGCATGGATGCATGGAAGCAGGCGGACTATCCCGGCATCACCACCGTCACGCGCAGCCTGCTGCAGCACTGGCACGAGCGCGGTGCGCGGCAACTGCCGTTCTATTTCTGTCAGCTCGAAGCGATCGAAACGCTGATCTGGTGGGTCGAGGCGACCAACGAGTTCAAGCAGGGCATCTACCTCGAAGGTGACGGCGGACCGTGGGAGCGCGTCTGTAACAAGATGGCCACGGGCAGCGGCAAGACCGCGGTGATGGCCATGATCATCACCTGGCAGACACTGAACTCGCTGACCTATCCGAAGCGCAACAAGGATTTTTCGCGCGCCATCTTCATCGTCGCGCCCGGCTTGACCGTGCGCGAACGCCTGCAGGTCCTGCAGCCAGGCAATCCGCTGAATGCCTACGATGAATTCGGTCTTTGCCCGTCGGCAGCCCTGCGAGAAAGGTTGAACCAGGCCGTTGTCGTCATCGACAACTGGCATGCCCTGATGCCGCTCAAGCAGCCCGACAAGTCGATCGTGAAAAAGGGCCCCGAGTCGGATGAGGCCTATACCCGTCGGGTGCTCGGCAAGCTCGCTGGCTACAAGGATCTGATCGTCATCAATGACGAAGCCCACCACGCCTATCGCAAGCCCGCCGACATCAAGATCAGCAAGAAGGACGCGGAGGAACGCGGGATCGATCTGGAAGAGGCGACGCGTTGGATCGAGGGACTCGACCGATTGCACAAGACGCGGCGCGTCATTCGATGTTTCGATCTGTCGGCGACGCCCTTTGCACCGACCGGCCGCACGAACACTGACGAAGGCTTGTTCACCTGGATCGTTTCGGACTTCGGTCTGAACGACGCAATCGAGGCTGGTCTCGTCAAGACACCCCGCGTTGTCGTGCGCGATGACGCGCTTCCGAACGCGCAGACCTTGCGGTCCAAGCTGTACCACCTGTATCGCGAACCAGAGGTCTCCGAAGATCTCAACGCCAAGGGCGCGCAACCCAGCGATCCTTTGCCGCAGCTGGTTCAAGACGCCTACACACTGCTCGGCGCCGATTGGCTAGCCGCGCTGCGCGACTGGCAGGCCGCGGGCCACACGTCGCCGCCGGTCATGCTGACGGTCTGCAATCGCACCGAAACTGCGGCGCGCATCGAGAACTACTTTTCGCGCGGCGATGCGCTGCTGCCGGAACTGCACGCCCCGGACCAGACGCTGCGAGTTGACTCCAAGGTGTTGGAAAAGGCCGAAATCGGCGAGTCCGCTGCGGCCGACAAGGACTACGAGCAACGCCTGCACGCCATCGTGAAGGCCGCCGGCATGGCGCCAGATCGCGAGGCGGAACTGCTCGACCTGAAGAAGGAAGAGATCCTGCGGGCGATCGTGGACAACGTCGGCAAGCGCGGTACTGCCGGCCAGAAACTACAGAACGTGATTTCGGTGGCGATGTTGTCTGAAGGCTGGGACGCAAAGAACGTAACCCACATCATGGGTCTGCGTGCTTTCACAAGTCAGCTGCTGTGCGAACAGGTGATCGGACGCGGCTTGCGGCGCGTCGGCTACGACGTCGACGAGAACGGATTGTTCAAGCCCGAGTACGTCAATATTTTCGGCGTGCCGTTGTCGATCTTCCAGGACGTCGGTGATGGCGGCGAAGCGCCGCCGCCACCGAAGCCGAGTACGCAGATCGGGTCATTGCCTGAGCGAAACAGCTTGGAGATTCGCTGGCCAAACGTGCTGCGCGTCGATCCGGTGGTGAAGCCGGTGCTGGCTGTGCGCTGGCACGAAGTCACACCGCTGCAACTGCGTCCGGAGGCGACGCCGATCTCGGCGGACATCGCGCCGGCGCTGGGTGGCGCGACCGACTGGAGCAAGATCCACGTCATCGATCTGGAAAAGATGCCGGAAGCATTTCGTCTGCAGCGCGTGACATTTCTGGCCGCACGCAAGGCGTTCGACCAGATGAGCAGCCAGTTCAGCGGCAATCCCGAATACCTGATCGTGCAGCTGATCCGGCTCGTCGAGGAATTCATCGCATCGGACAAACTCGATTTCCCCGGCCTGTTCCACCAGGAGCCGCTGCGCAAGCGCATCCTGATCACGTTGAACATCGATCGCGTCGTCCAGCACCTGTTGCGCCACGTCTACGAACACAACAGCGAGCGCATGGAACTGATCTTCGACGCAGATGCGCCGATCGGCTCCACCCGCCACATGCGCACCTGGTACACCACGCGACCAACGATTCCGACCGTGAAATCGCAGGTCAGCCATGTCGTTGGCGACAGCACCTGGGAAGGCTATGCGGCCAATCTGTTCGAGCACAGCGAAGCCGTCGCCAGCTACGTCAAGAACGACCACCTCGGCTTCCAGATCCACTATCTGTGGAACGGATCACGCCGACGTTTCATTCCGGACTTCATCGTCCGCCTGACCAACGGCAAGACTTTGGTGCTGGAAATCAAAGGCGTCGACGACGACCAAAATCGCGCCAAGCGATCAGCACTCGCCGCATGGGTCGAGGGCGTCAACCAGAAAGGTGGCTTCGGCCGATGGGCGTGGGATGTGGCGTTTGAGCCCAGCAACATTCAAGACGTGATCACAAAGCACGGATCGACGCACAAGGAGGTGCAATGAACTCCGATGCTGGCCACGCTACGCGCGGCAGTGTGTTCGACGACATCGCGCTGTTCGATGCGTCGCGTGGCGCGGAACTGAAGATGCGTGCCATGCTGCTGCTCGGATTGCAGCAATGGCTCATCGAGAGTGGCTTGACGCAGGTCGCTGCCGCCCAGTTGCTGGAGGTGACGCAGGCGCGCGTGAGTGACATCAAGCGCGGCAAGATCAGCGACTTCAGTCTGGACTTGCTGGTGCGGCTGGCACAGCGCGCGGGCCTGCGGCCGGAGCTGCGCCTCGCGGCCTGAGCCGGCTCAATCCAGCCGCTTGCGGAAGCGCAGGGTGGCGAGGGTGAGCATGAGGGCGGTGAAGACGAGCAGCACCCACAGCTCGCGTTGCAGTTCGGCGAGGCTGGCGGCGCGCAGCATGATGCCGCGGATCAGGCGGATGAAGTGGGTGAGCGGCAGGATCTCGGCCAACCACTGCGCCGCCTTCGGCATGCCGGCGAACGGGAACATGAAGCCGGACAGCAGGATCTGCGGCAGGAAGGTGAAGAAGGCCATCTGCATGGCCTGGAACTGGGTGCTGGCGAAGGTCGACAGGAACACGCCGAGGCTGAGCGCGGCGACGATGTAGGTGAGCGCGGCGACATAGACCGACCCCAACTCGCCGCGGATCGGCACCGCGAAGATCAGCACGCCGAGCGCGAGCACGACGGTGACCTGCACGACGCCGATCAGCACGAACGGCAGCACCTTGCCGAGGATCAGCTCGAACGAACTGACCGGGGTCGCGATCAGCATCTCGATGTTGCCGCGCTCGCGTTCACGCACGATCGCGACCGCGGTGAACAGGGTCATGGTCATGGTCAGGATCACGCCGATCAAACCTGGCACGGTATTGATCGCCGAGCGGCGCTCCGGGTTGTAGCGGTTCAGGACCGCGACCGCCGGCACGCGCGCCTCGGCGACACCGGGCAGCGGCATCGCCACCAGCTGCCGCGCTGCGGCCTGGATGGTCGGGTCGCTGGCGTCGACGATCAGCTGCAAGGCCTCGTGTTCGCGCGAGGCCAGGCGCCGCTCCAGGTCATGCGGAATGACCAGGATCATGCTGATCTCGCCGCGCCGCATCAGCGCGTCGGCGGCCTCGGACGAGCGCAGGATCGCGTGCACGTCGGCGACTTGCGAATGCGCGACGGTTTCGATGATGCGCCGGCTCGCGCTGCTGCCGGACTGGTCGACGACCGCAGCGCTGAGATGGCGCACGTCGAGGTTGATCGCGAATCCGAACAGCAGCAGCTGGATGGTCGGGATGCCGAGGATCATCGCCGCGGTCAGGCGGTCGCGACGCAGCTGCTTGAGCTCCTTGACGATGATCGCGAGCAGGCGCAGCCAGTTCATCGCAGCGTCGCCTTGTTGCGGGTGGCGGCGACGAACACGTCCTCGAGGTTGGCGGTGAGCGCTTCGAAACGCAGCGTCGCATCGAGCGGGCGCAGTGCCGCGACCAGGCGTGCCTCGTCGAGGTCGCGGCGCACCAGCACGCGCAGCGTGTTGCCGAGCTGGGCCACGCCCTCGACGCCGTCGAGGTCGACCAGGGCGCGTTGCAGCGCGCGCGGATTCGCGGTGATTGCGCGCAGCACGCGGTTCGGCAGATTCGCGATCAGCGCCGCGGGCGTGTCGTCGGCAACCAGTCGGCCTTCGTCGAGAATGGCCAGGCGATGGCAGCGTTCGGCTTCGTCCATGTAGTGCGAGGACACCAGCAGGGTGGTGCCGTCGTCGGCGAGATCGAACAGCGCCTCCCAGAATTCGCGCCGCGACTGCGGGTCGACCTGGCTGGTGGGTTCGTCCAGCAACAGCAGTTCGGGGGCATGCAGGGTCGCGCCGGCAAGCGCCAGGCGCTGCTTCTGGCCGCCGCTCAGCGTGCCCGCGAGTTGCGCGGTGCGGTCACGCAACTGGTAGCGGCGCAGCGCGAGTTCGATGCGGTCCTCGCGACGCGCATGCCGCAGTCCATGCACCGCGGCCAGGAAGCGCAGGTTCTCGATCACGCTCAGGTCCTCGTACAGCGAGAACTTCTGCGTCATGTAGCCGATGCGGCGCTTCAGGGCTTCGGCCTCGCGCGGAATCGACAGCCCGAGCACGTCGATCTCGCCGGCGCTCGGCGTCAGCAGGCCGCAGAGCATGCGGATCGTGGTCGACTTGCCGGAACCGTTCGGTCCAAGGAAGCCGTAGACGGCACCGCGCGGGATGGTGAGATCAACGCGGTCGACTGCGGTGAGCGTGCCGAAGCGGCGGGTCAGTCCGCGCGCATGGATCGCGACGTCCGCGCTCATGGCAGCGGCGTGGCCTGCACCGGCAGGCCTGCCGCGAGTTCGCTGGCGCCGGCGTCGTCGAGTTCCAGTTCCGCCAGGTAGGCGAGGCGGTTGGCGTCGTCTCCGGACAGTGCGTAGTAGGGCGTGAAGCTGGCCTGGGTGGCGAGCATGCGCACTTTCGCCTGCAGCGTTCCTTCGCGGCCCTCGACTTGCACGGCAAAGCGACTGCCGACTTGCGTGCGCGCACGCTGTTCCGGCGACAGGTAGACGCGTGCATACGGACGCGGGCCGACCAGCAAGGTGGCGACCGTCGTGCCGATGGCCGGGGAATCGCCGACCTCGACCGGCAAGGACTCGACACGTCCGGCCACCGGCGCCAGATGCTGCAGACGCTCGCGGGCCAGGCGCAGCGCGGTCACGCGTTGTTCGGCGGCGGCGACCGCGGCACGGGTTTGCGCGATCGTCTCCGCGCGCGTGCCGGCCGTGACCAGATCGTGGCTGGCGCGCGCGGCTTCGAGTTCGCTGCGCGCCAACGCGACACTGGCCGAAAGGCGTTCCAGTTCGGCGCTGCTGATCAGTCCACGGTCCTTCAGGCCGAGTCCGCGCGCCTGTTCGTCGCTGGCCAGGTTCAGCGCCGCGCGCGCACGGTTGACCCGCGCCGCGCTCTCGCGCTTCTGCTCCGACCGGGCGCCGGCCTGCTGCTCGGCGAGCAACTGGCGGCTGCGTTCGAGCTCGGCCGCAGCCACCGCCAGTTCCGCATCGGCGCGGTCACCGCGCTGATCGAGGACCGGCTGGCCGGCGTTCACCCCATCGCCCTCGTGGACATGGATCGCGACCACCGGTTCGGCGGCGACCGACACCAGCTCGACACGGTCCCATTCCAATGTGCCGAGCGTCTGCTGCGGCTCCTGCACGCGGCAGCCGACGAGGAGCGAGAGGGCGATCAGGCAGGTCGGGGCGAGGCGCAGCGACATCGGCGGTCCGCGGTGGTGGCGTTGCGATGGTAGCGGCGTCGGTAGCGGCGCGAGACCGTGTTCGCTGTTTTGCGGCCTGCCCTGCATGCTAATTTCCGGCTCATCCATGACGATGCTCTCCTGGTCCGCAGCGGTGCTGGCCGCAACCGCGCTCGTGCTCGCGATCGGATTTTCGCGGCATCGGTTGCTGCTGTTCGCGATTGTGCTGGCGGCGACGATCGCGGCGCGCGGTCAGGGTGGCGATCGTGCGTTGGACTCGGTGCTGGCGTTCGCGCCGCTGTTGCTGCTGGTCGCGGCGGTGATGCCGGAGGCGCGCTGGCGCACCAAGCGCAACGCCGGCTGGTTGTTGCTGTTTGCCTTCGCGCTGCTGATGAGCCTGCACGCGCCTGCGCACGTCGTCGCCGCGCTCGACCGTTTCCTGATCGAGCTGTGGCCAGGCTCGCATCCGGGGCGTGGCGCCATGATCGTGGTGCTGGTCGCGGCCATGGTCTGCCTCGGGCGTTGGGTGCTGCGTGGAGCGACGGCCGAATGGACTGCGTGCCTGGCCCTGCTCGCCATGGCGATCGCGTTTGCGCACTGGAGCGACGCCGAACGCGCCCTGCTGGGGCTGGCCGCCGCCGGCCTGCTGATCGTGCTGGGCCTGCTTTACGGCGCCTATCGCATGGCCTTCGTCGATGCGCTCTCCGGCCTGCGCAATCGACGCGCGCTGGACGAGGCGCTGGAACGCCTGTCCGGAAGCTATGCCATCGCCATGGTCGATATCGACCACTTCAAATCGTTCAACGACTCGCACGGCCATGCGGCTGGCGACATCGTGCTGCGCGAAGTCGCGACGCGGCTGCGGCGGCATGCCGGCGGTGCGTCCTATCGCTACGGTGGCGAGGAGTTCTGCATCGTGTTCGAGGACCGGACGCAGGAGCGCGCGGATGACCTGCTGGAATCGGTGCGCGCCGCGATCGAGGCGCGCGCCTTCCGCATTCGTCCGATCGGTCGCGATGGCAAGCCGGGCAAGCCCAAGGACGTCAAGGTGACGGTCAGCCTCGGCGTCGCCGATCGTTCGGACAAGCGGCGCACGCCGAAGGAAGTGATCACCGCCGCCGACAAGGCGCTGTATCGCGCCAAGGCCTCGGGCCGCAACCGGGTGATGCGCGGCTGAAATCGCTAGCCGCGGCCCTCGTTGTCGCGGTAGTTCAGCAGGCGTCGGGTCACGAAGTTGTACAGGCGCTTGCCGCTGCGGGACCAGGCGCGCGCGATCCAGGAGCGCCGCGCGAGCACACGGCGTTCGACCGGGGTCAGCGATTCCGGCAGGTAGTGGCGCTTGTGCTTGAGCAGGTGGCGCAGGTCTTCGCGCGCCAGCAGGCGGAAGAAGCGGCTGCGGCTTGGGCTGATCCAGCCCATCTGGAAGTCGATCAGCGCCGGGCGCCCGTCGTCGCGCACCAGCCAGTTCGGCTCCTTGGCGAGGTCGTTGTGGGCGACCCCGAGGCGATGCATGGCCAGCAACAGGCGTCGCGCGGCGCGGAAGTAGGCCAGGTCGCGCGGTTGTGCCTCCTGCATCGGCCGGCCTGCGATATAGCTGCGATCGAGCCGATCGGCGTCGAAGGCGAGCAGGCGTGGCAAGCCGTCGAGCCCGGCCAGCACGCGCAGCGAGCGCGCTTCGTGGCCGGCGATCCAGCGCGCGAACCAGCGCAGTCCGAAGGCGGCTTCGCGCAGGTTGCGGCGAATGACGATGGTGTCGCCAAGCGAGATCTTGTTGATCGAGCCGAAGTGGTCGTGCTTGAGGCGCACGACCGTCTGCGCGTGCCCCATCTGATCCGTATCCGCCGCCATCGACCTCGTCCTCTCCCCACCATCGCGGCGCGGAATCTAGCGCAACAGCATCTCCAGCGTCTCGCCGTCCGGTTCCTTCTGCAGGATGCGCACCGGTGTGTAACCGAGCGCCGGGGCGATCCAGGTGGTGGTAGTGCGTCCGGGCTTTTCGCGGATGCGTTCGACGCGGATGCAGTCGAAGCGTCCGCGCGCGGTCTCGATGGTTTCGTGGCCCGTGGCTTGGTAGCGATGGGTCTCGATCGCGCGCTTGTCGGCGACGCGGTACTCGAGTTTCTCGCGCCGGGCCTTCAGGTCGGCGGCGAGTGCGAGCACGACCAGGTTGCGGTCGACCGTGGCCGGTGCGTAGTCAAGCGCGGCGCTGCCGTCGTTGTCGGTTGCGTCGATGCGCCGGGCCTCGGGGTCGACATCGACGCTGCGGCTGCGCTTCTTCCACGCCGCCTTCTGGAAATAGCGATAGTGCAGGGTCTCCGGCCTGCCGTCCTGCCAGCGGAAGGTGCTGTTCTCCTCGATGCGCACGCCGGCGAAACCGGCCAGTCCCTCGGTGCCTTCGGAGCGGGTGCTGAACTGGAAACCGTCCTTGCCCATGATCAGCTCGATGCTGGCTTCACCGATGTGCTTGCCTTCGCGGATCAGCTGGTAGTCGGAATGGAACGGGGCGATCGGTTCGGCATCGTCGGCGCGAGTCACGGCGGTGCCGAGCAGGATCAGGGCGGCGAGGATTCGGATCACGGCGGTCTCCAGGGTTGGGGCGAGCTTGGGTGATCGAGTCTGAGTTGCGGGCGAACGCGGAGTTCAGCCGACGCGCAGGGGTTCGCTCAGCCGCCGCTCATCGAAGTGCACTGCCCGCGCATCGAAATGCAGGCGGCCGGCGGCGATCCAGCGCACGACCTGCAGCAGCAACTGATGCTCGCGTGGCAGCAGGCGCGCGGCCAGGCGTTCCGGGCTGTCGGCGGGGTCGATGGCGATTCGCGTCTGCGCGATCAGCGGCCCGGCATCGAGCGCCGGGATCACCGCGTGCACGCTGGCGCCGTGTTCGCGGTCGCCGGCTTCGAGCGCGCGCTGGTGCGTGTGCAGTCCCGGGTATTTCGGCAGCAACGAGGGGTGGATATTGATCATCCGCGATGTCCGCGGCGCGACCACTTCCGGCGACAGGATGCGCATAAAGCCGGCGCAGACGATCAGCTCGGCGCCGCAAGCATCGATCGCGGCAAACAGCGCGGCATCGAACGCGGCACGGCTGCCGTAGGCCTTCGGGTCGATGTGCACGGCGGCCAGTCCGGCGCCGCGGGCGATCGCGAGCGCACCCGAAGCCGCTTTGTCGCTGAACACGCCGACGATGCCGGCATCGAGCTCGCCGGCGCCGATCGCGTCGATCAGCGCCTGCAGGTTGCTGCCGCGCCCGGATGCGAGGACGGCGAGCTTGAGCATCAGCCGATGCGCACGCGCTCGTCGCCGTCGGCCGCGACGACCTGGCCGATCTCGCGCGTGGACAGGCCATGGCCGGCGAGCAGGCGCTTGGCCATCGCGACGTTGCCGGCATCGAGCAACAGGGTGAAACCGACGCCGCAGTTGAACGTGCGCCACATCTCTTCGCTGGCGACATTGCCGCTGCGCTTGAGCCAGTCGAACACCGGCGGCAACACCAGCGTGCTGGCGTCGATCGCGAGACCGAGGCCCTCGGGCACGACGCGGATGATGTTCTCGGTGATGCCGCCACCGGTGATGTGCGCCATCGCATGCACGTCGAGCTGGCCAAGCAGGTCGAGCATCGGCTTGACGTAGAGCGTGGTCGGCGCCATCAGCGCATCGGCCAGCGACACCGCGCCGAGGTTGTCGCCGAGGTCCGCGTTCACGTGCTTGAGAATGCGGCGGATCAGCGAATAGCCGTTTGAATGCGGCCCGCTCGAGGCGACGCCGAGGATCACGTCGCCAGCGCGCACCTTGCGGCCGTCGAGCAGTTGCGACTGTTCGACCGCACCGACGGTGAAGCCGGCCAGATCGTATTCTCCGGGCGCATACATGTCCGGCATTTCCGCGGTTTCACCGCCGATCAACGCGCAGCCCGCCAGTTCGCAGCCGCGGGCGATGCCGCCGACCACGGCCACCGTGGTCGCGACGTCGAGCTTGCCGGTCGCGAAGTAGTCGAGAAAGAACAGCGGCTCGGCGCCCTGCACGAGTACGTCGTTGACACACATGCCGACCAGATCGATGCCGATGGTGTCGTGGCGGTTCAGCTGCTGGGCGAGTTTGAGTTTGGTGCCGACACCGTCGGTGCCGGAGACCAGTACCGGCTCACGGTACTTGCCGCTGAGATTGAACAGCGCGCCGAAGCCGCCAAGGCCCCCCATCACTTCCTTGCGGAAGGTGCGTGCCACCAGTGGCTTGATGCGTTCGACCACTTCATTGCCGGCATCGATGTCGACGCCGGCATCGCGGTAGGTCAGTCCGGTGGGTGCTGCAGCCATGAGGCGTTCCGCTCGAAAGAGGGGCGCGATGATACCAGCGGGTCGGCGGCGCTTTTTCTGGCCGAGCGCGCCGCGGCCGCAGCTTCAGCCCTTGCGGAACGGCCAGCGCAGCTTGGTCAGCAGGCCCTTCTGCTTGTCGTCGATGGTCGGTTGCGAGTCGGTGCGCCGCTGGCGCGGTGACCATTCGATGCGGCCCACGGCCTCATAGGCGTTGACCATGTCGAACACTGCTTCCATGCGCACCTTGGCGGTCGCCGAGATCTCGTTCAGGCGCAGCGGATGGTCCATCGCTGCGGCGATCAGGCCGTGCGTGCGGTAGCCGGGTTCGATGAACACCTGTTCCTTCAGGCGGTAGGTGCCGCCGGGGTCGAGGTGCGCGGCCAGGCGACCGTTGGACTGCAGCAGCGCGTGCAACCAGCGCAGGTGCCAGTATGGCCGCGATGGTGCCGAGGATCGTGCCTGGTGGAGGTCGGCGGTGGTCAGTTTCTTCCAGGCCGAGCGCTGCAGTTTGCCCTGACAGTACGGCTCAAGCGCGGAGAGGCTGGCGTCGGCGTGGAAGACTTCGTTTTTCGGGTCGAACGTGAGCACCGGGGCGTCGCCGATCTGAATCTGCGCCGGGCCGCCGAGTACCCCGGCGTCGAAGAAGAACGGCAGTTCCCCGTCATAGCGTTCGGCCGCACCGCCGATCAGCGGGGAATTGGTGTGCAGCGACCCCTCCCGGGCACTGCCGACCCCGGCCTGCAGGTCGCCGCGATCCACCGCCTTGCTTTCGGCACGACGGTTGCTCGCGCCCACCGGCGCGACGCCGAGGCCATCGACAGTCGCGTCTTCGAGCTTGAACTGACGGAAATCCGGCTGCTTCTGCTGCTCCTTCTCGCGCTTGATCACGACTTCCAGGCCTTCTGCTGCGGCGACGCCGAGCAATGCCGCCTTGGCCTGTTCGCGGCGCTCGTTGAAGCTGTCGCTGAGGGCGCCCTGCCACGACGCCGGTGCGCTGGCAGCCGGGGCCTGGGGTTCGTAGAAGTTCTCGTCGACATGGGTGATGCCGGCGCTCGCCTGTCGTGGCGCCGCGGCCACCTCGATGACGCGGGCCAGTTGCTCGGCATCGAGCGGGTGGCGCAACACCAGTTCGTCCTCGGCCTTGACGTCGGCCTCGAGCAGCACCGCATAGCGCACTCCTGCGGACTCGGCACGCACCCGCGCGGCTTCGCCGATCAGCACGGTCGGATCGACGATGACCAGGTCGGCTCCATCCTCGTTGCCCCAGGACCACTTGGTCGCAGACTTGGCGGACACCTTGCGCAACAGCAGGCGCAGGAACGCGGTGGTCTCCTCGGAAACCCCGACGGCAGCGATGGTCTTGGACATGGGCATGCGCGGATGGTGCGGCCACGTGGCTTCCAACGCAAGCGGTCCGTGAAGCCCATCACGCTCCAGCGGCGCTGGCTATTTCACGCGCATGCCCGGCTGCGCGCCGGAATCGGGGCTCAGCAGGAAGGGTCCGCCGCGTTCGTCCGAGGCGGCGAGCACCATGCCTTCGCTCAGGCCGAACTTCATCTTGCGCGGGGCGAGATTGGCGACCATGACGGTCAGGCGGCCGACCAGCGTGGCGGGGTCGTAAGCGCTCTTGATGCCGGCGAACACCTGTCGCTGTTCGGCTCCGAGGTCGAGTTTCATGCGCAGCAGCTTGTCCGCCTCTGGCACCGCCTCGGCCTCGACGATGCGCGCGATGCGCAGGTCGATCTTGCCGAAATCGTCGATCGAGATCGGTCCCGCCGGCGACGCTGCTTCGGCTTTCTTCTCGGCTGCCTTGGCGGACGCGGGCTTTGCGGCCTCCAGCGTGCCCTTGCTGGCCTCGACCATGGCCTCGATCGCCTTGGCATCGACGCGGGTCATCAGCGGCTGGTACGGCGCAAGCTTTGTTCCCTCCACAACCGTGATGCCATCGCGGAAGGGCGTCTCAGGCGCGGCTTCGTTGAATAGTTCCGCGACGTGGCGAGCTACCGACGGCAGAATCGGGGCGAGTGCAATCGTGATCGCTCGGAAGGTGTTCAGACCAGCGGTCAGTACTGCGTGTAGGTCATCGCGGCGGCCGGCGTCTTTCGCCAACGCCCAAGGCGCCTGTTGCGCGATGAACTCGTTTGCTGTGTCGGCGACGCGCATCAGCTCAGCGACAACGCGGCCAAAATTGCGCGAAGCGTAGTGCCTGATCGCAAGTTCGACTTGAGTCTTGGAGGACGACCACTGGAAGATCGCCTGCTGCTGGCAATCGCTCAGCACTTCTCCTGGCACCGGTGTAACGATCCGCCCGAGCGTGTTGTCGAAATGCGTCTCCAGCAACTTGGCACAGCGGCTGGCGATGTTGACGAATTTGCCGACCAGGTCGGCATTCACGCGCGCGGCGAAGTCCTCAAGATTCAGGTCGAGGTCCTCGACACCGGCACCGGTCTTGCCGGCGAAGTAGTAGCGCAGGTACTCGGGATTGAGGTGATCGAGATAGGTGCGCGCCTGGATGAAGGTGCCGCGCGACTTCGACATCTTGGCGCCGTTGACGGTCAGGTAACCGTTCACGTGCAGGCGCGTCGGCGTGCGTTGGCCGGAGCCGTGCAACATCGCCGGCCAGAACAGGCCGTGGAAGTTGATGATGTCCTTGCCGATGAAGTGGTGCATCTCGGTCTTGCTGTCCGGCGTCAGGAAGCCCTCGTAGACCAGACCGTGGTGGTTGCAGTAGGCCTTGAAACTCGCGAGGTAGCCGATCGGCGCATCGAGCCAGACATAGAAGAACTTGCCCGGCGCGTCCGGAATCGGGAAGCCAAAATAGGGCGCGTCGCGCGAGATGTCCCACTCGCGCAGGCCGCCGTCCAGCCATTCGCCGAGTTTGGCCTTGACCGAGCTGTGCGCGACATCGTGCGATAGCCACTCGCGCAGCAGGCCCTCGAACTTGTGCAATTCGAAGAAGTAGTGCTCGGACTCGCGCAGCACCGGGGTGGCGCCGGACATCACCGAGCGCGGGTTCTTGAGATCGGTCGCCGCATAGGTGGCCGCGCAGTGCTCGCAGTTGTCGCCGTACTGGTCGGGCGTGCCGCATTTTGGGCACTCGCCCTTGACGTAGCGGTCGGGCAGGAACATGTCCTTGACCGGGTCGTACAACTGCTCGATCGTGCGCCTGGCGATGAAGCCGCCTTCGCGCAATGTCAGGTACATCGCGGTGGCGATCTCGCGGTTCTCGTCCGAATGCGTCGAGTGGTACTGATCGAATGCCACCTCGAAACTCTTGAAGTCGCGCTCGTGGCTGTCCTGGATTGCCTGGATGAAGGCCTCCGGCGCCAGCCCGGCTTTTTCGGCGGCCAGCATGATCGGCGTGCCGTGGGCGTCGTCGGCGCAGACGAAGTGCGCCGTATCGCCCAGCAGGCGCTGTGCGCGTACCCAGATGTCGGCCTGGATGTAGCCGACCAGATGGCCGATGTGCAGCGGCCCATTGGCATAGGGCAGGGCGGTGGTGACGAGCAGGGTCTTGTGCGACGACATGGGGTTCTCGGTCTTCCCTTCTCCCGCCGGGAGAAGGTGGCGCGCAGCGCCGGATGAGGGAGCTTGGGCCGGCAATGATGCCACGTCGACCCCCAGCCCCTAAACTCCGCGGTCCCGAAATCAAGGTCGTGCCCATGTCCCACGCCAAATCCACCGCCGAAGCCCTGCTCGCCTCAATCTCCGACCCGCACACCGGCCAGAACCTGGTCGCGTCCGGCATCGTCAAGGCCGTGGGTGCCGACGCGGATCGTGTCGTCGTCGATCTGGTCGTGCCCTATCCGGCCGCTTCCTGGCTGGGCGAACTGTCGGCGCAGGTCAAGCGCACGCTCGAAGCCGACGCTGCGATTTCGCTGGCGACGGTCTCGGTGTCAAGTCGCGTGTTCTCGCACAAGGTGCAGAACGACCTGACGCCGCTGCCGAACATCAAGAACATCATCGCCGTCGCCTCCGGCAAGGGCGGCGTCGGCAAGTCGACCACCGCCGCGAATCTCGCGCTGGCGCTGGCGGCGGAGGGGGCGAGCGTCGGCATCCTGGACGCCGACATCTATGGGCCGAGCCAGCCGCGCATGATGGGCGTTTCCGGCAAGCCGGATTCGCTGGATGGCAAGCACATCGAGCCGAAGATCGCGCACGGTGTGCAGGTGATGTCGATTGGCCTGCTGATCGAGGAGGACACGCCGATGATCTGGCGCGGACCCATGGTGACGCAGGCGCTGACGCAGCTGCTGTCGGACACCAACTGGCAGGACCTCGATTATCTGGTCATCGACCTGCCGCCCGGCACCGGCGACATTCAGCTCACGCTTTGCCAGAAGGTGCCGGTCGCGGGCGCGGTGATCGTCACCACGCCGCAGGACATCGCCCTGCTCGATGCGAAGAAGGCGCTGAAGATGTTCGAGAAGGTCAACGTGCCGGTGCTCGGCATCGTCGAGAACATGGCCATTCACGTCTGTTCGAAGTGTGGCCACGCCGAACACATCTTCGGCGAAGGCGGTGGCGCCAGCATGAGCGCGCAATACGGCGTGCCGCTGCTCGGTTCCTTGGCGCTCGACATCCACATTCGCGAACAGGCCGACGGCGGTACCCCGACCGTCGTCGCCATGCCCGACTCCGACGCCGCCAAGCGCTATCTCAACATCGCCCGCAACACCGCCGCCCGGCTCTCGCTGCAGGCGCGCAACAAGAAGATCGGCATTCCGAGCATGGTTGTTCAGAGCAATTGAGGGCTGCGGCGGGTGTGCGCCGCGTTGCGATGCGCACCGATGTGGCGTCGTCGCGGGCGGGCGGTGCGCCTCGCTTTGCTCGGCACACCCTACTCACACCCTATGTACGCGCTGCGGTCCGGCGTAGGGTGAGCACCGCGAAGCGGTGCGCACCGTGGCCGAGTGGTCATGGCCGTGTGGTCGTGGTTACGGCAACACGATCCGCTTCAGCCCAAGCTTGTCGGCCTCGGCTTCGACGCGGGCGAGTTCGATGCCGCCGAGCGCGTCGATCGCGGCTTCGCGTTGCGCGAGTTCGGTGAGCAGTTCCTCGGCGCGGTCGAGCATCGACTGGGTCGGACGGTGATCGGAATCGCCGATCCACGAGTACAGCGGCGCGAGTTGTGAGTAGAGCTTGGCGCCGCCGCCGCGGCCGCTGAGGATGTCGTAGTTCACGATCGCTTCGGGATTGTGCAGGTTGCCTTCGATGGCATCGACGCGCTCGCGCGCAGCCTGGATTGCGGTCCGCAGCTCGTCGGCGTTCGCGGTCTTGCCGACGTGCCTGGCAAACACGTCGAGTTGCTCGCGCACCGCGCGCACGCGGTCGATCGAGAGCGACAGGCGAGTGAGTGCGTCGCGGGTACGGATCGCGAGCGCGTGATTGGCGCGCAGGTCCTCCGCACTCGCTGGCGAGCGCGGGTCGGCGCGGAGTTCGAGTGTCGTGGTCGCGGTTTGGCCGTCGGCTGCGAGTTCCAGCGTGTAGCGGCCAGGCAGGGCCAGCGGCCCGGTTTCGGGATCGCCCATGTCGGCCTTGAACGCGATGCGCCGCGCGCCCTCCTCGCGCAGGTCCCACTGCACGAGGTTGAGCCCGGCAGTGACATCGAAGTCCGCTTCCGGCGGGCCCCAGGGTTCGTCCGGATCGTCTTCGGGATACTTGCCGGGCTTCTTCTCGCTGCTCAGCGTGCGCACGATGTGGCCTTCGGCGTCGCGGATGGTCAGAGTCACGACCTGCTTGAGTTTGGCCTTGAGCCAGACATGGAGCAGCGCGCCCTCGTATTCTTCATCGACGGTGCCATTCGCCATCTCGCTCCAGCTGCCGTCCTCGCGGAAGCGGTACGCGGGTCGCGTCGCGAACAGGTGCACCGGCTTGGTGCGCAGCGCGTCGTCGAGCGCGCGCAGGGTGGAAACCTGCTCCAGCGCCCATAGCCCGCGACCGCGAGTGCCGATCACCAGATCGCCGTGTTTGATCTCCATGTCGGTCACCGTCACCGGCGGCAGGTTGAGTTTCAGCTCGCTGAAGTTCGCACCGCCATCGCGCGAATACCAGACGCCGCGTTCCGTTCCGAGAAACACGAAACGCGAGTCCGCGGGATCGACGCGCACCGAGTACAGCGGCAGGTCGTCGGGCAGGCCCTTGCCCAACTGCTGCCAGTTCTTGCCGAAGTCGCGGGTCAGGAACAGGTAAGGCCGGTGGTCGTCGAGCCGGTAGCGATGCGCGACAAACCACATCGTGCCGGCGTCGCTGCGCGAAACCTCGATGCCCTCGACCGTCGCCCACTCTGGCAGCGCCTTCGGGGTCACGTTCGACCAGTTCGCGCCGTCGTCGCGCGAGACGTGCACCAGGCCATCGTCGCTGCCGACCCAGAGCAGCCCGCGTTGCAGCGGCGATTCGGCGATCGAGAAGATCGTGCCATGGACCTCGACGCCGGTGTTGTCGCCGGTGATCGGGCCGCCCGACCACTGTTGCTTGCTCTTGTCGTTGCGCGTCAGGTCGGGGCTGATCGCGCTCCAGGTCTGGCCCTGGTCGCGGGTGCGAAACAGCACGTTGCCACCGTGGTAGAGACCACCGTCGCGGTGCGGCGAAGCGTGTGCCGGCGCGGTCCACTGGAAGCGATACGGGTGCTTTTCCGGCGCGATGCCGGAGCCGTTGTAGTGCGACACCGAGATGTTGCGGTATTGCCCCGTGCCCTCGACATAGTGCGACAGGTAGCCCATGTACTCGCCGGCGTAGACGTGGCCGGGTCGGAACGGGTCGTAGACGAAATCCGCCGCTTCGCCACCGCCCGCGTATAGCCATTCACCGACCGCGTGCGGTCCGCGCAGGCTGCGCGAGGGGCCGCTGACCGTGCCCCAGTCCTGCATGGTGCCGCCGACGTGGTAGGGCACGCGGTCGTCGACGTCGATGTTGTAGAACTGCGCGATCGGCAGCAGCGGATGCGTCCAGGTCTGGCCGCCGTCGAGCGACACGTCGATGCCGCCGTCGTTGCCGTCGATCATGCGCAGCGGATTGCGCGGGTCGATCCATACATCGTGGTGGTCGCCATGGTGCGTGCCATCGATCTGGACGACGCTCTTGCCGCCATCCTTCGAGCGCAGCAGCGGCACCTGCGGGAACCACACCGTGTCGGCGTTGGTCGGGTCCACGGTCATGGTCATGTAGTACCAGGCGCGCTGGGTCAGGATGTGGTGGTCGTTGACGCGCTTCCATTCGCCACCGCCGTCGTCGGAACGGAACAGACCGCCGCCCTCCGCTTCGATCAGCGCGTAGATGCGACCCGGCTGGCTGGGCGCGAACGCAATCCCGACCTTGCCGACGACGCCCTTCGGAATCGTGTCGTGCTCGACCTTCTCGAAGCTGGCGCCGCCATCGCTGGAACGGAACAGGCCACCGCCCGCGCCACCGCTCTGCGCCGACCACGGCGTGCGCCGCATCGCCCACATGCCGGCATAGACGATGCGCGGATTGTGCGGATCGATGGCGACATCCGAGGCGCCGGTGTCGGCGTCGACCTTGAGCACCTGCGACCACTGCTTGCCGCCATCAAGCGTGCGATAGACGCCGCGCTGTGGTCCGGGTCCGAACGGCGAACCGAGCACGGCGGCGAAGGCGATGTCGGGGTTGGTCGGATGCACCGCGATCGTGCCGATCTGGGCTTTGAGCTTGAGCACGTGCTCCCAGGTCGCGCCGGCATCGGTCGAGCGCCAGATGCCATGGCCAGCCGCGACATTGCCGCGCGGATTGCCCTCGCCGCCGCCGACGTAGATCACGTTCGGGTCGCTGGTCGCAACCGCGATCGAGCCAATCGACTGCGAAGACTGGTCATCGAAGATCGGTTCCCAGTCGATGCCGTTGTTGCCGGATTTCCACACGCCGCCCTGTGCCGCGGCGGCGTAGAAGATCGTCGTGCTGGGGACACCGGTCACGCGCGTCATGCGTCCCCCGACCAGCGGCCCGAGCGATCGGAACGCGAGGGCGCCGTAGGGCTTCTCGGCACCGTCTTCCTTGGCGGACTTCGCCGCCAGCGGCAGGGCCAGGACAGCCGCAAGCATCAATATCAGCGAACGCAACGGGCGCATGGCGAACTCCGGCAACAGGGTCCGCCGACGCTAGCGAGCCCGCGCGCGCGCTGTCAAAACGAACCGGCCCGGCAACAACACCCCCAGCCCCGAAGGGGCGAAACAATCAGGAGCCCGGGGTGCAGCCCCGGGTCGAGACCGCGCCACCCAAATTCCGAGCCCCGAAGGGGCGACACAACTCCGAAAACGCACACCACCACCACCATCACCACCACCCGGGGCTGCACCCCGGGCTCCTGATTGTGTCGCCCCTTTGGGGCTGGTGGTGATCAATCCCAGACGTGGCGTGCGTCGAAGGCAACTTGATGGCGTTCGAGCAGGCCACGGTATTCGGCGCGGAAGTCGGCGCGGCGATGATGTTCGCGTTGGCTCGCGATGTATGCGCAGACACGGCGGATGTTCGACGACGACACCGCGAACACGCCATAACCGGCTTGCCATGCAAAAGACCCGAACTCATCACCCTGCGTCTTCAACCAACGTGATGAAGCCGATTTCACCGCTTCAACGGCATCGCATACCGGCATCGTCCGACTCAACTCGAACAGCACATGGACGTGGTCTTCGATCGACCCGACTGCGACCAGCGGACACCCGATCTTCGCGAACACGCCGGTCATGTAGGCGTGCAGCGGATCGCGCACTGCATCGTGCAGCCACGCCTCGCGGTGTTTCGTGCTGAACACCAGATGCAGATGCAACTTCGCCAAGGCTTGCGGCACGCGACCTCCCAGCCCCGCAGGGGCGGCACAACACGAGCCCGGGGTGCAGCCCCGGGATGGAGGAACAAGATCCTGCCGCGATCTCCGCCCGTCCGCGATCGTCGTCGTCTGATTCGCACATCGGAGAATTCGCAATTTGCAGACCGTCATCCGCCAAGGCCCTCGGTCCTCAGCTACGCCGGGCGGGTTGCTTCAAGCGACGCGCATCGGCACGATCGAGCGCATTGCGACTGCGCCATGACGCGGCAACGCGCAGAGGACACCCCCATGCACCCGATCCACATCCAGCAAGCCCCCGACACCAGCGAACTCGGCCTGCGCTTTCCGGACACGCGCTGCGTCAACTGCGGCACGCATCAAGGCCTGAGCGAGGGCGTGCTGGAATTGCGCCAGACGACTTACCTGTTGGTCGCCGGCACCGAGTTGCTGCTGCGCTTCCCGGTGGTCAGTTGCGAACGCTGCGCACCGACGCTGGCGCGGCGAGCGCTGTCGCTGCCGCAGCGTCTGTTCCTCGGCGCGCTCAGCATCGCGACCGTGCTGACCTTCGTATTCATGGCGGTCGCACTCGATCTCGACATGCCGGCCTGGCTCAAGTCGCACTGGTTTGCCGCCTCGGTGCTCGGTGGCGGCATCCCTGCCTGGCTGTGGTTTGAACGCCACCGCCCGGAGCATCCGCAGACCAGCCACTACCAACCGATCCGCCTCAAGCGCCTCAAGCGCACCTTCTTTGGCGGCCGCATCGATCGCATGGTGCTCGGCTTCACCCACCCGGACGTGCTGCGTGAATTCACCGCACTGAACCGGCCACTGATCGATGCGGGGGTGTTGGGGGCGGAGCGGGCGTAGGCTGCGGCGGCGTTGAGTGCAAGGATCTGCGCCTGTACGTTTCCTTGTGCCGCTTTTCAGGCCAATCTCCGGCACACTCTCCGTCCACAAGCCCGGCCCGATCAGGAGTTCTGAAGATAATGCTTCCCTCACGCGCTGCATCGAAGAAATCGGGTGGCCTCGCGCGCATCGAGTACCTCAAGGTGCAGAACTTCCGCGCGCTGCGTGATGTCGAGTTCAAGGAACTGACTCCGTTGACGGTACTGCTGGGGCCCAACGGTAGCGGCAAGTCCACCGTATTCGATGTGTTCGCGTTTCTGGCCGAGTGTTTCGAGTTGGGATTGCGCAAGGCTTGGGACAAGCGGGGGCGAGCCAAGGAGCTGAAGACCCGCGGCGGGGTAGGGCCGTTGTCGGTGGAGATCAAGTACCGCGAGCCAGGCTTTCCGCTGATTACCTACCACTTGGCGGTGGACGAGCGCGCGGGCGTGCCTGTCGTCGTCGAGGAATGGCTGCGCTGGACGCGTGGCAGCGGTGGCAAGCCGTTCCGCTTCCTGGACTATCGGGAAGGCGTCGGGCAGGCGGTGAGCGGCGAACTGCCGGATGCACAGGACCGACGCGTGGACATTCCCCTCAACTCCCCGGACTTGCTGGCGGTGAATGCCCTCGGGCAGTTTGCCGAGCATCCGCGGGTCGCAGCATTGCGAGAATTCATCACTGGGTGGCACGTTTCCTATCTCGCGGCGGAAAGCACTCGAGGTCAGCCGCAAGCTGGGCCGGAAGAACACTTGAGCAGGAGCGGCGACAATTTGGCGAACGTCGTCCAGTTTCTGGCGGAACGGCACGAAGAGCGTCTGATGCAGATCTTCGATGCGCTTCGCCGTCGGGTTCCGCGCGTCGAACGCGTGCTGGCCGACCCCATGCCTGATGGCCGTTTGCTGCTGCAGATCAAGGACGCGCCTTTTGACAACCCGGTACTTGCTCGGTTCGCGTCGGATGGGACACTCAAGATGCTGGCGTATCTGGTGCTCCTGCATGATCCGACGCCGCCTCCGTTCATCGGCATTGAGGAACCCGAGAACCTGCTGCACCCGCGCTTGCTTCCGGAGCTGGCAGAAGAGTGCCGTGCCGCCGCCGAGCGCACGCAGTTGATCGTCACAACACACTCCCCGTTCTTTCTCAATGCACTGCGGCCGGAGGAAGTACGGGTGTTGTGGCGTGACGAAGCAGGGTACACACAGGCGATGCGGGCGAGCGACTTGCCCGGCGTTTCAGCATTCGTCGAGCACGGTGCGCTACTGGGCCACCTTTGGATGGAAGGGCATTTTGGCGTAGGCGATCCGTTGGTGAACCAGGGAGCGCCGGCACGGCAAGTCGGTCGCGGGAGCATCGCAGCGGCCGGAGAGCGATGACCATGCCAGGTGCAGAGCATTTGGTGTTCCTCGTGGAGGAGCCGTCGATGGAGTCGTTCCTGCGCGGGCTGTTGCCGCGCGTCATTCCCCGTGGCGTCAGCTTCGACGCCCACCCCTTCGGCGGAAAGGACGACTTGATGGCGAAGCTGGAAGCGCGCCTTCGTGGTTACGCCAGTTGGCTTCCGGCCAATTGGCGGATCTTCGTCATCGTGGACAGGGACGACGACGACTGCCGGTTGCTCAAGGCGAGGATGGATCGGATCGCGCAAGGTGCGGGCCTGCGCACAGGTTCGCGGTTGCGCGCATCGGATCGTGTGGAATGGCAGTTGGTCAGCCGCATCGCGATCGAGGAGCTGGAGGCTTGGTACTTCGGCGACTGGGACGCGGTGCGGGCCGCCTATCCGCGGGTTCCCAAAGGCATCCAGCGAAAGCATGCCTATCGCGATCCCGATGCCATTTCAGGTGGGACTTGGCAGGCCTTCGAGCGCGTGATGCAACGTTCCGGGTACTTCAGTGCCGGGCTTCGGAAGATCGAGCTCGCATCGGAAATGGGCCTCCGGATCGACCCGTCCCGGAACCGGTCAGCCAGTTTCGCCGCGCTTCACTCGGTCTTGGCAGATGCTGTGGCCTAGCATGTCGTCCACATGGGCGCCGCGGTTGGCCGCTGTCTCCTGTCCGCCTCAGCCACCGACGCGCCCGCCAAACCAGCGCGGCAGATGCGCTTGCGCCTGGTGCAGGGAATCGAGCACGGCGTGGGCGCGGTGACGGTGTTCGGGCGAGGCAGCGACGAGGTCCGGGACCAGGACCACGTGCATGCCGGCGGCGTGCGCGGCGTGCAGTCCGTGCGGGCTGTCCTCGAAGGCGAGGCAACGCACGGGGTCGATGCCGATGCGTTCGGCGGCGAGCAGGAACACGCCGGGATCGGGCTTGCTGCGTTCGACTTCGTCGCCGCCGGCGATCGCGCTGAAGGCGTCACGCAAGGCGACACGCTCAAGCCGGCGTTGCACTTCGCTGATGCGCGTCGACGACGCCACCGCCAGCGGGATACCGGCCGCCTGCAGCGCCGCGACCAGTTCGCGCGCGCCGGGACGCAGGGGGAAAGCGGGCGCATGGGTGTCCTCGGCGCGGATGCGTTCGCTGGCGGCACTGCGCAATTCGCGCACGCGCGCCTCGCTGCCGAGCACGTCACGCAGGATGGCATTCGATTCGGTGGCGCCGAGCCCGACCATGCGCACGAAGTCGGCTTCCGGCAGCACCACGCCGAACTCGGTCGCGACCTCGGTCCAGACGCGCAGCAGCACGCGCTCGGAGTCGATCAGCAGACCGTCCATGTCGAAGATCGCGGCGGCAAACGCTGGCACGGCGGGTCCGGAACGGGAAAGTTGCCGCCATCGTAACCGTGTGCGGCGCTGGCGTCGCCGCCGGCGGCCATGCCGGCAACCTCGTTAGTGGACATCGGCGCGCGGCGCCGCGCACCTGTCAGAAACGACAGGTGTGCGGCTTCTCGGTTTTGGAGTGCAATCAATTCCCGAAAGCGGCTGGGGGTGGCCATGGACACGGAGTTCGGAACGCGTATTGGAGCCAGGGAACGCCGCCGCACACCGGCCTGGAAGCCCGGATCGATGGAGCCGCCGCTGGCGGTCGCCGGGCTCGGTCTGTTGCCGCACGAGCAGTCGGCCTTGCGCATCGCTCTGTTGGCGCTGGAGGGCCAGACCCATGTCCCGGTGCGTATCGGCGAGGTCGATGGCGCAGATGTCGTGGTAGTCGCCGCCGGAGCGCTGCGCGACAACCGCTTCAATGCCGGGCTGCGCGGCCGCTGCGTCATCGTCTATCGCCACGAGGCCGATCCGCCGGCACGCGCCGACGACATCGTGATCAACGCGCCGGTGCGCGTGGCGCAACTGGGAGAGGCATTGAACGCCGCCTTCGACCGCCTCGGTGCGGCGATCCGCACCGAACCGTCGCGGCCGCTGGCGGCAGACGATGTGGCGAGCGTGGCGCCAGTGCAGTCGGGCACTCTGGCGCACGCGCTGCAGCGCATCTTTGCGCAGCCGCACCATCACGACGCGCATGTGCGTGTGGTCGGCTTCGGATCGCTGTCGGTGCTGACGCACCGCGGCCGCTATCTGGCCGACTTCGAGCCGTCGCGCTTGCGCGTCGCGATGCGTTGCCGGCGCTACATCCTCAGCGGCAACTGTGATGCCGCCCGAGCGCTGCGCGACAGCGAACTGCGGCCGCTGCAGGAGTTGCGCTGGCTTGCGGCGCTCGAGGGTCACGATTCCGCGCAGACGCGCTTGCCGACACGATTCCGTCTGCTGCGTTGGCCGGACTTCAGTCTGCTGCCGCACGACCACGAGCATGTGACGCTGGCGGCGCTGCTGTCCGGGCAGGCACTGGATCTCGATAGCGCCTGTCGGCTTTGCGACGCAGATCGTTCCGTAGTAGGGGCATTTCTCGAGGCTTGCCAGGCGCTCGGCCACCTGGTGGCCGCCGATGCCGCGGTGCCGTTGCCGTCGGGCGCGCTTGCACCAAGCGAGCGTCGACTGGGTTTCATGGAGCGCTGGCTGGGTCCATTCGCATCCTGAGTTGCTCCGTAACGGGTTCCTGTGCTGCGCGACGATTCGCTAGCATGGGCCATGACCCCGCATTGGCTCCGCTTGCCGGAAATTGTGCTGTTGGCCACGATGGCCGTGCCGGCAGCGTCCGCACTCGATCTCCGCCAGTCCGCTGCGCAATACCGGGCGAGTAGTTGGGGTGTCGCCAGCGGCTTGCCACACGCCAGCATCAGTGCGCTGTTCCAGGATCGCGATGGCTATCTGTGGGTCGGCACCTACCAAGGCGCGGCGCGCTTCGACGGCGTTCGCTTCGTGGCGCTGTCCGAACTGGCCGCTGGTGAGGCGCCGACCGACATGATCGAGACCATCGCTCAGACTCCGGACGGCGCGCTCTGGTTCGGCGGTCGCTACCGTGGCTTGACCCGACTCGATGGCAGCGGGCGGCTGCAGCGCTTTCGCGCCGGCGGCGGCCTGCCGTCGGATTCGGTCACCGTGCTGCGCCTGCATCCGCAGGGGGGCTTGTGGCTCGGTACCGGCGCCGGCCTGTTCCATGCGCGCTTCGATGGCGCCAACAGCGAATTGCGCGAGGAATTGCCGCAGGTGGTGTGGGCGCTGGCGCAGGACCGCCTCGGGCGCTGGTGGGCCGGCAGCGAAAGCGGTTTCTGGCGGCGCGAGCGTGATGGCTGGATGTCGGCGTCGAGCGATCCGCAATTGCTGCGCGCGCACGTCTGGAGCCTGGCCTTCGACGCCAGCGGCAACGGCTATGGCGGATTTCGCGGGGGCGCTGCGATCGCGCGCGGCGACAGCTTCGAGCCGTGGGCGATGGCCGATCCGTGGCCGAGTTCGGTGGTGCGGGCGGTGCTGCCTGATGCCGATGGTGCGATCTGGCTGGCGACCGCCGGCGGTGGTCTGGCACGCGTGCGTGGCGGCAGCTTTGAGCGCTTTACCCGGCGCAACGGGCTGGCGTCGGACGTGGTCTGGGAAGCAACCATGGACCGCGAGGGCAACCTCTGGGCCGGCACCGCGGCAGGGCTGACGCGCATCGGCGACTCCTTGGTGCAGACCTACGGCGCCGCCGAAGACCTGCCGCAGGGCCTGGCTTGGACCGTGGTGCCGCGCCGCGCCGGCGGCTGGTGGTTGGGATTCAACGGCGGCGGACTGGTCGCCTTCGAACACGGTCACCGCATCGACCTGCCGCTGCCGCGCGATGCACCCCCCGGCAGCGGTGTGGTGCAGACGGTGCTCGATCGCGGTGATGTGCAATGGCTTGGTACCGCTGGCGGACTGGTGCGGCGCAGCGCCGACGGCGCGCTGGAGACGGTGCCGGAGCTGCGCGGCTTGCGCATCCAGGCGCTGGTCGAAGGCGGCGACGGCAGCCTGCTGGTGGGCACTCAGAACGGGTTGGTGCGCTGGCGCGAAGGCCAGTTGACCGCGATCGAACTGCCCGGCGCAGCGCATCCGGCCATCTCCCGGCTGCGCAGCGATGGCCCCGGTCGCTGGCTGGTCGCCGCCGTCGAGGCCGGGGTGTATCAACTCGACGGCAACCAGGCGCAGCGCCTCAGCGACGGCGAGGGACAGCCGATTCGCGACGCGGTGCGCGCGCCCGACGGTCGCGTCTGGGTCGCCGGCATCGGCTTGCATGTGCTCGAAGACGGCCGCTTGCGCGCGATCGAGCCGATCAACCGGCAGCTGCTGGCGCAGTTCCATGCCATCGAGTTCGATGCCCATGGACGGCTGTGGACATCGAGCAATGCCGGCGTGTTGCGCGTCGAGGTGGCGGCGCTGGCGCGCCATCTCGACGGCGGCGACCCCGAGCTCGACTACACCCTGTTCGGCGAGGCTGAAGGCATGCGCAGCAGCGAGTGCAATGGCGGCACCCAGCACCCGCTGGCGCTGGCCGACGACGGTGCGGTCTGGGTCGCGACCACCGAGGGCGTAGTGCGCATCGCCGGCGACGCGTTGCCCGAGCGCGCGCCGCTGCCGCAGCCGCGCATCGAGCGCGTGCTGGTCGATGGCGTGTCGCAGGTAGCGAGCCCGGGCCTCGCGTTGGCCGCGGGCACGCGCCAGATCGGCATCGACTACACCGCGCTGCGCCTCTCCGACGCCGAGCGCCTGCGCTTTCGTTATCGGTTGCTGCCGTCGCTGCCGCGCTTCAGCGAAGTCGGCGCGCGGCGCGGGGTCGCTTTCGATGCGCTCGCGCCCGGAAGTTACCGTTTCGAAGTGGCTGTCTCGACCCCGACCGAGCCCTGGAGCGCAGCGGTCGCGCTCGATTTCAGCGTGCGGCCGCACTGGTGGCAGCGCGCTGACGTGCGCCTGCTCGCGGTGCTGGCGATGCTGGCGCTGGCCGCGGCGCTGCCGCTTTGGCGGCTGCGCGCGCTGCGTCATCGCGAGCGCGCGCTGGAAGCCCTGGTGCGCGTGCGCACGCACGATCTCGAACAGGCCAATGCCGCGCTGGCGCAGGCGGCGAGCAACGATTTCCTGACCGGTCTGCCGAACCGGCGCGCGTTCGCGCACCAGCTCGACGCCGCCTTTGCGGACTCACCACGCAGCGCCGTGGCGATGCTCGACATCGACCACTTCAAGGCCTACAACGACAGCGTCGGCCATCTCGCCGGCGACGACTGCCTGGCGCGCTTCGGCGCCGAACTCGCCGCCTGCGCGAAGCAGTTCGGGGTCTTCGCGGCGCGCATCGGCGGTGAGGAGTTTGCCGTGTTGTTCCGCGCCGACGCGGTCGATCGGGCCGACGCCTTCCTCGACGCCTTCGCTGCCCGCGTGCGTACCCTGGCGTTGCCGCATCCGGCCTCGAGCTGCGCGGCGGTGGTCACCTTCAGCGCCGGCCTCGCCGTGCGCGTCGCAGCGGAAACTCGACCGCAGGATCTCATCGGTCGCGCCGACGCGGCGCTGTACCGTGCCAAGGCCGCCGGTCGCAACCGCTGGCAGCGCGCCGACTGAGCGGCTGGCGCGGCGGAGAACTTGCTGACAGCGAGCGCACGTGGGCGACCGCGTTGCCATCGATGTATTCGATTGCAGCGCGACCCGGGAGCGGCTCGCGGGTACCACTTCCATGCCAAGGTTGCGCCGCCGCTCACGTGCGGCTAGCCGGAAATCGACGATGCATCTTGCGCGACTGCGATGGGTTCTGCGGGCGTTGCTCGCCGCCGGGACGGTGCTGGCCGGTGATCCGGCGCGGGAGGCGGCCTGGCGCCAGGCCTGCGACGCTGCCACGCACCAAACCGTGTTGCAGGCGCAGGCGGCGGGCTTGCCGAACGAGGCGCGCGGCGTCTGGATGGATGGGACACGACTGCGCTTCGGTGGGGCGCCGGCGAGCGGACGCTACCGTCTGCATGCATCGCGCGCGGCAACGCTGGCGATCGTCGCCGGCCGCGTCGCCGGCGCCGAGGCAGTGTTCGATCTGGATCTCGATGCAGGGGCATTGCCCGCGGAGCTGCAGGCGCGCTTCGCCTGGGTCGGCGATGGCGTGAACCTGAGATTGCACGACAGCGATGCGCCGCGCCTGCGCGCGCTGTTGTCGGCGCAGTGGTTGCTGGTGCGCGAGGGCGCCGACGGTCGCGTGCAGCAGTCGACGGGACTGCAGTGGGCGGCGCTGATCGACGCGCTGTTCGCCGATACAGCGGCCGCCCAGTCGCTGGACCCGGTCGCGAATGCGAGCGGCAGTCGCGTGCGCGTGTTCGCACCCAGCGCGCAGTCGCTGGTGCTGTGTCGCTATCCATCGGCCACCGCCGCGGCGGTCGAGGCGGTGCCGATGCGTCGCCACGGCGACACCGGCACCTGGACCTTTGCGCGCAGCGACGACCTGCGCGGCCAGGGCTACCTGCTGCTGGTCGACGTGGTCGTGCCGGGCGTCGGGCTGGTGCGCAATCGCGTCACCGACCCGTACTCCACCGCGCTCAGCGCGAACTCGGCGCGCAGCCTGTTCGTCGATCTCACCGACGCCGCCGCCAAGCCCGAAGGCTGGGACGGCTTCGCGCGCGACAAGCGCCTGCGGCTCGACGCCGATCAGGTGATCTACGAACTGCATGTGCGCGACTTCTCCGCCAACGATGCCAGTGTCCCGGCCGCCCAGCGCGGCAAGTACGCGGCGTTCACCGTGGCCGCCTCCGATGGCATGCGCCATCTGCGCGCGCTCGCCGCCGCCGGGCTGAGCGACGTGCACCTGCTGCCGGTGTTCGACTTCGCCACCGTGCCCGAGATCGGCTGCGGCACGCCCGTGATCAGCGGCAGCGGCGACAGCAGCGCGCCACAGGCGGCGGTGCTGGCAGCGAAGTCCACCGACTGCTTCAACTGGGGCTACGACCCGCTGCATTTCGGCGTGCCCGAAGGCAGCTATGCCAGCGACGCCAACGATGCGCTGGCGCGCATCCGCGAGTTCCGCGCCATGGTGCTGGCGCTGAACCGCGCGGGGCTGCGCGTCGGCATGGACGTGGTCTACAACCACACGAGCGCCAGCGGCCAGGACGCGCGCTCGGTGCTCGACCGCATCGTGCCGGGCTACTACCACCGGCTCGACGCGCAGGGCCGCGTCACCACCTCGACCTGCTGCGCCAACACCGCCACCGAGCAGCGGATGATGGCGAAACTGATGATCGATACCGCAGTGCGCTTCGTGCGCGACTACCGCATCGAAGCGTTCCGCTTCGACCTGATGGGCCACCAGCCACGCGCGGCGATGGAGGAACTGCAACGCGCGGTCGATGCGGTCGCTGGCCGCCACGTTCCGCTGCTCGGCGAAGGCTGGAACTTCGGCGAGGTGGCCAACGGCGCGCGCTTCGTGCAGGCCTCGCAGCTGTCGTTGAACGGCAGCGGCATCGCCACCTTCAGCGACCGTGCCCGCGACGCCGTGCGCGGCGGTTCGGCGATGGACAACGACGCGCGCCTGGTCAGCGCCCAAGGTTTCGTCACCGGCCTGCACTACGACCGCAACGCGCAGGCGCTCGGCAGCCGCGACGACTTGCTGCGCGCTGCGGACCTGGTCCGCGTCGGGCTCGCCGGATCACTGCGCGATTACGTGCTCACCGACTACCGCGGCCAGTCCGTGCGCCTCGATGCGATCGGCTACGGCGATCAGCCGGCGGGCTATGTCAGCGCGCCGAACGAAGTCGTCAACTATGTCGAGAACCACGACAACCACACCCTGTTCGACATCGCCGCATTCAAGTTGCCGGGCGCGACCACGCGCGAGGAACGCGCCCGCGTGCAGCTGCTCGCCGCCGCGATCAATCTGTTCAGCCAGGGCATCGCCTATTTCCACGCCGGCTTCGATGTGCTGCGCAGCAAGTCGCTGGATCGCAACAGTTACGACAGTGGTGACTGGTTCAACCGCATCGACTGGAGCTACCAGGACAACGGCTTCGCCAGCGGCCTGCCGCCGCAGCCGGACAACGGCAATGCCTGGGCGCTGATGCGCCCGCTGCTGACCAACGCCGCGATCAAGCCGGAGCCGGCGCAGATCGCGTGGATGCGCGACGCCTTCCGCGACCAGCTAGCGATCCGCGCCAGCTCGACGCTGTTCCGCCTGCGCAGCGCCGAGGACATCCACCAGCGGCTGCGCTTCGTCAACACCGGCCCGAACCAGGAGCCGACCGTGCTCGCCGCATTGATCGATGGCGCCGGCTATCCCGGCGCCGGCTTCGCCACGCTCGCGTACTTCGTCAACGTCGATACCCGCGCCCATGAGCTTGCATTGCCCGAGGCCGCAGGCCGCGACTTCGTCCTGCACCCGGTGCAGCGCAATCCCGAAGGCGCCGACGCCCGCGCCCGCGAGGCCGTGTTCCACCGAGACCAAGGACGCTTCTCGCTGCCGGCGCGAACTGCGGTGGTGTTCGTGGTCGAGTCGGAGGTTGCGCCATGAGTCAGTGGATCTGGTTCTGGACGTTTGTGTTTGGTGTCGGTGTCGCGATGGCCGCCGAACCGCCGAAACGACCCGAAGTCGTGGCCAGCATCGCCTCGCCCGGCAAGGTGCTGACGGTAGAAGTCGGGCTCGATGAGGGGCGCGCCAGTTACGCGATCAAGCGCTTCGGAGAAACCGTGATCGCGCCGTCGCGGCTCGGTTTCCTGCTGCGTGGTGCCGAGAAACTCGAACGCAATCTGGTGCTGGGTGCGCAGTCGACATCGAGCCATGACGACACCTGGGAGCAACCCTGGGGCGAGTCGCGTTTCGTGCGCGACCAGCACAACGAGTTGCGCGTCACCTTCACCGAGACGCTGAAGGCCAAGCGCAGCTTCGAGGTCGTGTTCCGCGTGTTCGACGACGGTGTCGGCTTCCGCTACGTGTTCCCTGACCAGCCGCAGCTGCGCGAGGTGATCATCGACGACGAACTGACCGAGTTCCATGTCGCGCCGGAGGCCGAAGCCTGGTGGATCCCGGCCGGCGAGTGGAACCGCTACGAGTATCTGTACAACCGCACGCCGCTCACCGAAGTCGGGCAGGCGCATACGCCGATGACCATCCGCACGCGTGATGGGCTGCATCTCGCGTTCCACGAAGCGGCGCTGGTGGACTATTCCGCGATGTGGCTGCGTCGCGTCGAGGGCCAGCGCTTCAAGGCGCAGATCTCGCCCGCGTCCGAAGGTTGGAAGGTGCGCCGCCGCGCACCGTTCGCGACGCCGTGGCGTACGTTGCGCATCACCGACAGCGCCGCGGCCTTGTATGCGTCAAATCTGGAGCTGAATCTCAACGAACCCAATGCGCTGGGTGACGTGTCCTGGTTCAGGCCCGCGAAATATGTCGGCGTCTGGTGGGAGATGCATCTGGAGCGATCAAGCTGGGCGCGTGGGACGAAACACGGTGCAACCACCGCCAACACCCGCCGCTACATCGACTTCGCGGCCGAGAACGGCTT
This sequence comes from Lysobacterales bacterium, assembly GCA_016703225.1. Classification (NCBI taxonomy): domain Bacteria; kingdom Pseudomonadati; phylum Pseudomonadota; class Gammaproteobacteria; order Lysobacterales; species Lysobacterales bacterium. The sequence continues at coordinate 45,917 of JADJCM010000003.1, forward strand.
TCGTGGCGTGCTGGTCGAGGGCTGGAACCAGGGCTGGGACGGCAACTGGTTCGGTGACGGCAACGACTTCGATTTCAGCCGTGCCACCGAAGACTTCGACCTGCCGGCACTCGCCGAGTACGCGAAGTCGCGCGGCGTGCATCTGATCGGGCACCACGAAACCGGCGGCGCGGTCAGCCATTACGAGCAACAACTCGGTGCGGCGCTCGATCTGTATGCGCGGCACGGGGTCGATGTGATCAAGACCGGCTATGTCGCCGATGCCGGGCAGATCGAGCGCTTCGATGGTCGCAAGGGTCCGGTCTCGCGCGAGTGGCACGATGGCCAGTGGATGTCGCGTCACCATCTGCGCGTCGTCACCGAAGCCGCCAGGCGGCACATCGCGATCAATCCACACGAGCCGATCAAGGACACCGGCCTGCGCCGCACGTATCCGAACTGGGTGTCGCGCGAAGGCGCGCGCGGCATGGAATACGCGGCCTGGGGCAATCCGCAGAATCCGCCCGAGCACGAGGTCAACCTGGTGTTCACGCGCATGCTGGCGGGGCCGATGGACTACACGCCCGGCATCCTCAGCCTGCAGGGCCGCCACCACCCGATCCCTTCGACGCTGGCGAAACAGCTCGCGCTCTACGTGGTGATCTACAGCCCGATCCAGATGGTCGCCGACCTGCCCGAGCACTACGTGGAAGACGTCGATGCCTTCCGCTTCATCCAGGACGTCGCTGTCGACTGGGCCGAGACCCGGGTCCTGAATGGCGAGATCGGCGACTACGTGACCATCGCGCGCCAGGACCGCAACTCGGAAGCCTGGTTCCTCGGCAGCCTGACCGACGAACACGGCCGCGTGCTGCAGGTGCCGCTGTCCTTCCTGACGCCGGGCCGCACCTATCGCGCCGAGATCTATCGCGATGGCGACGATGCCCACTATCGCGATAACCGCTTCGCCTTCGCGACCGAACGGCGGGAGGTGCGAAGCGGCGACACGCTGACGATTCGCCTCGCCCCCGGCGGCGGCCAGGCGATCCGCTTCGTGCCGAAATAACCGTGACCCGGCCACGTCGTTGCGATGTAGGGTGTGCCGAGCCCCGCGAGGCGCACCGCAACCGGGCCGCGTAATCGTCGGCCTGCACGCGACCACGTCGCCCGCTCGTGCTGTGCAGCGTCCCGGTGGATCGGGCGTCGCATCGCGGTGCCCACCGGCAATGCGGCTACAGCAAGCAATCGCGCCGTTGCCGGCGCTCCTACAAACAGCCTCGAATCCGCACGCTGTCTGTAGGAGCGCCGGCAACGGCGCGATGCATCGTCACGCCGCGGGCTTCAATTTGGCGGCTTCGCGGGCCAACGCCTCGATACGCGCCCAGTCGCGCGCCGCGAGCGCGTCGCCGGGCACCATCCAGCTGCCGCCGAGGGTGAGGACGATCTTGAGCGCGAGGTAGCGCGGTGCGCTTTCCGGATCGATGCCGCCGGTGGGGCAGAACTTCACCTGCGGGAACGGGCCGGCGAACGACTTCAGCGCCGCGACGCCGCCGCTGGCCTCGGCCGGGAAGAACTTGAAGCGGCGATGACCGTGCTCCATGCCGCGCATGATGTCGCTCGCAGTGGCCACTGCGGGAATCAGCGGGATGGTGGCGCGCGATGCGGCCAGGTACAGGGCTTCGGTGGCGCCCGGTGCGATGGCGAAGCGTGCGCCGAGACGCGTGGCTTCGTCGAGCGCGTCCTCGTCGAGCACGGTGCCGGCGCCGACGATCGCCTCGGGCACGTCGCGCACGATCGCGGCGATCGCCTCGAACGCGATCGCACTGCGCAGTGTCACCTCGAGCACCGGCAGCCCGCCGGCGACCAGGGCGCGCGCCAGCGGCAACGCATGTTCGAGCTTGTTGATCGCGAGCACCGGCAGCACCGGGGCCCGCTTCAGAATCTGATCGACGCGCTCGCAGCGCTGTTCGATGGTCCATTGGTTCATGGGGTGCTCCGGAGCGCGGCTGTGCCCGCATCCTCGCGCGTCGCGGCGCGCAGCGCCATCGCGGCGCCGAGCAAGCCAGGGTGGGCGTGGGTGATGATGCCAATGGTGACCGATTCCAGCCACGTCGCGAAACGACCCTTGGCCAGGAAGCGTTCGCGGAATGCGCTCGAACGCAGGAACGGGATGAAGCGCGGCACGATGCCGCCGGCGATCAGCACGGTGCGCGCGCCGTGGATCAGGGCGCAGTCGCCGGCGACGCTGCCGAGCACTGCGCAGAAACGTGCCAGCGAGCGGCGTGCGACCAGATCATGGCCATCGAGCGCAGCCTCGACGATGGCGGCCGGATCGCGGAATTGTGCGCGCGGATCAAGCGCCGAGCTGAGGTCGTCTCCGGCCGCAAGCGCACCATCGATATGCGACAGCCCGGCACCGCAGAGCAGGCGTTCGTTGGAGACGCGCCCGAACTTCGCGGTCATCCAGCGCGCGATCGCCTGTTCCTCGTCGCCGAGAGCGGCAAAGCTGACATGCCCGCCCTCGGTTTCGACCACCTGCCAGCCGCGCGTCGCATCGCCGACCAGCAGCGCGACACCAAGCCCGGTGCCCGGGCCAAGCACACTGACCGGCCCCGAGAGTGGCGCATCCTGCGCACCGTGCAGGGTCACGACGTCCTCGCTGGTCAGCGCAGGCATCGCCCAGGCGACCGCGCCGAAGTCATTCAGCAGGTCCAGACGGTCGAGTTGCAGACGCCGCTGCAGCTCGCGCCGACTGAACGACCAGGCACGGTTGGTCAGGCGGATTTCGTCGGCACCGACCGGTGAGGCGACGGCGATCGCGGCGCGACTCGGCCTGGCGCCGACGTGTGCGAGGTAGTGCTCGGCTGCGTGCTGCAGGCTGGCGAAGTCGGCGTTGCGCAGCGACTGCTGCTGCAGCAACGCGGGCCGGGGTGCGGACAGGTCGGTGAGCGCGAAGCGCGCGTTGGTGCCGCCGATGTCGGCGATCATCGCGAGCGAGTTCGTGCGCATGGCTCAGTGGTCCGAGAACAGTGCGCAGGCGCCGCGTTCGGCCGAACCGACCTGGGCGCGCAGATTGCCGAACAGTTCGCGGCCGAGGCCGACGCGGTTTGCGGTGAGATCGAACTGCGCCGCTGCGCGCGTGGCCAGGGTCGCGGCATCGAGCAGCACGTCCAGGGTGCCGGCCTCGGCGTCGATGCGGATGCGGTCGCCATCGCACAGCTTCGCGATCGCGCCGGCGCAGACTGCTTCGGGGGTGACGTGGATCGCTGCCAGTACCTTGCCCGATGCGCCGGACATGCGCCCGTCGGTGAGCAGGGCGACGCGCTGGCCACGGTCCTGCAGCAGGCCGAGCGTTGGCGTCAGCTTGTGCAGTTCGGGCATGCCGTTGGCGCGCGGTCCTTGGGCGCGGATCACTGCGACGAAGTCGCCGACCAGCGCGCCGGCCTTGAACGCGGCGAGCAGCGCGTCCTGGGTATCGAACACACGCGCCGGCGCCTCGATCACGCGGTGCTCGGGCTTCACCGCGGACACCTTGACGATGGCGCGGCCGAGATTGCCCTGCAGGCGGCGCAGTCCGCCCTCGGCATCGAAGGGCGCGACGACACCGCGCAGGATGCTGGTGTCGAGCGAGGCCGGCGGCGGATCGCGCCAGCGCAGCTTGAGGCCCTCGAGATGCGGCTCCCAGGCCTGGTCGTGCAGGGTGCCGCCGTGCACGCAGCGGATGTCGGCATGCATCAGTCCGGCGTCGAGCAGTTCGCGGATCACGAAGCCAAGCCCACCGGCGGCTTGGAAGTGGTTCACATCGCCCTCGCCGTTCGGATAGATGCGGGTCAGCAGCGGCGTGGCGCGACTGAGTTCGTCGAGATCGTCCCAGTCGATGACGAGGCCGGCAGCGCGCGCGATCGCGACCAGATGGATGGCGTGGTTGGTCGAGCCGCCGGTCGCGGCCAGGCCGACCATCGCGTTCACGATGGCTTTCTCGTCGATGCTGTGGCCGATCGGCGTGTAGGCATCGCCGAGCGCGGTGATCGCGCAGACACGTTCGGTGGCGGCGACGGTGAGCGCATCGCGCAATGAGGTGCCGGGGCTGACGAAGGCGCTGCCGGGCAGGTGCAGGCCCATGACCTCGACCAGCATCTGGTTCGAGTTCGCGGTGCCGTAGAAGGTGCAGGTGCCGGGGCTGTGATACGAGGCGGCTTCGGCTTCCAGCAGCTGCTCGCGCGTCGCCTTGCCCTCGGCATAGGCCTGGCGCACGCGCGCCTTCTCGGCGTTCGGCAGGCCCGAGGGCATCGGCCCGGCCGGCACCAGGATCATCGGCAGATGACCGAAGGACAATGCACCGATCAGCAGGCCGGGCACGATCTTGTCACACACGCCGAGCAGCAAGGCGCCGTCGAACATCTCGTGCGAGAGCGCGATCGCGGTCGCCTGCGCGATCACGTCGCGCGAGAACAGCGACAGTTCCATACCGGCACGACCCTGGGTGACGCCGTCGCACATGGCCGGCACGCCACCCGCGACCTGGGCGGAGCCGCCAACGTTGCGCGCGGCCATGCGCATCAGCTCCGGGTAGTGCTTGAGCGGCTCGTGCGCGCTGAGCATGTCGTTGTAGGCAGTGACGATGCCGATGTTGGGGCCGCGCACGCCGCGCAGCAGCGGCTTGTCGCTGCCCGAAGCGGCGAAACCGTGCGCGAGGTTGCCGCAACCGAGGCGGGTGCGAGCGGGTTGCGCCTGGCGCGCCGCGTCGATACGCGCAAGATAGGCGCTGCGCGTGGCCTGGCTGCGCTCGCGGATGCGCGCGGTGACGCGTTCGGTGACCGGGTGCAGGAGCATCAGGGACTCCAGTGGATTTCGGCCGCAGGATGGTGCGCGGCGAGGAGGGCGGCGACGGGGAGCGTCGCAGCATTTGTGCCCGCATCTTCGCGGCGCCCTTCGACAGGCTCAGGGCGAACGGATGCGATCACACGTTCGAGCACGGCGCGCTTGTCGTGCCCGCTGATCACGAGCAGCAGGTGGCGCGACTTGAGGATGCGCGAGAGCGTCAGGCTCACGCGCGCATGCGGGCCGGCGGCGGGCATGGGGTTGGGCACGATCGGTAGCGCGGCGTTGGCCTGGGTCGGCGACAACGCGCCGGCCAGCGTTGGCGCGCCCGGGAACAGCGACGCGAAGTGGCCATCGGCGCCCATGCCGAGCATGCACACATCGAACGCTTGCGGGTAGGGCGTGAGTGCGCCGTTGGCGAAGTTCGCGCTCGGCGCGCCCTGCGGCAGCGCCGGCACCAGCGACAGCCAGCGGATGCCCTCGGCGCCGGCGAAGGCTTCGCGCATCTGGCGCAGGTTGCAATCGGGATGATCGGCCGGCACCCAGCGTTCGTCGCTCGGCAGGATGGTCACCCGCGACCAGTCGCGGAACTGCACCGCGAGGCGACGGAATACCGGTGGCGAGGTGCGGCCGCCAGCGAGTGCAAGCAGCGCGGCGCCGCGCTCGCGCAGCGCGATGTCGAGCGCGGCGTCGATGCGCGCCGAGCAGGCGGCGGCGAGCTGGTCGGTATTCGTGTGCTCGCACATGATCCAGGGCATCACCGCCATTCCCCGCAGTCCCGTTCGCCCTGAGCCTGTCGAAGGGCGATCGCGAAAAGCTCGCAGATCAAGGCTTCGAGTGACCGGGCTTCGACAGGCTCAGCCCGAACGGAGTCCATCGGCGCACTGCTCCGGCATCGGCCTGTCATGCGGTGCTCCTCATTCGCGCCAGCTGTGGCCATGGCGCTCGGTCAGCGCGACCGAGCTGCTCGGGCCCCAGGTGCCGGCCGGATAGGCCTTGGGCGTGACGCCTTGCGTGCGCCAGCCGTCGAGAATGCCGTCGATCCACTGCCACGCGGCTTCGGTTTCGTCGCGGCGAACGAACAAGGTGCCATTGCCTTCGATCGCGTCCAGGTACAGGCGTTCGTAGGCGAGACGGCGGCGCGGCTGCGCGAAGGCGTCGTGCACGTCGAGATCGAGCGTGACCTGGGCCAGCTTGAGGCCGCTGCGATCCAGACCCGGGGTCTTGTGCATCAGCGTCAGCTCGATCTGTTCCTCGGGCTGCAGCTTGATGATCAGCGCATTCGGGTCGGTGCGTACGCCGCTGCCCTTGAAGATCGAATGCGGCACGGCGCGGAACTGCAGGTAGATCTCGGTGCAGCGACGCGGCATGCGCTTGCCGGTGCGCAGGTAGAACGGCACGCCCGACCAGCGCCAGTTGTCGATGTGGGCACGCAGCGCGATATAGGTTTCGGTATCGCTGGCGCGTCCGAGTTCCTCGCGGTAGCCGGGCACCGCCACGCCCTCGACCGCACCGGCGGCGTACTGTCCTGCAACGCTGTGCGAAGCAACCTCGTGCGCACCGATCGGGCGCAGGGCGCGCAGCACCTTGAGCTTCTCGTCGCGCACCGCGCCCGGGTCGAAGTGCGAGGGCGGCTCCATCGCCGCCAGGCTCAGCAGTTGCAGCAGGTGGTTCTGCAGCATGTCGCGACTGGCGCCGGAGTGGTCGTAGTAGTCGCCGCGGCCTTCGACGCCGATGGTCTCGGCCACCGTGATCTGCACCTGCTCGATATGGCGGGCGTTCCACAGCGGCTCGAACAGCGCGTTGCCGAAGCGCAGCGCGAGCAGGTTCTGCACGCCTTCCTTGCCGAGGTAGTGGTCGACACGGAACACGCGCGACTCGTCGAACACGCGGCTGACGCCATCGTTGATGGCGATGGCGCTGGCGCGATCGTGGCCGATCGGCTTCTCCAGCATCACCCGCGACGATGCATCGGCCAGCCCGGCCGCGGCCAGCAATTCGCAGATCGGCGCATAGAAGCGCGGCGCCGTCGACAAGTGGCAGACCACGGCGCCCTCGCGCAGCGCGCGGATACGGTCGGTGAGCGCCTGCGCCGCAGTCGCATCGGCGATGTCCGCCGCCTGGTAGTGCACGGCCGCGAGGAAGCGCGCGAGCGAATCCGGGTCGCGGTCGCCGGCAGCCACCCGCTGCAGCAGCGCCGCCTCGACCTCGGCGCGGAAGCCGGCGTCATCGAGCGCGCTGCGCGCCGTGCCGAGGATGCGAAAGCCCGCGGGCAACAGCTCGTCGCGGAACAGACCATATAGCGAAGGCAGCAACATGCGCTGGGCGAGGTCGCCGGTAGCGCCGAAAATCACCAACAGGGAAGCGGGCTGTGCGCTCATGCAACTCGTTCATTCGGGGATGCCGCGAGCGTAGCGCGTCCACGCTTTCGCGCACGAGCGCATACGATTGCAGCCGCTCTCCTAGCGGTCGAGCGTGGCCTCGACGCGCACTTCGGTCTTCACCGACTGACCGATGAAGCAGCCCTTGTGCGCGCGTTCGTGCAGCGCGTGGAACTCGGCGTCGGTTGGTTGGCGGTCGCCGAAGAAGCGCACTTTGGGGCGCAGCGTGGCGACGACTACCGCCATCGCGCCCTCGGCGTTCTTGCCGAGTTCGCACTCGGCGTCGTCGGCGTAGGCGTCGACGATGAAGCCGCGGTTCGCAGCGACCGCGAGAAAGGTCAGCAGATGGCAACTCGATAGCGCCGAGAGCAGCATTTGCTCGGGATCGGCCAGCGTCGCGTTGCCGCCATACGCCGCCGCCGCCGAAACCCCGAGCGTCTGCCCGCCGAGATAGCGCACGCGATGATCCTTCGGATAGTTGCCGCGCTCGAAGCTCGCGTCATTGCGCTGCCAGTCCAGGGTGATGCGGTGGTCGCTCATTCGGTATGTCCGTGGTCTAGATCGACTCGGGCTGCGCGCGCAACGCAGCCATGAAGTCGAGGTTGAGGCTGATGTCCGGCAGCGCCGTCAGCGCGATGTCGCCCTCGGCGCGGCGGATCTCGGCCGCGGCAAAGCGGCTGCCCTCCTGCCGATACAGGGTCAGTACGCCGCCGATCGGATCGATGAGCCACAGTTCGCGCACGCCGGCGATGTCATAGCGCTGGCGCTTGTCGACCAGGTCGAAGCTGCTGGTCGAAGGCGACAGCACCTCGATGATCAGGTCAGGTGCGCCGCGGATGCCGCGCGCGTCGAGCTTGGCGGCGTCGCAGACCACGACCAGGTCGGGCTCGAATACGGTGTCGATGACGTCATCGGACTCGTTGGCACGCGACAGGCGCACGCCGACCGGGCCGGTGAAGGCGCGGCAGGGCGAATGCTTCAGCCGCGCATGCAATTGCCCGGCCAGTTCGAAGACGACGGTCTGGTGCGCGATAGAAGGCGGTGCCATCGCGTAGGCGAGGCCATCGAGCAACTGCCAGCGCTCGTTCTCCGGCCACGCCAGGTAGTCGCGATAGCTGAATTCGCCGGGTTTTGTGCGCGGCTTGGCCATGGATCACTCCGCTTTGCGATTAGCGTAGCACTCCGATGCGCCGAGCCACGCGGGTGAAGGCGTCGATGGCGCGGTCGAGGTGTTCGCGGGTGTGGGCGGCGCTCATCTGGGTGCGGATGCGCGCCTGGCCCTTCGCCACCACCGGGAAGAAGAAGCCGGTGACGTAGATGCCTTCGTCGAGCAGTTGCGCGGCCATCTGCTGCGCCAGCGGTGCGTCGTAGATCATCACCGGCACGATCGGATGCACGCCTGGCTTGAGGTCGAAGCCGGCCGCCGTCATCTGTTCGCGGAAGTAATGCGTGTTCTCGGCCAGTCGCTCGCGCAGGTGCCCGGCCGCGCCGAGCATGTCGAAGGCCTTGCTGCCGGCCTCGACCACGTGCGGCGGTAGCGAGTTCGAGAACAGGTAGGGACGCGAGCGCTGGCGCAGCAGTTCGATCACTTCGCGCTTGCCGGTGGTGAAACCGCCGAGCGCTCCGCCCATGGCCTTGCCGAGGGTGCCGGTGAAGATGTCGATGCGGTCCATCACGCCGTTCACTTCGGCCGAACCGCGGCCGGTCGCGCCGAGGAAGCCGGTGGCGTGGCATTCGTCGATGTGCACGAGCGCGCCATATTCGCGTGCCAGCGCGGTGATCCTGTCGAGCGGCGCGATGAAGCCGTCCATCGAGAACACGCCGTCGCTGCTGATCAGGATCGTGCGCGCGCCATCCATCTTGGCCTGCTTCAGCTGCGCTTCCAGATCGGCCAGGTCGCAATTCGCGTAGCGATAGCGTTTGGCCTTGCACAGGCGCACGCCGTCGATGATCGAGGCATGGTTGAGCGCGTCCGAGATGATCGCGTCCTCCTCGCCGAGCAGCGGTTCGAACAGGCCGCCATTGGCGTCGAAGCAGGAGCCGTAGAGGATGCTGTCCTCGGTGCCGAAAAACGCGGCGATCTTCGCTTCCAGCTGCTTGTGCAGGTCCTGCGTGCCGCAGATGAAGCGCACGCTGGCCATGCCGAAACCGTGCGTGTCGAGCGCGTGTTTGGCGGCGGCGATGATGTCCGGGTGGTCGGCCAGGCCGAGGTAGTTGTTGGCGCAGAAGTTCAGCACCTTGCGGCCGTCGGCGAGGGTGATCTCGGCCGACTGCGGTGAGGTGATGATGCGCTCGCGCTTGAACAGGCCCTGCGCCTCGATGGCGGCGAGTTCGTCGCGGTAGCGCTGCAGTGCCGGGTGGCTCATGGTCAGTCCTCGGAATCGAATGCGGTGCCCGGCGCGCTGTCGTCGAGCAGGATCACGGTGTTGTCTTCGACCGGCGGCGCGACTGCGGGCGCGACCACTGCTGCGGGTGTGGCCAACGCGGCTTCGCGCTGGCCGCTGCTGTAGGCCCAGGCGAGCAGGATCAGCGCGAACAGCACGCCGATCATGGCCAGGCGTCGCATGCGCGCGGCCATCTGGTCGGGAATGTTCCCGGGTGCTTCCCAGCGCGGCATCGGTGTCTCGGCGTCGGGCCGGGTCGAGCCCATCAGCCCGGCCGCACGCAGCATTTCGCGCGCGCGCGGCATGTCTTCCGCGCGCAGCACCTGCACCGCCGGCCAGTCCTTGCTGTGCCCCGGGTCCTGAAAACTGAAGCGGCGGAAGTTCCCGCGCCGCAGCTTGTCGCGGTTGACCACGCGCGTGCCGATGCCGGCTTCGTTGAGCATGGCTTCGACGCGGTCGACGTTCTCGTTGCGGGGCGAGGCATAGACCTGGCGCATCAGTGCGCTCCGTCTTCGACGACGCGGATCAGGCCTTCCTGCGCGGTCGAAGCGACCAGTACGCCGTCGCGTGTGTAGATGCTGCCGCGGGCCAGGCCGCGCGCGCCCTGCGCGCTCGGGCTGTCGCAGGAGTACAGCAGCCATTCGTCGATGCGGAACGGACGGTGGAACCACATCGCGTGGTCGAGGCTGGCCATCATCACGTTGTCTTGCAGGTAGGAGATGCCGTGCGGGAAGGTGGTGGTGCCGATCAGGTGGAAGTCGGAACAGTAGGCGAGCATGGCGCGGTGCAGGTCGGCGTCGTCTCCGATGCGATCGACCAGCTTCAGCCACACGTGCTGGTGCGGCGGACGTTTCGGCGGCTTCAGCTCATCGCGCGGATAGACATGACGGAACTCGAACGGACCCTTGCGCGTGAGCCAGCGCTGCAGTTTCGCCGGGACCAGTTCGAGCCGGTCCGCTGCGATTTCGCCCGGTGCTTCGAGATCTTCGGGCTTCGGTACGTCCGGCATCGAGAGCTGGTGTTCGACGCCCGGCTCCGGTTCCTGGAACGAGGCGGCCAGCCCGAAGATCAACTGGCCGTGCTGGATCGCCGATACCCGCCGCGTCGAGAAGCTCTTGCCGTCGCGCGACACTTCGACCTGGTAGATGATCGGGGCGTTGATGTCGCCGGCGCGCAGGAAATAGCCGTGCAGCGAATGCACCACGCGCTCGCGCGGCACCGTCTGCTGTGCCGCCGACAGCGCCTGGCCCAGCACCTGCCCGCCAAAAACGTATTTGGTGCCGATGTCGCGGCTGGCACCGCGAAACAGGTTCACTTCGAGCCGCTCCAGTTGCAGCAGGTCGATCAGTTCGGAAACGATGGGCTGGGTCATGGCTGCCAGTTTAGCGGGCGGCGCGCTGAAACGACGCCGGCGTGCTGCGATCGCCCTCAGTCCGCCAGCGCCCAGTCCGCGGCGGCGCGCGCGTGCAGGGCGGTGGTGTCGAACAGCGGCAGCGGACTGTCGCCGGGGCCAACCAGTAGCCCAATCTCGGTGCAACCGAGGATCACCGCTTCGGCGCCGTCCGCCGCGAGCCCCGCGATGATCCGCCGGAACTGCGCGCGCGACTCGGACAGCACGCGGCCGAGGCAGAGTTCCTCGTAGATGACCCGATGCACGAGTTCGCGATCCGACTGCGGCGGGATCAGCACGGTCAAGCCGTGGCGTTCGCGCAGGCGGCCGACGTAGAAGTCCTGCTCCATGGTGAAGCGGGTGCCGAGCAGGCCGACGCGATGATGGCCGCCGGCGCGCACCGCGGCTGCGGTTGGATCGGCGATGTGCAGCAACGGCACGCCGACCGCGACCTCGATTTGCGCCGCGACCTTGTGCATGGTGTTCGTGCACAACACCACGCAGCCGGCGCCGGCCGCCTGCAGTGCGCGTGCGGCATCGGCAAGCAGCTCGCCGGCCCGCGCCCAGTCGCCGCTGCGCTGCAGTTGCTCGATCTCGTGGAAGTCGACGCTGTAGAGCACCAGTCGCGCCGAGTGCAGCCCGCCGAGCCTGGCCTTCACCGCCTCGTTGATCGCGCGGTAGTACGGAATCGTCGATTCCCAACTCATCCCGCCGATCAGTCCGATGGTCTTCATCTGCACTCCTGCGTGCATTCGGCGTTGCCGATCAGCGCCGATGTGCGCCAAAGTCGGGGTGCCGATGCTGATGTCGAACAACCAGAATGCGCACCCCGGTTGCGGTCTGACGATAGATGATCGTGTACGGAAATACCGACAGCGGATGGTTGCCGCGCTCGTGGTCACCGAGCGCACCGATTGCGGGATTCTCCTCGATCAATCGGGCGACACGTTCGAACTGGTCGAGGAAGCGCTTCGCGATGCCGGTGCCAGCTTCGGACTTGTAGTAACGGAACGCGGTGATCAGATCCTTCTCGGCCTCACGGTGAATCGATCGCGTCACGGCAACTCGGTCCGCAGCCTTGCCAACACCTCGTCGAGCGAAACCTCGGCGGCCTCGCCAATGGCGAGCGCGGCCTCGCGCTGTGCCGCGACAGCCTCCCAGGCGGCGTCACGTGATTGGTCGTCATCCAGACTGGCGACGATGCGATCGAGCAGGCGAGCGCGATCCGAGGCGGGCAGGCGCAGCAGTTCGACTTCCAAGGTTTCCACGGGAATGGTCATGCGTGCACCAGGCTCGATGTGGGCGCTTCTATTGACTCGGCACGAATATATTTGAACTATTCGCGCATCGGGTTGTCGAAGATGCATGGACAAAGAAGACGCAAGATTTCAGTCGCTGGAGCAGTTGCACGAGCGACGCAAGCAGGTGGTGCGATTGCACCGTCAAGGCATGGGCGTGATGCGCATCGTCGAACTGAGCGGGCTGTCGTATCCGACGGTTCGCGCGGCGATTGATCGCTTTGAAGACGGCGGTTCGTCGGCGAACAAACCGAAGCCGCGTGGCAAGCAGTCGGGTTCGGGACGCAGCCTGAGTGAAGCGCAGGAGGTTTCGATACAGCGAATCATTATCGACAAGCGGCCGGAGCAGCTGAAGATGGACTTCGCGCTGTGGACACGATCGGCAGTGATGCAGCTGATCGAACGCGAACTCGGCATCACGCTGTCGGTGCGCGGCGTCGGCAACTATCTGCAGCGCTGGGGCTTCACGCCGCAGAAGCCGATCAAGAAGGCCTACGAACAGCGCCCAGAAGCAGTGCAAGCGTGGCTCGATGAGCAGTATCCCGAGATCGAGCAACGCGCCAAGGCCGAGGGCGCAGAGATTCACTGGGGCGACGAGACCGCGTTGGTCAACACCGACGTGCGCGGTCGCAGCTATGCGCCAGCGGGCAAGACGCCGGTGGCTTACGCCGTGGGCGGCACGCGCCAAGCTGTCGATGATTGCGACCGTGACCAACCAGGGCAAGACGCGCTGGATGATCATCGACGATGCGTTCAATGCAGATCGATTGATCGAGTTTCTCGGCGCGCTGATCAAAGACACAGCGCAAGGTGTTTCTGATTCTCGACAACTTGCGCGTGCATCACAGCAAGCTGGTCAAAGCGTGGGTCGCCGAACGCGCAGAGCAGATCGAACTGTTCTACCTGCCGAGCTACAGCCCGGAACTGAATCCCGAAGAACGACTCAACGCCGATCTCAAGCACCACATCGGCTCGAAAGTCCCGGCACGCACCAAGGCAAGGCTGAAGGCCGCCGCGACCGAGCACATGGAGCGCCTCGAAAAATCACCCGAGCGCGTGCGCAGCTATTTCCAAGATCCTCACGTAAAGTACGCCGCATGAAAAGTTCAAACTTCACTTGGCCGGATCAATAGTGTGCCACAGCCCGGCAGCCGGCTTGGCGAGTGCTCCCACTAGGCGGCAAAGATCAGATCATCCCGCCGATCAGCTCGATGGTCTTCATCTGCACTCCTGCGTGCATTCAGGGCACTCCCAGTTCCAGCGCCAGGCGTTCGGCGAAGGCGCGGTTGACTTCGCCTTCGAGCGTGGCGGCGCGCAACACTGGCAGGTGTTCGCCGAGCAGGCTGCGCGCGCCTGCGCGATCACCGCGGGCGGCGGCGACGGCGGCTTGCTCGGCGGCGACGATGGCGCGGTCGAAGGCAAGTGCGTCGTCGCCGAGCTGTGCCGCGGCACGATCGAACTCGCGCCCGGCTTCATCGAGTTGGCCGCCGGCAAGTGCGACCTGGCCGCGCAAGCGGTGCGGTTGGGCCAGCGCCGGGTGGTTCGGCGGCAGGGTCGACACGAAGATCGGTTCTGCGGCGTCGAGCAGCGTCTGCGCCTCCGGCAGCCGTCCGGCGCGCCGCTCCAGCTGCGCTTGGCGCATGGTCTCGAACGCCCAGTTCCAGTCCGGTTCTCCGGCGATTTCGAGATGACGGGAGCGCACCGACTCGAAACGCGCGCGCGCTTCCTCGAAACCGCCGCGCAGGCCGATGCTGCGCGCCAGATTGCCCTCGGCGCGCAGGCGCTCGCGCGACAGCGGTGCGACGTTGGCCACATAGAGATCGACGCTCTCGCGTGCCAGCGTCTCGGCGCGTGCATAGTCTCCGGCGTTCTCGAAGGTCGACGCCAGGTTCAGCAGCACCAGGGCACGGTCCAGCGGCGAGTCGCGGTCGCGTTCGGTCAGCGCCAGAGCGCGCTCGGCGTGCGGCAGTGCCGCCACGGCTTCGCCGCTGTCGTTCAAGCTCACGGCGAGATCGTTCTCGAGATCGGCGAGGCGCGCGCCGGTGCTGCCGATGATCTGCTCATGCGCCATGATTGCCGATTGCAGCAGTTGCTGCGCTTCGCGGTAGCGCCCGAGCTGGTTCAGCACGGCGGCGTGCAGGCGCATCGCGGCGAGACGGTCCGGGTGGCCCGCGGGCGTGCGCGCCTCGGCACGCTGCAACTGCTCGCGCGAATGGCGCTCGGCAGGTTCGAGGTCGCCGGCGCGCATCTCGATGTCGGCGAGTGCGGCGATGCAGTCCTCGATCTGCTCGTCGAGCAGTTGCGGATGCGCGGCGGCCAATGCCAATGCTGCCTCCAGCTGCGGGCGCGCCACTTCGTAGAGCCCGCGCCGATAGTCGACCCAGGCGTGGTTGCGCAGGGTGCGCAGCTGCATCGCCGGGTCCTGCGGCAACCAACGCATGCGTAGTGCCGCCGAGACCTCGTTGGCGGCCGCCGCGCCCTCGAAGTCGCTGATGCCGAGCAATGCGCTGGCGAGTTCGTCTTGCAGTTCGCCAAGCAGCAGGTCGCTGTCGCGCGCGCTGCCCGCGGGTAACCGCTGGATCGCCGCGCGCAGCAGGGTCGCGGCGCGCGCCGGTTCGCCGAGCTGCTGATAGACGCCGGCCACCGTGGCGTACACCGACACGCCGGCCTGGCTGGCGTCGAGTGGTTGGCGCGCCAGCTGTTCCTCGATCGCGGCGACGAATTCGCGAGCCCCGACCGGCCGGCCCAGGGCCACGCCGGGGGCCACGCGCTCGAACACCCCCTGCAGCAACTGCAGCGACTGCCGCGCGCTGTCGCGTTCGGCGGCAGCGGTGGCCTCGGCGGCGACGGCGCGCAGACGTTCGACTTGCAGACGCCAGACGAAGCCGGTCAGCAGCGCAAGCGCGATCAGGCTGGCAGCGCTGCCGAGACGGTGCCGTGCGATGAACTTGCGTGCGCGATACCAGGTGGTGTCGGCGGCGGCGCTGACCGGCAGGCCGCGGCGATAGCGCGCGAGGTCGTCGCAGAACGCCGCCATCGTCACGTAGCGATCCGCGGCGCGGACGGCGGTCGCCTTGGCGATGATGCCGGACAGTTCGGCATCCGTTGGGTTGCCCGCCAGCGTTTCGCGCAGCATCGCGCCGAGGCTGTAGATGTCGGTGGCGATGCCGACGCTCTGGCCGGCGGCCTGCTCGGGGCTGGCGTAGCCGGGGGTGAACACGCGCGTGGAACCTTGCAGCCCGCTTTCGCTGTTGTCGATCAGCTTGGCGACGCCGAAGTCGAGCAGTTTGATCTCGCCGGCCTCATTGACCATCACGTTGGAAGGCTTGAGATCGCGGTGGATGACCAGGTGCTGGTGCGCATGCTGGACCGCGGCGCCGATGCGCTCGACCAGCTCGATGCGGGCATCGCGGTCAGGGCGTCGGCGGCGCAGGTAGGTGTCAAGTGTTTCGCCGCGCACGTACTCGACGACCAGATAGGGCTGGCCCGCCTCGGTTTCGCCGCCATCGATCAGGCGGGCGATGTCGGGATGGTCGAGTGCGGCCAGGATCTGCCGCTCCTGGCGCAGGCGGCGCATGCCGTCTTGCGATGGAAAGCCGCGGATCAGCTTGATCGCGGCCTGCTGCGTGAACCCGCCTTCGTCGCGCTCCGCGAGCAGCACCGTGCCCATGCCGCCGCAGCCGAGTTCGCGCAGAATTCGCCAGGAACCGATGCGCTGGCCGCTGAGGTCGGGCGCGATGCTGGCTTCGGCGTCGGAGCGCAGTGCCGCATCGATGGCAGCATCGGCCGCGGCATCGGCCGCGAGCAGCGCGCGCAGGCGCGCCGCCTGTTCGGTCGGTATTGCGTCCAGTTGCGCCTCGCGCCCCTTCGCGTCGAGTGCGAGCAAGGCATCGAACCAGTCCGACAGCGAGCGTTGCGGGTCAGCCGGACTCACGTTCACGCAGTGCATCCTTGAGCCAGGCACGACCGAAGCGCAGGGCACGGTCGATGGTGCTGGCCGAGACCTCCATCAACTTGGCGATTTCCTCGCGTTCCAGGCCGGCGAAGTAAGTCAGCGAAATCACCTCGGCGGCGCGTGCGTCGACTGCGGCCAGCGCATGGATGGCCTCGTCGACCTGCAGCGTATCGCCGGCTGCCGCGATCAGGTCGGACTTGGAGTCGAGGTCGGTAACCGGACCAGCGTCGCGCTTCTGCGCATGGCGGCGTCGCGCCGAGTCGACCAGGATCTGCCGCGTCGCCAGCGCGATCACGTTCATCAGATGGCGCCGGCTCTGCCAGTCGCCGCCTTGCGCGAGGACGCGCATCAGGGCCTCGTGCGCGAGCTCGGTTGCGGCCAGGGTGGCGTCGCGGTGCGCCGCCAGTTGCCGACGCGCAATCGCTCGCACCTCGTGGTAGACGAGGTTCACCATCGCATCGCGCGCGGCCAGTTCGCCCTCGCGCCATGCAGCCAGCAATTCGGTGAAGCCTGTTGCTTCGGTCATCGCGGATGCTCGGGACAGGGCGCCGAAGATACTGCGAAAGACGGCCGCGCAACGGTGCGCCGTCGCGCACTGCATTCCCCACGTCAGCGGTGTTCGAGCGCCACGCCTTGCAGCACCTGCGGCCAAGGAAACAGCGGGCCCGGGTCGCGCTTGCGCCGCACCTTCACGCCGGCGTCGTCGCTGGCTGCGACTTCAGTCGTGTCCAGAACCTCGTGCCCGGCGATCTCGCGCAGGTTCGGCAGTTGCGATCGCAGCTGCGAGAGCAGTGCACGCAACGCCGCGATCTGCTCGGCGGTGTACGGCTCGGTCATCTGTTGGTGGCGCGAATCGAGCCATTCCGGATACCGGCCGGTGTTGACCAGTTCGATGCCGACCGACTGCGGGTTGTAGCCGCGCGTGTGGTGAGCGATGCGAGTGACCGGAACGAATTCGTGGATACGACCGTCGCGGTCGATGTAGTAGTGCCCGGAATTGCCGGTGCCGGTCTCGGCGTAGAGGATGCGTTCGCCGAACTCGCGCGCCATCGCCAGATCGGGCAGCTCGGTGCAGTGGATCACGACCAGGGTGACCGCCTCGCGCGGCCGCGCTTGCAGTTGGTCGACGTAGGGCAACGGCCATTGCTGGATGGCGAGGTCGCTCATGTCACTTGGCGCGCGTCGGCTTGATGCCGCGCGACTTGCTGCGCGTGATCACGTACACCGAGGCCGGCGGCACGTTCCACACGGTGAATCCGGTTCGTTTCGCGCTCAGGTGCAGTTCGCGCATGACTTCGCGCTTGACCGGGTTGGTCGGCCCGTAGGTGAACTGGATGAAACGGCCCTGCGGCCCCATCACGCTGAATGCGGCCTCCAGGATTCCCTGCTGCAACTCCGCGCTCATCGACAACAGTCCAAGGCCGCTGATCACGGCATCGACCTCGCCGGCTTGCGCGAACTTTTCGCGCTCGACCACGCGCGCGGTCGAGAGTGCGTCGGCGCATACCACACGCGTCTGCGGGAAGCGCTGCATCAGGTGCTGGTGCAGCGACTCGTTGAGCTCGAACACCAGCAGATTTTCGGGCGCGATGCCGCGTTCGAGCAGAGCTTCGGTGAATACGCCGGTGCCGCCGCCGAGTTCGATCACCTTGCGCGCGCCGTCCGGCAACTGGCTCAGCATCTCGGCCGCCAGTTCCTTGCTGCTGGGTGAAACCGCAGCCGTCGTCAGCGGCGCCTTCAGCCATTGCCGAAAGAAGGTCCAGGCGATCGCCGCGTCTTCGCGGCGCTGGCGCAGGACGCGCCCGATCTTGGTTCCGCGTAGCGGCATGCAGGAAATCCGTGTGAACTGCTCCGGATGATACGGGGCCGGGATGACACCGCAAGCCGCAAAAGCAGACGCCCGGCCGGAGCCGGGCGTCGTCGTGTCGGAATCGACCGTGAATTACCAGCGCCGACCGTAGTAGATGCTGGTGTCGTAGGCCATTTCCTCAACCCGGTCGTAGTACGCGGCGCTGCCGTAATCGTCGCGTTGATAGCTGCCGTCGCGGTAGCCATCCGAGTAGCCATTGCTGTAGCCCTGGGCATAGCCGCCGGCGGGGCGGTGGTGCACGTGGTAGACACGATGCGCGGAGCACCACGGGTCGCGGCGGCTGTAGCTGCGACGGTCATGATCGCGGTAGCGCGAATGGCCGTAGTAGCCCGGGCGATAGGGCGTGAAGGCCTGCGCCTGCCGATAACCATGGTTGCGATGGCCATGGCTGTAACCGTGGTGGCGGTCATGGTCGCGATAGTTCACCGACCAGCCGTTGTTCCAGCCGCCACCGTGGACATTCACGCCCCAGTCGCCGGCCTGCGCCGGCGCAGTCGACGCAATCGCCGCCGCCACACCCAGACCAATCACCGAAGCCAAGCGAGTCAGAACATTCATCGTGGTTACCTCCTCAGGTGGCGCACACTCTGCGGCTGCGAGGATGAATCGCTTCTGAAATTTCTCCGCACCGGGGCTGAACGGCCCCGGCTGTTGTCCGCGATTCAGTCCAGTCGTCGGTGCCGGATTTCGAAGCAGTGATGGATTTTCGGATCGCGCGCGAAATCAAATGGGATGGTCGCCGGCGTAATGTCGTGGATGTCGAGTGCGGCGAGCGCATCGCGATCGATCTTGAAGCGGCGGTTGTTGTTCGAGAACAGAATCAGCCCCTCCGGCGCCAGCCGCGCTGCGCAGGCCTGGAGCAGGCGCACATGGTCACGCTGCACGTCGAAGTCCTCGGCGCGCTTGGAGTTCGAGAAGGTCGGCGGATCGACGTAGATCAGGTCGTATTCGCCGCGGTCGCGCTCGATCCATTCCATCGCGTCGGACTGCACGAGTCGGTCCTTGGCGCTGCCGAGGCCATTCAGTGCCAGGTTGCGTTCGGCCCAGTCGAGATAGGTGTTCGAGAGATCGACGCTGGCGGTGCTCGCGGCGCCGCCGGCGCAGGCATAGACGGTGACCGCGCCGGTGTAGCAGAACAGGTTCACGAAGCGTTTGCCGCGCGCGAGTTCGCGCACCTTGGCGCGCAACGGGCGATGGTCGAGGAACAGGCCGGTATCGAGGAAGTCGAACAGGTTCACTTCGAACTTGAGGCCGCCCTCGCTCACCGTCATCGCGTGGCCGCGCTCGTCCTGGCGGCCATATTGTTCGAGCCGGCCGCGCTTCATGCGGGTCTTGATCGCGATCTTCTCGCGCGGCACCGCGAACACCTCGCCGGCGACGCGCACCAGTTCGCGCAGGCGCTTCTGCGCGATGTCCTCGGGGATGGTCTTCGGCGCCTGGTATTCCTGGATGTGAAGGTGATCGGCATAGACGTCGATCGCGGCGGCGTAGTCGGGCAGGTCGGCGTCGTAGGCGCGGTAACACTCGATGCCGTCGCGCTTCAGTTTCGGACGCAGGTGCTTGAGGTTCTTCTCGATGCGGTTGCGCACGCCCTGCGCGGCTTCCGACAGCGGCGGCGCTTCGCGCGGTTCCGGACGGGCGGCGAACACCTCGAAGCGGTACAGGGTGCAGGCGAGTGCGCCGTTGAACAGCGCGTATCGCTTGTCGGCCTTGAGCCCGACCGCGTGGGCCAGCGATTCATCCGAGGTGATCAAGGCCGCGCGCCAGCCGCCGAATTCTCGCTTGAGCAGTTCGCCGAACGCGACGTAGGCCGGTGCCGCGGCGCGGTTGTCCTCGAGGCGCTCGCCGTAGGGCGGATTGGTGATGACCAGACCGCCGCTGAAGCCCTCCGGGCGATGTGTCTTGTCGACCTCGTGGTGGTGCAAGCTCAGGAAACCGGAAATGCCGGCCTGCTGCGCGTTCTGCTTGGCCGCGGCAAGCACGGCGCCGTCGCGGTCGGAACCGAAGTAGCGTGCCTTGTCCTGCTTGCGTCCACTCGCGGCGCGCTGCTCGGCTTCGTCGAGCAGGGCCTGCCAGAGCTGCGGCTGGTGGCCGCGCCAGCGCAGGAAGCCGTAGTGCGTACGCAACAGCCCAGGCGCGACATCGGCGGCGATCAAAGCGCCCTCGATCAGCAGGGTGCCCGAGCCGCACATCGGATCAACCAGGGCGCCACCGTTGGCCGCGATCTCCGGCCAGCCGGAGCGCAGCAGCATGGCCGCGGCGAGGTTCTCCTTGAGCGGGGCAATGCCGGTGTTGCGGCGGTAGCCGCGCTGGTGCAGCGGGCCGCCGGACAGGTCGAGCGAGATCTGCGCCGTCGTGCCGCGCACCAGCACGTGCACGCGCAGGTCGGGCGTCCAGGTGTCGATGTTCGGGCGCTCGCCACTGACGTTGCGCAGGCGGTCGACGATGGCGTCCTTCACGCGTTGCTGGGTGAACTGGGTATTGCGCAGGCTGTCGTTGATGCCGTGGGCATCGACCGCGATCGTGCCGTTCGCGGCGACATGCTCTTCCCAGGCCAGCGCGTGCACGGCCTCGTACAAGCGGTCGGCGCTGATCTCCTCGATCTTCAGCAGCGGCAGCAGGATGCGGCTGGCGAGCCGTGACCACAAACAAGCGCGGTACGCGGTGGCGAGCTCACCTTC
The DNA here is from genome assembly GCA_016703225.1 of Lysobacterales bacterium. Taxonomy (NCBI): domain Bacteria; kingdom Pseudomonadati; phylum Pseudomonadota; class Gammaproteobacteria; order Lysobacterales; species Lysobacterales bacterium. Next base: position 66,676 of record JADJCM010000003.1, read on the forward strand.
GAAATGCACGCCGGCGACGGTCTGCTTGACCTCGCCGGCACCGAGTGCGGCGAGTTCGGTCGCGAGCAGTTCCTCGAGTCCCTTCGGGCAGGCGGCAAAAAACTGCATCAGCGCGCCCGCCCATTCAGCTCGAGTCGTTCCAGGAACTGGCCGAACCAGGTCGCGGTCTCGACGACGTGTCTGGAAAGACGATGGTCATCGTCGACCAGATGCAGGGTTGCGCGCCGCGCCTCGGCGAAGTCGATGACGGCGCGCGCCGGAATCAGTTCATCGTCCCAGGCATGCACGATCGCCAGCGGCACGCGTGCGGCATCGAAGCGGGTGTTGTAGCCCAGCAGTTGCAGCGGCAAGGCGAGCAGGAACAGGCCCGCAGTTTCGACCTGCAGCGACGCGAGGCCACTGATGAACGCGCCGAAACTCGAACCCGCCAGCACCAGCGGCCCTTCGATCGTCCTGGCGACATCCAGCAGTCGCGCCAGGCGTTGACCGGCCCCTTCGAGTCCGTGCGCCGCATCGAGATCACGATAGTCCGGCCGGATCGTCTTCCAGCCCAGCCGCTCGGCCACCTCCGCCATCGCCGTAACCTTGGTCGCCTCCGGCCCCGATTCCAGGCCGTGAGAAAGAATGGCAGTGCCGATCATGTCGATGATGCTCGTGTGGGGGGGCGGCATGTTAGCGGCGACGGCCGGCAATTCGCGCGATGCGAGCGACCGCGGAACGCAGGGATGTGCGCGCGCGCTCATGTTCGGCCTGATCGACGAACGGTGCGTCGCCCATTCGGCGTTCGATGATGGCCGCGTCGAGCAGTCCCGCCTTCAGCCCTTCTCGCACCCAGCGCAGGTCGTGTGGCTCGCTGCGCGCGAGCTTCGAGACTGCGGCGTCATCAGGATCGAGAAACAGTCCAACAATGCCATCCGCAAACTCGATCCGGCAAAGGCGCGACTCCCAGTCCTCGGGTAGCGCCGCAAGTGCCGGCCCCACTGCGTCTGCGTAAAACCCGTGTTGCGAGTGGAATGCGCTGGACGGTCCGAGTGCGGCGCCGATTTCGCTGGCGCGGCCGGGGTCGAATCGCGGATACAGGTCAACGTCAATCGATAGCACCATCGATTGCGGTGGAACGGCACAGGATCCGAGTACCGAAAGACTGCCGATGATCACGAACTCCCGATGCTGGGTAAGCGCGCTGGCTTCCTTCAGCAGTACGCCGATCGCTTGTCGGTCGATCATTCTGTGGGTTCGGCAAAACGTGCGTCGGTCAGAGCGAACGAGAACGGACTGTTCTGGAGCATGGCATTGGTCATCCCGCCGTTGCCTTCGACGAGTCGTCTCAACCCGGCTTCCGGATGTGCGCGCAGGATGCGTCTCCAGGCGCGAACGTAGAACGGACTGCAGGTCTCCGCTTCTGCCCACAGCGCGACCTGACGACGGGCACGGTCGACGAGTTCCGCGCCGACCGTGGGATGTGTCTCGATCTCGGTCGCGATGGACGCATGGACCCGGCGCAACTGCGCGTAGCGCATCGCGTTCAACGCAAGCGCCTTGCGACGTGCTTCGATGAGAAATTGCGCGGCGACCATGGTGCAAGGAGGATAGGTGGCAGGGGCATGACCGTCAAAAAATCGACGGTTGCCCGTTCAGATTGTGCTGCAGGCTCTGGCAAGCTTGTGCAAATGCGCCATGACGCCGCCAAGACCGACTCCCGCCCGCTCGCGATCTTCCTGATGGGGCCGACCGCGTCCGGCAAGACGGCGTTGGCGCTGGAATTGGCGGACTCGGGGCGGTTCGGGTTGATCAGTGTCGACTCGGCCCTGATCTATCGCGGGCTCGACATCGGCAGTGCCAAGCCGGATGCGGCGACGCTGGCGCGCTATCCGCATGCGCTGATCGACATCCTCGATCCCGAACAGTCGTATTCAGCGGCGGAGTTCTGCCGCGATGCTCGCGTGGCGATGGATGAGATCACGGCGCGCGGACAGGTGCCGCTGCTGGTCGGGGGCACCGGTCTGTACTTCCGCGCGCTCGGGCGCGGTTTGTCGGATCTGCCGCAGACCGATCCCGAAATGCGCGCGCGCGTCGAGGCCGAGGCAGCCGAGCGCGGTTGGGCGGCGCTGCATGCGGAGTTGCGGGCGCTGGATCCGGTCGCCGGCGCACGCATCCACCCGAACGACCCGCAGCGCATCGGCCGTGCCCTCGAAGTGATCCGCATCAGCGGACAGCCGCTGTCGGCGTTGCAGGGCCGGGCGCAGGCGGACTTGCCATATCGCGTGCTCAAGCTCGCGTTGTTGCCGGATCGCGCGGTGTTGCATCAACGCATCGCCGAACGATTCGATGTGATGCTCGCGGCCGGATTTCTGGACGAAGTGCGTACCCTGGTGCGGCGCCCCGGCCTGCATGTGGACCTGCCGTCGATGCGCTGCGTCGGTTATCGCCAGGCCTGGCAGCACCTGCGTGGCGAGATCGATGCCGAGACCTTTCGCCGCACCGGCATCGAAGCGACCCGCCAACTGGCCAAGCGCCAGATCACCTGGATCCGTTCGGAGCACGATGTGTTCGTTCGCGACCCACTCGATCCGTTCGCGTTCGATTCAGCCAAGTCCTTGATCCAGCGAGCGATCGGCTGAACGGTTCGCCATTGGTCATGGGCTTGAAACGCCCGTTTGCGGCCGCACAACCGCTACACTCGTCGCACTTTTCAGGCCAGCGCGTGTCAAACGCGTCTGGCCGGCCGGCGCCAATCTGGCGTCCGTGCGGAATTTTGGTCGTACCCCCGGGAGCACAACATGTCGAAAGCCCAATCCCTGCAAGATCCCTTCCTGAATGCCCTGCGTCGCGAACGCATTCCGGTGTCCATCTACCTCGTCAACGGCAGCAAGCTCCAGGGCACGGTCGAGTCCTTCGACCAGTTCGTGGTGCTGCTGCGCAATACCGTCAGCCAGATGGTCTACAAGCACGCGATCTCGACCGTGGTTCCGGCACGCAACGTCAAGGTCGGCGACGGCCCGCACGGCGCCACCGGCGACCATCACGATGCCGCTGCGGAAGGTTGAGCCGGAGCGCTGATTCCTCTTGGACTTCTTCGGTCGCAGTCAAGGCGGCGAACGCGCCCTGCTGGTTCAGCCGCATCCGGTCGGCAGGCCCGATCCCGAGGCTTTGCTCGAGTTCACCGAACTTGCGCGCTCGGCGGGTGCCGAGATTCTGGATACGCTGAGCGCGCGCATCGAGTCGCCGAATCCGCGCTTCTACCTCGGTACCGGCAAGGTCGATGAACTGCGCCAGTTGAAGGAAGCGCATGGCGCCGACCTGATCCTGGTGAACGCGAACCTGTCGCCGGTGCAGGAGCGCAATCTGGAGAAGGCGCTGAGTGCGCGCGTGGTCGATCGCACCGGCCTGATCCTCGACATCTTCGCGAGTCGTGCGCGCACTCACGAAGGCAAGCTGCAGGTCGAGTTGGCCCAGCTCAAGCATCTGTCCACGCGCCTGGTGCGCGGTTGGACCCATCTCGAACGCCAGCGCGGCGGTGCCATCGGTCTGCGCGGTCCGGGTGAAACCCAGCTCGAACTCGATCGGCGCATGATCGCGAACCGGGTCAAGGCGCTGGAGGCGCGGCTCGACAAGGTCGAGGTGCAGCGCGCACAGGCGCGGCGCAAGCGCGAACGCGGCGAACTGCCGGTGGTGACCCTGGTCGGCTACACCAATGCCGGCAAGTCGACGCTGTTCAATGCCATCACCGGCGCCGACGTGTTCGCTGCCGACCAACTGTTCGCCACGCTCGACCCGACCTTGCGCAAGCTCGACGGCCTGGCCAGCGGCCCGGCCATCCTCGCCGACACCGTCGGTTTCGTGCGCGACCTGCCACACGATCTGGTCGCCGCATTCCGCTCCACCCTGTCGGAAGTGAAGTCGGCCGATCTGCTGCTGCATGTCGTCGATGCTTCCGATCCGAATCGCGGCGAACGCATCGACCAGGTCAATGCCGTGCTCGCCGAGATCGGCGCCGGCGATGTGCCGCAACTGCTGGTGTTCAACAAGATCGACCGCGTCGAGGGCATGGCGCCGCGCCGCGATGCCGGCGACGGCGGCGCCAGCGAGCGCGTGTTCGTCAGCGCAATCGTGGGGCAGGGGCTCGACCTGCTTCGCGCCGCGATCGGAGACCGCTTCGCCGGCACCCGCGTGCGCCAGTCGATTTGTCTCGGCCACGACCAGGCGCGGCTACGTGCACGACTGTTCGCGGCCGGTGTGATCGCCGCCGAAACCAGCAACGAGGATGGCTGGCAGGTCGAGATCGACGCGCCGCGTACCGCCCTCGAACCGCTGTTCGGATTGCCCGACGGCGACGGCGAGCGCCTGCGCGGGCACTTGAAGCTGGCCGCGGCGGACGCCATCTGATCGTCGAGCGCGGCGCCGCGCATTGCCAGATTTCGTGCTGGCCTTGACCGGCGCTTCCCCTACAATGCCGCCCGCCGAAGACGGCTGAACCCACAGAGCGCTGCCACGGTGGTGGCGCGGAGCAGGAAATGGCCTGGAACGAACCTGGCAACAAAGACAAGCGCCGCGATCCCTGGCAGGACGGGGAGCCCCGCGATTTGGATGCGGCACTCAAGCAGCTGAAGGACCGTTTCGGCCGATTCTTCGGCGCTGGCGGTGGCTTTCCCGGGCCGCTGCTGATTGTGCTGGGTGTGTTCGGCGCCTGGTTTGCGATGGACTCGTGGCAGGCCATCGACGAGCGCGAACGTGGCGTCGTCTTGCGCTTCGGCAAGTTCGACCGCGTCATGGGTTCCGGCCTGAACTTCAAGTGGCCGCGCCCGATCGAGACCGTCGATGTGGTCGAGACCACGCGCGTCCGTTCGGATTCCGCAGAAGTGCGCATGCTGACCAAGGACGAAGCCCTGGTCATGGTCGACTTCAACGTCCAGTACACCGCGTCCGATCCCTATCTGTTCCTGTTCGGCGGCCGCTCGACCGAGGACACCCTGCGCCAGACCGCGGAAAGCGCGGTGCGCCAGGTGATCGGCGCTTCGACTTTGGACGATGTGTTCAGCGAGAAGCGCACCGAACTCGCGGCCACGGCCCGGGCCGAGTTGCAGCTGACCCTGCAGCGCTACCAGACCGGGCTCGAAGTGACCGAACTGAACTTCCAGAACCTGCGGCCGCCGGCCGAGGTCAAGGAAGCCTTCGACGACGCCATCGCGGCGCGCGAAGACAACCAGCGTATCAAGAACGAAGCGGAGGCCTACGCGCAGAAGATCGTGCCCGAGGCGCGCGGCCTGGCCGAGCGCAACAAGGCGTTGGCCGAAGGCGAGCGCCAGAGCGCGATCGCGCGCGCCACCGGTGAAGCCTCGCGTTTCCGCCAGTTGCTGGAGCAGTACCAGCGGGCACCGCAGGTCACGCGCAAGCGCCTGTTCCTGGAAACCATGCAGGAAGTGCTGTCGCGCAATCCCAAGGTCATGGTCGATGCCGGCGGTGGCAACAACGTGATGGTGCTGCCGCTCGACAAGTTGATGCAGAACGTGGTCGTGCCGGTGTTGCCGGAAGTGCGCGATGACGGCAGTCCCAAGGCCGGCGCGACGCGCGCCGGCACGGTGCGCGAAGCCTTCGATCCGGCCCGGGTGGCGAGGGAGCCGCGGCAATGAAGAACCTGATCCTGCTCTTGATCGCCGTGCTCGCGATCGTCGCCGGCAACTCGGCTTTCGTCGTGCGCGAGAACGAACGCGCGGTGCTGCTGCAGTTCGGCCGCGTGCTGCGTTCCGACTTCGGCCCCGGCCTGCACTGGAAGCTGCCGCTGTTGCAGAACGTGCGCAAGTTCGAGCGCCGCATCGTCACGCTGGACAAGGAGCCGCAGCGCTACCTGACTTCCGAGCGCAAGGACGTGCTGGTCGACTTCTTCGTGAAGTGGCGCATCCTGGATGTGGCCAAGTTCTACACGGCGTCTTCCGGTGACGAACGCCTGGCCGAGAGCCGTCTCGATTCGACCACGCGCAATGCGCTCGGCAAGGAAATCGTCAAGCGCTCCTTGCAGGAAGTGGTCTCCGACCAGCGCTCCGAACTCATGGTGGAACTGCGCGACAACATCAGCAAGGCCGTCGAAGAACTCGGCATCGAGGTGGTCGACCTGCGCGTGATGCGCATCGACCTGCCCGACGAGGTCAGCCAGAAGGTGTTCGATCGCATGACCTCGGAACGCAAGGCAGTCGCCAACCGCTTGCGTTCACAGGGCACCGAGGCGGCCGAGAAGATCCGCGCCAACGCCGAGCGCGATGCGCAGATCGCGATGGCCGAGGCGCAACGCGATGCGCAGGAGCTGCGCGGTGCGGGCGACGCCGAATCGGCGCGCATCTATGCCGAAGCGTTCAATCGCGATGCCGAGTTCTACGCCTTCTGGCGCAGCCTGGAAGCCTACCGGGCGTCCTTCACGGAGCCGGGCTCGGTGCTGGTGCTGGATCCGAAATCCGAGTTCTTCCAGTACTTCGGCGAGGGCGCCAAGCGGTGAACGAGGGCGGCCTCGGCGATACCCTGTGGATCGCGGGTTGCCTGGTGTTCGTGTTCGAGGGGCTGATGCTCGCGGCGATGCCGGCGAGCTGGCAGAAAATGATGAGCCAGATGGCCACCTTCGATCCGGCGCGCCTGCGCTGGATCGGCGTGGCCGCGATGCTGGTCGGGCTGGTCGGCATCCAACTGCTGACGCATTGAACCTTTCTTGATTTCGCGGAGATCGCAATGGGCAAGTCGGTGGTCATTCTTGGCGCGCAGTGGGGCGACGAAGGCAAGGGCAAGATCGTCGATCTGCTGACCGAACAGGTCGGCGCCGTGGTGCGCTTCCAGGGCGGTCACAATGCCGGCCACACCCTCGTGATCGGCGGCAAGAAGACGGTGCTGCACCTGATTCCGTCCGGCATCCTGCGCGACGGCGTACTGTGCCTGATCGGCAACGGCGTGGTGCTCTCGCCGGCCGCGTTGCAGACCGAGATCGCCGAGCTGGAAGCGCAGGGTGTCGATGTGCGCCCGCGCCTGAAAATTTCGCCGGCAACGCCGCTGATCATGCCCTACCACATCGCCATCGATCAGGCGCGCGAGAAGGCCTCGGGCGCGAAGGCAATCGGCACCACCGGACGCGGCATCGGCCCGGCCTATGAGGACAAGGTCGCGCGCCGTGGCATCCGTGTCGCCGACCTGTTCTATCCGGATCAGCTGGCCGAGAAATTGCGTTCTGCCTGCGCGTATCACAACTTCGTGCTCGAGCACTGGCTCAAGGCCGAGACTGTCGACGTCGAGCAGGTGCTGGCCGACGCGCTCGCATTTGGCGCCTACGTCAAGCCGATGGTCGATGATGTCTCGACCTTGCTCTGCGATCTGCGCAAGGCCGGCAAGCGCGTGCTGTTCGAAGGCGCGCAGGGCTCGCTGCTCGACATCGACCACGGCACCTATCCCTACGTGACTTCGAGCAACACCACCGTCGGCGGCGCGCTCGCCGGCTGTGGCGTTGGCGCCGACGCGATCGACTACGTGCTCGGCATCTGCAAGGCCTATGCAACGCGCGTTGGCGGCGGCCCGTTCCCGACCGAATTGAACGACGCTGTAGGCGAAGGCCTGCGTGCACGCGGTCACGAATTCGGGGCGACCACCGGACGCCCGCGCCGATGCGGCTGGATCGATCTGGTCGCGTTGCGCCGCGCGGTGCAGGTGAACGGCATCAACGGTCTCGCCATCACCAAGCTCGACGTGCTCGATGGCATGCCCACGGTCAAGGTCTGCATCGCCTACGAATACCGTGGCAAGCAGCGCACGCTGGCGCCGCTCGATGCCGCCGGCTGGGACGAGTGCAAGCCGGTCTATCTCGAATTTCCGGGCTGGTCGGAACCGACCCAGGGCATCCGCGAATTCAGCAAGCTGCCGCCGGCCGCACGCGCCTATCTGCGCGCAGTCGAAGAACTCGCCGAGTGTCCGATTGCCCTGGTCGCCACCGGCGCCGACCGCGATGACACCATCGTTCTGCGCGATCCGTTCGCCTGATCAGTCCGCGCTGGCCGCGAGTCGCGCCAGTGCCTCGCCATCGAGTCGGCAGACACGCCAGTCGTCGAGCACGTGCGCGCCAAGCGACTGGTAGAAACCGATCGCGGGCGCGTTCCAGTCGAGCACCGCCCATTCGAAGCGCGCGCAGCCGCGCTCGATCGCGAGCTTCGCGAGATGCGCGAGCAGGGCCTTGCCGATGCCGGCGCCGCGATGCTCCGGGCGCACGAACAGGTCTTCCAGATAGAGGCCGCGGCGACCGCGAAAGGTCGAGAAGTTGTGGAAGTACAGCGCGAAGCCTGCGGCACTGCCGTCGCGCTCGGCGATCACCACTTCGGCTTGCGGGTGCGCGCCGAACAGCGCGGCCTGGAGCGATGGCGCGTCGGCGACCACCTGGTCCAGCAACTTCTCGTAGGTCGCCAGATCGCGGATGAAGCCGAGAATCAGCGCCAAGTCCTCGGGCGTGGCGGTACGCAGCGTAGTGCTCATCGGAAGCTCGCGATCGGTGGGCGTGCAGTATCGCGTTAGACTGCGGTCCCGACCACTGGAGTGCGCGCCATGACCATCTGCCCCGTTGCCATTGCCGTGGGCTGCAAGCGTTGCCCGGTGTTTGCGGTGTGTCCGGCGAAGTCGATCATCGGCGACCAACCGGCCCCGCCCGAAGCAGCGCCAGCGGCACCGGCCAAACCCGCAGCGAAGCGCGCGGCGCGCAAGCGCAAGCGCTGATCTCGCTAAGGCGCGTCGTCGTCGCTGGGCGAGACGGTGGCGCGGGCGATGCGATCATGCACGGCAACCCATGCCGGCGTGTCGGGCGGCAGCTCGATCAGCAGGCGCTCGGCGCCTTCGGCGTCGAGCGTGCGCAAGGCAGCGTAGAGGTGGCGTGCGTACTGCTCAGGATCGTTCGGCATCACCAAGCCGTGCACGCCATCGGGCAGGTGTCGCAGCGCCAGCACGCGGATGGTTTCGCCGCCACCGAGCGCGCTGCGGATGACGCTGTCGAGACGATCGTTGGCGACGCGTTCTGCCGGCGTGTCCGGTGCATAGTGGCTGGCGAGCGAACCCGAGGCGCGCGGACTTGTCGCCTGCACGCCGATCGCCACCGGTGCGCCCAGTACTTGCGCGATCGCCGCGGCGCCGATCTGACCCGGGCGCAGGATGCAGGGCGCCGCGGCGGTCAGGTCGACGATGGTCGATTCGATGCCGATGCGGCACGGGCCACCGTCGAGCACGATCGGCACCGCGTCGCCGAATTCGTCGCGCACATGCTGGGCCGTGGTCGGGCTGACGTGTCCGAAACGGTTGGCCGAAGGCGCCGCGAGGCCGCCGCCAAACCGCCGCAGCAGTTCGAGCGCGAGCGAGTGATTCGGTACGCGCAGGCCGATGCTGTCCTGGCCGCCGGTGACCAGTTCGGACACGTGGGTGGCGCGCTTGAGGATCAAGGTCAGCGGCCCGGGCCAGAACGCGGCGGCGAGCGTGCGCGCCGAATCCGGGATGGCGCTGGCCCAAGTGTCGAGGTCGGAGGCGTCGGCCAGGTGCACGATCAGCGGGTGATCCGACGGCCGCCCCTTGGTCGCGAAAATGCGTTGCAGGGCTGCGGAATTGCGCGCGTCGCCGGCAAGGCCGTAGACGGTTTCGGTGGGCAGGCCGATCACTTCGCCGCGCGCCAGCGCCGCGCAGGCGGTGGCGATTTCGGCTTCGGATACGTGCATCGGCGGGTTCATCGCTCAAGCGTAGCGGGCGGCACCCCGCTGCACACGCGCGCTGTTCAGAAACTGCGGCGGATTTCAAGGCGAAGCTGGCTTCCGCCGCTGTCGAACGCGGGGCCGGATGGTGGCGCCGCGGCATGTTCGCCGGTGCCGTGCGCGAGTTCGATGGCCCCCCGCCAGTCGGCCCCGAACTGACGGAACAGGGAAAGTGTCAGTGCTCGGCCGCGATCGCCGTTGTCTTCGGCGACACCATCGCGGTCGCTGATGCGGAAGTGCTCGATGCGCGCGCTGCAGCGCCAGTTCTCGTTTGCCGCAAAGCTCGCCAGCAGATAGGCAGCGCTGAAGTCGATGTCGACGCGCGGTCCTGGCGCGAAGCCCATGCCGCTGTTGCCGCGCAGCCATTCTCCGGCCAAGGTCCAACGCTCGCCGCTCTGCCATTCGCCGCCGAGCACGGCGAAGCGCGTGCGCCACGCGTATTCGCCGCGGTGCAAGCCGCGGTCGCCGCGTGTGTCGACCACGCTCGCGAACCCGCGCAGTCGTTCGGGGTCGCCGTAGTGTGCGCGCAGGGCGTAGCCAATGCGGCCGTCGAGATCGCGACCGAAGGGTCGCGTGCCATCGTCGCGCTGGCCGCCGAACTCACCGGCGTCGGCGAGCGAGGCCAGCGGCGGCAGCTGCAGCACTTCGCCGAGCACGCTGAGGCGGTCGTGCTGGGCGAATCCGCGCCAGGCCAGCAAGGCACCGGCGCTGTCGTTGCCGCCGAAAGCGGTGGCCGCCAGCTCCCATTCGGCTGTCTCGCCGTCGCGGCTCTGCCACGCCGCATCGATGCCGATCGGGCGGAACTCCTCGGCGATCCAGCTGTTCAGTGCCGAGAGCGTCAGCGTGTAGCGCGACTGCCAGAGTGGATCGACTGCCTCGCGCGAAGTGGGCAGGAAGAACTGGCCGACGCGCAGGCCGATGCGGCGATCATCGGCCAGGAAGAAGTCGCGTTCGAGATGCGCCTCCACCAGGCCGACGTGGCGGCCGCTGCCGGCCGCGACGCCGCGCGTCAGCGCCTGCAGGTAGAGACGCCAAGCCGGGTCCGGCTCCCATAGCATGGCGATCTGGGTCTCGATCTGCATGCGGTTGTGCTCGGCATCGGCGAGATGGCGGCCGACGCCGCCGTCGAGCCACGAGGTGGGCGCATCGCTGAGGTCGAAACCGGCACGCGCATGGCCGAACCACTCCGCGGCATGGACACCGGTTGACGCCGGCAGCGCCAGACAAATCGCGAAACGAAGCAGGCAATGGCGCACGATACGGGCTCGCAGGAACGGATCTCAGGATAGCCGCGATTTCGCAACGCGAGCCAAGCGGCCACAATCGCCGGATGAAAGTTTCCTACCGACACGAGCTGTTCCAGCGTCTGCGCGAATTGAATCCGCACCCGACCACCGAACTCGAATACACCAGCGCATTCGAACTGCTGGTCGCGGTGATCCTGTCGGCGCAGGCTACCGACATCGGCGTCAACAAGGCGACACGAAAACTGTTCGCGGTCGCGCGCACGCCGGCACAGATGCTCGCGCTCGGCAGCGACGGACTGAAGCGTTACATCGCAAGCATCGGTCTGTTCAATGCCAAGGCTCGGCACATCCTCGCCAGCTGCCAGATTCTGGTCGAGCAACATGGCGGACAGGTGCCGCGCGACCGCGCCGCGCTCGAAGCCTTGCCCGGGGTCGGACGCAAGACCGCAAACGTCGTGTTGAACACGGCATTTGGCGAGCCGACCATCGCGGTCGACACGCACATCTTCCGCGTCGCCAACCGTACCGGGCTGGCGCCGGGCAAGACGCCGCTGGCGGTCGAGAGTGGTTTGCTGAAGCGCGTGCCGGCCGAGTTCCGGAAAGACGCGCACCATTGGCTGATCCTGCACGGCCGTTACGTCTGCAAGGCGCGCAAGCCGCAGTGTCCGACTTGCGTCATCCGCGATCTGTGCGGCTTCCGCGCCAAGACGCCGGGCGTGCCGCCGTCGCCGGCAGGCACGGGCAGGAAGGCGCGCGTGTAAGGAACTTCGGCCGACTCGGGTCTGTTGCCAAGACCGAGTTACCACGTGGCGTTCACGCCCGCGGTGGTCAAGTTTCGTCGCGACCTCTGGCCGGGTCGCGATCGCAATCCGATGCTGCGGCAGCGGCGCGTTGGCGGGCGTATCCCGTTCCTGATCCCATTTTGTGGAGAGTTCCATGTCCAAGAAAACCATCCAGTCCCTGTCGATCGCTGTGGGCGCGGCCCTGCTTGGCAGTGTTGCTGTCGCCAATGCCGGCGACTTGTTTCGCGTCCAGGATCTCGGCTTCGGCTACCGCTTCACGGGCGAGGAAGCTGCGGAAGGCAAGTGTGGCGAGGGCAAGTGCGGTGAAGCCATGAAGAAAGCCGAAGGCGAGGGCAAGTGCGGCGAAGGCATGAAGAAGGCCGAGGGCGAGGGCAAGTGTGGCGAGGGCAAGTGCGGCGAAGGCATGAAGAAAGCCGAAGCCGAGGGCAAATGCGGTGAGGGCATGAAGAAAGCCGAGGGCGAGGGCAAGTGCGGTGAAGGCATGAAGAAGGCCGAGGGTGAGGGTAAGTGCGGTGAAGGCAAATGTGGCGAAGGCAAATGCGGCGACGACAAGAAAACGGAAGCCGCTCCGCAGAAGTAAGGCGATGAACCCCGACCCATCCATGCGCGCGCACGCGCCAATCTGCGGCGCCGGCCTCGGCCTGCGTCGCGGATTGCTCACACCGCTGGAATCGGTCGCGCCCGGCGCGATCGATTTCCTTGAATTGGCGCCGGAGAACTGGATCGGTGTCGGCGGCCGCCTCGGTCGCCGCTTCCGTGAACTCTCGGAGCGCTATCCGCTCTCGGCGCATGGCCTCTCGCTCTCGCTGGGTGGCCCGGAGCCGCTGGATACGACCTTCCTGGCGAAGCTGCGCCGGTTCCTGGATCAACATGGCATCGCCGCATACAGCGAACATCTGAGCTATTGCAGCGACCACGGCCATCTCTACGACTTGATGCCGATCCCGTTCACCATGGCCGCGGTGCATCGCTGCGCCGCGCGCATCGGCGAGGTGCAGGACCGGCTCGGTCGCCGCATCGCGATCGAGAACATCTCCTTCTACGCACCGCTTGCGGGCGAAATGAGCGAGCGCGACTTCGTGCTCGCGGTGCTCGGCGAAGCCGATTGCGATCTGCTGCTCGACGTCAACAACGTGCATGTGAACAGCGTTAACCACGGCTACGACGCGCTCGAGTTCATCCGCGCCATGCCCGCGGATCGCGTCAGCCAGTTGCATATCGCCGGTCACTACCAGGAGGCCGCAGATCTGATCATCGATACCCATGGCGCGGCAGTGATCGATCCGGTATTCGATCTGCTTGCCGAAGCTTATCGCTGCTTTGGGCCGCAGCCGACACTGCTCGAACGCGATTTCAATTTCCCGCCGATGGCTGATCTGCTCGCGGAGATCGAGCGCATCCGAATGCTGCAAGCCGCGGCGCAACCCCAGCGAGGGCTGGCCGATGTCGCTTGATGACGCTGGCACCCTGGCGCTGCAGCGCGAGTTCGCGCGGCATCTGCGCGATCCGCAATTGTTTCCGCCACCTCCGGAGATGGCGGAGCCGCGTCTGCAGGTGTATCGCGAACTGTTCTACAACAACATCGAGAGCCTGCTGGCGACGAATTTTCCGGTGATCCGGGATGTTCTCGGAGTGCAGCGCTGGCATAGACTGGTGCGCGATTTCTATCGCGAGCATGCTGCGCACACGCCGCTGTTCACCGAGATCGGGTGCGAGTTCCAGCGCTATCTCGACTCCCGCGCCGACGCCGGTCGCGGCGATCCGCCGTTCCTGCCCGAGCTCGCGCATTACGAGTGGGTCGAGCTGGCGTTGGCGCTCGACGAGCACGAGATCGACACCATCGCGCATGACCCGGCCGGCGATGTGGTTGCCGCGGCACCGGTGCTGTCACCGCTGGCGTGGCAATTCAGCTACCGCTGGCCGGTGCAACGACTGAGCGCGCAGCATCAGCCGGAGCGGGCACCGACGCAGCCGACCCACCTGGTGATCGTGCGCAACCGCCGCGACGAAATTTCCTTCCTGGAACTCAGTCCGATGACCAAAGTACTGTTCGATCTGCTGGTGGCGAACCCCGGACGTGCTGGTCTCGACCTGACGCTGGGGCTGACGGAAGCCCTGCCGCAGTTCCCACCGCAGCAGATCATCGACGGCGCCACGCGCAGTCTGCGCGAATTCCGCGCCCGCGACATTCTGCTCGGCACCGTGTTGGCGGATGCACGCGCTGCCACCACCGGAACCCCGGCATGAAAATCACGGCGATGCTCATCGATGTCTGGAGTGGCGTGGCCGCACGGCTGCGGGCCGTGGGCGAGGTGCTGCCGCCGCTGATCCTGCGCCTGATCATGGGCTGGGAGTTCTTCGAGGCCGGGCGCGAGAAGCTGCGCGGCGAGAACTGGTTTGCATCGATCCAGGCGGACTTTCCGTTCCCGTTCGATCGGATTCCGGCCAGCATCAGCTGGAGCATGGCCACCTGGTTCGAGTTGATCGGCGCGGTGGCACTTTGGATCGGGCTTGGCACCCGATTCTTCGCCTTCAGCTTGCTCGTGCTGACCTTCGTCGCCACCGCCGCCGTGCACTGGCCGGACATGTGGTCGATGTGGAGCGACCTGCTCAAGGGCTACGCGATCTCCGACCAAGGCCATGGCAACTTCAAGCTGCCGTTGTTGTTCGTGGTCATGCTGCTGCCCCTGATCTTCAACGGCCCAGGCAAGCTCAGTCTCGATCAACTGATCGCGGACCGTATCGGTACCGATACCTGGCCGCAGCCGATCGGCGATGGTTACGCATGGTCCCTGGGCGCGTTCGTGTTTGCCGTCCCGTTCCTGTTCTTGATCCCGACGCTCGGTTTGGCGCTGCTCGGGCTCGCGCTGCTGTTCGCCGGCTTCCAGCGTTTCGTGCGCGGGTGAGGGCGGCGGGCGCCACCGCAGCTTCCTGGAGACAGGACTCTCGGCGCGGTGCTGCACGCCATCACGTCGCTGCAGGGCGGTGACTGATCCCGGCGTAGGTGCCCGCTGGCAGGGTTGTTGACGCAGCGCTCCAGCACGGACGAGACTCAACGATCAGTCCGACAATCCCGTCGGTGCAGGGTGTTGGTCACTGCGTCCAGATGCCTCGATATCGCGTTGTCGTCACCGCCACTGGAATGCGCATTCCGCCCAACGACTCGGGCGGATTTGCCACTACGCGATTCGTGCGTGCCGCCACCGCGGAGGCGGCGAGCGCAGCAGCGATCGCGGCGGTTCGAGCTTCGGTTCAGGCAGAATCTGCCTTCCAATCCTCGCCGGCACCCGAACTCGGCGTTGCCCTGGTCGTTCGAGTCTGGAGCCCGTTCAAACTCTCTCGGCCCAATGGCGGCTACTGCTTCTTCCGCAGCGACGGCGACATCGAAGATGCCCTTGCCATTGAGCGCGAGGCCGGCGCAGGGTGGTTCCGGTAGTCGTGCACGGCGGCCTGAAGCGACCACTGCGCTGGCGCCATCACAAGACCGGCAACCGGACGCCGGTGTGGCGCGAGCACCGTCGGTCGCGCCGCCGACCTGCGATCGATGCCGCTCCGTGCGGTCGTCACGGCGACTATGCCAAGACCACCGTTGCGATAACACCTGTCCCCGGTACATCGTCAGCAATGCCCCGATCCTTGCGCCCCACCGCGCCCGAATCCCCACTGCAATTCGGCATTCTCCCCGCGATATTTCTTGACCCACACGCCCGGCCCGACACAGACTCTTCCCGACAGTCCGACCCTTCGGCCGGAGAATTGGCGTTAGCCACCGCAATCGAAAGGGAGTCTTCTCGTGAACAATCTCGACGAAATGCAGAAGCGGCTCAAAGCGATCGCCGAAGTTATCAACGCCTTCAAGAGCGAAGCGGTCCAACTTCGCGTAGTTGAGGTTCTCCTCGGTCAAATCGAGGTGCCGCCGGCGCTTTCGAGCAGTGCCGAGCCAAAGCCGTCAAAGCGCACCAAGCGTCGAAAGGCTTCCACCAAGACCGGCTCGCCAGCCAGAGAAGTCGAGAAGACCCAGACTCAGAAGCCGGCCCGCAAGACAACGCGTGCGTCGGCGTCCCCGGGGGCCTTTGCAATGATCAGCCAATTGCTCGGCGGCGGGTTCTTCAAGACTCCCAAGACCATCGGTGCCATCGTCACCCACTGTGGCACCTCGAAGGGTCACCACTACAAGGCCAACGAATGCTCGCCCGCACTCCTCCGCCTCCTTCGAGATGGCAAGTTAAGGCGCGGAAAAAACAAGGACGGCCAGTATGAGTACACCCAAGCATAGGTCACCCCTCCAGGACGCGTTGGCGAACGTGCCAACTGACTATCGAAACAGAATCATCAAGACCTACCTGGAGTTGAAGGCCCGGCAAGCGGAAGCCAAGCATGACGCAGCAGGCGTCAGCGCAGGAAAGCTGTGCGAAACGGTGGTTCGTCTATTGCAGCATGAGCTGAAGAAGGCGGTCACGCCTTTCGGCCAGCAAATATCGAACTTTGCTGGGGAATGCGAGAACTTTGCACAGGTGCCCAAGGCTGCGGGCAACGAGTCACTCCGGATAGTCATCCCTCGTGCGTTGAATTTTCTATACACGCTGCGGAACAAGCGCGGAATCGGTCATGCCGGTGGCGATGTCGATGCGAACGCGATTGACGGCGCCACCATCACAAGAGTCGCTGATTGGATCGTCTGCGAGCTCATCCGAAACTTCCACACTATGTCGCTCGAAGAGGCCGATGCCTTAGTGTCATCACTGTCGTCGCGCGACATTCCTGACATATGGGAAGTCGGTGGCAAGAAGCGCGTCCTGCGGAATGACCTTGACTTCAAGCAGAAGACGCTACTGCTTCTTTACGCTTCGGTAGACATCGCAGTGCTCGCCGAAGATTTGTACTCTTGGTCAAAGTACAGCAACTTTGCCATGTATCGAAAGAGCGTTCTCAGCCAACTCGATTCCGCCAACTTGGTCGAGTACGACAAAGAAAGCGATACGGTGATCATCAGCCCAATTGGCATCAAGTGTGTTGAGGAAGACATCCTGCGCACTCCGGTGAAGGAGATGGCTAAGCCTTCGCTCAAGCGGACGTCCCGCAAGCGGACATCTGCTTAGCTCAGGCATGGGCCACTGCAACCGTGCCTCAGCCAGAAACACAACGTGACTACTTCGCCGAACTTTATGTGGCCGGAATTCTCGGAGATTCTGGTTGGGCGGTTTACTTTCCGAAACGTGACGTTGGCTTTGACTTCGTCGTCTCGAGAAAGGTCGGGCTGACAACTTTGCTTCGGCCCGTACAAGTAAAGGGCCTATATCCGACGGCGGTAAAAAAGGACAAGGGCGTATACGGCTGGGGCGGCAATTTGTCAGCTACACATCCAGACATGATTCTCGCCTTACCGTTCTTTGCCGCAAGGGTGCGAAGTGTGGCGCCGGCCTGCATCGCCTACCTGCCGTATAGCAAACTGGCTAGGCCCGCCAACGGCGGGTTTAGGTGCAAGCCGGCCAAGCTTACTTCAGGAATTCCTCAACCTCGGCGCGACTTCGCGCAGTTCTTCGACGCCGCCGGTTTGGCCGCTCTAGCAGACCCACAGTGGGGCAGCGGTGGCTAACTATGTGTCTATGGACTCCTCCCCCACGTCAAGCTGATTGATCGTCATCTGCTTCATCACGGTTGGATCAGACTGTTGTTCTTCCTCCTCGCCTTTTGGATTTTCTGGTCTCAAGCCGACAACATCCAGAGTTTCTTTATCGGTTTCTTTGATGGCGTCGCCAATTGACCTGCCGGCCTTCTTCGGACGAAGAACTTGTTGAGGACGGCGCCCGCGGTGGGTTTGACTTCTGGTCCTGCCGCTCTTCGTCTTTGGCCTTCCTGGCCTCCATCGCGCGGATGCCGGTGCAGTTCCGGAAGTGGCTGCGATGTCGCGCGATATGTGTTGACTGACATGACCACGCGCCGCGCTGGTCGCGTCGACTACGCGCCGTCGTGCGCGTGCCGCTTCGCGCGCAGGCGCGCGTCGCGTTCGGTGGCGTCGCGGGCTAGGCGGAAGTTGCGGAACTGGTGGCGCGCGCGCGCTGGGTCGGCTTCGCGCATGAGGTCGCGGGTGGCGGGCGCGGGAATCAGTTCGATGCAGTCGACCGGGCAGGGTGGCAGGCACAGCTCACAGCCGGTGCAGCGATC
Organism: Lysobacterales bacterium; assembly: GCA_016703225.1. Taxonomy (NCBI): domain Bacteria; kingdom Pseudomonadati; phylum Pseudomonadota; class Gammaproteobacteria; order Lysobacterales; species Lysobacterales bacterium. The sequence goes on from JADJCM010000003.1 coordinate 84,637, forward strand.
GGCGATGACGGTATGCATGCGCTTGCTGCTGCCGACGATGGCGTCGACCGGGCAGGCCTGGATGCACTTCACGCAGCCGATGCAGTCGTCCTCGCGAATGAAGGCCAGGCGCAACGGGGCCTCTGCACCGCAACTTGGGTCGAGTGCCAACTCGGCCTGGCCGAGTAGCGCGGCGAGTGCGCGGATGCCGGTGATGCCCCCGGGCGGACAGCGGTTGATCGCGGTTTCGCCCGCAGCGATGGCTTCGGCGTAAGGGCGGCAGGCGGGGTAGCCGCAGCGCGTGCACTGGGTTTGCGGCAGCAGGGCATCGATGCTTGTGACACGAGTGGCGAGGTCCATGGGCGAAGTATCGCGGATCGCTTAAACCCTGGCTGCATGTGCGGCATCAGATGCGGCATGATGCTGGCTATCTCCTCCAACCCGACGGTCTTCGTGAATCACGCGATTCCCGCGGAAACAGCCGATCACGCGCTCGTCCGTGCCGCGGCCGATGGCGACCGCCACGCCTTCGAGCGGCTGTACCGGCGCCACGCAGCGCGGGTGTTCGCGGTGGTCCTGCGCTTGCAGGGCGGCGATCGCGGGCGTGCCGAGGACCTCACCCAGGATGCCTTCGTGCGCGTCTGGCAGAAGTTGCCGGAGTTTCGCTTCGAGAGCGCGTTCTCGACCTGGCTGCACCGGCTCGCGGTAAACACTGCGCTGATGGCGCTGCGCGCGGCGCGCGGAGAACCTGGTGCAGACGAGGACGTGAGCGACCCGGAGTTCGCTCTCGCCGACCCGCTGGCGCGTGCCCCGGACCTCGGCATCGACCTCGACGCGCTGATCGCGAAGTTGCCACCGCGCGCCCGCGCCGTACTCGTGCTGCACGACGTTGAAGGCTGGAAGCACGAAGAGATCTCCAACGAACTCGGCATGGCCGTCGGTTCGTCCAAGGCGCAGCTGCATCGTGCGCGCAACCTGATCAAGCATTGGCTCGGAGGAACCCATGGACGAGCTTGAATATCGACGCCTGTTGAAGTCGCTGGCCCCGGACATCGAACCGGAGCGTGATCTGTTTCCCGGCATCGCCGCGCGACTTGATGCGCGCACGCCTGCCCGGAGCCGAAGCGCGCGGCCGCTGTTTCCGTTTGCTGCCGCGGCCGCCTTCGTCGTGGTTTCGATCACGGCGGGCTGGTTGGCCTTGCAGCGCGTACCGGATGCAGTCGCGCCCGATGTGCTGGCGCAAACGCCGCCGCTGCTGCGCGAGGCACAGGCGCTGCGCGTCGAGTACGAGTCGGCGACGAGGGGCGGTTCCGCGAACCAGCAGTCGCAGCTGCGCGAGCAATCCGATCCGCGCCTCGTGGCAGCCTGGACTGAACTCGATGCTGCCGAATCCGAGCTCACTGCTGCGCTCGAAGTCGCGCCCGATGCCCGCTTCCTGTTGCATCGATTGAAGCAGGTGCAGGACCAACGCCTGCAACTGACCCGAAAAGCCCTTTCCGCATGAGCCCTTTCCGCATCCACCCGAATCTGGAGTCTCCGATGAAACGCAGTCTGCTCTCCCTCGCCCTGCTGGCCGCCATCGCCAGTCCGATCCAGGCCGCCACACCGATCGCGGAGACGCGCGCGCCGCTCGATGCGCGCGGCGAACTCGAAGTATCCAACGTGCGCGGTCGCATCAGCGTCACCGCCTGGGATCGTGCCGAAGTGGGCTGGAGCGGCTCGCTCGGCGCCGACGCCAAGCTGGTGGTCGAGAAAAGCGCCAGCCGCGTTTCGTTGCGCGTCGAGTCGGAAAACGGCAGCAGCTGGCTTGGCTGGAATCGCGGGCCGCGCGAGGACAGCGTGCTGGTGATCCGGGTTCCGGCCAGCGCCGCGCTCGATCTGTCGGCGGTCAGCGCCAACATCGACGTGACCGCGATGCGCGCAAGCGCCGGCATCGAAGCCGAGTCGGTCAGCGGCGACGTCACCCTCAAGGCGGTGCGCACCGACAAGCTCGATCTGTCGAGTGTCTCCGGCGACGTGAGTTTCGAGGGCGAGGCACAGCGCGCCGATGTCGAGACCGTCAGTGGTGATGTGCACCTAAGCGGAGCATCGGGCGAGATCTCGGTCGAGAGCGTATCCGGCAACGCCGAGGTGCGCGTGGCGTCGATACGCGAGTTCGAGGGTTCTTCGGTGTCCGGCGACATCGATTTCGACGGCGATGTCGCCGCCGGTGGTCGGCTGGATGTCGAGAGCATGAGCGGCGACATCGGCATCATGCTGCCGGCGGGCGTGAGTGCGCGGGTGTCGGCGGAATCCTTCAGTGGTCGCCTGGACAACGAGTTCGGACTGGCGGTCGAGGACGAGGAAGGCCCCGGCTCGAGCATGCGCGGCAAGCTCGGCGATGGCAGCGCCACCATCGAAATCGAGTCGTTCAGTGGCGACGTGCGCCTGCGCAAGCGTTGACAGCCGGGGCGTGGGGGTGAGCCGATCTGGAGAAATCCACACGCTTTGCTGTCTAATGTCGGCATGAACTCGTTGCGCTTGCCTCTCGAACACCCGCCCATTGTCGAAGCAGTCGTCGATATCGTTTGCGCGATGCGCCCCGATTTTGACTTGGAAGCTACGGAGGCTGCCGCCCGAGATGCACTGCGTTCGAACTACCCCAAGATGCAGCAGCGAAAAATTCTCCGGTATCAAGTGACCGATCTTGGCGGCGCAAGCCCATCCCATTCGAAAGCGGAAGGTCTCGAAGCATTGGTCTTCCGTTCCGACGACGAGCGGCAAATGGTGCAGTTCAGAAACGCGGGCTACTCATTCAATCGGCTTGCCCCCTACACGGGACTCGATGATTACCTTCCGGAAATAGAAAGGACTTGGAGATTGTTCGAGTCCATTGTCAGGCCGGTAAGCATCAAGGCGGTAAAGCTGCGCTACATCAATCGTATTCCATTGCCATTGACTGACGGAAACGTCGAACTCGAGCACTACTTGGCTTTTGGCCCACAGTCACCAGACGGTTCAGCGTTAGCCAGTTTTCTGGTAAAGACGCTCGCTATCGATCACGCAACGAAAGCACGGTTCACCACGACGCTGGCTGCGCAGGAACCCTATGGTGAAACTCTCCCGGTGGTGCTCGATATCGAGGCGGAGGCAGACCTTGGTCCTGATGAGCACGAATGGAGTAGCATCGCGTCGCACATCGCGATTCTTCGCGGTGTAAAGAATCGCGTATTCGACGAGAATTTGAAGCCATCATGCCAAACACTTTTTCAGTGAGATGGGCGCCGCTCGGATGTGTTGCGGCGGCAGCGTCGTCGTATCCCAGCAGCGGCGTTTCTGGCGAAGCGGAGTTCCTGGAACAGAGTTCGACCGATCTCGCGCGACATGCTGAGCGGTCCGAGGCATTGTTCGGTGGAAAGGCTCAAGTGCTGACTGAACTGGCAATGCTCGCTTCTGAATGCTCGCAAGCCGGGTGGGATGGCTACGACGCGCTTCCGGTTTCGGCGGTCATCGCCAAGCGGACCGCCGACTTGATTCGGGCGTTGCCTGCGGATGTCTCCATGCCGTCGATTGCTGCCCAGCCCGACGCAGGCATTTCATTGGAATGGAGCCGCGGCAGATTGCAAACTGCTGCCCTGAGTGTTGACGCAGTTGGGCGAGTGTCCTACGCATGGATTCTTGGGGACGACCGCGGCCACGCGGCTGGCACCACTCACGCTGGACAACTATCCCCTAGAATCCTCGAAGTCATTCGAGACGCTGACCATGGACATCTGCGAAATATCCGGCCTGCCTAAGTACGTCTCGAATGAAGAGGTCTTGATTCGCTTTGTTTTCTCCAGCAGCCACATCAAGAATGGCAAAGTTAGGGGCGATGCATTCATGCCCTGGCCACTCAAGATGGAGACCTCGGTGACTCGTGGCCCCGGCTTGGACTGCGAGATCGATTGGAATGCCGGACGAAAGATCGGCGAGGCGAGAGGACTCAGAGCCTGAGAACTTTTCGACTTTCGTCGAAGACTTGGTGGCGAGCGGTTGGCGGCATCCGCTCATCGTCCTGCGTTCGCGCTGCGTCGTCGAGGTGTTTTAATGGTGCTGCGTGACGTTTGGTAGGGCCGATTCGGGCTGATTCGGTCACTTCTTGTCCTTTCATGCTGCGCTCTGGTTCATTGCGGACATGGCTGTGCTGCAGCCGATGAGTTGCGGCGCGAGCACCGCCATGCGCATCAAGTTGTGCGCGAGCACGAACAGGCCGACCACGGATCGGACCTTGCTCAATCCGCGCACGGGCATTCGCAGCAGCCCTCGGTTGCGTGCTTGTGCGTTGACGCATTCGGCCGTCGCTGCGCGCTGCTTGTAGATTTCCTTGGCTGCATCGCTGGCCATGCGTGCGCGCCATTGCGCCACCGCATCGGAGTCGTCGGGCTTGCGCTGATGCTTGTCCTGCTCGATCGGGTTGCCTTGTTCGTCCTGCTTCGCTCTGGGCTCGGGGACCGGCGCATAGACCTCGGTCTTGTGGGCCACTGCGTCAATCTGCTCGTGTGCCGGGAAGCCGCCATCGACCAGCCACTCGCCGGGGCTGCGGCCCGCGCGCTGCTCGACTTGCTCGACCATCGGCGCCAACTGGGCCATGTCGCTGCCGACGTTGACCACGTCCATGCCGACGATGATCTGGCTTTCGCATGCGGTGGCGAACTGCACGTTGAACGCAGGCCGGAAGCCGCCGTCGCCCATCTTCATGACGCGCGCATCGGCATCGGTGGTGCTGGCCCTGGCGTCTTCGGCCTTCGCGCCGTTGCGCTTCTTGGTCGCGGCCACTTCGGGCAATTGTTCCAGCGCCGCGCGGATGCGTTCTTCACGCGCTTGCGCTGCGCGCAGCTTGGCCGCCTGCGCTTGTCGGCTGGTTTGGCCCGGGTCGGTCTCGGCCTGCGTCTTGATCGTCTGCACCAGTTCGCGCGCCTCGCTCAGGTGTTCTTCCAGACTGGCCTCACGGCGGAACGACGCGGCACCAGCATCGGCGCGCACACGCATGCCGTCCTGCGCGACGCGCTCCAGCCCGATCACGCCGGCAGCAGCAAGTGCGGCGACGTTGTCGGTGAGCAACTCGTCCATCAGTGCTTCGTTGCCGGCACGAAAGTCGTTGAGCGCGTGGTAGTTCACCGAAACGCCGCCGCAAATCCAGCGGTACGCATCGTGTTCCAGGGTCAACCGCGCCACTGCGCGACCACTGCCCACACCGTCCAGCGTGGCATACAGCCACAGCGCGAACAGAATGCGCGGATCAATCGCCGCTCGACCGGCGCTGCTGCCGCGCGCCTTGATCGCATCCACCAACGCGCTCAGGTCCTGGTGCAGGACATAGCCCCACACCAACCGCGCCCGATGGTCTTCTGGCAACAGCGATTCGAGGTCCGATGCACGCAGCTCGATTTGCGCGCGGTTCGCTTCGAGCAGTCGCGGTGAGTTTTGGCTGCGCTTGCGCGCCGCTTTCGCTTGCGCCTCCTGCAACTGCCTCTGGCTGGGTTCCGGCAGGTCCGCGAACAGGCCGGCCGGGGTCACTTCGTCGTCGCAATGCATGAGTGTCGTCATGCCTGCAGGCAAGCCAGATGCGTGCCAGAACCGTGGGGTTGAGGAAAAACTCTCACGCTCTCAGCCTGCGCGGTGCAGGCGTTGTCATCGTGCGCGTTGTCAGAAAAGCTCACCTCGACGCCGTCGCTCAAGAACCCCCGCCGAAGCACGCGAACATCGTTGGCTGGACGACGGGCGGGGCCGATACCGCGCAGAACAAGTCGGCGTGGATGAAGCAGGCGCTGGAAATCGCCGCCGAGGCGGCTCTGAAGCTCGTCCCAACGACTCCATGAAGTTGCGCCCACATGGCCGCGACCTCGGAGGTCCGGCCGGGTCAGAGGTCTTGCTTGTAGCGGACGTAGGGCGTGCGTGCCGAGCTGTCGTCGAGCACGCGCGCTGCCACGGGTGCCTCGCCATCGTCGCTCTTGCTGACCACGTTGCGTGCGCCGACGGTCAGCTGGCCACGCCAAGGCGTGCGCCAGGATACGCCGATGTCGATGCCGCTCCAGTACGTGTTCGGGTAACCCGGTTGCTCATTTAGTCGGTTCACGCGGCCGGTGACATTGCCGCTGAAGGCGCCATAATTCATGCCGACGTCGAGCATCGCCTGCTGCAGGTCGAATACCGGCGCGGCGCTGCCACGGCGCAGGCGCAACTGATTGAGCGCTGCATTCAACTGCACCGCGCTTTCTGCGGTCAGGCGCCACTGCGAATTGAGGCCGAGGCCGCGCGCCTCCCCACTGAGACCGGGCAGCAATGGTTGCGTGCCGAGCGCGGACGACAGGCTCAGGTCCTGCACGTTTGCATAGGGCACGTTCAGGCGTTCGCGTTGGTCCGGCAGCAGCCAGGAGAAGCCGTAGGCCAGTGACAGATCGAAGCGCTCGCCACGCCACTGTGCGGCCGAGCTTGCGGTGGCGACACGACCCGGCAGTTCCAACTGCAAGGTGCCCTGCGCCAGGCAGTCGCGGCCGAGCGCGCCGATGCGCAGCAGCCCGGAAGCCTCGGCACACCATGGCAGGGTAAGTCCCTCGGAGGCAGGAGCGTCGCTGCCGACGCCAGCGCTCAGGCTGATGCGACCGTTGCTGTCGAAGCGCAGGCCGGCACTGTTGCTCTCTGCGGAATTGCCGACGAGTTGCGAAACGAGTGTGTGCGCGGGGGCGAGATCATTGCTCCAGTGCAGGCCGCTTGGCCGTGCCGACCAGATTTGCTGCGCTTCGTCGGCACGGGCGTGCGCGCTGCCGAGCGCAGAGAGCGCCAGGAGCATCGCAGTGGCCAGTGGTGCGCGAACGCGTTTCATGATCATCCTCGGGTCGTGCCTCAGACCTCGCCCGGGGCCGGTCGGTTCCTTCCGAACCGGGCGCTTTCTGAATTGAGGCCGAGTTTACAAGATTTCTGCAAGTCACGGAATGGGTTGGACTTGGCAGTTTCGGTCACTGCGCGCGTTGCGGTGCAGCATTCAGCGTTGCGCTGGCGAACACCTGTTCCAGATCGATCCCGTCGAATGCATACGGTTCATTGCAGAATTCGCAGATGACCGCGACCTGACCGCGCTCGGCCAGTACCGCGAACGATTCCTCGCGTCCGAGCGTGCGCAGCATGGCCGCGACTCGCTCGCGCGAACAGCGGCACTGGAAGCGCACCGACTGGGCATCGAACAGGCGCAGATCGTCTTCGTGGTAGAGGCGGCGCAGCAGTTCCCGGGCGTCGAGCGTGAGCAGTTCTTCGACGGCGAGGGTGTCGGCTAGGATCTTTGCATGCTCGAAGGTGATGGCATCGCGCTCGCGCTCGATGCCGCCCTCGGCCGGGATCTGCTGGATCAACACGCCGGCACAGGTACTGGCGTTGGCGGCCAGGTGGATCGTCGTCGGCAACTGCTCCGACTGCGCGAAGTAGGCTTCGAAGCTGCGCGCCAGGCGATCGCCCTGCAGCGGCACCAGGCCCTGATAGCGCACGCCGTTTTCCTGGCGCTCGATGGTGATCGCGAGCACCGCTCCAGCCAGCGCATCCGGCGCCAGCGACGAATCGCCCGCGCCCTCGCCCCAGCGCGCGAGCCCGCGCATGTGGCTTTCCGCGGTGCACTCCGCAAACACCAACGGCAGCAGTGGCGATGCCTTCATCTGCACCGAGACGTGGCCAGCGAACTGGATGTCGCCGGCGAACAACGCGGTCGCCGCAGTGAGTTCGCCGAGCAGTTGCGCTACGTTCTTCGGGTATTGGTCGCGATCGAGAATCTGGCGCCAACTGTGTTCGAGCCGCACAATGACGCCGCGCACACCCGCGCCTTCGAACAGGAAACGGCGGATGCCTTCGGGATCGACCGGAGTAAACAGGGGCTCGTTCATGCCCGCGATTATGCCCGAGATGCCGAAATGGCCGTGACCCGCAAACCCTTGTGGCGACGCGCGCTGCGTGCCGTGGTGTGGCTGATGCTTGGCTTTTCGGCACTGTCGTTTGCCGTGGTGCTGGCGTATCGCTGGCTGCCGCCGCCGACCAGTGCATTCGTGCTGGCGCGCCGAGTCGATGGCTGGACCGGAGCAGCGCCGGCATTGCCGATCCGGCGTCAGTGGGTGGCGCAGTCGCGGCTATCGCCAGAGCTTTTTCTGGCCGTGGTCGCGGCAGAAGACCAGCGCTTCCCCGAGCACCACGGGTTCGATCTGGACGCGATCAGCAAGGCGCTCGATGACCGCGAACGCGGTCGTGTCCGTGGCGCCAGCACGCTGTCGCAGCAGGTCGCGAAGAACTTCTTCCTGTGGTCCGGGCGCAGCTGGTTGCGCAAGGGGCTGGAGGTCTGGTTCACCGCGTTGATCGAGCTGACCTGGCCGAAGCGGCGCATTCTCGAGGTGTACCTGAACTTCGCCGAGTTCGGCGATGGCATCTACGGCGCGCAGGCTGCTGCGCAGCAGTTTTTCGGCCGCGACGCCGCAACGCTGAACGCGGCCCAGGCGGCCCGCCTCGCGGCCGTGCTGCCGAACCCGAAACGCTACAGCGCCGCGCGTCCCGGGCCCTACGTGCTGCAGCGGCAGCAGTGGATCGAACGCCAGATGCGCCAGCTCGGCGGTCGCGACTATCTCGCGCCGTTGCTCGCGGACTGAGTGACGCGCAGCGCGCCGAGCACGAGGCCGAGGCCGACGCATTGCGCGGCGATGAATGCCGGCGCGTGCGCGGGCAGGATGCCGGCGAAGGTGTCGCTGAACATGCGCGCGAAAGTCACGGCCGGGTTCGCGAACGAGGTGCTGGCGGTGAACCAGTACGCCGCGAAGATGTAGCCGCCAACGCGCGCCGCGATGCTGTCGAGGCTGGCCTTGGCGCCGAGCGCGATGGTCGCGAGCAAGCCGACGGTGGCGACGACTTCGCTGATCCACAGCCCCGGCGTTGCCCGCGCTTTGGCGCTGGCCTGCAGGATGGGCAGGTCGAACATCGCGTGCGCCAGCCACACCCCAAGCACGGCACCGGCAAACTGAGCGAGCAGGTAGATCGACCAGTGCGCGCCAAGCGTCTCGCCGCGCAGGCGTTGCATCAGCGTGACCACCGGATTGAAGTGCGCGCCGGAAATGGGGCCGAGCGCGGTGATCAGCACGTACAGGCCGGCAGCGGTGGCGAGTGCGTTCGCCAGCAGCGCGATTGCGACATTGCCCTGCGCCAGCGTCTCGCCCATGATGCCCGAGCCGATCACGATCGCGAGCAGGCTCAGAGTGCCGGCGAATTCGGCCGCCGCGGCCTTGACAGTGGTGCTCATGCCGAAGCGATCAGCGCGAGCACGCGCCGCTCGATTTCATCGCGCACAGCGCGGTAGTCGTCCGGCTGCATGTGCTTGGGATCGGGCAAGGCCCAGTCCTCGCGGTGCTTGGCTGGTACCCATGGGCAGTTGTCGCCGCAGCCCATCGTGACCACCGCATCCCACTCGCCGTCGCCGATCTGGTCGAGCGACTTCGACGCATGCGCCGAGAGGGTCGTAGCCGCGCTCGGCCATGAACTCGATCGCGCGCGGATTGACCACGCCGGAGGGGCGCGAGCCGGCGGACTCGGCGTGCACCGACGCGCCACCATGCATGCGCGCGAACGCCTGTGCCATCTGGCTGCGGTTGGAGTTTTCGACACAGACGAAGAGCAGTCGTTTCATCGGGGCGGAGGGGTCGGAAAAAGGGCGGGGATTATGGCAGCGGAAGATGACCGTTGGGCGTACACTGCGGCCACGTCCAGACGCGGAGGCAGGCCATGTCCAAGGTGCGCGAACTGCTGTTGATGAAGCCTCCGGCCATCATCTCGATCCACCCCGACGAACCGGTGCTGGCGGCGATCCAGATGATGGCCGATCACGGCATCGGCGCCCTGCTGGTGATGAAGGACGGCGAACTCGCCGGCATCGTTTCCGAGCGTGACTACGCACGCAAGGTCATCCTGCTCGGCCGTTCCTCGGCCGAGACCCCGGTCTGGCAGATCATGTCCGCTCCGGTGATGACGGTATCCCCCGATGACACCACCCAGACCTGCATGATGCTGATGACCGAACGCAAGTTCCGCCACCTGCCCGTGGTCGACTCCGGCCGCGTCGTCGGCATGCTCTCGGTCGGCGACCTGATCAAGCACGCCCTCGAAGAGAAGCAGAACGAGATCGACCAGTTGCAGCGCTACATCGCGAGCTGATTTGGCGCCGACGATTCGCGGCGCGTCGAGATCAGACGCCGCTTGAGCGCAGTCGGTGGCGCAGTGTGAGGTAGCCGCCCCAGGCAACCGCGGCGAGTGGAATGATGATGGCCATCGCAGCTGGTTTGTCCAGAAACAGCCAGTGGGCGCCGGTCTTGCTGTCGACGAAGAAGGTCCACGGCAGCAACGTCAGAAAAAGGGCCAGTCCCTGCAGCGTGGCGCGCAGGTTCAGCAGCTTGCGGGTGCGCTGTAGCGTCAGCATTTCAGTCTCCTCGGTGGGTTGTGGCAACGCAGCTTGCGGCAGGCTTGCCTCGGGGTGGGTACGCGCGCGGCGGGCAAAATCCGGGTCGCCCGCAAAATACGCGTCGACCAGAGTGCGCGTGTCGGCGCTGGCTTCGTCGCTGAAATACAGCGGCAGCAGATCGGTGATCACGTCACGGGTGACTTTCATGAGGATGTCTCCAGCGCCGAAGCAAGGCGCAAACGGGCACGGTGGATTCGGACCTTGACCGCGGGCAGCGAAAGGCCGAGCAGCAAGGCGATGGCGCGGTAGTCGAGGCCGTCATGGCTGGTGAGCAGTAGTGCGGCGCGATCCGGCTCGCTGAGCGTGGCCAGTGCCGTGAGCGTGCGGCGCACGCTCTGTGCGGCGTCGGCGTGACGCTCCGGAGTAGCGCTTTCGTCGAGGGTGTTGTCGTCGAGTGCGTCGCTTGGCCGATGCCGACGCTGTCGCTCAAGCACGAGATTGCGCGCGATCGTCAGCAGGTAGGCTTTGGCCGATTCTGCGCGCAGCGTGTCGGCACCGGCGTACGCGCGCGCAAACGTCTCGGCGGCGATGTCTTCGGCGTCTGCGCGGTGACCGCAGAGCCAGAACGCGAAGCGCAGCACGTCCGCCGAGTGGCGGCGATACAGCGTGCTGAACTCCGTGTCATTGCGGTCCATGTGCAGACTATGCACCGCCGCGAAAAAGGTTACAGCTGTCGCGGCGGCGCGCTGTCGTGATCGACAAAGTACCAATGCCACGGCTCGTGGATGACGCCGAGCGGGTTGTCGCGCGGGTAGGACATTCGGAAGCCGAAGTCGGTGGCGTGCTGCTGCAACCAGGCGAAGGCGGCGGTGTGTTCGAAGGCTTCGTCGAGGGCGGGACAGCCGGGGGTGCCGAGGTCGATGGCGCGGCCGCTGTGGTGTTCGCTGTAGCCGGGGACGGCGTTGACGGCAAAGACCTGCGCGAGACTGTCGCCGCGCGCGAGCTTGCGTGCGACCAGTGCGTGCTGGTGCGCGATCGAGCGAAACGTCGAGACGGGTTCCAGCACGACGGCATCGGCCTGCGCTGCGGCTTGCATCGCGCGCCATGCGCTCGCTGCTTTCGACGCGAGGAACATCGGGCGTCCGTCGGTTGCGAATCCGACGAAGTCGAGCCGACGCGGCTCGTCGCTGCGTTCGAAGCCGCGGGACCGCGCGATCGCGTCCCATTCGGGCGGGCGCGCAGCGGGTGACGCGAGACCCGCGTCGCGTCCACCGCTTCGGTGCATCGCCGCGATGCGGCGCCGATCGACGTCCGCCCATGCGAGCTGCCCGAGTTCCGAGGCCACGGCGAGGATGCGGCCATTTGCATCGACCCACGCGCGGTCCGTGGCGAGGAAGGCATCGTCGGCGCGACGGCGAATCTGCACGTCGAGCCAGCGGCGGCCGCGCGCATCGGCGATCGCGGAGGCGGCGTCTGCGTTCGTCGCGTGCGCCGTCGCGAGGACGAAGCGGCGGCCGTTCAGTCGGTAGGGAAAGGGGCGGGACACGAATCGATGCTACTACGGCTGCAAGCGCGTCCAGCCGCGCCGGGCCGACCACCACAGGCCGAGGTTGAACGCGGCGAGCACGATCATGCCGGCCGCGCCCGCGGGGCCGCGCATCAGGTCGCTGCCGCCGACCAGGGCACCGGCGCCACCGAGCGCATTCAGGGTGCCGTGCAGCCAGGTGGGCCCGATCACGCAGCCCGAGCGGGCGCGAATCCATTCGAATGCGGGCGCCAGCAGCAGGCAGAACGCGATCATCATCGCGACCCCGAGTTCCGGGTGGCTCGGGTAGTTGTGGCCACGCAGCGTCAGCGGCAAATGCCACAGGCCCCAGAAGAAGCCGACCAGCGCCGCGCGCGACCAGAATCCCATGGTCGCCAGATGCTGATGCAGGAAGCCGCGCCAACCGAGTTCCTCGCCGAAGGCGGCGACGGCATTGAGCGTCATGCCGACACCGGCTGCGACCAGGGTCATCTGCAACAACAGCATCGGCAGCAGGGCGCCGCCGAGCTTCTCCAGTTCGCCGCGTACCATGGCTTGCTGATCGGCCGGCACCGACGTCAGGACGTTGTCGATCAAGCCCTGGCTGTCGAGTGCGACCGACAAGCCAGGTACCAGCGGCGAGATTGCGATCCACGCGAAGGTGAACAGCATGGGTGCGATCACCGCGACAGCGAGCCAGCGGTTCGGTCGCCACCACGGGCCGAGACTGGCGATGGGCCTGCGCAGCACGAACTTCGTGGTCAGCACGGCGGCGAGCGCAGGGCCAAACATGAAAGCGACGCCGACCGCCACCGCCGGCAGTTGCAGCATGCGGAAACCGAGTTCCGAAACGCCCCAGCTGATGGCGTAGGCGAGGACCAGGAAGACCAGGACGGGGCGATTCATTCGGCTTCGTCCGGCTTGCGCTCGCTGGACGCGGGCAGGCGCCCGGCCTTGCGCAGCGCGTCGCGCAGCACGTATTCGATCTGCGCATTCAGGCTGCGCAGTTCGTCGTCGGCCCAGCGCTGCACGGCTTCGAGCACGTTGGCGTTGATGCGCAGCGGATAGGCCTTCTTCTCGTTCATCGCGTCACCTGCGCTGGAAACCGCGTACGCCATAGGCGAGGCGCAGGGCGATGCCGAGGTTCGCGGCGACGCAGATGCAGATCGCGACCGGCATCTGCGCCTCGGGCAATACCGCGAGCGCTGCGCCGAGCAGCATCAGCACCAGGGCCAGCGCCAACATCAGGGTGCCGGCGAACTGGCCGAGTCCGTCGCGGTCGCGCACCTTGGCGAGGTCGATGCCGTTGAGCAGATGCAGACAGCGCCCGGCGCGCATTTGCACGCCGAGTACGCCGATGAGGATCGCCGCCGGCATCACGGCCAGAGCGGCGACACTGCGCTCGTCCATGGCTGCGGCCTCAGTAGATCGAGCCGGCGTTGACGATTGGCTGGGTGCCGCGCTCGCCGCAGAGCACGACCAGCAGGTTGCTGACCATCGCCGCCTTGCGCTCCTCGTCGAGCTTGATCGCACCCTTGGCGTCGAGCTGGTCCAGCGCCATGTGCACCATGCTGACCGCGCCTTCGACGATCTTGGTGCGCGCGGCGATGATCGCGGTTGCCTGCTGGCGCTGCAGCATGGCCTGGGCGATTTCCGGCGCGTAGGCGAGGTGGCTGATGCGCGCTTCCAGCACCTTGACGCCGGCGCTGGTCAGGCGTTCCTGGATCTCCTTGCGCAGGTGGTCGGCGATTTCCTGGGTATGGCTGCGCAGCGACACCTTGTGCTCGTCGTGCAGGTCATAGGGATAACTGGTGGCCGACTGGCGCAGCGCGGATTCGGCCTGGACGTGCACGAAGTCCTCGTAGTCGTCGACCGCGAAGGTGGCCTCGGCGGTGTCGATCACCTGCCAGACCACGACCGCGCCGATCTCGATCGGCGAGCCTTCGAGGTCGTTGACCTTGAGCTTGTTCGACTCGAAGTTGCGGATGCGCAAGGAAACCGTCTTCTTCGAGTAGAACGGATTGGCCCAGCGCAGGCCCTCGTCGCGAACGCTGCCGACATAGCGGCCGAACAGCTGTAGCACCGCGCCCTGGTTCGGCTGCACCATGAAGAAGCCGAACCAGCAGAAGAACACGACGATCGCGGCCAGTACTGCCGGAATGCGCAGGCCGATCACGAACAGCGCCGGCAGGGCGAAGAAGGTCAGGGCCAGCATCAGCAGCAGCATCGGGATGCCGGCGGCACTGGTGGCGCGGGATTCGTTGATCTGGGCGTTCTGGTTCATGACAGCCTCCGTGGTGGACGGAGGCAAAGATATCAAAACGATATCATCATGCAACTGCCGTTCGTCGGCTGGATCAGCGCTCCTCGAAGCCGTCGCAGTACAGACCCTCGTTTTCCGGCAGTCCGCTGCAGGTGCTGGGCTGGACCACCGGCACCACGGCGCGCGCAGTGGACTTGGCCCGGCGTGGCCTCGCAGTCGGCGAGCGACTCGTCGGCGGTGATCGCGCCATCGAGGCGCACGGCACCGGTCAGCGTGGTCATCGGGATCGGCAGCGCCAGCGTCGGCTGCAGCACCAGTTCCAGGCGCCCCACGTGATTGGGTGCGACCGCAAGTGGCTGGGCAATGCAACGCAGCGTCTGGCCGGCAGCAACGCTGCCGCTGACACTGCAGCTGGCGGCCGGCTGCGAGTTGCCGACGGCGACGTGGCCGAGCCCGGCGGGCAGGCGCAGGTCGATGTGCGGCGCCGCCGCCGACGCATTGCCGGTATTCCGGTAGTGCAGGGCGATTGCGACCTGCGCGCCGCCGGGCGTGAAGCTCGCGGGAGACGCTTCGATGCCTTGGGGATAGCTCGGCGCGATGCGCTCCACCACCAGTCGCGGTGACGGCGCGGCATCGACCGGGATGGTGATGCGCGCGCAGCCCTTCGGCAGCGGATCGACATAGCAGTCGGCCGGTGCCGGTTGGTCGGCGTTCTCGAAGGTCGCGAACAGGTCGATCGAACCCGGCACCGGCGTGGCCGGATCGAGGTCGAGGAACAACGCGCCGCCGATGCTGGCGCCATAGGGTTCGGTGATGGCGTTGTGCAGCGCCGGCGTGGTGCAGTCCAGCCGCGTTCGACCGGCGGGCAGTGCGATCGGGGTGCAGGTCCAGCCCGAGGTTGGCGTGGTGAACACGATGTGGTCGTAGCTCACGTGTTCCGGCAGGTACAGGCGATAGGCCGCCGGCCCGTTGTTGACGTTGTAGCCGCGGACGTCGGCAAGGAAGGTCAGCGGGCGCTCGGTCCCCGGCACGAAATAGGTTGGACTGCCGGAGAAGCCGAGCGAAGGCTTGAGCCAGGATTCCAGCACCTGGCCGCTCTCCTCCCGGCAACTGTTCCAGTAGTTGCAGACGCCGCCCGGGTCATGCGGGTTGGCGGCATTGGCGGCCGCGCCGCGCAGCGTGAACGGCGTATTCGGCGCCAGGCTCGGGCTGATGTCGTAGTAGATGCGAATCTGCCCCTGCGCCGGCGGGATCACTTCGATGCCGCCGACGCCGCCATAACTCGGCACCGGGATGTCGGCGATCGACACGCAGCTGACGTCTGCGCCGCTCTGATTGCAGTTCCAGTTGTCTGCGACAAATCGGGTGATGCTGAAGCCATCCGGCACGCGCGTGGTGAAGGTCACCGGCGCGCTCGCGACGCCGCCCTCGTAGGCCACGCCGACGAAGGTGTAGGCGGCGTCGTAGGTCGCGACATGGGGTCCCAAATGCGGCTGCGAGATGGGGTGTGCGTCGTGCATGTGACCGGTGCGCAGCTTCAGCCAGAGCGCCGCGTTGGCACTCGGCGTGACGGTGAGCGCGCTCAGCGCGAGCAGGATTCGGGTGCAGCAGCGGGCGGCGGTCATGGCACGGGTTCCCCAATGGTCGGGGAAACTCTAAGGGTGCGCTGCTGGCGACGGCACCCCGCGATCAGGGGGTGATCGCTTCGATCGCGGTGATGCGCAGCGCGCCGATCCAGGCGACGGCGGCGAAGTGATCGGCGGGGTCACCGTGGCCGACGGCGAAGGCGATGTGGTCGGCGCCGAAGCCACCAAGTGCGGCGTCGTAACTGCGCCAGTGACCATCGACCCAGGCCTGGGCCCAAGCGTGCGGGACGAATACGTCGCTGCGTTCGCCGAAACGCTCGACATAGGCGACGCCACTGGCGACGCGCGTGGCGATACCGAGCGCGCGCCCAGCTGCGGCCAGCAGCAGCGCGTGCTCGGTGCAGTCGCCTTCGCGCGCGGCCAGCGCCTGCGAGGCACTGGCGTAACCGACGCGCATCGACTTGTCGCGGATGTGGCGAGCCACCGCGGCTTCAAGCATGCGCATGCGGGAGCGGTCGTCGCCGGCGCCGCGCGTCGCGCGCTTGGCGAAGCGGCGGATGCCGGGATCATCGGCGTCGAGCCAGACCGTGGCCTCACGATCGCGCGCGGTCGGCGGATCGGCACGACGGGCCGAAGGCAGCGGCGTGACCGTCAGCGTCGCCCGCGTGTCCGACTCGGGCTGCCAGTCCTGCTCGTCGCTGGCCACCCCGCGCAGCAACGAATCCCCGGACCAGGCGAGCGCGTAGCGCAGCGTGCCGCGACGCTCCTCGGCGGTGAGCGGCCGCGGCGAGGCGATCAGCGCGTAGTCGTACAGCTCAACGCCGGCGGGCGCGGGCGCGTCGGTGGCGGGCGGCCTGGCCATGCGCTCGAGCAGCAGTTGCTGGCCGAACATCGGGATCGCCGTGCGCAAAATGCGGCCCTCGGTGTCTTCATGGCTGACGCTGCGCATCGGCTCGGTGCCGAGTGCGAGTTCGGTGTCGTAGCGGGTCGCTTCTTGCGCCCGTGCGTCGATGTGGATGGTCTCGCGACCGACGCGGGTAACGGTGGCTTCCGCCGCGGTTTGCGACGTGACCAGGAACAGCTGCACCTTGGCGCTCGCGCCATCGACTGGCGCGAGTGCGGCAGTGGCCTGCTCAAGTCCCTCGCTCATCAGCGCGCCTTGTGGCCAGTCGACCCAGCGCGATTGCGCGCGGCCGCCATCACGCGTGCGCAGATGGATGCGCCCGGCGACGACCTCGCCGTCGATGGTCAGCGCATGGCTGCCGGTCTGCTGCTCCATGCGGAAGCCGAGCGGACGGGCATCGAGTGTCTCGCGATGGATTTCGTCGCTGCGGAAATCGAGCGGCTCGCCATTGCGCCGAAAGCGCGCCTCGAAGTGCTCGTGGTGGGTCACGGTCCCGCCCTCGACCCGGCGCTCGCGCCAGACGTGGCCGATGCTCTCCTCGCCAAGGCGCAGCCGGAACCATTCGCGCTCGGACTCTGCCGCGCGCGCGCCAAGCACGCATACGCTCAGCAACAACGCAGCCAGGATCGTGGACAGGCGCATGGAGCTCCGGGAAATCTGCGGGCAGGGCCGCGGGTTCGCGCATCGTAGTCGGCCGCGAACCTACAATGCGCGCCCCGGTCTGGAGAAGCCGCCATGTTTGCCTTCGGAACACCGCTGCAGCCCGATGCCATCCGCCTGTTGTTGCTCGGGTCCGGCGAACTCGGCAAGGAGGTCGCGATCGCCGCGCAACGGCTCGGCGTCGAGGTGATCGCGGTCGATCGCTACGCGCACGCGCCGGCGATGCAGGTCGCGCATCGCTGCCACGTGATCCCGATGCTCGATGCCGAAGCGCTGCGCCGCGTGATTGAGCTGGAGCGGCCGACGCTGGTCGTGCCCGAGATCGAGGCGATCCACACGCCGACCCTGGTCGAACTGGAAGCGCGCGGGCTGCGCGTGGTACCGACCGCGAAGGCGACGCAACTGACCATGGACCGCGAGGGCATCCGCCGGCTAGCCGCGGAAACGCTGGGCGTGCCGACCTCGCCGTATCGCTTCGTCGACACGCCCGAGCAGTACCGCGACGCGGTGGCCGCGCTTGGCCTGCCGTGCGTGGTCAAGCCGGTGATGAGTTCATCGGGCAAGGGCCAGAGCCTGGTGCGCGCGCCGGCCGAGATCGATGCCGCCTGGGACTACGCGCAGGCCGGCGGTCGTGCCGGCGCCGGCCGCGTCATCGTCGAAGGTTTCGTGCGCTTCGACTACGAGATCACCCTGCTGACCGTGCGCCATCGCGACGGCGTCAGCTTCTGCGACCCGATCGGCCATTACCAGGAAGACGGCGACTATCGCGAGAGCTGGCAGCCGCAGCCGATGTCCGACCCCGCGCTCGCCGCCGCACGCACGATCGCGCGCCAGGTCACCGACGCGCTCGGCGGCTTCGGCGTGTTCGGCGTCGAATTGTTCGTGTGCGGCGACCAGGTGCTGTTCTCCGAGGTCTCGCCACGGCCGCACGACACCGGGCTGGTGACGCTGATCAGCCAGGACCTGTCGGAGTTCGAGTTGCATGTGCGCGCCATCCTTGGTCTGCCGATTCCGGTGATCCGCGCGCGCGGGCCGTCGGCATCGATGGCGATCCTCGGCAGCGGCCATGGCGTGGCGAAGTTCCATGGGGTCGCCGATGCCCTGTCCGAGCCGGACACCGACCTGCGCCTGTTCGGCAAGCCCGCAGTCGAGGGCAAGCGCCGCCTCGGCGTCGCGCTCGCGCGCGGCGACAGCCTGTTCGCTGCCAAGGAAAAAGCGCGCCGAGTGGCCGAGCGCGTGCGCATCGAAATCGAGCCGGCCTGAAAAGTCGAAGGGCGCCTCGCGGCGCCCTTCGTCGTATTGCCTTTCCGGAGCTTGAATCAGGCCCAGCGGCGACGCGCCGCGAACGCACCCAGTCCGAGCACGCCGAACAGCAGCAACCAGCGAGCGGTGTCACCGAAGGCGGGGACCGGCTGGCTGGGAACGACAGCCGAACCTTCGACGAAGCTGAAGGTGTCGATGCCGATGTAGTTCGAGTTGGCGCCGGTTGGGCCGCCGTTGGTCACGAAATAACGGAAGGCGATGCGGCCCGAGCCACTGTTCGGAATGCCATCAGCAGTGGTCAGCAGGTATTCGCACCATGTCTCGGGGAAGCCGCCCGCACCTGGAGCTCCGGCCGGCATGGCGCAGGCACCGGCCGCATTCGATAGCGAAGGATTGATCGTGCCGAGCAAGATCGAGAAATCGCCCGTGCTGGCTGCGGTTCCGCCATTGTTGCTGCCACCGGTGCTGGCACGGATCTCGACGCGGTCCGGGAAAATGCTTGAGCCTGTGTTGACCCGCGCCCAGAAACGCAATTCGGAGCCGTTACCGAACTGCATCACCGGAGTAATCAACCAGTTGCTGATGTCGCCAGTGCCGCCGGTGGTGTTGTTGAAGTTGGTGGCGATATAGCCGGTCGTCGGGCCGGCTTGAGCCGGGAACACCACATCGTTGCCCTGGAACCAGTTGGTGGTGCCGAGCGGGGAGCTGACGTTGCTGCAGATCCAGCCGGTCGGGCACTTGTTGGGATCGGTGCCCGGAACCACGTCGAAGGACTCGGTAATCGTGGCCAGCGGCGCGAACGGCGAAGCGGCAGCAGGGGCGTCGGGTGTGCCGACTGGCGCTGTGCGGGCGCCTGTCTGCGCCGCAGCCATCATCGGCAGCGCCAGCACGATCGCGCCGGCAAGCAGGGATGTCGTGATCTTGAGGTTCATGCGGTATTCCTTTCTGGTCGGTGGGCGCAAAGTGCGCCAATCAGGGGGCGCAAGTGCGAACGATAACACAAGCTGAACAATTTTCCGGGACGAGGGGCGGTGGACGCGACTCGTGCCGCGGCTGATCGCAACCCTCAATCCGCCCGCAGCCGCCAAGCCTCGCCCAGCGAGATGGCGCCGCTGCGTGCCAGTTGCACGGCGGCCTGGGTGAGTGGCGTCATGCCTTCCTCGATCGCGGTGGCGTGGATGGTGTCGGCTTCGGCGCCGGGGACGATCAGGCGCTGGATCGCGGGCGTGATCACCATCAGTTCGTAAACAGCGCGGCGCTTTTTCACGCCAAGACCCTCGCAGCGCGAACAGCCGCGGCCGCTGTAGAACACCTCGTCGGCACCGACGCCAAGCGCTTCGCGGATGTGCGGCGCGACCTGCTCGACCTCGCGACAATGCGTGCAGGTCAGCCGCGCCAGGCGTTGCGCCATCACCGCGAGCAGCGAGGCGCGCAGCAGGTAGGCCTCGACGCCGAGATCGAGCAGCCGGGTGACGGTCGCCGCGGCGGTATTCGTGTGCAACGTCGACAGCACCAGGTGTCCGGTCAAAGCCGATTCGACGCCGATCGCCGCGGTCTCGCGATCGCGCATCTCGCCGACCATGATCACGTCCGGATCGTGTCGCAGGAAATTGCGCATTGCGGTTGCGAAGGTGAAACCCGCAGCGCGGTTCACCTGCATCTGCTGGATTTCTTCGATGTAGAACTCGACTGGATCCTCGATGGTCAAAATATTGATGCGCTGCTTGCGCAACTCCAGCAGCATCGCGTACAGCGTCGTCGACTTGCCGCAACCAGTCGGGCCGGTGGTCAGGAACATGCCGTGGCTGCGCGCCATGACGTCGTCGAGACGCACGCGGTCGGCTGCGCTCAATCCCAATTGATCGATGCTCCACAGGCTCTCCATGGTGTCGAGCAGGCGGATCACCACCGACTCGCCGAACACCGCCGGCATCACCGAGATCCGCAGATCGACCTTGCGGCCATTGTCGAGTACGAAACTGCTGCGGCCGTCCTGCGGCTTGCGGTGCTCGGCCAGATTCATCTCGCCCAGCACCTTGATGCGCGACACCACCGCCGGCAGCAGGGCGCGCATGAAGCGGCGAACCGCAACCAGTTCATCGTCGATGCGATAGAGCGCGTCGGCGCCCTGTTCGCCGGGACGGATATGGATGTCGGAGGCGCGTCGCGCAACCGCCTCACTGATCAGGTCGGTGACGATGCGCACCACCGGCCTCTCGCGCGCCAGTCGCTCCATGTCGCGCTGCGGTGCATCAAGCAGCGGGTCGAGACCGAGCTGGCGGGCGACTGCAAGGTCCTGGTCGTGATCGTAGAAGTGGCCGATGCATTCGCGGATGGTTCGCGGCGTCGCGATCATCGGCAGCACGCGGTCACGCAACAGGAAGTTCAGTTGTTGCAGCGCTTCGGGGTTCTCGCAATCCTCAAGCGCGACCGCGACCAGGCCTTTGCTGTTCTGGAGCGGGACCGCGCGCATTCGACGTGCCAGCTCCGGGGTGACGCTATCGGATGCGCCGCGCTCGTCGTAGGCGCGCAGGCGCACCGCCGGATAGCTCAGCCGCACCGCAAGATGAAAGCGGTCCTCGTCGGCGTCGTCGCCCTCGGCCAGCCACTCGGGTTCGGTCAGCCAACTGATGTCGGCGGACTCGGCCGGCGCGATCGGGTAGCTGTCCAGATAGGCGCGGATTGCCGCCATCGTGCGTAGCACGAGCAGGCGCTGTTCGAAGTCATGGGCCATGGGCGCGGTCGATGCGTCGGGTCGGATGCCGCCAGTATGCGATCGCACTCGCGTCGTGAGTGTGCCGAGTTGTTACCTGGGCGGCCTTGTGCCCATCGGGAACGCGGAGCCCTCAGGGCAGCGCGTGCGCGGTGCGCAGGCGCTCGATGCGACGCTGCAGGCGCGGTGCATGGCGGATGTCATAGCACTCGCATTCGATCAGCAGCGCCGGTGTGTCCGCGAACACATCGCGCAGCGCGGCGAGGCGGCCGTTGCCCTCGAACGAGACGAATCGTTGCGGAGCGGTTTCGACCACCTTGATCGCCGAAACCGAAGGCAGCACCGCCTGCAGGCGTTCGCGGTCGATACGACCCTCGACACGCAATTGCCCGGCGAGCGGGCGGATCAGGTCGGCGCGGGCCTGCGCGCTGGCGAGCGCGGTGGGCCGATTGATCGGATGGATCGGTGCGATCGCGCCAAGCGGCACGCTCCGCCATTCGACACCGCGGCGGTGGCGATGGATGCGCAGCACGATGCGCGCGAGCTCGGCGTCCTTCCAGTCCATCGCCGCGACCTCGTCGCGCTTGCCCCAGAGGTAGCGCCACCAGCGCAGCAGCATGTCAGTCGGCATCCACCGCGTGCGCGTGCTCGCGTGTGGCCATGAACACCACGTCGGGCCAGCGTTCCTGGGTCAGCTGCAGGTTGACCCGGGTCGGCGCGATGTACACGAGCTTGCCGGCGGCATCGAGCGCGAGGTTCATCGCCGCCTTCTCGCGGAACTCCTCCAGCTTTCTTGCGTTGTCGCAGCGGATCCAGCGCGCGGTTGCAACCTGCACGGCCTCGAAGCTGCAATCGACCGAGTATTCGTCCTTGAGCCGATAGGCGACAACGTCGAACTGCAAGGTGCCGACCGCGCCGAGAATCAGGTCATTGGACATGATCGGTTTGAAGAACTGCGTTGCGCCTTCTTCGGATAGCTGCGCCAGGCCCTTTTGCAGTTGCTTGAGCTTGAGCGGATCGCGCAGGCGCGCGCGGCGGAACAGCTCCGGTGCGAAGTTCGGGATGCCGGTGAACGAGAGTTGCTCGCCCTCGGTGAACGTGTCGCCGATCGAAATGGTGCCGTGGTTGTGCAGGCCGATGACATCGCCCGGCCAGGCTCGCTCGACGATCTCGCGGTCGCTGGCCATGAAGGTGAGTGCGTTCGCGAGTTTCACCTCCTTGCCGGTGCGCACGTGGAAGGCCTTCATGCCTTGTTCGTAGCGGCCCGAGCAGATGCGCAGGAAGGCGACGCGGTCGCGGTGGTCCGGGTCCATGTTCGCCTGGATCTTGAAGACGAAGCCGGTCATCTTGTCTTCGGTCGCAGCCACCGGGCGCGACGTGGTGGCGTGGGTCTTCGGTGCCGGCGCCCAGTCGACGAAGGCATCGAGCAGGATCTGCACGCCGAAGTTGTTCACCGCCGAGCCGAAGAACACCGGGGTCTGCTTGCCGGCGAGATAGGCCGCGCGGTCGAACGGCTGCGAGGCGCCCTGCACCAGTTCGAGTTCGCCCATCAGTTCCTTGTAGTTCTCGTGGCCGACTCGCTCCGGCAGGCTCGGGTCATCGAGCTTGAGGATGGTCGAGTCCTGGCGCGTGAAGTTCTTGCCGGCCTCGAACAGGTGCACCTCGTTGTCGAGCAGGTGCACGATGCCGCGCAGGCGCGAGCCCATGCCCACCGGCCAGGTGATCGGAGCGCAGGAGATCTTGAGCACCGATTCGACCTCGTCGATCGGATCGATGCCGCTGCGGCCTTCGCGATCGAGCTTGTTGATGAAGGTGAGGATCGGCGTGTCGCGCAGACGACAGACATCCATCAGCTTGATCGTGCGTTCCTCGACGCCCTTGGCGCAGTCGATCACCATCAGCGCCGAGTCGACCGCGGTCAGCACGCGATAGGTGTCTTCCGAGAAGTCGGCGTGGCCCGGCGTATCGAGCAGGTTGACGATGCGGCCCTCGTACGGGAACTGCATCACCGACGAAGTGACCGAGATGCCGCGTTCCTTTTCCAGCGCCATCCAGTCCGAAGTGGCATGGCGGGCCGCCTTGCGCGACTTGACGCTGCCAGCCATCTGGATCGCGCCGCCGAACAGCAGCAGTTTCTCGGTGAGCGTGGTCTTGCCGGCGTCGGGATGCGAAATGATCGCGAACGTGCGTCGTCGCGCCGTTTCGGTGTGTTGTTCGGACATGGGATTGGTTCGATGCGCCGCCACAGGCGGCTCGGGGGCGCGGAGTATACGCGGCCGAAAAAGAAGACGCCCGCCGAAGCGGGCGTCTTGATGGTGCGGTCGTGCGTTGGCCTCAGGCCGGATTGCGACGCGCTGCTGCAATGCCGAGCATGCCAAGCAGCAGCGTCAGCAGCGCCAGGCCGCCACGATCAAAGGCCGGTACCGGCACCTTCGGCACGAAGCCGGCGACGCAGACCGGAGCCGCAGCGATGGAGACATCGTCGACGAAGAAGTTGGAAACTGCGCCGCCGCCGACCGTGGTCGAGTCGAAGGTCACGGTATGGCTGAGGCCGTCGTCGTAGGCGCTGATGTCGACGCTGACCTGCTGGTAGCCGATGACACCGCAGCGTGCGGACGTGGCGTTCTCGCGCCAGAGTTCGGTGCCGTCGACCAGCACGCGTACGTAGTCGTTGGCGCCGTTGGCGGCATTGCACACCGGGAACTCCACATAGAAGTCGAGTGCGGTCGAGCCGGTCGGGATGACCATCGCCTGCGCTACCGAGCCGGCTTCCGCGCCGGCGCCATAGCCGCCGAACCAGGCCCAGAAGGTGCCGGTACGTGGGCCGGTACCACTGCCAAGGCCGCAGCTCACATCGCAGATCGGCGTACCGAAGTTGGTCGAGGCTTCGGTCCAGGTGGCATTCGGCGTGCCGCCTTCGAAGCCCGGATCGAGCACGAGGTTGCCGGCACTGTTGGAGATCGCCGAACTGTTGTTGCCTGCGCCCGGATCACCCTCGACACCGTCGATGCTGGCAACGTTGTCGACCACTGCGCAGACCGCGCCCATGCTGACGGTGATGGTGCAGGTCGCCGAGGCGCCATTGGCCATGGCACCGATGTTCCAGAACACCGTTCCGGCCATTTCGGTGGCGCCGCAGTCGCTGCTGACGAAGGTCACGGACGGCGAGAGCACGTCGGTGACGAGCACGCCGGTGGCCGGGTCGGGGCCGTTGTTGGTGGCGGTCAGGGTGTAGGTGAAGGTGCCGCCGGTCGCCACGCCCGAGGGCGCTGCGACGGTCACGCCCAGATCAGCCTGCGGACCGCCACCGCCGAGGGTGATGTTGCCGGGACCACTGATCTGGTTGTCGAAATTGCCGGTCGCGCCATTGGCGAACGTGGTGGTTACCGCGAAATACTGCGTGCCTGCCGTCAGGGCGCCGGTGGCCAGCGAATAGGCTCCGGTACCGCTGTCGTCATCGGAGAACATGCAGTTCGTGAGCGGAGTCATCGGATCGAACGCGGTCTGGTAGATGATCAGATAGCTATCGCCGTCGCTGATCGTGGAGGTCCCGAGTACCTCGATGGTGTAGGAGCCGGACATGTCCACGCTGAACTGCTGGACGTGGTAGCCGACCGCGGTGCCGACGCCCGAAAGGCCGCCACAGCCAGCGGGCGATTGAAGGTTGGAGCGGCCGCGATCGTGTCCGAGTAGTTCACCGTCGCCGTCGGCGCATCGACCCGGGAATAGACATCGCGGCCCTTGTTCGCGGCTTCGCCGCCGGGCAGCACGCGATAACGCGCGGTTTCGGCGGCAGTGGCGGCAGTGGCCATGATGGAAATCAGCAACAGCAGGGAAGGACGGCGCAAATGCACGGGACACCTCGGTCGTGGAAGGCGATGGAACAAGGGGGCTGAACGCCGGCCAAACGCTCGGCGGAACGGCAGCCTAGCCGGAAGCCTCAGTGGCCGCAAAGGAAAAGCGTGATGCACCGCACAAGAGCGCGGCGTCATTGCAGCGGGATGGCGTCGCCCTCGAAGCGGAACGGGACCGCGGTGAGTTCCATCGCGCGATTCACCTGCACCGCGAAGTGCAGATGCGGACCGGTGGAGAAGCCGGTGTTGCCGGACAGGCCGAGTTGCTGGCCGCGACGCACGCGCTGGCCCGGGCTGACGCTGGCGGATTCCAGCTGCAGGTGGGCGTAGACCGCCATCGAACCGTCGGCGTGCAGCACCCGCACGTGGTTGGCGCGGCCGCCGAACTTCTCCTTGTCGAGGCCGGCACCGTAGAAGTCGCGCTCGACCATCATCACGATACCCTCCCGCGCGCACAACACCGGCGTGCCCTCGTCGACCCCGAGATCCACCGCATAGCGCGACTGCGCCCCGGTGTGAGTGAAGGGACCATTGAAACCCTGGGCCAGGACGAACTTCACGCCGCGGCCGAACGGAACCGAGTAGCGCACGCTGTCGTCGTGCTGCGCGCCCGGGTCCCCGGGGGCGGCGGTGTAGCGCAGCCCGAAGCGCGAATCCTGGTAGTGGTCGGCGGGGAACGCGCGCGCGACCAGGCGCTGTTCGAACGCGCCGAGCACGGTCTGCAGCGGTAGCGGCGGTTCGGCGGCAACGTTGAAGGCATCGACGAACTTGAGCCCGACCGCCACCGGCCCGGCGATCTTGTTGACGAAGGTCATGGTGTGCTCGTCGCCGGCGTCGTTGGTGAACATCTGCACGATGTCCTGTTCCTCGGCGCGGACCAGGGTTTCCTTGACCTCGCTCACCTGTGCGGCATCGGCGGGTGGGCGGTCGGTCACGTGCAGCACGCCGTTCTGGTCGCGGTACTGGTACAGGCGCTTGGCCGCCAGCGGCGACGCCAACGACAGCAGCACGAGGGCGAGCAGAAGCAGCGGACGCAGCATCATCAGGAGGCCTCGCGCAGGGTCAGTGCAGGATCGGGCTGCAGGAAGATTTGTTCAAGGGGCAGCGGTCGTCCGATCGCGAAGCCCTGGGCATAGTCGACGCCAAGCGCAGCCAGGCGCGTGCGTACCGATTCCGACTCGGTGCACTCGGCCACGGTCTGCTTGTGCAGGACGCGCGCGATCTCGGCGATCGAGCGCACGATCGCCAGCGCCAGCGGCGAAGTGTGCAGGTCGCGGACGAAGCTGCCGTCGATCTTGAAGAAGTCGACGTCGAGCGCGTTGAGGTAGGCGAAGGAGCAGAATCCGGCGCCGAAATCGTCGAGCGCGAACTTGCAGCCGAGCGCGCGCACGCGCTGGATGAAGCGTTGCGCCTGGGCCAGGTCGCGCACCGCGCTGGTCTCGGTGATCTCGAAACAGAGTTGCTGCGGCGCGACGCTGCTGGCGCGGATGCGTTCCTCGACGAACTGCGCGAATTCGTCGTCGACCACCGACGCTCCGGACAGGTTGATGCCGACCAGGCCGCACTGCGCGGCGTAGTGCGGCTGCGCTTCGAGCCAGTCGAGCGTCTGCTGCAACACCTGACGGTCGAGCCGGGTCGCGAACTTGAAGCGTTCGGCGGCGGCGATGTATGGGCCGGGTTCGAGCAGGGTGCCGGTTTCCGGGTCGTGGATGCGCAGCAGGATCTCGAAGTGACGAGCGGTCGGGCGCGCCGGCTCGGCCTTCAGCGGCGCGATCACCTGCGCGTACAGGCGCAGGTGGCCATGCGCGATGGCATTGTCGATGCGGACCGCCCAGTCCATCGCCGCGTGGCGGTCGCGGATGTGGCGGTCGTCCGGCAGCGCGACCTGGACGCGGTTGCCGCCGAGCTCCTTGGCGGTGAAGCAGGCGGCGTCGGCTTGCGCGAACAGCGCGGCATAGTCGGCGTCGGCGGCGGCGAAGGGGATCAGCCCGATGCTGACGGTGGGTGCGATCACGCGGCCGCCATGGGCATAGCGGAAGTCGGCGACGACGTTGCGCAGCCCGCCCGCCACGCGCTCGGCGCCGGCGCGATCGACGTCGCGCAGCAGCAAGGCGAACTCGTCGCCGCCGAGCCGCGCCAGGAGGTCGCCGGGGCGCACCACGCTGGCGATGGCTGCGGCCAGCGAGCGCAGCAGTTCGTCGCCGATGCCATGGCTCAAGGTGTCGTTGACCAGCTTGAACTGATCGAGATCGAGATAGGCGAGCGCCATCAACTCGCGCGGTTTGCGCGCGCACGCCTGGCGCACGCCGTCCTCGAACGCAGGACGATTGACCAGTCCGGTGAGTGCGTCGCGGCTGGCGCGGCGCAGCGCGCGCACGCTGGCGACGCGGTTCTCGTGCGCGGCCGCCGTCACGATCAGCGGCGCGGCGGTGAGAATGCACAGAAACGCGGTCAGGATGGCGATCGAGGCCAGGTCCTTGGGGGGCGCCAGTCCGGCGTGACCAAGCCCGATCAGCGTCGCAAGGTACAGGCTCATGGTGGTGGTCGAAAGCGCGGTCCACAGCGGCTCGAAGCGGATTGCGCTCCAGATCACGAACACGATGGGTAACACGGCGAAGCCCAGCGCATAGGCGCCGCTGCGGTTGGCGACCAGCGCCACCAGCAGCAACGAGACCGCGAAGGCCCAGCACCACAGCCACTTCTCGCCGATGCCGGCGTAGCGGAACGGCAGCGGCTCGGCGCTGCGCCAGCCCTGCCAGTGGAATGCGATCAGCATCGAGGGCAGCACCGCGACGGCGCCGAACAGATCGCCGAGTGCCCAGCGCAGCGCAGCCCCCCAGAACGCGGCGATGGGCGCCATCCCGGCGGCGACCAGACCGGCCGCCCCGATCACACCGCCGACCACCACCGACACCAGCGCCGGCTCGAACAGGACCAGCCCGGAACGCATGCTGAGCACGGTCGCCGCCTGCGGCATGCGCCGCCGCGTCCAGGCCGCCGCGATCAGCGCAGCACCAAGGTTGGAGGCCAGCGAAAACGGGATGAACGGCCACGGCGCCGGGGCGATGACCAAGTGCAACAGCAGCACGCCGACCGCGATGAACGGCCAGGCGCGCAGCCCGAACACGATCAGCGCGCCCATCGCTACGCCGGCCGGGGGCCAGATCAGCGTGACCTGGCTGGATCCCTGGATGAACCACGTCGACAGCCAAGCGCCGACGACGAACAGCGTCGTCAGCAGCAGGAAGCGACGGACCGGGTGGTTGGCGGCGAGCACGGCGCCAGTCTAGACCCGGCCCCGGGGCGTCGCGCAGTGAAGATCAGTGAAGTGCGTCGACCGCGCCGGCGCAGCGCTCCAGCCAGCCTTCGGACTGCGCGATCAGCGCGTGCGGCAGCGGCGGCTTGGCGCGCATGCCCGCGAGCGCGGCACGCAGGGCTTCGGCCTGGTCGCGGTGCGGTTGCAGCGTGCAGCGGGCGTGCGCGAGCGCGGCGCGCTCGGCGTCGACACTGCTGCGCTCGCTGACCACGCCGGCATCGCGCTTGACCAGCACCGGTTCCAGCAACTCGATGGCGCGGGGAAACTCGCCGCGTTCGATGTGGATGCGCGCGCGGTCGGCGCGGTAGGCCAGCAGGCGCGGATCGTCGGCGTTGCCGAGCGCGTGTTCGACGCGTTCGGCCTCCGCAAGTGCGCGCTCGGCTTCGTCGAGTCGGCCCTGAACGATCAAGCCCTGCGCCCACGAATGATGGGTGCGCGCGATCTCGATGTGCTCTGGCCCGAAGAAGTCGCGCATGCGCTCGAGCAGGTTGGCGTATTCGCGGTCGGCCTCATCAAAGCGCCCGAGTTCGCGCAGGCTCATGGCATGGTTGCGCCGCATCGCCAGCAGCAGCGAGGTGCGCTCCGGCTTGAGCTGGGTGATCTGCCGTACCGCCTCGGCGAGCTTGGCGTGGCCTTGCGCGGCGTCACCTTCGGTGACCAGGAAGGTGCCGAGGTTGCCGAGCGAGACTGCATAGTTCGCGCGTGCCTCGGGCAGGTTGCGCGCCAGCACTTCGACCGACTCGGAGAGCGCC
The DNA here is from genome assembly GCA_016703225.1 of Lysobacterales bacterium. Lineage (NCBI taxonomy): Bacteria > Pseudomonadati > Pseudomonadota > Gammaproteobacteria > Lysobacterales > Lysobacterales bacterium. The sequence continues at coordinate 113,887 of JADJCM010000003.1, forward strand.
GCGGTCGCCTCGGCATTGCGCCCGAGCGAACGCAGCGTCACCGACAGCTGCTGCAGCAGCACGCCGCGCGGCACGCTGTCGTGGTCGTTCATCGCGTCGCGTCGGGCCAGCGCGGTGTGCAGCAGCGCCAGCGTCTCGTCGTATTCGCCGCGGCCGAAATGGACCAGCGCGCGTTCGTTGTAGGCGTCGGCGACGTCGTCTTCCGGCACCGCGGGCAGGCTCAGCCACAGCTGCAAGGCGCGATCGAACATGCGCGCGGATTCGTTGTTCAGTCCCTGCGAGCGCATGATCCTTGCCGCGGCATGGAACATCGACGCCCGCGCATCGTCGTCCATGCCAGTGGTGTCGCCCTGTTCCAGGCGCTTGACGCTGCGTGCCAGCAATTCGCGTGCGCTCAGTTCGTCGCCGCGCGTCGCCGAGGGATTGGCGGACGCGAACAGTTCCTGGAAATAGGACGCGACCGCGCGCGCCTTGTCGCGCTCGCGCGCGGTCTCGGCGAGTTGCCTGTCGAGCGAGGCAACGTGATAGGCGAGAAATACCGCAGCCGCGACAAGCACGGCAGCAAGGCTGGCCACGACCATCCAGTAGCGACGCAGGAAGGCGCGCGCCCGATAGCCGCGTTCGCCACGGCGTGCTTCCACCGCTTCGCCGTGCAGCCAGCGATCGAGGTCGAGGCAGAGCGCGTCGGCGCTGGCGTAGCGTTCCTCGGGCAGCTTGCGCAGCGCCTTCAGACAAATCGCGGCGAGGCCGGAATCGATCGTGCCGGGCTGGCGCGTCGGCGCGCCCGGTCGGGTTTCGAGGATGGCGCGCACCAGCGCCGCGGCGCCTTCGGGGCGACCATACGGCGACTGTCCTGCGAGCAGCTCGTAGAGCAAAACGCCAAGCGCGTAAATGTCCACGCCGACGCCGCCACCGGCCGTGCCCTGCACCTGTTCGGGCGCGGCGTAGCGCAGCGTCATCTGGCTCGGTCCGGTGGCGGTGACCGCGTCTTCGTCGAGCAGCCGCGCGATACCGAAGTCGAGCAGCTTGGGTACGCCATCGGCGGTGACCAGGATGTTCGCCGGCTTGAGGTCGCGGTGCACGACCAGCTTGCGGTGCGCATAGGCGACCGCTGCGGCGAGGTCGCGGATCAGGCGCACGCGTTCGCGCCGCGAGGCGTCGCGATCGGTGCACCAGCGATCGAGGCGCTGGCCGTCGACGAAGGTCGTCGCCAGGTAGGGCGCGCCCTGCGCATCGCGGCCGCCGTCGAGGAGCGCGGCGATGTTCGGATGGTCGAGCGTGGCCAGGATGCGGCGCTCGCGCTGGAAGCGGCGTTCGTCGTCGTCGCTCCAGTGGGCGTTGGCAATCTGCTTGAGCGCGACCAGTTGCGCCGCGTCGTCGAGGCGGCGCTCGGCCAGCCACACCCGACCCATGCCGCCGCGGCCCAGTTCGCGCACGATGCGGTAGTGCGGCAGTTGCGGTGCGGCGCTGTCGCGTTCGGTGCGCTCGGCGCGATCGAGGATGTCGAGCGGCCGCTGCGCTGCGGTAAAACGGCGGCGCAGGACCGTGGCCAACCCGGGCTCGTTCGTGGCGAGTTCGCGCAGGCGTTCCTCGCGCCGTGCCGGTTCCAGCGCGTCGAGTTCGAAATGCAGGTCCTTGAGGCGCGCATACCGCGCCGGATCAGGCACCGCGGTCATCGCCGAGTTGCTCGCGCAGCCAGGCGCTGGCCTGCGCCCATTCGCGGTTCACCGAAGACGGATGGATGTCCAGCGCCTGCGCGGTTTCCTCGATGGTCAGCCCGCCGAACACGCGCATTTCGACCACCGCGGCGGCGCGCGGGTCGAGCTTGGCCAGCACGCTGAGCGCGTCGTCGAGCGCGACCAGTTCATGCGGCGAGCCGATGCCGGCGACGTCGATGTCGTCGATCGACTCCGGTACCACGCCGGCGCCGCGTTTCTCCGCGAGCTTGCGGCGCGCGCGGTCGATCAGGATCTGGCGCATGGCGCGGGCGACGACGCGGATGAAGTGCCCGCGGTCCTCGACATCGGGAGCGCGCGCCTGGATCAGTTTCATCAGCGCGTCGTTGAGCAATGCCGTCGGCTGCAGCGTGTCGTGGCCGGACTCGGATCTGAGCACCGTCGCCGCCAGCCGCTTCATCTCCACGTACAGGCGCCCGAACACGCGGTCGCGCGCAAGCGCGTCGCCCTGTTGCCAGTCGTTGAGCCAGCCGGTGATGTCGTCCGCATTCGCCGTCATGGGCGAAGCATAGGGCCGAAGGGGCGTGCGGCGGCAGTGCTCGGGACGCGAGCGGGCGCGCAGCGGTTGCGCGTGGCGGCGCGGCAGACAGGGCGCCAGGATTGCGGGCATGATGTGCATGGGGATTCGGGTGGCTTGGCTGACTGTACGCAGAACGGCGGCGCTTTCGTCGCACGATCGCATTCGGACCGGCCGGAGAAAACGCCGCTCGATTGCGTACTGCCCCATGACCGCGGCATTCCGCCGCCGAAACTCGGAGAGCAAGATGAAGCGTCATTCCCGTACCGCCCTGGTCGCCCTCGTGACTGCCCTGCTGGCCGCCGCCCCGGTACTGGCGGGCGAGAAGCTGGTCATGCAGGACGACTTCTCCAACGACGGCAGCGGCTGGGTCAACACCCAGGTGGCCGACCACAACGCCAAGGGCATCGCGCTGTATGACGGTTCCGGCGGCTACCAGATGACCCCGGTCGACGACGCCACCTACGGCGTCATGCCGGCGCCGCGCCAGGCCAAGGGCGCCGATGTGCGCGTCGAGGCCAACCTGTTCCTGTACACCGGCGTCGGCCAGGGCACCGGTGGCGTCGTCTGCCGCCATGCCGACAACGACCACTTCTACGCCTTCATGGTCTCCGGCGGCCACGGCTACGCGATCCTGAAGGTGCAGGGCGGGCAGGCGACGACGCTGACCAGCGGCCGCTTCGAGGGCACGATGCCGAACATCGCCGATGTCCGCATCGGTGCGCAGTGCGTCGGCAGTTCGCTGAAGCTGTCGCTCGACGGTGAAGTGGTTGCCGAGGCCGACGATGCCGCGCTGACCAAGGGCGGCGCCGGGCTGATCGTGATGGGCGAAAAGACCGCCGGCACCAGCGCCGTGTTCGACAACTTCGAACTCGCCGAAATCGCGAACTGACCCGCGCACGCGCCGAACGGCCACGACGATGTCCACGCTTCCCGACCCGCAGCCACCCGACGCCGCCCATTTCGCGGCGCCGGTCTGCCACAACTGCGGCGCCGAACTGACGACGCCGTTCTGTGGTCGCTGCGGTCAGAAGCGGGCGCATCGGCTCGACTTCGGCGCGGTGCGCGCCGAGGCCTGGCAGAGCTACCGGGTGTTCGAGTTCGGCATCGTCAAAGCCGCGTGGCGCCTCGCGCATTCCCCCGGCCACATCGCCCGCGAGTTCGTGCTCGGCGCACGCGCCAAGCACGTGCACCCGCTCAAGCTGCTGTTGATCGCGATTGGTGTGTTGCTGCTGATTCTGTTCCGCGCCAATCACCTGGCGTCGCAGGATGCGAGCCTGAGCCAGGCGATGGAACTGGTCCGCGCCTACGCGAACTGGTCGGTGTCGCTCGGGGTGTTCGCAATCACTGCCGCTTCATTGCTGGTGCTGCGCTGGCGGCAGCCCTACAACCTCACCGAGCACCTCGTCCTCGGCCTTTACGTCCATTTTCTGGTGATCGCCGCGAACATCTTTGTGTGGCTGCCCGCGCTGCTCGTTCGCAGCGCCGAGTTCCTGGCCGCGCACAAGATCTTCCGCGCGTGGCCGATGGATGGCATCGAGTCGTTGATCCTGGTGTTCGCGTTTCGTCAGTTCTTCCTGCTCGAGTGGCGCCGCGACTGGTGGCGACTGCTGCTCGCCGCCGTCGCCTTCGTCGCCATCAAGTTCCTGCTGGTGCGCCTGTATTCGTTCGCCGTGATCAAGATTGTCCTGGCACAACTTGCCGCATCCGCCTGACTTCTCCCCCTTCAAACCACTGGAATCGCCTCCATGAATCCGAAACTCCCGCTGCGCCGCACGCTGCTCTGTTCCGCCCTCGCCGTCGCACTCGCTGCCTGTGGCGGCAGCGAAGACGCCACCGCCAACGGCCAGACCCTGGCTGCCAATTCGCCCGCGCCGAAAGGCGGGATGAGCGAGGCGGCGATGATCGACGAACTCGCCAGCCAGCTTCAGGCCTGTTCCTACGACGGCGCGCCGGTCACGATCGACTCGCACGGCTTGTCCGGCAGCGACCCCGGCGCCGGGCAGCAGGTGGTCGCCGAAATCATGAAGTACACCGGCCTGCCGCAGAACTTCGACGTGCTGCCGCATCCGCAGGTACCGAACGCGGCCGCGGTCATTCTGGTCGGCGACGACAAGCTGCCGCATCGGGTCATCGCCTACAACGAACGCTTCATGGCCGACGTGCAGAAGGCCACCGCGAACAACAACTGGGCGCCGGTCAGCATCATGGCGCACGAGGTCGGGCATCACCTGTCCGGCCACACCATCCAGCCCGGTGGCAGCCAGCCGCCGACCGAACTCGAAGCCGACAAGTTCAGCGGCTATGTGCTGTACAAGATGGGCGCCTTGCTCGCCGACGCGCAGAAGGCGATGAACACCCTGGTGCCCGAAGCCGACGGCCCGACCCATCCGGGTCGCGGCAAGCGCGTCACCGCCATTGCCGAAGGCTGGGAACAGGCCTGCGCGCAGCAGGGCGGAGATTGCAGCGGCACTGTCGCTTCGCTGAATGCGCCCACGCGCACCCCGGCCGCGGACAGCGTCGCGCAGAACGCTCCCGCAGACTCGGCGCCGGCCACGGCCACGGCCACGCCAGCCACCACCCGGCCCGCCGATGCCCCGGCCTTCCCGACCTTCCCGACCATGGGCGGTGACAAGCCGGCGAGCACGACGGTTGCGGCAAAGGGCCCGGCCGATGTGCTGCCGAAGCCGGACGCGAACGCGATCCCGGCCAAGTTCGGCAAGTTCGTGATCGACGAGGTCGGCCTGCTCGATACGGCCACGCGCGCGGCATTCGAGAAGCGCATGTACGAAACCGCCGAGCAGCATCAGGTCGAGATCGTCACCATCATCGCCAAGAGCCTGCACGGCATGAGCGCGGACGACTACGCCTACGCGATGATGCGCCAGCTGCGCGTCGGCAAGCTCGACGTTGGCAACGGTGCGGTGCTGGTGGCGGTGCCGGGCGAAGGCCAGGCCGGCGTCGCCATGGGTCCGGGCGTGATGCTCGAGATGCGCGACTACGTCGATCTGGAGAAAGACCGCCTCAAGGGCTTCCTCGAAATCGGCGTGCCCTACTGCAAGGGCGCGTGCAACGACGCGCAGACCGAAATGGCCTTCGGCGCCGCCGAACATGTCGCGCAGTCGGTCAGCCACTGGGACTTCCAGATCCGCTACCAGAACCTGGGCGAGCTGATGGCGAAGTTCGAGGAGATCTCGAATGCGCGCATGAACGGCACCGACATCGAGCCGGAACAGGACCCGACCTGGCGCAAGATCACCCGCATCGAGGGCAAGCTGGTCAGCCGCAACCCGGCTGCCGGTGAACAATCGAAGTGGATCAACGACGTCCATGCCGAAATGGTCGGCGCGCCGATGCACGTGCTCAGCGCCGACGGCCGCAACCTGCTGGTGTACGCGCACCCGCACACCGAAGGGTTGATGACGAGCAAGCTGGAGGAGGGTAAGTCCTACGTGTTCATCACGCGCGAAGCCTCGCTCAGCCAGAACCCCGAGGACACGCTGAGCTTCGACGTGCTCAGCTACGACCTCGCGGCGAGGTGAGGCGGTCGCCGCCGTCGACATGGGTCGCGGCGGCAACCGATGCGGTGTTCCATAGCGGGGCGCATGCCGATGCGCCCCGCCCTGCGTCCTGGCCTTGCAATCACGCCGCGTCGAACCGACAATTCCCGCAAAATCGCGACGGGAGTACACGAGAATGAGCGTCTCTGCCACCGGCATCATTCCGGCGCTGGAAGGCCTGTCCCGCAAGGAGCGATTGCGCCTCGCGGAAGCCGTCTTGCAGGACGCAGGCTTCCGTTCGTTGCTGCCCTCCGCTCACCCGCTCGAATCCGCCTTGCCGGAAGCCGAAGCGCGCGCGCTCGCGGCGGTGGGCATGCGCACCACGCTGCGGACGCGTCAGGCTGCCGCGAACGCCCGTGGACGCTATGCCGCGACCTTCCTGGACCTGTTCCAGAAGGCAGACACCCCGGCGGAACTCGCCGAGACGCTGGGACTGGACCCAAGCCGCATTCGGCAGCGCATCCGCGAGGGCACGCTGCTGGCGGTCGAACTCAATGGGGAGAAGCGTGTCCCGCAGTTCCAGTTCGAGCGTGGGGTCGAGGTTCCGGGATTGCCCAAGGTGCTTGCCACGGTGGGTGACAAGGTTTCGCCGTTGGCCTTCGCGATGTGGTTCCTGACGCCGACTCCGGACTTGCGTTCCGGAGCCGGGGGTGGGGCCGTGTCGCCGCGCGATTGGCTGTTGCGAACCGGCGACGTGGATCCGGTGCTGGCGCTCGCGGAAGGCTTGTAGTGGCCAAGTTGCCGCTCGCGCCGGCAGTCGAACGCCTGCGCAGCCTGACGCCGCCCACGAAGCGACTGGCGGCGGGCACGCCCCTGGCCCGCATCGGCTTCGCGGGCGGTGACCATCCAACCCGTTGGAATCAGTTCCGCCATTGGGGTCCGACGCAGTCGCGCTTCGATCACCAGGCTCGTGACCAGCACGGCCAGCCACAACTGCAACAGCGCGGCGTGTACTACTGCGCCGCAGCCGCGCAGACCTGCATCGCCGAGGTGTATCAGGCAACGCGTGTCGTCGATGTCCTGAAACACCAGCCTTACCTCGCGGTGTGGGCGCTCGCCGCCGATTTGAGTCTGCTCGATCTGACCGGCGCATTCGTCACGCGCATGGGCGCATCCACCGCGATCCACTCGGGGCCCCGAGCGCGTGCCCAGCAGTGGGCAGCGGCCTTGCACTCCGCCTACGAATCCATCGATGGGTTCGCGTACTGCAGTTCGATGAACGGCAACGCGGTCGCGTATGTGCTGAATGAGCGCGCATTGCGGAAGCTGCCATTTCCGCGCACGCCCGACTTCCATCGCATGCTGGCCGACCCGCTGATCGCCGACCTCATCGACGCCGCAGCAGACGCGGTCGGCTACTTGGTGAAGCGCTAGCGTTTTGCCGTTGCGGTTCGACAAATCCACTCATGAAAAATAGTTATATCTCTTTATCGCGATAGAGAGATTGACAAGGATGGGTGAGGACGGCATGCTGGCCGCACATACCCATCAAGACCGGCGGAGGGATAGGCCCTTGGATGCCGGGGCAACCAGCGTGACGCGCAAGCGTGGCGCCAGGTGCCAAGTCCTGCGGCGGACCTCGGTCCTCCGGAAGATGGGTCGCAGCGTTGCCGCAAGGGCAGCGTGGCGACGCATCCGCAGGCAACTGGATGGGCGAGGTTCCAGGAGGAAATCGCCATGTCGCTGGTCGCCGCAGCCGAGACTTGTACCCACGAAGCCCGTGCCCCGTTCGAGCCTTCGCTGCGCTTTGCGCCGCCCGTGCGCGGCCCGGTGCCGGTGCAGCGCGGTTCGTTTCCGCTGCGCCTGAACCTGCGCCACGGCGGCACGCACGAAGCCGTGCTGCGCTGGCAGATTCTTGGCACCCAGGAAGCGCCGCTGCTGATCGTGCTCGGTGGCATCTCCGCGCATCGCCAGCTGGCCGCCAATGCGATTGACGGCAGCGAAGGCTGGTGGCCGCAGCAGGTGCGCGCCGGTGCTGCGCTCGATCCGTGGACGAACCGCCTGCTGTCGATCGACTGGGTCGGTGCCGACGGCACGCTCGATGTCGCGATCGATCCCGATGACCAGGCGCAGGCGCTGGTGGCGCTGCTCGAACACCTGCAGGTGCGGCACGTCGCCGCCTGCATCGGCGCGTCCTACGGTGCGATGGTCGGGCTGCATCTGGCCAAGCGCTTGGGCGCGCGCCTCGGTCATCTGGTGGTGCTCAATGCCGCGCATCGGCCGCATCCGTTTGCGTCGGCTTGGCGCGCGATACAGCGCCGCATCGTGCGCCTCCGCGCCGGCAACGACGCGGAAGCGGTGGCGCTGGCGCGTCAGCTGGCGGTGCTGAGCTACCGCACGCCGGCGGAGTTCGGCACGCGTTTTGGCGGCGCGGTCGCACTGGAAGACGGCGTCGCGCGCTGCGCCGCCGAGTCGTACCTGGAAGCGCAGGGCGAGCGCTTCGCCGCGCGCTTCCCGGCCACCGCGTTCCTGCGCCTGTCCGAATCGATCGACCTGCACGACATCGACCCGGCCGACGTGCCGGTGCCGGTGACCGTGTTCGCCGCGCGCAGCGACCAGATCGTACCGGTCGAAGACGTGCGCGCGTTCGCGGTCGCGGTGCCACTGCTGCATCGCTATCACGAGGTCGATTCGGTGTTCGGCCACGATTCGTTCCTGAAGGAGGATGCCCGCGTGCAGGAAGTGCTGCTGGATGCGTTGAGTGCCTGCGGAGGTGCGGCATGAGCGCGCGCTGTACCGCAACCGCGGCCGTGCGCGCCGGCATCGACTGCGACAGCGCCCATGGCGCAGTTGTGCCGCCGATCGTGCTGTCGAGCAACTTCAGCTTCGAGGGCTTCAACCAGAAGCGCAAGTACGACTACACGCGCAGCGGCAACCCGACCCGCGACCTGCTCGCGGATGCGCTGGCCGAACTCGAGGGCGGCGCCGGCGCGGTGATCACCGCGACCGGCATGGCCGCGATCACCCTGGTGCTCGCGCTGGTGCAGCCGGGCGAACGCCTGCTGGTGCCGCATGACTGCTACGGCGGCAGCTGGCGCTTGTTCAACGCGCTGGCAAAGAAAGGCCAGTTCGAGCTGATCACCGCCGACCTGACCGATCCGCGCACGCTGGCCGAGGCCTTGGCGCAGCAGCCGAAATGGGTGTGGATCGAATCCCCGTCGAATCCGCTGTTGCGCCTGACCGACCTGCGCTTCGTCACCGAGGCCGCGCATCGCATCGGCGCCACCGTGGTCGCCGACAACACCTTCCTGTCGCCTGCGCTGCAGACCCCGATCGCGTTCGGTGCCGACCTGGTCGTGCACTCGACGACGAAGTACATCAACGGACACAGCGACGTCGTTGGCGGTGCGGTGATCGCGAAGGACGCCGAGCTGCACCAGCAGCTGGTGTGGTGGGCGAACGCACTCGGCCTCACCGGCTCGCCGTTCGACAGTTTCCTGACCCTGCGTGGCCTGCGCACGCTCGATGCACGCCTGCGCGTGCACCAGGAAAATGCGCTCGAACTGGCGGATCTCGCCGCCAACCATGGCGCCGTCGCGGCGGTGCACTTTCCGGGCCTGGCGACACACCCGAACCACGCGCTGGCGTTGCGCCAGCAGCGCGGCTTCGGCGCAATGCTGTCGATTGAACTGGCCGGTGGCGTCGATGCGGTGCGTGCTTTCCTCGATGGCCTGGAACAGTTCACGCTGGCCGAATCGCTCGGCGGCGTCGAAAGCCTGGTCGCGCATCCGGCGACGATGACGCATGCCGCGATGAGCCCGGCAGCGCGCGCCGCTGCCGGCATCGGCGATGGCCTGCTGCGCCTCTCGGTCGGCATCGAGGACGCGCGCGATCTGCGGCGCGATCTCGAAGCGGCGCTGGCACGCGCCGCGGCGGTGACCGCGCCGGCACGAAAACCGGTCGGGCTCGCGCAATGAGCGCGGTGCTCGCATCCCGCATCGTTCCCCACGCCGCGGCAACGCGCGCCGTCCTGCTTGGCACCGGTGGTGTCGGACGCGCGTTGCTGCGGCGGTTTTCCGAGCTTCAGCATCGCGGTCTGGCAGCGGACCTGAGCCTGGTCGGCGTGGCCAATTCGCGCTGCGGGACGGTGGATGCGACGCTCGTGCCGGACCAGGTTGCAGCGCGCCACGACGGCCTGGACCTGCCGGGCTCGATCGACTTCGCCGATCGCGCGTTCGCGGCAACCGCTGCGGCTGCGGGGCGACGCGTGGTGATCGATGCCACCGCCAGCGACGCGGTCGCGGCGCGCCACGCGCACTGGCTGGCGCAGGGCGTCGACGTGGTCACCGCGAACAAGCTCGGCCAGGGCGCCTCGCTGCTGCGCTGGCAGGCGATCCGCGCCGCGCAGGCCTCGGGCCGCGTACGCTATGGCGATGCCGCCACGGTCGGTGCCGGATTGCCGTTGCTGCGTTCGATCCGCGCATTGGTCGCTGGCGGCGACCGCATCGACGCCATCTCCGGCGTGCTGTCCGGTTCGCTCGCCTGGCTGTTCGACCGCTTCGATGGCACCCGCCCGTTCAGTGCGCTGGTGCGCGAAGCGCGCGATCTCGGCTACACCGAACCCGATCCGCGCGAGGACCTGTCCGGGTCCGACGTGCGCCGCAAATTGCTGATTCTGGCGCGCGCCGCCGGCATCGCGCTCGACGAGCAGGAAGTGCAGGTGGCACCGCTGCTTGATGCGGCGCTGGCTGAAGTCGCGAGCGAGCAGGTCGATGCGACGCTGCCGCGCCTCGACGCGCCGCTGCGCCTGCGCCTCGACGCCGCGCGCTCGCGCGGTGCGCGCCTGCGCGTGGTTGCGCGCTGGCACGCGAGTGGCGCCAGCGTCGGGCTCGAAGCACTCACCGCCGCCGACGAACTCGCCAGCGGTTCCGGCACCGACAATCGCCTGGTCCTGCACAGCACCCGCTATCGCGAACGCCCCCTCGTCATCCAGGGCCCCGGCGCCGGCACCGACCTCACCGCCGCTGCGCTGCTCGATGAGGTGTTGGAGATCGCGGCGGCTTGAGGCAGTTTCGCAGCCGCCACCTCAGCACTCGATCACGTTGACCGCGAGGCCGCCGCGGCTGGTTTCCTTGTACTTGTCCTGCATGTCGCGGCCGGTGTCGCGCATGGTCTTGATCACTTTGTCGAGGCTGACTTTGTGTTGGCCGTCGCCGCGCAGCGCCATGCGCGAGGCGTTGATCGCCTTGACTGCGCCCATCGCGTTGCGTTCGATGCAGGGGATCTGCACCAGCCCCCCGATCGGGTCGCAGGTGAGGCCGAGGTTGTGCTCCATGCCGATTTCGGCGGCGTTTTCGATCTGGCCGCTGCTGCCGCCGAGCGCGGCGGTGAGCCCGGCTGCGGCCATCGAACAGGCGACGCCGACCTCGCCCTGGCAGCCGACTTCGGCGCCGGAGATCGAGGCGTTTTCCTTGTACAGAATCCCGATTGCGGCGGCGGTGAGCAGGAAGGTGCGCACGCCGGCCAGGTTCGCGCCTGGGCAGAAGCGATCGTAGTAGTGCAGCACCGCCGGGATGATGCCGGCGGCGCCATTGGTCGGTGCGGTGACGACGCGACCGCCGGCGGCGTTCTCCTCGTTGACCGCGAGTGCATACAGGTTGACCCAGTCGAGCACGGTCAGCGGGTCGCGCATCGCCGCTTCCGGTTTCGACGACAGCTCGGCATGCAGCGACGGCGCACGTCGAGACACGTGCAGGCCGCCGGGCAAGGTGGTGATGCGGGTGCGAATGCCGCGTTCGACGCAGGCCTGCATCGCCGCCCAGATCTCGTCGAGGCCGGCTTCGACCTCGGCGGCGTCGCGCCATGCCTGTTCGTTCGCGTGCATCAGTTGTGCGATGGACAGGCCGCTGTGCCGACACTCGGCCAGCAGCTCGGCGCCGGAATGGAACGGATGCGGAAGTTCGGTCTCGTCGGCGACGATGCGGTCCTCCGCCGCCTCGTCCTGGTTGACCACGAAGCCGCCGCCGACCGAGTAGTAGTCGCGCGTCGCGAGCTCGCGGCCGTCGCTGTCGAATGCGGCGAAGCGCATGCCATTGGTGTGAAACGGCAGCTTCTGGCGTTTGTTCATGACCAGGTCGCGCTTCTCGTCGAAGTCGATCTCGTGGCTGCCATGCAAGCGGATGCGCTTGTGCTTGCGGATGCGTTCGAGCGCCGCCGGAATCAGGTCGGGGTCGATGCGGTTGGGCAGATGGCCTTCGAGCCCCATCAGCAGCGCCTTGTCGGTGCCGTGGCCGCGCCCGGTCAGCGCCAGCGAGCCGAACACTTCCGCGCGCACGCGCACGCAGCGCTCGAGCTGTGCCGGCTCGACCAGCCAGCGCGAGACGAAGCGTGCGGCCGCGCGCATCGGCCCGACCGTGTGCGAGCTGGACGGTCCGATGCCGATCTTGAACAGGTCGAAGACGCTGACGCCCATGGTGCGACTCGGTGCGAGGGGCCGCCATTGTAGGAGCGCCGCGCGCGGCGCGATATCTTTCGTGCCGCGCGATCGTCGTCAGCGCGGCCCACGAAGAAACCCATGCACGCATTCGATTTCATCCGCCGCGAGCGCTGTTCGCTGTGCGACATGGCGCAGGCGATCTGCGAGGAACTCGGCGCGGCGCCGAGCGACACCCGCTACGTCGACGACGACGACGCGCTCGAAACCCGCTACGGCTGGCACGTGCCGGTGCTACTGCGCGCGGACGGCGAAGAACTTCGCTGGCCGTTCGACGCGCAGAAGGCGCGTCGTTTTCTGGCCGACGACCACATCGGTCTATGAGTCGGGCTTCGTTGCGGCGCTCATGCGCTGCACGTAGTCGACGACATCGCGCAGGGTCGGAGCGAGGTCGGAGCGGTCGCGTGCCAGCGCGGTGACGATCTGCGAGTGGCCGACGCCGCGGTAGGTTTTCACCTCGACCGCCACATCGGCGGCGGCGGCGAGCGCTGCCATCTGCTCGTTGTGGCGCGGCAGCACGACGATGTCCTGGTCGCCGCGCAGCAGCAGCATCGGCGGCTCGTCGCCATCGACGAAATGGATCGGCTGGGTATCGGTCAGATGACCGTCGTCAGGGAACACTTCCTTCATGCGCGGATTCCAGATCGGCAGGAAGTCGTAGGGGCCGGCAACGCCGATGAAGGCGCGGAAGTCGCGCGGCTTCATGTCGACTGCGGCGAGCCAGCGCGCATCGGTGGCGAGCAGCGCGGCAATGTGCGCGCCGGCCGAGTGGCCCATCAGGAACATCCGCTGCGGGTCGGCGCCGAGGCGGGCGGCGTTGCCTCGCGTCCACGCCGCGGCGCGCGCGGCGTCCTCGACGAAAGCCGGGAAGGTCACGTCCGGTGCGGTGCGATAGTCGGGGATCACCACGACGAAACCGTGGTCGGCCAGCGACTCGCCGACGAAGCGGTACCACTCGCGCTGGCCGTAGCGCCAGGTGCCGCCGTAGAAGAACAGGATCAGTGGCGCGTTGGCCGGAGCATCGCTGGCTCGGTAGACATCGAGCTCAAGCCGATGCTGCGGGTCATAACTGTGCGAGCGCGACACGACCAGCGGCGCGTCGGCGCCAAGGTTGATGGTGCCGAAGTAGGTGCGGTGGCAGCCGCCGAGCAGGAGCAACAGGAACAGGATCGGGCGGGGCAGGGACATTCGGGTTCCGGAGGACGCTTTTCCGCGGCTATGCTAGCGAAGCGCCAGTCGCACGAGGATCGGAACGCCATCATGGACCCAAGCGCCCAGCAGTTCTCCGTGGTGCCCGAGCGCAATACCGGCGACGTGATCCTGCGCACCGCGCAGCAGCACCACGTGCAGATGAGCGTGATGGCCGACACCAAGGCCAACATCATCATCACGGTTTCCTCGGTGGTACTGACCATCGCGTTGGGGCGCACGCGCGACGAGCTGCACGGACTGAGCGCGATCGTGCTCGGCGCCTTCACCATGGTCGCGCTGATCCTCGCCATCCTGGCGGTGCTGCCGAAGTTCAAGGCGCTGAAGGTCGGCGACGGTCCGTTGCCCCCAGGGTTCAATCTGCTCTTCTTCGGCCACTTCGCGCAGCTGCCGCGCGAGCGCTTCCTCGACGAGGTCGCGCGCGCCATGGCCAGCGACGGCAGCGTCTATCGCGCCATGGCTGATGACCTGTACAGCCTCGGCTACTACCTCGCCCACTACAAGTACCCTTACCTGCGTTATGCCTATGCCTTCCTGCTCACCGGATTCATCGTGTCCGGGTTGGTCGAGGCGGTGATGCTGCTGGTGCGTTAACCCTGGCGTTGCGGCTGCTGCGTTGCAGTCGCCTGCTTGCCCACTGGAGACCGACGATGCGTTCGATCCTGTTCCGATCCGTCCTGCTTGCAAGCCTGGCTCTTCCCGCGCTGGCGGCAGTGCCGGATACGCCGGTGCCCGAGGCCCTGCGCGACTGGGTCGGCTGGGCGCTCAAGGGCCACGAGTCGGCGGCGTGTCCGCGCCTGGCCGGCATCGATGACGAGGACGCGGCGCATGCCTGTCTGTGGCCAGGCGAATTGCAGCTCGCGGCGCGCGACGATGGCGCCAGCTTCAGCTTGCCGGTGACCGTGCATGCGCGGTCGGCGGTGCCGCTGCCGGGCGACATCGATTTCTGGCCGCAGGACGTCAGCAGCGACGGCCGCAGCCTGGCCGTGATCGCGAACGAGGACGGCGTGCCGGTGGTCTGGCTGGCGCCGGGCAAGTACCGCATCGAAGGTCGTTTCGTGTGGTCCGAGCGCCCGGAGTCGATCGCATTGCCCGCTTTGATCGCGCGCATCGCGCTCAGCCTCGATGCAGTGGCGCAGCCCTTCGTGCAACGCGACGACGATGCGCTGTGGCTCGGTCGCGTCAGCGCCGCGGTGGCCGAGCGCGACAGCCTCGCGGTCGATGTCTTCCGCCTGCTCGAAGACCGCGTGCCGGCGCGTCTGGAGACGCGCTTCAAGATCACCGTTTCCGGCAAGGGTCGCGAGGAGAAGTTGGCGCAGGCCTTGCCCGCAGGCTTCGTGCCGGTGGCGTTGTCCGGTGATCTGAATGCGCGCTTCGATGGCGACGGTACGCTGACCTTGCAGGTGCGTTCCGGTGAACACTGGTTGACGCTGGTGGCGCGCGCCGAGGCACCGCTGGTCGCGGTGCAGACCCGCACCTTGCCGGCGCCGTGGCCGGAAGCCGAGATCTGGAGCTATCGCGCGCAGACGCAGTTGCGCGTCACCGAAGCCGAAGGCGCGCCGCAGATCGACCCGGCGCTGGCCGAAGTGCCGCAGGACTGGCGCGACTTGCCGGCGTTCGCGCTCGATCCGGGCCAGCGCCTGAGCATCGCCGAGCGCTCGCGCGGGTTGTCGCAGCAGGACCAGAATCGCCTGCACCTGAACCGCACGCTGTGGCTCGACCACGACGGTGATGGCTACACCGCGCGCGACCAGGTCAGCGGGCGCATGCTGCGCGACTGGCGCCTGGATTTCGCGCCGCCGTTCAAGGCCATGCGCGCCTCCGAAAACGGCGAACCGGTGCTGATCACCGAGGGCCGCCATCCGGGCTTCAGCGGCGTCGAGCTGCGTTCGCGCGATCTGAATCTGAGCGCCACCGCGCGTCTGGAGCCGAAGGGCAATGTGCTGCCGGCGACCGGCTGGCAGCAGGCGTTCGAGTCGGTGCAGACCACGCTCAGCGTGCCGCCCGGGTTCGAGCTGGTCGCCGCCACCGGTGCCGATCGCGCGCCGGCGGCGTGGCTTGATCGCTGGAACCTGATGGACGTGTTCGTCGCGGCCCTGATCGTGTTCCTGTTCGTGGTCGGTTTCGGCAAGGTTGCGGCCCTGGTGCCGGCGGCGTTCGTGCTGCTCGCCTGGCACGAGCCGGACATGCCGCAGTGGTCGCTGATGCTGGCCGTGGTCGCGGCCATGCTGCTGTCTCCGCGCTGGCGCGAGAAGCTGCCGCGCTGGTCGCAGCGCGTGGCGCA
The DNA here is from genome assembly GCA_016703225.1 of Lysobacterales bacterium. Classification (NCBI taxonomy): domain Bacteria; kingdom Pseudomonadati; phylum Pseudomonadota; class Gammaproteobacteria; order Lysobacterales; species Lysobacterales bacterium. The sequence continues at coordinate 129,626 of JADJCM010000003.1, forward strand.
GGTCGTGCTCATCCTGCCATTGCTGGCGGCCGTGCCCTTCGTCGCGACGCAGTTGCGGCTCGGCCTGCACCCGCAGCTCGAAGCCGAATATGGGCGCACCTCGTATTCCGATTACTACGGTCGCAACACGATGGCGGCGGGCATGAACATGAATGTCGCGCCGCAGGTCCAGGAAGAGGTGATGTACGACCGCGCCGCCTCGGCGGACATGCCAGCGCCGGCATCCGCGCCGGCGCCAATGGAGCAGAAGCAGATGCTGGAGTCGATTCAGGTGACCGGCTCCCGCCTGTCCAAGGAATCGTATGCACCGCGCAAGCTCAAGCGCTATGCCAGCAACACCATGATCCAGGCCGGCGGCGGCGAGCCGTCGTGGAACTGGCGCAGCTATTCGATCGAACTGGCCGGGCCGGTGCTGCCGACCCAGGAAGTCAAGTTGTGGCTGTCGCCGCCGTGGCTGACGCGATTGGCGCGATTCGCGATCGCGACGCTGTTCGTGCTGATCGCGCTGCAACTGGCGCGGGCCGGTTTCGGCTGGACGCCGAAGCTGCCGCTGCGACGCGCGTCGGCGGCGGCGCTCGCGCTCGCCTTGCTCGGGCTCGGCGGTGCGGTGCAGGCGCAGGATCTGCCCGACGCCGAGCTGATCAAGGAACTGCGCGAGCGCTTGCTCAAGGCGCCGGACTGCATGCCCGGCTGCGGCTCGGTGGCGAATGCCGAAGTGGTCGCGGCGGGCAATCGCATCGAGGTCGCGCTGACCCTGCACGCGGCCGAGCGCATCGGCTTGCCGCTGCCTGGCAACGCGCAGCTGCTCGCGCTCGATGGCGTGCAGCTCGATGCCGAGGCGGTGACCGCGCTATATCGCGATGACGAGGCCCGGGTCTGGATCGACGTGCCGCGTGGCGTGCACCGGGCCACGCTCGGCTTCGCGGCGGCCGCGGCCGATCAGATCTCGCTCGCCTTTCCGATGCCGCCGGCGCTGGTGCGTTTCCGCGGCGACGGATGGGAAGCGGCCGGCATCGAACAGGGTCGGCTGCCGAATGCGACGCTGGAACTGACGCGGCTCTCGACCGGTACCGATGCGCCGACCGCAGGCGTGGCGCAGCGCTTCGATCCCTACGTCGTCGTCACCCGCGAGCTGCGCTTCGACCTCGACTGGGAAGTCGCGACCACGGTGCAACGCATCGCCCCCGAAGGCGCCGCCTTCTCGATCGCGGTGCCGCTGCTCGCAGGCGAGCGCGTGACCAGCGAGGACTTCGAGGTCGTCGATGGTGCGGTGCAGGTACGCTTCGCCGAGAACGATGGCGCGCTCGGCTGGATGTCGCGGCTGGAGGCGGTCGATGCCCTGCAGCTGGTGGCTCCCGAACTCGGCCAACGCGCCGAGATCTGGAAGCTGGTCGCGAGCCCGACCTGGAACGTGCGTGCCGAGGGCGTGCCCGGCGTGCATCCCGAGGACGATGCCACGCTGCAGCAGTTCCATCCGTTGCCGGGTGAAACCTTGCGGCTCGATGTCTCGCGCCCCGAAGCCGTGGTTGGGCGCGTGGCTGCGATTGACCAGGCGGCGCTGACGAGCAGCATCAGCAAGCGCTCCAGCGAACACACGCTGACGCTGTCGCTGCGCGCGACCCAGGGCGGTCAGCATGCGCTGACGCTGCCGGCCGATGCCGAAGTGCTGCGCGTGCTGGTGCGCGGCGAGCTGCTCAACTTGCGCCCCGAGAAAGGCGTGCTGCGGCTGCCGCTGCGACCGGGGGTGAATGCGGTCGAGATCGGGCTTCGCATCAATGGCGAGCCCGGCTTGCATCCACGTCTGCCGGCGCTGGATCTCGGCACGCATGCCTCGAACATCGAGCTGTCGATGCAGTTGCCGGCGGATCGCTGGCTGCTGCTGACCGACGGTCCGCGCATCGGCCCGGCGGTGCTGTATTGGGGCGAGCTGATCGTGATGTTGCTGGTCGCCTTCGCGATCGCACGTGCGCGCGTGCTGCCATTGCGGCTGCACGAGGCGTTCCTGCTCGGCATCGGCTTCTCGACGGTATCGTGGTGGTCGCTGGTGGTGTTCGTCGCGGTGCTCGGCGCCTTCGCCTGGCGCGCGCGCTGGAGCGAGGATGGCCGCAACTGGCGCTTCAACCTGACCCAGCTGGCGCTGGCGGTGGCGGCGCTGATCGGCGCCGGGGTGCTGCTGGCGGCGCTGAACGGCGGCCTGCTTGGCTACCCGAACCTGCACGTCACCGGCCATGGTTCGAGTGCGACGCAGCTGCGCTGGTTCGCCGACCAGACCGAGGGCGCGCTGCCGGCGGCGAGTGCCTGGGTGCTGCCGATGTGGGTGTATCGCGCGCTGATGCTGGCGTGGGCGTTCTGGATGGCGTGGTTCTTGATCCGCATCGGCCGCTTCGCATTCGAGAGCTGGACCGCGGGCGGCGCCTGGGCGAAGTGGGCGCAGCCGAAGGCAGTCGCGGCGCCGGTCGAGCCACCGCCGCTGGAACCGGCCGCGCCCGCCGAGCCCGCTGCGGAATGACCATCGATGCCTGGCTGCGTGCGGCAGCGGCAAGGCTGAACCACGAGTCGGCGCGACTCGATGCCGAGCTGTTGCTGACGCACCTGCTCGGCATCAGTCGCGCGGCGCTGTATGCGCGCCTGCGCGACGCGCTGGCAGACGACATTGTCGCGAGTGCCGACGCACTGCTGGCGCGGCGTGCGCGCGGCGAGCCGATCGCCTACATCACCGGCGTGCGCGAGTTCTGGTTCCTGCCGCTGAAGATCACCTCGGCCGTGCTGGTGCCGCGCGCCGAGACCGAAGTGCTGGTCGAGCAGGCGCTAGCGCGATTGCCGAACGATCGCGACTTGCTCCTGCTTGATCTTGGTACCGGCAGCGGCGCGATCGCGCTGGCGCTGGCGAAGGCGCGGCCGCGCGCACGGGTGCATGCTGTCGATGCCAGCGCCGCAGCACTCGCGGTCGCGCAGGAAAATGCGCAGCGGCTCGGTCTCGGCAATGTCCGCTGCGCGCTCGGCGACTGGTTTCGCGCGTTGCCGGAAGCGCCCGAACGCGCGCTGCCGCCGGACCTGCGCTTCGACCTGATCGCCGCAAACCCGCCCTACGTCGCCGGCGACGATCCACATCTGCTGCAAGGCGACCTGCGCTACGAACCGCGCATGGCGCTGACGCCCGAAGGCGACGGCCTGGCCGCGATCCGCCGCATCAGCGCCGACGCCCGCGCGCATCTGCAAGCAGGCGGCTGGCTGCTGCTCGAACACGGCCACGACCAAGGCCCCGCCGTCCGCCAGATCCTGAGCCGCGACGCCTACGCCAACATCGAAACCATCCCCGACATGGAAGACCGCGACCGCGTCACGCTCGGACGCTGGCAGGGCTGACCCCCACGCACCGACGCCGCTGCTCCCAGCCACTATCGCCTCGCGCGCGATGCCGCCCGATCCCGGCCCCGCAGCCCCGTGATCCCACACGTCACGCCGACCGCCCTCCAGAATCCTTGACCACGCCGGTCCAGCCGGCCCAGACTCGTCCCATTGCCCGACCCCGCAGTCGGAGGATTAGCGTTTGGCGCGTCTGGATGCTCTGCTCACGGAGGCAATATGAAGTTGCGCGATTGCACCACGGCATTCGGGCACACATTCAGTGTGCCTACCAACATCCAGCGAATCGACCACAAGCACACGCACGGATGGCAGCTTCGCTTTGGACGATGGCAGTTCTTCGCAGACCACTCGAATGACGGCTCCGGATCTGAGAAGGCTCTGCATCTGGCCACCGAAGAGCTGAGAAAGCGGATGATGAAGTTGCCGGCGCCAACCGGCCTAAGAGTCGCGTCGAACCAGAACAAATCCAGTGATCTTCCCGTTGGTGTATCCGGGCCGATCGAGAGGAGCCGGCCGCGAAGGAACTTTATCCAGTACTACTTCCAGGTCACGTTCCCAGTTGTAGGGGAAAAACCTGTCAATCGAAGCGTCTACATCGCAACCGAAAACACCATGACTCAGGAGCGCTACGATTCGGCACTCTCCAAGGCTGTCGCAATTCGTGAGGCAGGCGTACGCCGATTCAAGTTGGGTACAACCAAAGCCATGAGGGCTGGAGCCTTAGGGTGACGGGGTGCAGCCCGATTATTCACTCTGACGACCGCCGAGGAAGCTGCGCGTATCATCCACACACCGTCGCGCGGCGGCGTCAGGGGCGCTCCACGCGCCGGTCCGTGTGCTTCTTGGCGTTCTTGATGAAATCGGCGTCGAAGGTCTTGAGCGTGTCTTGATCTTTGCTGAGCGCGAGATGGAATGCATCGGCGAAGTCGAGGCCGGCTTCGTGCCAGTCGATCACTTGCGCTACGAGGGGCCCATCGCTGACGGTCACGTTGTGCAAGCCGCAAAGTCGTCGAAACGCGGTGCAGATGTCGGCGGGGGTCCGGTCGAAGGCGGCGCGCAAGACCCACTCGGTTTCGAGCAGCACCGTGTCCGGGATGAAGATGTCCTCGTTGGCAAACAGCCTGTGGCTGGCCTTGCCCTGTGCCGGGTTGTCGCTCACCAGCAGTCGCACCAGCACGTTGGTATCAACCGCGATCACGCCACTTCCTCCGCAGGTCCTTGGCCAGTGCGGCCTTGATCTCGTCGTCGGTTCGGGCAGCGACCTTGCCCTTGAACATGCCCTGGACCGACGCAAGCTCCGAGGGGGCGAACGGGGCCTTGGGCTTCAGCAGAAGCCCATCCCCGGTGTCGATCACCATGAGTTCGAGGCCTGGTTCCCAGCGGTGCGTGTTGCGAAAGGCCTTGGGGATGATCACCTGGCCCTTGCTGGACAGCTTGGTGGTTTCCATGGGGCGCTCCATCGGTAAGACGAAGGTAAGACTAGGCTTGCCGGGCGGACCCGTCAATGCGGGCGTCTGACCCTGATCTCTGTCCACCGCGGGCCGTTTGGGGTGAGGCTCCCGGAGCAGTGTGTGAAAGCTACGCACCGCTTTCGTCGGTCCGCTGCGACGAGATGAGCCCGTCACGCCGCCGCAGCAGCCCTCGCCCTGAACACCATCGGCGCAAACACGCAGGCGACGAGGAGGGTGACGCCGAGGTAAAACGTCGGGGTGAGTTCGCGTTGTTCGTTGAGCAGCACGATCGCGTGCAGGTCCGTGGAGAGGGGTTGGAGGTGGATCACGAGTTGGGGGTTGAAGGCGCTCATGTGGCGCAGCGCGACCAGCGACAGTGCGAACGGCAGCAGGGTGCAGGCGACGGCGAGCAGCAGCAGGTAGGCGAAGTCGCGGGCGTCGGGTGCGACCAGCAGCGGCGTGTCGAACAGCGGGATGGCGCCGCCGAGCAGCGGTGTCGCGAGGCTGAGCAGCAGCACTCCGGCGGCCATCTCGATGAAGGTGATGGCGAGCGGGTCAGCGTCGGCGACGAAGCGCTTGTTGAGCGAACCAAACGTTGCCGCGAACAGCGCCGAGAGCACGCCCACGGCGATGCCGAGCCACATGCCCGAGGGCACGCCGCCGACCACCAGCACCACGCCCGGGATCGCGGCGATGCCGAGCAACACCTCGCCGAAGGCGAAGCGCCGATGCGCTGCGAACGGTTCGATCAGCGCGGTGAACACCGAGCCGAGCGCCATGCAGGTGGCCGCCACCGAAGCGTTCGACAGCTTGATCGAGGCGTAGAAGGTGAGCCAGTGCAGCGCCACCACCACGCCGACGCCGGCGATCGCGGCGATGCGGCGCGCGTCCAGAGCGCGCAGCGAGCGCCACACCCGCGGCGCCAGCGCCAGCATCGCGGCCACCAGCGCCATGCGCCACCACACCAGCGGCAATGCCGCCAGGCTGATCAGCTTGCCGAGGATCGCGGTGAAGCCCCAGAGCAGCACGCACAGGTGGATCTGCCACTGGGCGCGCGCGGCATCGGACAGGGGCATGGCGTGGCTCAGCTGATCGCGTCGAGCACGGCGAGCGTGGTCTTGGCGCGATTGAGCGTGTAGAAGTGCAGCGACTCGGCACCGCCGGCGATCAGTTGCCGGCAAAGGTTTGCCACCACCTCGATGCCGAACGCGCGCACCGATTCGGCGTCGTCGCCATGGGCGAGCATGCGCTTGGCGATCCAGCGTGGAATCTCGGCGCCGCACATCTCGGAAAAGCGCTTCAGCTGCGAGAAGTTTCCGATCGGCATGATGCCCGGCACGATCGGTTGGGTGATGCCGACGCGGCGCGCGTCCTCGACGAAGCGAAAATAGGCGTCGGCATTGAAGAAGTACTGGGTGATCGCGCCGTTGGCACCGGCCTCGAACTTGCGCCTGAGGTTGGCGATGTCGGCGAAGGCATCGCTCGCCTGCGGGTGCGTCTCCGGGTAGCAGCCCACCTCGATCTGGAACCAGTCGCCGGTTTCCTCGCGGATGAAGGCCACCAGCTCGTTGGCGTAGCGGAAGTCGCCGAACGCGGCCATGCCCGAGGGCATGTCGCCGCGCAGTGCCACCAGCCGCCGGCAGCCGAGCGCGCGGTAGAGTTGCAGCAGGTTCGCGATCTCGGCGCGGGTGCCACCGACGCAGGACAGGTGCGGGGCGACGTCGAGTCCGTGCTCCTGGCGCAGGTGGCGCACCGTTTCCGGCGTGTAGGACAGCGTCGAGCCGCCGGCGCCGAAGGTCACCGAAACGTATTCCGGGCCGCGCTGTTTCAGCTTCTGCGCGCTGCGTTCGAGCTGTTCGCGCTGTTCGTCGGTCTTGGGCGGGAAGAACTCGAAGCTGATCGCGGTCATGGGCGGGGCCGTGGGGAAAGCCGGAGTATATCTTTCTGTCCGCATGAAGCGATGAAAGCCTGCGCCGGCGGAGGTTCCCGTTGGTCCCCGACCGACGGTCGGCCTGCGCAGGTGCACGGCGTTGACGGGCACTGACACTTGGAGGAACTTGCCGCCGGTCAAGGGAAACCCCCAGCGGGTGGGTAGTGCGTGGATGGATAGGGACCTGGAAGCACTGGGTACGGATCTGCGCCGCATCGCCCAAGAGGTTGGCGAGACGCGTCGGCGCATGGTCATCGGCGGCTCGTTCTACGTGCTCGGCTGGGTGCTTGTGTGCCTGTTCACGCCGGTGGTGCGCACGTATCCGGCGACTTCGGCGGTACTCGCGGCGATCTTCGTCGGATTGGCCGTGGCGCGCGTGGTGTTGCGCCCGCCGCAGGCGCGGACGGCCGAGACGATGGTGCGCTGGCTTGACCTGCAGTGGATCATCATTCAGGTCTCGGCTGCGACTTGGGGCGGCATCGTGTTGTGGACGTTGATGGATCCGGTGCTGGTCGATGCACGCATCGCCCTGATCATCGGCGCTGCCGGCTTCGCAACCGCGATCGCCAATACCTACTGCATGCGCTTCTGGCCGTCGTTGCTGGCGATTACCGCGATCTACCTGCCAAGCACCATGTACACCTGGATGCCGGGGCAGGACCGCGCGGTCGCCTTCAGTCTCAGTGTGTACCTGCTCTACGTGATCAGCTCGCTGGTGCGCAGCCACCGCGATTTTCACAGTCGCCTCGATTTCGACGAGGAACTGCGCCGCCAGTACGAAGCGCAGGCGGCCGCGCGTGCCGACGCCTTCCGCATCGGCCTTGGCGCGGTCGCGGTGGTGCCGGAACTGGCTGATCTGCGCGTGCGCGTCAGCATCGGCGTCGGCGCATTCAGCGCCAGCCGCCACGGCAATGCCGATCATTTCCTCAGCGAAGTGGACGGCGCCCTGTATCGGGCCAAGGGCGGCGGGCGTGATCGCGTGTGTCGCGCCTCGCTCGCGCCTTCAGTCCTGGTCGGCGAGATCCTCGGCCAGCATCGCTAGCTGGGTGCGCACCTTGTCGCCGAAGCGCTCATGCTGGGCACCGAGCAGGCGCTTCAGTTCGGACTCGGTGACGTAGCCGATCGAGGTGCGGTAGTCGCACTTCACGCGCTGGCCTTCGCGCCAGCGCAGCTCCATGCCGTCGAGGTCGTCGGCGACCATGGCAACGTTGGTCGGGTGCTGCAGCTTGAAGCGGGCGACGCGGGCGATGTGCCGGGCAAGCAGGTCACGGATCGGTGTCTTGCGTGGCAGCCGCTCGATATCGATGCGGTCGCCGTACTCGAACGGGGAAGGGTTCTCGTACTGCGTCGACAGGTGCGTGCCGTCGTCGAACTGGGAAACGCACTCGACCATGGTGGCGACTCTCCACTTGCCGGTCAGCAGCAGCCACAGGAATCCGAGAATGCCCGGCCACTTCGGCTTGAGCGCAAAGCTGGCGATGCCGATTTCGCCACTGTCATCGGCGAAGAAGCGCAGCAACACGCGTTGGCCGAGGATCGGGAACAGGCCCTTGGCTTCGGCGTCGCCGATTGGGCGCAAGCCGAGGGCACCGGCTTCGCCCGCGACGTGGTCAACGAAGCGGCGCTGGTAGGCCGGATAGTCGGCGGCGGCCACCGCCTCCAGTTGCGGCGGCGGCTCATGCGCGACGTTGAGGATCTGCTGGGCGATGCTGGTCGCGAGCAGGGTGTCGGGGTCCTCGCTCATGCGTGCGTCCAGCGCTTCGCCCACGGCGCGCCCAGCACGGATGGCGTTGGCCGCCCCGAACAGCGCCTGCGCCGCGACGTCGTCTCCGAGCGAGCGGTCACGGCCGTCACCGACCACGGCCGACTCGATCAGCTTCGCCATCTGCTCGCGTTCGCCGGCGCCGTTGTTCTCGGAGCGCGCGCGCATGTCCAGGATCAGCTCACGCTTGGCGTCCTCGGGCTCGAGCTTGTCCAGCGCCATGTCGTAGTGCTGCAGCGCCTCGGCATAGCGGCCGAGATCGTGGAGCAGTGTGCCCATGCGCAGCGCATAGACATACTCGCCGCTGAGCGCGTAGCAGGTGTCGTAGTCGTCGAGCGCGGCTTCGAGCTTGCTGCGCGAGAAGCGCATGCCGCTGAAGGTCTTGACCGTGTCGGAATCGTCGGGGCCGTCGTCGCGCCGCAGCGCCGAACTGCGCAACAGCGTGGCGCGGGCATCGAGCAGTTCGACGCGCATCGGTGCGATCTCGATCGCGCGTGCCAACAGCGCGTCGGCCTCGGCATGCTCGCTGCGTCCGGGTTCGCGGTAGCGCAGCACGTTGGACAGCAGGTGCAGCGCCTCGACGTGGTTCGGATCGATCTGCAGCGCGCGCCGCAGGTCCGCCTCGTTGCGCCTGGAGTGCGCCGCGGCGCGTGCGGCGTGGTCACGGTCTCGTCGCGCCCTTTCGCTGCTCGGCAGGTCCTCGGCGCAGGCATCGAACTCGTCGCAGCCGATGTCGGCAAAGCGCACGCGCTTGACGATGGCTGGGACGTAGTCGGGCTGCAGTGCCAGCAGGCGGTCGAGCTCCGGCGCCATTTCGGTGTAGCGCTCGAGCGCCTCCAGGCAGTTGGCGCGATGCCAGTGCAGGGCGGCCGCCTTCGGGTGGGCGCCGATCAAGGCGTCGATGCTGGTCAGCGCATCGAGATGCCGACCCTGCTTGAAGGCGGAAACAAAGCGGGCGAACTCGACGGGAAGGCGCATCTGCTGAGTCGGATTGTGACCAAGGGGCAAACGTAACCGAAGTTGACGCCGGTCCGACGGGTCGTATCTGACCGACGGCAGGACTTCTTGCCCGGACGGTCATCCGGCGGATGACCGCGGCTCAGGAGCCGGCGACCATGCGCCAGACCCGGTCGCAGTCGGACAGGGTGCGCAGCGCCAGCAAACCCAGACCGGGCTTGGCGCGCAGGCGGATCGCGCGCTGGCCGGCGTGTCGAGTCACCAGTTCGGCGAGGCTGGCGTGCTGCGGCAGCGTGCAGATCGCGACCTGATCGGTCGATGCAATCGCCAGTTCGCCGTCGCGATGCGTCAACACGAAGGATCCGTCGTCAAACGCGGATACGCAGGCGAGCAGGCGTGCCGGTAGCTGTCGCAGGACTGCGGCGAAGCACACGACCACGGCGTCGCCGGAGTCGTCGCCGTAGAAGCGGATCAGCACTGGCGCCTGGCTCAACTTGGAGAATGCCGGGGATGCGGCATCGACCAGCGGCAGCAGGCCGAGCGCCCCCAGTTCGGCGGCCGCGGCCTTGCAATGCATCTGCTGCTCGACATTGAACAGCGCGGCGTCCACGCGGATCAGTTCGGGCGCCTCGATCGCGACCGCCAGCGCCTGCGCTTCCCGCTCGGCCTCGGCGCCGCGGGCAAGCGCCGCCTCGCATTGCAACCGCTGCCGGCGCAGGCTCGACGACTCCGGCATCTGCGCCAGCAGCGCGTCGATCAGTGCCAACGCTTCGCCGAAGCGCGCATGGTGCATGGCACGAGCCAGTTCGTTGAAAGCCTGCGGCGAAGCCATCGCATCTCCCCGGTGATGCGGCGCCGACGATAACCCAGCGCCGGCACAAACAAAAACGCCGCGGCTTGCGGCGCGGCGTTCTTGGGTCGCGATGCAGCGGTCGATCAGTAGCGGTAGTGCTCGGGCTTGTACGGGCCCATCTTGTCGACGCCGAGGTAGGCGGCCTGGTCGTCGGTGAGGACGGTCAGCTTGACGCCGATCTTCTCCAGGTGCAGGCGGGCGACTTCTTCGTCGAGCTTCTTGGGCAGGATGTAGACCTTGGCCTCGTACTTGTCCTTGTTCGCCCACAGGTCGATCTGCGCCAGCGTCTGGTTGCTGAAGCTGTTCGACATCACGAAGCTCGGATGGCCGGTGGCGCAACCGAGGTTCACGAGACGGCCTTCGGCGAGCAGGAAGATCGAATTGCCGTTCGCAAACGTGTACTTGTCGACCTGCGGCTTGATGTTGGTCTTGACCGCGCCCGAGTCGTTGAGCTTGTCGACCTGGATCTCGTTGTCGAAGTGACCGATGTTGCAGACGATCGCCTGGTCCTTCATCGCCTGCATGTGCTCGAGCGTCAGCACGTCCTTGTTGCCGGTGGTGGTGACGTAGATGTCGCCGCGGCCGAGGGTCGATTCGACGGTGTTGACCTCGAAGCCTTCCATGGACGCCTGCAGCGCGTTGATCGGGTCGATCTCGGTGACCACGACGCGGGCACCGTAGGCGCGCAAGCTGTGTGCCGACCCCTTGCCGACATCACCGTAGCCGCAGACGACCGCGACCTTGCCGGCGAGCATCACGTCCATCGCGCGCTTCAGGCCATCGGCCAGCGATTCGCGGCAACCGTACAGATTGTCGAACTTGGACTTGGTGACCGAGTCGTTGACATTGATTGCCGGCACCAGCAGCTTGCCCTGTTCGAGCATCTGGTAGAGGCGATGCACGCCGGTGGTGGTCTCTTCGGAGACACCCTTCCAGGCCTTCACGACCTTGGTCCAGAAACCCGGGCGTTCCTTGGCGACACGCTTGAGCAGGTTCTTGATGATCTGCTCTTCGTGCGAGCCACTCGCCGTGTTGACCCAGTCCGAACCCTGTTCGAGTTCATAACCCTTGTGGATCAGCAGGGTGACGTCACCGCCATCGTCGACGACCAGCTCCGGGCCGGTTATGCCGGCATGAGTGACCGCATCCATCGTGCAGTCCCAATATTCTTCCAGCGTCTCGCCCTTCCACGCGAACACCGGCACCTTCGCCGCCGCAATCGCCGCAGCGGCGTGGTCCTGGATCGAGAAGATGTTGCAGCTGGCCCAGCGCACGGTAGCGCCGAGGTCGACCAGGGTCTCGATCAGCACCGCGGTCTGGATGGTCATGTGCAGCGAGCCGGTCACGCGTACGCCCTTGAGCGGCTTGCTGGCAGCGTATTTCTTGCGGATCGACATCAGCCCCGGCATCTCGTGCTCGGCGATGTCGATTTCCTTGCGGCCCCATTCGGCCAGGCCCATGTCGCGGACCTTGAAATCGGAAAAGGGCAGGGATTGAACGACTGCGTTCATCGGGTTTGGACTCCGTTGGATGAGCGGGCGCGGTTCGATAGGTCATCCGTCGAGCCTGTTCCCGGACCTGGCCGGGCTTGCAGCGCCCCTCGACGGGAAGTGCGGCGCGGATTCTAGCGGCGAATCATCGGCGAAGCGTGAACCGGCAATTCAGTCGAGGCCGAGCGCGTCGCGAACCCGGACGACATCGGCGGCCACGCGCTCACGGTCCCGGCCTTCGTTGAGATCGGCATGGCGGCCGTCCTTGAACCACAGCCGGCATCGAAAATACGGGTCGCCATCGCTGTCGGTTTCCTCGAACGCCTGCACCGAGCTTGCCTGCTCCGGGTGGATCCTCTCTTCGCTTGAGCTCAGCAGCCAGCGGCGTTTCAGCCGCAAAACGCGGTCGCGGCCGATGCGGGCTTCGGTAATGGGCATCCCGAACAGCCAGATCGACAGACCCAGCGCCGCGCAGACGAGCACCGGCACGGCTGCCCATTGCACCAAGAACGGCACATGAGCGGGCCAGCCATCGCGCACGATGATCCACAGGAAAGCCAGCAGCATGGCGTCGAAGCAGGTGGCAAAGAACCAACCGAAAACGGGCAGACGATTGCGGATGAAGACCGGTCGTTGTGCAGATGCCATGGCCCCATCGTATCGCCGCGATGCGACGCTGATGTTGCATGAGACCCCCCCGGGGCGGCGGGCGGATCAGCTGGACCCGCCGAATCAGTCTTTGGCAACCTGTCCCATCTGTCGGGTGTTTGTCGGATCTAGAATCGTGCGATCCTCTCACGGTCCCGAGGGCGTCGGGCCGCTGCGATCCCTGGACGGCGAACCCCGGAGGCATGGGCCACGCGTGGAAATCGAAGAACGCCAAGTGCACGTCGACCATCTGAAGACGGACATGTACGTGTTCCGTCTCGATCGGCCGTGGCTTGGCCTGCCGTTTCCGCTCGAAGGCTTCCTGGTGCAGAACCCGAAGCAGATCGAGGTGCTGCGGCAGCACTGCGACCATGTGTTTGTCGATGTGCCGCGCAGCCACACGCCGATCCGCGCCTACATGGCACATCCGCGCCAGCACGAGCGCCAGCGTACTGTGGTCCGACATGTGGATAGCGCGACGCTGCACGAGGAACTGCCGCACGCACGCGAGGCACACGCCCAGGCGTCGACGCTGGCCGCCAAGATCCTCAACGAGGTGCGTGCCGGACAGCGGCTCAGCGTCGAAGATGTGCGCAACGCGGTGGTGCCGGTGGTGAAGTCGGTGCTGCGCAATGCCGATGCCTATTTCTGGGTGACCAGCCTGCGCAAGCGCGACGCCTACGAATACAGCCATGCCATCCATTGCAGCCTGCTCGCCGCCGCCTTCGGTCGGCACATGGGATTCACCGAGGACGTGCTGGTCAATCTCGCCACCGGCGGTCTGTTGATGGATGTGGGCAAGACCGAGATCGACGAGACACTGCTCGCCAAGCCGGAGGCTCTGACCGAGGCGGAGACCGGGCAGGTGCGCAAGCACGTCGAGAACAGCCTGCGCATCATCGAGGAGGCCGGCATCCACCATGCCGACGTGCGCGAAATGGTGCTGACCCACCACGAGCGCCACGACGGTAGCGGCTACCCGGACCGGTTGATGCGCAACCAGATCCCGCTGTTCGGGCGCATCGCCGGGCTGATTGACTCCTACGACGCGATGACCAGCACGCGCGTGTTCCGCAAGGCGGCGTCGGCGCACCACGCGCTGCAACAGCTGTATCGCCACGGTGATCAGTTGTTCCAGCGCGAAGTGGTCGAACAGTTGATGCAATGCCTGAGCGTGTATCCGACCGGGTCGCTGGTCGAGCTCAACAGCGGCGAGGTGGCGATCGTGATGGCGCAGAACCACGCGCGCCGGTTGCGTCCGCGGGTGATGCTGCTGATGACCGCGGACAAGGTGCTGCGCGAGAATTTCATCGAGTGCGACCTGATGGGCCAGAGCGAAGATCAGGGCGTGCAGCGCGAGGTCGTGGCGACGCTGGAGCCCGGGGCCTACGGCCTCGATCCGACCGAACTTTACCTGGGTTGATGCGGATGGCACGGGGATGCTGAACCGGGCTGATGTGCTGCGCGAGATCGAGGCCGAGGTCGTGCGTGCCGACGAGGCCGGCGAACGCTTCGCCCTGCTGCTGCTGCGCGTGCAACGTCACCGCGAAGAACAGCTGCTGTTCGGTGATTTCCTGAGCACCGCGGCGCGCACTCGCGTGCGTACGGCGCTGCGGCCGCAGGACCGAATCTTGCCGATCGGCGACAACGTCTTCGCCCTGCTGCTGCCAGCGTTGCGTGACAGCGGTCATGCGCTGCTCGCGGCGAACCGCCTGGTGCGTGCGTTCCGTGAACCGCTGCTGGTCGGCGATCGACTGCAACAGGCGTTGCCGACGCTTGGTATCGCGATGTATCCGGAACACGGCGCCGCCGCTGAGCCGCTGTGCCGGGCCGCGGAGGCCGCGTTCGCGCTGGCGCTGACTTCGCGCGACCGCTATCAGTTGCACCAGCCGGAGCACATGCGCGCGCATCCGCCCTACGTGGACCTGCGCGAGGCCATCATCAACAATCGCCTGGAGGTGTTCTTCCAGCCGCTGTGGGACATCCGCGCCGCGCGCGTGATCGGCGCCGAATCGCTGGCGCGTTGGAACAGCGAAGTGCACGGCGCGATCAGCCCGACCGATTTCGTGCTGGTCGCCGAGCAGACCGGGCTGATCGAATCGCTGACACGCTGGAGCGTCAATACCACGCTGCGGCACTGCGCCACCGCGCGCGCTGCGGGACATCGCCTGCGCTTCTCGATCAACGTCTCGCCGCGCGTGTTCCACGAGCCCGGGCTGGTCGAGCAGTTCCAGAACTCGCTCGCGATCTGGGACGTGCCGGCCGCAGACGTGGTGCTGGAAGTGACCGAAAGCGCGGTGATGGAAGACCCAAGCTTGAGCGCGGTGGTGCTCGGTCAGTTGCGTGACCACGGCTTCGGCATCTCGATCGACGATTTCGGTATCGGCTATTCGTCGTTCGCCTACCTCAAGCGCTTTCCCGCCACCGAGTTGAAGATCGACCAGGAGTTCGTGCTCGACATCTGCAACAGCCCGCGTTCGGCGCGGCTGGTGCATTCGATGATCGACCTCGCGCATCACCTTGATCTGACCGCCGTCGCCGAAGGCGTCGAAGATCAGCCGACTCTGGACCGCCTCACCGCGATGGGCTGCGACCTCGCCCAGGGCTTTTTCTTCGGCCGCCCGAAACCGGCGGCGGAGTTCATTGGCGGGTTGTAGGCGGCTAGGGCAGAAAGGCGTCGAGGCAGGCGCCGGTGCGCAGCCCACCGACCTGCGAGAAATGCGCATCCAGGGTGAGCAATGCGACGCCGTGCTCCAGCGCACTCGCGGCGATCCACAAGTCGTTGCTGGGTATCGGCGTGCCCTTCCGCCGTAGGGCGGCATAGACCAAGGCGTAGATGTCCGCGGTTGCCGCGGTGCTTGCAACCAGGCGCACGCGTGGTGAGCCCAGGAACAGGGTCAATTCGCGACGGTTGACGGCCTCTCGCGTTCCCGCGGCGAACCCGGCGAGCAGTTCCGCGAGCACGGTGACGCTCACCAGGATCTCCGGCGCGTGGCGCAGCACTTCAATGATCGCGCTGTCGCCGCGCTTGAACGCGACGTATGCGTTGGTGTCGATTGCGATCGGACGCACTCTACTTCCAGAGCGCCGGGTCGATTT
Source organism: Lysobacterales bacterium (assembly GCA_016703225.1). Lineage (NCBI taxonomy): Bacteria > Pseudomonadati > Pseudomonadota > Gammaproteobacteria > Lysobacterales > Lysobacterales bacterium. The sequence continues at coordinate 145,185 of JADJCM010000003.1, forward strand.
CCGAAAACGCTGCGATGCCATGCTCGAATTGGTACGCCTGGCGTGAAGTCCAGGTTCCGGCCAGCGCGTCCAGGTCTTCGTAGGTCTGCAACGCCGCCGCGCCGCGCAGCTTCGGCGCCTCTCCCTGCAGCAAACGCACCGCCAGCTTGTTCAAGCTGCTGCCCTCGCTCCGAGCCTGACGCTTCAGTCGGTCACCGGCCTTGCGATCGATTCCACGGATACTCATGGTGGCCATGACATCACTCCGGCTGCATGTTGATGGCGGAAATGATAGCAGTGTGCGCCTCAATGCCCGATGCGGCGCACGCGGAAATTGCGGCCCTTGATCTTGCCGTCGCGCAGGCGATGCAGGGCGATGTCGGCGTGGCTGCGGGCGATGGCGACGTAGCTGCGGGTCGGGAAAATGTCGATCTTGCCGACCGCGTCCGCGGGCAGGCCGGCAGTGCCGGTGAGCGCGCCGAGCAGATCGCCCGGGCGCAGTTTGTCGGCGCGGCCGCCATCGACGGCCAGGGTCAGATGCGTGCTCAGCAGCGGCAGCGGCTTGCCCTGCACGCGCGGCAGCGGCACCTTGGGCAGCGTGCGTCCGAGGTTCGCCTCGACGGTGTTGATGCGGCCCGCTTCGCGTGGCGTGAACAGCGTCAGCGCCAGGCCCTGTGCGCCGGCACGGCCGGTGCGACCGATGCGGTGGGTGTGTGCATCGGCGTCGCTGGCGACCTCGAAATTCACCACCATCGGCAGCTCCTTGATGTCGAGCCCGCGCGCGGCGACATCGGTGGCGACGAGCACGGTGCAACTGTGGTTGGCGAAGCGCACCAGCATCTCGTCGCGCTCGCGCTGGTCCAGGTCGCCGTGCAGGGCCAGCACCGAAAACCCGCAGCGCTCCAGCGACTCGGCGACATCGCGCGTGGCATGGCGGGTGTTGCAGAACACCAGCGCCGATTCCGGCCGGTGCGTGACCAGCAGGTCGATCAGCGCGTCGAGCTTGCGTTCGTCGCTGGCGACCTCGATGCATTGCTGGCTGATGTCGCTGTGCGCCGGTTCGGCATCGACCGTGATCGTTTCCGGATCGCGCTGGAACCGCTTCGAGATCTCGCGGATCGCATCCGGATAGGTCGCCGAGAACAGCAGCGTCTGGCGTTCCTTCGGCGCGGCCTTCAGGACCGCCGCGATGTCGTCGGCGAAGCCCATGTCGAGCATGCGGTCGGCCTCATCCAGCACCAGCATCTGCAACGCCTTCAGCGGCAGCGCCTGCTTCTGGATCAGTTCGAGAATGCGCCCCGGCGTGCCGACCACGATGTGCGGCTCGTGCGCCAGCGAAGCGAGGTGCGGGCGCAGCGGCACGCCGCCGCACAGCGTCAGCACCTTGACGTTCGGCAGCGGTCGGGCGATGCGGCGGATCTCCTTGCTGACCTGATCGGCCAGTTCGCGCGTCGGGCAGAGCACCAGCCCCTGCAGTTGCACCGACCCGACATCGAGCATCTGCAGCAAGCCGAGCGCGAACGCGGCGGTCTTGCCGCTGCCGGTGCGCGCCTGCGCGATCACGTCGTGCCCGGCCAGGATCAACGGCAACGCCGCCGCCTGGATCGGCGTCATCTCAAGGTATTCAATCGACGCCAGCCCCTTGACCAGGGCCTCGCTCAGGCTCAGTTCGGAAAATGGATTCATGCCGACATGATCGCATGGCCGGCTGTCACGTACCTCCAGCGTTGCCGCCTGATCCGCGCGCCTGCTCCGGCGGCTCGTTCGCGGTTATACGCACGTTTGCGTTGATTGCGTATAACCGATGCGATAGATTCAAAACCGGTTGATCAAGCCGAGGCCGACATGATCCTGTACACGGCACTCACCAGTTCCGCACAAACTGCCTATGCACAACTGTTCGACGCCGCACAGGCTGCCGAATTGTCGCGCACGGTCGCGGACTTGCCGGGGACGTTCACGCGCAAGACTGTCAAAGGCAAGGACTACTGGTACTACCAGTTCCTTGATGTTTCGGGCAGCAAGCGGCAAGTCTACGTGGGGCCCGACAGCGTCCGAGTTCACGCCTTGATCGATGCCCGCGCTCAGGCCGGAATGCGCGAGGCGTTGCCGCCTTTGGCTCAATCAGCGGAAGCCCTGGGGAATGCACCAATACTGGCGCGCCACTTCAAGGTGGCGCAACGCCTCTCGGACTATGGATTCTTCCGAGCGGGAGGCGTGCTCGTTGGCACGCATGCATTTCTGTCTTTGGCAACATGCTTGGAATGCATTGGAGCGACGGGCAGAGAACCCAGGACGTCGACTTCGCGCACGCAGGCAGATCGATGTCGATCGCGCTTCCGGTTGATGCTGACATCGACGTGCACGCAGCGATCGAATCGCTGCAAATGGGGCTGCTGCCGATCCGCCATTCCGACGGCGCCGTCGGCGCCAGCTACATCGATCCGCGCGAGCCCGATTTCCAGATCGATTTCCTGACGCCGCTGTATCGCGGCGGCCACGAACCGTACCTGCACCCGAAGTTGGGCATTCGCCTGCAACCGCTGAAGTTCATGGAATACCTGCTGGAGGACTTGCAGCAGGCGGTTCTGTTCTGCAAGTCGGGTGCCTGCATCGTCAACGTGCCGCATCCTGCCCGCTACGCGTTGCACAAGCTGATCGTTGCCGGCGAGCGGCCTGTAAGCCGGATTGCGAAGTCGAACAAAGACATCCTTCAGGCTGCGATGGCGCTCAGCGCGCTGAAAGAACTCGCCCCCGGCCAAGTGGAAGATGCCTGGAAGGACATGCTCGGGCGCGGGCCGGGCTGGGTCAGCCGCGTGCTGCGTGGGCGCGCGGCGTTGCAACGTGTCGCGCCGGAACTTGAACCGCTGAAGTGGCTGAAAGCAGCCGGTGAATAGCCGGAAGACGAGCTTGGGCGGCACGGGCTTGTGCACGCTGGTTCATGCCAAGGCGGCGAGCACCCGGCCGGCGAACTCCGCGAACAGGTTCCTGATGCTGGTGCTCGCGGACAGGGCGTGGGAGGCTGAACTGTCTCGTGCGGAAAGTTCCAGTGCCGCAGCGCTATAGAGTTGGCGTTCGACCAGTCGCTCGCAAAGAATCTGGTATCGCCGCGCATACGAGGCCGACTTGAATTCCGCGAACACCGGGAAGTTCGGTTCGTCGCAGCGCACCGAGCGCAATGATGCATCGCATTCTTCCAGCAACATCAGCCAGGCGAGAAAGGGCGGACGCGGGTCGGACTGGATCGCCGGATTCAGTAGCGCGGGCTGATACTCGGCCACCACGCTGCGGCTGCGGTGCGGGCCTGAACCATACGCGCCGTGGTGGTGGGCAACCCAGAGATCCGCAGCCGATCCGATCACTTCTTCACTGCGATTGTTGAAGTTGTTGCCGAACGATCCGACCTGGGACTTGAACTCGAACACCGCCACCAGTCGGTCCTCGTGGATCACGAGCACGTCCCAGTTTTTCGTCGCCCGGAAGAACCCTGGCAGCACCAGATCGGACTTGCGGGTGCGAACGGCTGCGGCGTCCAGGCCGCAATGCACCGCGACTTGCACGACGAGCCCGACGAAGCCGTCCATGTTCTTGCCGGCGAGCACGCCATCGCGCGAGCCGCCCTGGGACTTTCCGATGGCGGAGGCCCGGCCACGCCAGAACGCCGCAACCGCCCGGTTGACGCACTCGTCAAAGTCGGGCGGCAGCAGGCGGCTCAAGCGCGGAGCTTCCTGCGCGCGGTGGTGACCTGGGCCGCGTCGGCCTCGGTGCGGACCAGGTTCTGTTCTGCCGGTGTGAGGCCGAACAGTGCGAACACGGGCGCGTCGATGTCGTTCTGATTCAGCGATTTCGACGCGGCAACGAGTTCGCTGCGGAGCGACAGCGGAACCTGCTGCCAGCGTGGAACCCGGATGCGGCGCAGGTATTGCGCCTGGAACCGGAGGAAGCCGCCGGCCATGCGCGTGCAGTAACTCGCCACGGTCAGGATGCTGATGGAAGACCGCAACACCGTCTGCAAAGCGCGGATGTCCCAATCCTCGGCGGTTACGAAATAGAGGTTGTGGTGCGGGTAGTAGTGGCCTTCATCGAGAACGACGGTCGAAGCGCCCTTGATGTCGGGAATCAACAGTTTGGGGCGCTGCACCAGTTCGGCGTAGACGCGATCGATCGTTCGGTACCAGCGATCACCGCTGCGCGCCGCGACATGACGTCCGGCGACGGCCTCGCGATGCCGGTCGATGTAGGCCGCGAACTTCGGATAGGCAGCGAGCGGGGCAAGTCGGCCGTCCGTTTCGAATGGATTGACCAGGCCCTTGCCACCCCACTGAATGTGGCCATCGACCAGATCTCGGGCCATCACCAGCGGCAGCTTGCGCGCCGATTCAATATCCAGCGCCTCGAAGTCGCCGATGAACACGCGGTCGCAACCGGTGGCGACGCCGATGCGGACCTTGCACCCCGCCTGCTCAATGGTGGGAAAGCGCGCTTCGATCTTTCGCAACAGGGCAAGGCGAGGCTCATCGTCGAACAGCCACGGCGCGTCACCGTATCCACCGAGCATGACCTGTTGCACCGCGTCGTCGTTGGCTGCCGGCGACGCGAGCCGTTCCGACAGTTCACCCAGCGCCATGGCCGATGCAGCGCCACGGGCGGCGATGCGCGTCGGCAGCGCGCTGACGCCGGGGAGGGCTGGGCGGCGAATGATGGTGATGGCCGGATAGGCGATGACATCGGCATGGAACGCATCGACGCCCTCCATGTCGATGAAGTGCGTTACATGGAAGCCGGAAGCGATCTTGTTTCGCAACGGACCCCCGTACTTGTTCTTGAGCCAACGGTTCGCGCAGATGAAGCCGAGGGTGCCGTCGGACTTCAACAGATCGAGCGCGCGCTCGTAGAACGGCACATACAAGTCGGCGCGATCGTAAAGCGTGTTGAAGCGGGCGCGATACTCGCTGAGCAGAGCTGCGGGAATCCGCTCCTGCCGCACATACGGCGGATTGCCGACCACGAAGTCGAATTCGGTGCCAAGCTCGCAGAGCAGAAAGTCATCGCAGAGCAGCCATGTCTTGCAGAGCGAATGGGCCTCGGTATCACTGAGCCCGTTATCGCAGAGCAATGCAACCAATCGCCGGGTAGTGCGCGCGTGGTGCTCGCGGCTGAGTTCGACGCCGCGCACGGCCAACCGCAACGCGGTGAGGGACCGTGCAGGTTGCTGCCCGGAACGTCGGACCGACGCCAGTAGGCGGGAAACCGCCGGGACCAGGAAATCGCCGTCGCCGAACGAGGGTTCCAGCAATCGGTAGGTGCTTAGCGGACGGTTTGCGGTGTATCCGCTCAGGTCCAGAATGGCTTCAACGATCTCCACGCGGGTGAACACTGCGCCGCGGTCGGTCGCATCCGCCTCGGCCATGCTGCGCACGGCCTCGATCACATCGGGTGCACGCCATTCCGGACCGAGACTGTCGAACAGCGAAGCCATCTGGTGTGATTCCATTCCGGTATTGCCACGGGGTGTGAGCAGGATATCAGTCAGGCAACCGGGGTAACGCAGGCGAAGAGCCCCGCTCGAATCACGGCCCCCCGCTACACGCACCGGGGCGGGAGAAGTTGAGTGTGCCGCTGCGGCCTGCGTACGGTCGCGCCAGTTCGCCTGGGTCGAACTGGTAGTCGAGCGTTGCGTGCTCGCAGTCGACCAGGGTCCAGGTCGCGGTGCCGATACGATGGGTATCGCTTGGTCGCACCGGTCCGTACGATCCCGCGGTCGCGCGGTAGATGGTCAGTGCGGCGCTGCCGTTGCTGGCCGGCGTCAGTGCGCCCTGCAGGACCAGCCAGTGACGGTTCGCCGTGCCGGGGTTCGCGCCGACGTCGGTCCAGTAGGTGAACCACGGCGCGAAGAACACGCCGTTGCCGTCGGCGGTCGCGGGCAACACGGCAGCGAGCAGGCCTTGGTCGCTGGCACCGGCGGCGACCCAGGCGCCGGACTGGCGTGTGTCGAAACCGCCGCGCGCCGGCCGCGTCGCCTGTGCTGCGATCTGGGTGCCATCGAGCAGGGCGCAGGTCTTCACGCGCGGACCGCTGCGAAGCAGGTGCACGACTTCCGTGACGGGCTGTGCACCAGAGGTGTCGGTGAGCACCACTTCGGCGGCATCGCAGCCGTCGAAGCGGAAGGTTGCGCTGCCAAAGCGCGTGATCGTCGCATTGTCCGCTGCAGCGAAGCGACCGTCGGCAGTGTGATAATGCGACAGGGTGATTTCGCTCGCGCCAGCGGACACGGTGCCCTGCATCGTCTCCCAATCGAGCAGTTCGCGTCGCGTCTCATTCGAGGTGTCACCGGCGAAGCGTGCGACGAACAGCGTGCGCGAGGAAGGCAGCCAGTCGATCACATAACCGCGATTGGTCTCGTTCGCGGCGGTGAACACGCCGGCAATCGCGCCGTCGTCGCCGTGTGGTGCGCGGCGTGGCGCGAAGGCGTCTTCGAGCGCCAACGCGAACGTTTCTTCGCGTCCAAAGGTGAACCCGTCGAGTCGCCCGCCGTTGATGGTCGCGCCGCCCGCTCCGCAGTATTGCGGGCACCGCCAAGCATGAGACCCCAGTTCGCGACCGAGTGCGTCCCAGGTGCGCCAGACGATCGTTCCCCGGTCCGCGTACGTCAGGCCGAAGGCGCCCGCAGGACCGCGCAGCACGGCGCCTGGATACGGCATCGCGAGGGCGGGAGCGACGGGCTCTCCGGTCGTCGCGCTCAGGAACTGCATCTGGCGGGCGCCGGTGGAATCTCGCAGCAGCAACTTGACGTAGTCGGCGTCGGTCGACACCAGCGTCAGTGCGCCGGGCGTGACGGGGAAGTCGCGCAACCAGAGCTGCCTGAAGCTCGCGTCATGGACGCGTACCTGCACCGAAGTGGCACCCGACGTAGCCGGGGAGCCGAGTGACAACCAGGTGCTACGGTCGATGCGGTTGACGATCTGTTCGGTGCGCAATGGTGAGTCCGCGGGCAAGGGGTGCACCACCGGCGCTGCGGCATCGGGGTCCGATGTGATCAATGCACTGTCCTGCTGGCGTTGTGCCAACGCGCCGTCGGCATCGAGCCAGACCGCCGTGCCGACACCGAGGTCGCGGCTCATCACCAATTCGCCACCCAGGTTCAGCAACCAGTGCTGCACATACAGCGCAACATCGCGAAACAGCAGTTCCAGTGCGCCGTTGCGAGCGATCACCCAGACCCTTTCGGTCGCCGTACCGCTCAACAGGCGCGACAGCGACTGGTTGCCGGTGTCTTGGTGGTAACAGAGCACGCGCCGTTGCGGGTCGCTGCGGACGAAGCAGGCGTGGTCTGCAACCAGCAGCAATTGCGACTGGTCCCCGGCGATCAGGCCACCGCTCGCACTTGTCCCGTAGGTATTGGGTAGCGGTCGGGTCCAGAGCACGTCACCGGAGCGGTTGACGCGGCTGAGTCCATTGCTCAACAGCAACAGCTGGTCGCCGTTTGCCAGAGCGCGGCTGCCAATCGGCGACGCAAGGGAGTAGCCCATTCCGTTCGGGTTGGTGAAGTCGATCATCGTCGATGTGTTCGATCCGTCGAAGACCTCGGCAGTGAATGGCGGTGTTGATTTCTCGAAGATGAGCGCAGAGCCATCGGTTCGGCGAACGAGATGCTCGATCCCAATCGATGTCAGAACACGACTGCTACCGTCATCGAGCGAGATCGCTTTGTTCAGTTGGCCGTATCTAGTGCAGATCGCCCAATGGCGGCCGCGCGGCGCGACGACGTGGCACCAGCGCATCTCTCCGTCGGTGTGATCCGTGAGCAAAGTGCCATCGGCTGCGAACAGACGCATGCGCAGGCCAGGTCGGGTCACCACGGCCAGCGTGCCGTCGTCGAACAGGTGCTGCGCGACAAAAGTCATCGGTTCTCGATCGGTGACATCGCGGCGCCAGATCAAACGGCCGGACGAGTCGACCACGGCGATGTGAACGCCAAGCGTTTCGAAGGAGTAACTCATGGAACCGTTATCGTGCGACTGCCCGACGAAGTCGGTGAGTGCGACTGCGCCAGATCGATTGCTGGTCGCAAAAAGTGCATGCCGGAGATCCCATTCGGCATTGGTCGCGCTGGGAGCAGGCAGTTGATGGCGCCAGAGCACGCTGCCAGTTGCGTCGATCGCCGCGAACTGCGGTGCCGACGCGCTGCCCGCGGCCAACACTGCGCCGCTGCGGCTTGGCCAGGCAAACAGGCGCAGCTCGGTGGTGTCGGCCGCGACGGTCTGGGCGAAGTCGAGATGCCCGACCTGGCCGGATTCGGCGTGGACCGTTCCGACGGTCCAGGATCGCCAGGTAAAGTGCCAGACGCGTCCGTCGCGGTCGATACCGGTTTGCCACTGGGGTTCGATCCAGTCGCAGTCGAGACGCCAGGCCGTGGGCACGAAGCGCCAGCGCAGTTGGCCGTCGGCGGAACGTTCGCTGATGTCTCCTGAGTTGCAGCCGGCGCTGACCAGACCATGCGCGTTGCTGGACCCGAGCACGAGGCGTCGATCCCAAAACGAGGTGGCGCCCTGGAGGCGGCCACTCGCATCGAAGTGCGAATATCGATGAAAGTTCTGCCCGCTGCTTTCGTGCAGCACGATGTCGCCATTGTCGAGCGCGACCGCCTTGTTCAAGCTGGCGACCGGAACCCCCGTATGCGCCAGTGTCCACGTGTCGAACTCATGTGCCCTGGCCAGCGTTGCAGCCGCCAGCAACACGGCGCAGCACAAGCCGGTCGAAATGATGCGTGCTGTTGGCGGCGGAGCGTCGACAGGTTCAAAGTAGCGGTGCGGGCGGATCGTCATAGAGGTGCGGAGCTCGTCGTGGTGTGCTTTTCACGACGCAGCTGCAGGCGCCTTCCCCCAGCAGCGGATGATGCGATGGGCGCGCGACTTCGGCGGTGGCCACGGTTGGATCGGATGCACGCCATTCCGGACCGAGACTGCCGAGCCGCAAGCCCGCCCCGGCTCAGGGGCGGCAGCCGCCGAGCCGCTGCAGCGGAATGACGCGCGTGCGCAGCGCGAAGCTGTTGGCGATGAGGGTGTCGTCGAAGCGGTAGCTGAGCGTTGCCGAGTCGCAGTCGATGCGCTCCAGCGTGGCTTCGCCGACGCGGTGCGTGTTCTGCGTCGCGATGCTGTCGCGATTTCCGCCGGTGGTGCGGTAGAGCGTCAGTGCGGCGCGCTGCTCGCTGGCGTCGTCGAAGCTGCCGGAGGCGGTGAACCAGTGCTGCTGCGTGCTCTCGTCGGCCGCACCGGCGGGGTCGTAGGTGAACCAGCCGAGTCCGACGGTCTCGGTCACGGTTTCGCCGGAGGGCGGATAGATCGCGATGTGCAGGCCCTGGCCCGAAGTGCGCGGCTCGAACCAGGCGCCGGCGAGATCGGACGCCGGTGTGTAGGCGGGTGGCGTCGTCGTGGTGTCGGGCGAGCCAGGAATGCGTAGGCTGCAGGTGCTGGTGCGTGGTGAAGCACGCAGCAGCGCGACCGTGCGCGGCACCACGCGCCCGTCGTCGAAGCGGTAGCTGAGCGTCGCGTGGTCACAGTCGATCAGGCTGACCGAGGCCTCGCCAACGGCGTTCGCGGTGGTGGCAGGTGCGTCATCGAAGACCCCGCCGCGGTTTTCGAAGATCGAGAGTGTCTGGGTCATGCTGTCGCCCTGAACGATCTGGCCGGCCAGCGTGTTCCAGCGCAAGGTCGAATGATCGTAGTCGCAACAAGGTTGGGCGGCATCGTGCGAGTACCACGCAGCCGAGAGCACGCCGGCACTGGCATTGTGCTCGAACACGAATCCCTGGCCGCTCAAACCCGGCATCACCCAGACGCCGGACAGGGCGGGTGCGGCGTCGGCGATCGCGGACGCATCGACCAGTCCGACGCTGCCGAGCGCGAGCGCGTGGCCGTCGTCGCCCGCAAACACGAATGCATCGGCATCACGCGCACGCACCACCGGCAGCCGGCCGCGGAGCTGCGTTGGCCAAGGCAGCGTGGTCGCACTGGTGACGGCATCGCCAGTCGACGGGTTGAGATCGGTGATTCGCCACGAACGCGCCGGTGAGAGTCCGGCCTCGAGCACGCGCACCCGCTGCGGTGAAAGATGCACGGCCAGCATCGTCGGCATGTCTGCATGCGCGGGGTGGAACCAGCGCTCGCTGCCGTCGGCATTCAGCGCATACAGCGTCGCATCCGGTGAGCCGTCCGGCCCACCGGTCGGTGTGCGCTTGATCATGAACAGCATGCCGCTGTCGAGCGCGTCGATGGAAACGAGGTCGCCACCGGACAGGATGCGACGGGTCGCGTCGGCGAAGCTGCCGTCCTCCGCAATACGGGCAAGCTGCTTCGTCCCGTCCCCGCCGCTGCTGAAGTCGATCCATAGCCGGTCCTGCGGGTCGAACATCGCGCTGTGCAGGTACATGACCGACGCCGGCAGCTGACCACCCGCGATGTGATTGCCATTCGCGTCGTAGCGTTCGAAACGCATCGGCGCCGAGACGGTGTCGACGACCAACAATCGATCCTGCGCGTCGGTCCAGGCGCTTGGCGACTGGAAGTGGTCGGCCAGCAGACGTGGCGTTTCGCCCTGACGAAGTTGGTACAGGCGAGTGGCCGCGCCGGCAGTCTCCGGCCGGAAGAATGCGAAGACGCGACCGACCCGGCGCAGCGGCAATACTCCGGGAGCGACTACGCGCACATCCGCAAGGCTCGCGCTCAACACCGACACGCCGTCGCTTTGGCGGTAACACTCGACTTCGCCCAGCGGCTGCGTACCGATCACGTAGCTCCTGCTGCTGGCGGCGCAGGCCTGCTCTGCATTGTGGCCGGCATGTTCGTGACCCGGTGCGAGCGGCATCCGCCAGCGCAAGCTGCCGTCGGATTCGTAGCGGCGAAGCGCGGCGGAGGAGAATCCCTGGCGATCGTCAACGAGCAGGCCATCGGCGAGCAGGTGCGCGCTGGGGGTCGAGCTGCCGCGCGGTTCGGGCGTCACCACTGCGGGATCACGCCGTTCGCTCGCCGCGTAGCCAACGCGGACCAATCGTGGGACAGGCAGCAGCCCGGTGCCAGGGCCTTCGGCGACGAGCAGAGTTGCCCCCTCGCTGCTCAGCGCCATCGACAGGACGGGGTCGGGCGAAGCCCAGGCCAACTGCGGGGTCGTGTCGGCCCGAGTCTTGAACAGGGAGAGGGAGCCGTCGGCAGCCAGCGACAGCCAGTGCGTGTGCATCCCCTGACTGACCGGGATGCAGACCGGCGGCGGCGTCGGCCAGGAGAACCCGCCGTGGAGGCCGAGGTCGCAGTTGAGCACGGCTTCATGGGAGACGACGCCCTCACCCGAAACCCGCCACAGCAGCGAGCTGGCGGCCTCGGGGTTGGCGAGCGCGACGAAAACATTGCCAGCCGCGTCGAGCGAGACATTGCTCGCCGCGAGCCCCGGGGCGATCGCGAGATTGGCTTGCGACGACAGCGTGCCATCGGCCGCGATCCGATCGATCCGCAGGCTCGAGCCCTGCGTGCGTACAAGCACGCGGGCGCTGCCCTGCGCGCCCGGCTGTGCCCGGCCGTCGTTGGCAAAGGATCCGAGATCGTGCCGCCAGCGCGGGTTCATGCGGGCGTCGACGGCGAGCAACTCGAGTCGTTGCGCAGCGGTCGGAATCGCAAACACCGCGCCACCGTCCGAGGCAGCCATCGCGGTTGCACGCCACGCTTGCGCGTCAAAGCCGAGTGCTCGCACGTAGCGCTGTCCGTCCTTGGCGAAGCTGACAATTTCGTCGCTGTGGCCATCGACGTAGAAGTGACTGCCGAATGCGTCGCTCGCGATATTCCGGCACAGCACGTGCGGCCCCAGTTCTGTTTGGTCATCGATGCTGTCGCGGCAGGCCGGCGACGCCCCGACGACGGAATCGACGATCGGCGTTGCAACCAGGTTCGGGTCGACGAAGACTTGGAAGGTGTCTGCCGACACCGGATCCTGGAAATGGACGCGGAATCCTTCGCCACTCTCCTGCGTGTAGATCGGCTGCGCAGCAGTGCTCGCCGGCTCACGTCCGATCTGCGCATCCAGTTGCAGGAAGGGAGATTGCGGGGTGGCTTGCGCGCAAGAGCACAGCACCGACAACGTCAACGCGAACTGGCGGACGCCGCGAATCGGATTCAGCATGGATCCTTCTCCTGATCTTGTATCGATGTGAGAACCAGAACGGCCCGCTTGCGCGGGCCGTGTTGGTGCAGAGCATCGGGCCACAAGTGGCCCTCCTACATTCAGGACTTGAGGCCGGCGGCCTTGCGCAGGGCTTCGGCGCGGTCGGTCTTTTCCCACGAGAACGCGGTGGCCTTGTGCTTCTTGCCGGCGGCGTCGGTGTATTCGTGCTCGTAGGGCTTGCGGCCGAAGTGGCCGTAGCTCGCGGTGGCCTGGTACACCGGGTGGATCAGATCCAGCATCTGGATGATGCCGTAGGGGCGCAGGTCGAAATGCGCGCGGATCAGCTTCTCGATCTTGTCGTCGCTGATCTTGCCGGTGCCAAACGTCGTCACCGAGATCGAGGTTGGTTCGGCCACGCCGATGGCGTAGCTGACCTGGACTTCGCACTTGTCGGCCAAGCCCGCCGCGACGAGGTTCTTCGCGACGTAGCGCGCAGCGTATGCAGCCGAACGATCGACCTTGGACGGGTCCTTGCCCGAGAACGCGCCGCCGCCGTGGCGGGCCATGCCGCCGTAGCTGTCGACGATGATCTTGCGACCGGTCAGACCGCAGTCGCCCACCGGGCCACCGATCACGAACTTGCCGGTCGGGTTGATGTGGAACTTGGTCTTCTTGTCGATCAGCTTGGACGGCAGCACCGGCTTGATGATCTCTTCCATCACCGCTTCGACCAGGTGCTTCTGCTTCACGTCCTCGTCGTGCTGGGTCGAGAGCACGACCGCGTCGATGCCGGCGATCTTGTTGCCGTCATAACGCAGCGTGACCTGCGACTTCGCGTCCGGGCGCAGCCACGGTAGCGGCGAATTCTTCTTCTTGCGGATCTTGGCTTGCTGTTCGACCAGGCGATGCGAGTAATAGATCGGCGCCGGCATGTATTCCGGGGCTTCGTTGCAGGCGTAGCCGAACATCAGGCCCTGGTCGCCGGCGCCCTGTTCCTCCGGCTTCTTGCGGTCCACGCCCTGGTTGATGTCCGGCGACTGCTTGCCGAGCATGTTGATGATGGCGCAGGTGTGGCCGTCGAAGCCGACCTTGGAATTGTCGTAGCCGATGTCGTTGATGACCTTGCGCGCCAGCGCCTCGATGTCGACCCAGGCGTCCGTCGTGATCTCGCCGGCGACGATCGCGGCACCCGTCTTCACCATCGTTTCGCAGGCGACACGGGCGCGCTTGTCCTGCGCGAGGATCGCGTCCAGCACGGCATCGGAGATCTGGTCGGCGAGCTTGTCGGGATGGCCTTCGGAAACGGATTCGGAGGTGAAGAGATAGCTGCTCATCGAGGCAAATATCCTTTGATTCGGATGGCGGGATTGAAAGGGGCCGGCACTATACAGAACTCGCGCGCGCCGCGCAGCACTTTAGCGGCAAGGGGCGTTTGCGTTCGGTGGCCATTCACGGCCGCCGACACGGAACTGTCGTGCCATGGTCATCGCGATCGCACCTCGGCGCAATCGATCTGACGCGGTGACGCCGTAGCCTGTGCTCCCGTCGAAGCTACGGGGGCAGTCCATGATCGATCTTGAGGCGACGCTGCAGGCACGCTTCCCGCACTGGTTCCATGGCCGTCGCGCGCACGTTTCGCGGCCGTTGGCGCGCGCGCTGTCGCGATTTTCACGGGTGCCCGAGATCAATGCGTTTCTCGCCGGCAATGCGCATTTGCGCGGCTTCGGATTCGTCGAGGCCGCGCTCGACCATCTGGATGCGCGCTGTCTGGTCGACCATGTCGAACGCGAGCACATTCCCGAGCACGGGCGCTGCGTGATCGTTGCCAACCATCCGCTCGGCGCGGTCGATGCGCTGGCCCTGCTGCAGTGTGTCGGCAGTGTGCGTCGCGACGTGAAGATCCTGGCGAACGATTTGCTGCTGTCGCTGGAGCCATTGACCGACCTGCTGTTGCCGTTTCGCATTCTCGGTGGCAAGCCCGCGGCCGAGTCGATCGCCGCAGCGGAACAGGCGCTGGCCGAGGAGCAGGCGCTGATTGTGTTTCCGGCCGGCGCCGTCTCGCGCCTCGGCTGGCGCGGCGTGCGCGACGCGCGTTGGCGGCGCGGCTTCCTGCGCTTCGCCGAGAACGCGAACGCGCCGATCGTGCCGGTGCATGTCTCGGGCCGCAACTCGGCCTGGTTCTACGGGCTGTCGCGGCTCGCGTCGCCGCTCGGTACGGCGATGCTGCCGCGCGAGATGTTCACGCGCCGCGGTCAACGCATCGAACTGCGCGTCGGCAAGCCGGTGACGCCGCTGCAGTTGCAGGCATGTGCCGCCGACAGCGCCGGTCGACTGGCACTGGTGCGCGCAGGTACCGAGGCACTCGCGCGCGGTCGCGACCTGCTGCCGACCCGACCCACGCCGATCCTGCATGCACCGAAACTGCGCGATCAGATCATCGACCTATGTCGCCTGGAAGAACTCGGTCGCACACCGGACGGCAAGCGCATCTGCGCCGGGCGGCTCGATCCGGACCGGCCGCTGATGCGAGAGATTGCACGTCTGCGCGAGTTCACCTTCCGCGCGGTGGGCGAGGGCAGCGGCAAGCGTCTCGATCTCGATCGCTACGACGCGCACTATGACCAGCTTGTGCTGTGGGACGAGGAGCGGCTGGAAGTCGCCGGTGCGTACCGCGTCGGTCGCTGCGCGCCGATCCTGAGCCAGCGCGGCATCTCCGGCCTGTACACCGCCAGCCTGTTCGACTTCTCGCCCGAGCTGATGGCGCAGCTCGACGACGCGATGGAACTCGGGCGCAGCTTCGTGCAGCCGAAGTACTGGGGCTCGCGCAGCCTCGACTACCTGTGGCTCGGGATCGGCGCCTATCTGCGCGCGCATCCGGAAATCCGCCGCCTGTTCGGGCCGGTTTCGATCAGTGCCGAGTTGTCGCCGCGCGCCCGCGCCCTGCTGGTCGCCTACTACCAGCGCTTTCATGGCGAGGCGCGCCGGCTGGCGTCGTCGCATCGGCCCTTCGCGGTCGATGCGGTCGCGTCGCTGTTCGACGACCTGGATGCCGATGCGGCGATGCGCGTGTTGCGCGACAACCTCGCCGCGCTCGGCGCGCGCGTGCCGACGCTGTACAAGCAATACACCGAACTGTGCGAACCCGGCGGCGCGCGCTTCCTTGCCTTTGGTACCGACCCGGATTTCGCCAGCGTGGTCGATGGCCTGATCCTGGTCGATCTGGACCGCGTGACCGCGAAGAAGCGCGCGCGTTACCTGGAGCCGCCGGCCGGCGGCCGCAACGTGCTCGCCGGAGTCGCGGCATGAACGCTGGGGTCGTGGCACTGCGCCCGGCACTGCGCAGCGTGTTCCTCTCCGATCTGCACCTCGGTTCGCCGCACTGCCACGCCGAAGCGCTGGCCGGGTTTCTGGAAACCGTGCGATGCGAGCGGCTCTACTTGGTCGGCGACGTGTTCGACCTGCATTGGCTGTTGCGTCGGCGCGCGGCCTGGTCGGCGGCGCACACGCAGGTGCTCGACGCCCTGCAACGGCTGCTGCGCCGTGGCGTCGACGTCGTCTACATCCCCGGCAACCACGATGGTCCCTTGCGTCGCTGGTGCGGACTGGCGCTGCCGGGCGTGCGCATGCGCCGGCGTGCGGTGCACACCACCGCGGACGGGCGCCGCCTGCTCGTCACCCATGGCGACGAGTTCGATGACGAGGTGCGCCTCGGCGGCGCCGGCGAATGGCTGGGCGAGTGGCTGTACGAACGCATCCTGCTCGGCGGCAATCGTCGCTGGAACCGGCTGCGAGCACGCTTCGGCTATCGCTACTTCTCGCTCGCGGGGTTTCTCAAGCGGCAGAGCAGCGGTGCCGAGCGCTACATCGCGCGCTTTCGCGCGGCCGTCCTCGCCGACGTGCGACGGCGCGGTCTCGATGGCGTGGTCTGCGGCCACATCCACCGGCCGGAACTGCGCGAGATCGACGGGCTGGTGTACGCCAACGACGGCGACTGGGTCGAAAGCCTGACCGCGCTGACCGAGTCCCGCGACGGCACGCTGGCCCTGCGCCAGATCGGAATCGCCGGGCAGGTCGAAGTCGAACTGGCGCCGCCGCGCTGGATCGACGCGGCGGCGTGAGCCCCTATTCGAAGCCGTTGGCGAAGATCAGTCCGATCGAAGCCGAGATGTTGATCGTCCAGTCGCGGGTGTGTTCGAGCACACCGCCAGCCATGCTCGTGGGCAGGGTGCCGGTGGTGTCGGTCACGCGCAGGCGCAGCGTGCGCGTGGCCGGCGTGGCGGTGGCCTGATTGAACACGTGGCTGCTGCCGGTGGCGCCCGGGATCTCGACGCCATCGAGCAGCCATTGCCGCGTCACCGAGCCGAGCGTGGGCACCAGCACCGTGGCGCCGACGCTGAGACTGTCGCCGGCGGTGTAGGCCACCGGGCCCGATGAGGGCGGCGATTCGGTTCCGGGTTCGATCAGGTCGATGCCGGCCGCCGGCGCGCCGAAGCCGCCGCTATACAGGCGCTTGACGTAGGCCGCCGCGCAGACCGGGCAGAAGGTGCTGCCGAGCGAACGCATCAGGCACATCGAATACGTCGGCCGATACATGCCGGTGGTGAGGTAGCGTGCGCCCTCGAACAGGCCGGTGCCGGCGGTGCCCGGCGGCGTCGGAATCGGGATTGCCGGCGTCAGCAGCGGCGCCCACTTGATCAGCGCCGGCGTGGTCTGGTTGGTGACATTGGCTTCGCAGGGCGGTGAGGTGATGTCACTGCAGGCCGGGAAGCCTGGGTAGGCCGAGGTGTATTCGTCGGCGAGCTTGGTGAAGCTGTGGCCGTATTCGTGGATCACCACCAGCGGCCCCGAGGCATTCGCCGAAGTCACCGCATAGCTGCCGCCGGCGCCGCCGTACACGCTGTCGTTCACGGTCACCAGGATGTGGTCCCAGTTCGCGTACGCAGCGGCTGCCGCCATGGTCTTGCTGGAACTGGTCGTCAGCAGGCGGTGGATGTTGCTGGTGCAGAAGCGCGCGTCGAGCGCGGTGTCGCTGAACTGGCCGGCAAACGGATCAGTGCTGGCGGCACTGTCGGCGCAGCAGGCGAGGGTGCCGCATCCGGCCTGGTAGGGCGGATGGTCGGCGCCGGACTGGTTCGAGGTAACGAAGCCGGCGGTCCAGTTCACCAGGTTGGCGTAGTCCTCGTAGGGACTGACATTGAACATCGCGTCGTAGAGGTTCTGCGCATGGGTGGCGAAGGTCGCGGTTTGCGCTGCGGTGTAGCCATCGCCAAGCACCAGAATGTCGACGCGGTTGGCGGGTGGGCCGGTGTTCGGCGCACGTTGCAGTTCGACCTGCGCCTCGATGCCGGCGAGCGGCAGTCGCGCCGCATCGCGCGCCAGCGCTTCGAGATCGAACACGCGGCCATCGTCCAGTTCGATCGCATCGGCCGCGGCCACCGGCAGGCGCAGCAGGAAACTGTTCTCGGTCGTCGCCGGCAGCGGCCGCATTTCGAGGTGCAGGTCGCCGTGCTCGGGATCGCGCGCGAACTCGGCGCGCAGCAGCGGACGTTCGACGCGGCGCTCGGCACCGGCCACGCCGGCGCGCAGCGGTCGGTAACTCAGTTCGGCGGCATCGTCGCTCGGTTCCGGTGCGGCGTCGGCGGCGCGCTCGACGCGCGCGTAGAACACCGGTTGCGCGGGTTGTCCCGGCTCGCCGGCGAACACGATGTAGTGGGTCGATTCAGCGCCGACGCCGGCGCTGAACAGCGTGCCCAGGACGATGCCGGCAATGCCGGCGATGCGCAGGTTCATGGCGCAGGCTCCTCTCGGTCGGGAGCCCAAGCGTACCCGGAGGATCAGAGCAGCGAAACGCCGGTCTTCTCGCGCAGTTCCTCGACGCTGACGCCCGGTGCGGTCTCGACCAGCTTCAAGCCCTGCGGTGTCACGTCCATCACCGCGAGTTCCGTGATGATGCGATTGACCACGCCGACGCCGGTCAGCGGCAGCGTGCACTGCGGCAGGATCTTGTGTTCGCCGCCCTTGGCGGTGTGTTCCATCAGCACCACCACGCGCTTCACGCCCGCGACCAGGTCCATCGCGCCGCCCATGCCCTTGACCATCTTGCCCGGCACCATCCAGTTGGCAAGGTCGCCCTGGTGCGTCACCTGCATCGCGCCGAGGATGGTGACGTCGATGTGGCCGCCGCGGATCATCGCGAACGAATCATGGCTGCCGAAGTAACTGGCGCCTTCGCGCGGTGACCGTCTGCTTGCCGGCGTTGATCAGGTCGGCATCGACTTCAGCCTCGGTCGGGAACGGGCCGATGCCGAGCAGGCCGTTTTCGCTCTGCAGCCACACGTCCATGCCCTCGGGAATGAAGTTCGCGACCAGCGTCGGCAGGCCGATACCGAGGTTCACATACGCGCCGTCGGAAAGTTCTTTCGCGGCGCGCTGCGCCATTTCATCGCGGGTCCAGGGCATGTCGATTCCTCATGGTTTGTTGGGCCAATGTGCATGTGCGAGGAGCGCGTCCTCCGGGAGTTCGTCGCCGTACATGCGCTTTGCGAACGCGAATCGCCGTTCGATCGCTGACAGGTCCGGCGGCAACGATGCGTCGATGATCGAGCGCGCGACCTCGAACATCTCGGCGGCAGCCAGCATTCTCTCTTCCGGACTCATCGCGAGATGCCTGGCATGCACCATTGCCGCGATCGCGGGACTGGTGTCGATCACGCCCATGCCGCCTCCAGTGCAACGGCGACGCCGAGTCGCGGCGCCCAACGATGCAGATACTCGCGGTCGACATCGCCCTGCGCCAGTGCCCGCACATCGCGGCGCTGCAGTTCCGAGTTGCTTTCCAGCGCCCATACGAGCTTGGACAGGATGAGGTCTTCGCGACTCGCGATCCAGAGATCGACGGTGCCGAATCGGACTGCATGGCGGCGCGCGAATTCCTCGCGACGATAGTCGTCGTTCTTGCGCACGATCAGATCGACCTTGATGGCGCTGTCGAGGTGCATCAGGTTGAACATGCGTTGCTGCGCAACGGCAGCACGAGCATCATCGCAATCGAGGTAGAAATCGGCGGCGAAGGCGTTCAATAGCGTCGGCACCTGGTCTGCCGACAAGGCGACGACAAAGGTCAAGATCGCGCGTCATTCTCGGCGTGGTGTAGAACGCCATCGCGAACGAACCGGTCAGCATGTAGTCGATGCCGGCTTGCCGCAGGCGCTCGTCGACGATGCGCAGCACGTCAAATTCGTTGAGCATGCTGCGTCGCTCCGCTCAACCTGCCCGCACCGTGCGCTGTTCGATGCGTTTCTCCGGCGTCGCATTCAACACGATGCGGTCGACGTAGATGCCGGGCAGGTGGACGTGGTCGGGATCGATCGCGCCGGTCTCGACGATCTGTTCGACCTCGGCGACGCAGACCTTTCCCGCCATCGCGCAGGCCGGGTTGAAGTTGCGCGCGGTCCTGCGGAACACCAGGTTGCCGCTGCGGTCCGCCTTCCAGGCC
Organism: Lysobacterales bacterium; assembly: GCA_016703225.1. Classification (NCBI taxonomy): domain Bacteria; kingdom Pseudomonadati; phylum Pseudomonadota; class Gammaproteobacteria; order Lysobacterales; species Lysobacterales bacterium. Next base: position 164,806 of record JADJCM010000003.1, read on the forward strand.
TTGACCAGCGCGACGTCGGCCTTGAGCGCGGTTTCGAGCACGTACCAGTGGCCGTCGGGGAACTGCCGCGTTTCCTTGCCGTCAGCGACGATGGTGCCGTAACCGGTGCGGGTGAAGAACGCGGGAATGCCGGCGCCGCCGGCGCGCAGGCGCTCGGCCAGCGTGCCTTGCGGGTTGAACTCGAGTTCGAGTTCGCCGGAAAGGTACTGGCGCTCGAACTCCTTGTTCTCGCCGACGTAGGACGAAATCATCTTGCGGATCTGCCGCGTGCTGAGCAGTTGCCCGAGCCCGAAGCCATCGACGCCGGCGTTGTTCGAGATCGCGGTCAGGCCCTTGACGCCGGTATCGCGCAGCGCCGCGATCAGCGCCTCGGGAATGCCGCACAGGCCGAAGCCGCCGACCGCGAGCGTCTGGCCATCCGCAACCAGATCACGCAGCGCCGTGGCCGCATCCGGATACACCTTCGATTTGCCGCGCGTGGGCGCAGCCTGCGTCGCTTCCGACATCGCATCCTCCGTCTTGAGGGTGCGATCTTACCCGCTTGCCCGCGAATTCCAGCCGTACCTTCGGGCAGGGGGCGGACGCACGAAACAAAGGCCCGGCACAACGCCAGGTGGCGCCGTGCCGGGCCTCGAAGCCAAGATCAGTACTTGTATTCGAGCGACAGCCAGATCTTGTCGGCGTCGGTCGAGTAGCCGTCGGCATCGTAGCTGGCGAACTTGGCCATCGCGGTGAAGCGGGTCAGGAACGGGTAGCTGAGCGAGGCGTCCCACTCGATCCGTAGTCGGCATGGCCGTGGTCGGCTTCGTACTGGTGGTAGGGAAGCGACCCACTGCAGCTTGCCGACCGGGCCATTGAAGCTGACGAAGGTATCGACCAGGCCGTTGACTGGCGTGGCCAGGAACTTGTCGGCCCAGCCGTTGAAGGCGTGCAGGGTCGCCAACGGGGTCTGGAAGGCATAGTGGCCATCGCCGCCGAGCTGTTCGCGGCCGAACTTGCCGGTGTAGGCGCCGCGCGACGCGCCGAGTTCGGTCAGGTAGTAGTCGGCATCGATGATGTCTGCGCCGTTGCGCCAGTCACCCTGCTGCGCGAACTCCAGCGCGTACACCAGCTTCCACGGTTCGGACAGCGGGTGCGCACCAGCGAAGCGAACGCCCAGCGTCTTGTTCGAGGTCAGCGGCAAATCGGCGTTGTCGACGAGGTAGCCGTAGGCGGTGAGGGTGCCGGAGGCGTAGGTCTGCGAAGCGTTCAGCAGGTGCCCGGCGACGTTGTATTCGGCCGACAGCGGGTTCGGATGCTCGTTGCCGAAGATGCGCTGCACGTCATCGATGAAGCTGTAGCGGAACATGCCGCTCGTGCCGACCTTCTGGTTCAGCGTGAACGCGTCGTAGGTCTGCTCGTTCTGGCGCCAGCCGACATTGCCGATGAAGCGGGCGTTGTCGAGGATGATGCGCTGGCGTCCGGCGATGAGCTGCGTGCCCTTGCCGGAATCCCAGGCCACATAGGCCTGGTTCCATTCGCTGCCCTCGGGGTCGGCGACCACCGGGTACTGGGTGCGGCCATTGCCTGTCGAGTTGTAGCTCTCGTCGAGGTCGCGCACGTCTTCCAGTTCGGCGAACAGGGTGAAACCGTGCCACGGGGCGGTCTTGTAGCCGAGGCGGTTGCGCAGGGTCACGGCGCTCGCGTCGCGGGTGATGGCGTCGTCATCGACGCCTTCATAGCGGACGCGCGAGTCGAGGTTGAACTTGCCGCCGATCAGCGCGTCGCCCAGGAGGCGGGTTCTTCGGCGTGCACGCAAGCAGCGGCCATGGCCAGCGGCAGCAGGGCCAGTCGGGGAAATACGCATGAGTGGAATCCTCAAGTTTGAAACGGTTCGGCTTGCGCCTTTCCTGAAGCGCGTCGCGACGCGACTCAGGAAAGGCGACCGCGCGTTCTTCCTCCCCCTTGAGGGAGAGGGGAGAACACCAGTCATCCGATCAGTAGATGTCGTTCGCGGTGTTGAACACGTTGAACTTGCCGGTCGGCGTGATCAGGGTCGGTCCCTTGATCACCTTCTTCAGCTTCAGCGTCTTGTCGTTGATCACGACGATCGCCGATTCTTCCTTGGAACCACTCCACACCGAGAACCACACTTCGTCGCCGGCCTGGTTGTATTCCGGCTGCACGACGCGCTTCGGGCCCAGGCCGAGCTTGGCCCACTCGGCGATCGGCAGCACCTTGTAGCCGGCGGCGAGGTTGTTGATGTTGAACACGGCGATGCTCTGGCTGGCCTTCGGATCGGGGTTCAGCGTGGTATCGACATAGAGGTGCGTCGACTTCGGATGGGTCTTGACGAACAGCGAACCGCCGCCCTGGCCCTTGAGCACTTCGACTGCCTTCCAGGCGTGCTCCTTGTGGCCTTCCGGATCGGTGGCGATCAGCGTCACCTTCTCGTTGCCGAGCGCCGAGGTGGCCCAGACCGGGCCGAAGGTCGGATGGTTGAAGTTGGCGCCGCGACCCGGATGCGGGATCTTGTCGGCGTCGACCAGCGCGACCATCTTGCGTTCCTTCGAGTCGACCACGGCGATCTTGTTCGACTGGTTCGCGGCGGTGATGAAGTAGCGGTGGGTGACATCCCAGCCGCCGTCATGCAGGAAGCGCGCGGCGTCGAGCGTGGTCACCGACAGGTTGTCGAGATCTTCGTAGTTCACCAGCAGGATGCGGCCGGTTTCCCTTGACGTTGACGATGAACTCCGGGTGCTCGTGGCTGGCGACGATCGCCGCGACGCGCGGTTCCGGGTGATATTCCTGGGTATCGACGGTCATGCCGCGGGTCGAGACGATCTTCTTCGGCTCCAGGGTCGGACCGTCCATGATCACGAATTGCGGCGGCCAGTAGGCACCGGCGATCGCAAGCTTGTCTTCAAAGCCCTTGTACTTCGAGGTCTCGACCGAGCGTGCTTCCAGGCCGATCTTGATCTCGGCGACGATCTGCCGGCGGGTTCATCCACAGATCGATCAGATCGATCTTGGCGTCGCGGCCGATGGTGTACGCATAACGCCGTGAGTGCGACGGACGCGTGATGTGCACCGCATAGCCGGTCGTCAGGGTATTGACGAGTTCCTTGGTGTCGCCGTCGATGATCGCGATTTCGCCGGCATCACGCAGGGTGACGACGAAGAAATTGTCGATGTTGCGGCTGTGCATCGGCTTGGTCGGGCGCTCCGATTCCGGAACCAGCACCTTCCAGCTCTCCTTCATCTCCTTCATGCCCCACTCCGGCGGTGCCGGCGGTTCGTGCTGGAGGAAGCGGGCCATGATGTCGACCTCAGCCGCGGTCAGCGCACCCGAGGTACCCCAGTTCGGCATGCCTGCGGGCGAGCCGAAGTTGATCAGCGCCTTCAGGTAGTCGGTGCCCTTGGCACGGGTGATGTCCGGGGTCAGCGGCTTGCCGGTTGCGCCCTTGCGCAACACGCCGTGGCAACCGGCGCAACGCTCGAAGAAGATCTGGGTGGGCGCGGTTGAACTCGGTCTCGACAGCGAGGGCGCGCCCGGGCTGACGATCATCTTGACGTCCTTCGACTTCACCGACGACGGCGCGCCCTGATAGCCCTGCTCGCTCTGCTTGGTGCCGACGTGGCGTTCGCCCTGGGCCGGGTCGCTGCTGACCGCGAGGTCTTGCGTGCCGCAGCCACGTCCTTCTTCGACACCACCTGGCCATTGTTGCCCCAGCTGGCGGATGAAGGTGACGATATTGGCGACCTCGTCATCGCTGAGGTGGCTCATCGCCGGCATCACGCCGTTGAACTTGTTGCCGTTGACGGTGATCTCGCCGCTGATGCCCTTGAGGATCGAGGCAACGACCATCTGCTTGTCGTTCTTGGTCAGGAAGTCGGAACCGGCGAGCGGCGGGAAGGCGCCGGCCATGCCGGTGCCTCGGGCTGATGGCAGGCTGCGCACTGGCCAGGAAGGCGGCCTTGCCCGCTTCCAGGCCCTGCTTGGGCAGCCGCTCGTTGGCGACGTCATCCGCTGCAACCGCGCCGCTCAGAGCGAGCGCGAGCCACAGCAGGGGGTGGTTTTACGCATGGCGTTCTCCTGGTTTTGATGAATCGGGGCGGCTGGTTCCCGCATGCGCGCAGGTTCCTTGCGTGGGCTTATTGCACATTGACGTGGGTCAACTGGCGAACCGGTCCAAACTGACTTTGGTCAACAGATTGCGGCCGGGTCGCGCGTAAGGTGCGCGCATCCCTTTGGAGCAACAAGAATGCGTCGCAATTCACTGGCTATCGCCATCACCCTAGTTTTCGCCCAGCCCGCGTTCGCCGCCGATCCTGCAGCGTCGTCCACGCCGCGCAAGCTGCAGTCCGTGGTCGTGGTCGCAAGCCGCGTCGAACAGCCGGTCGGAGAGATTGCCGGCTCGGTCGCGCTGATCGAGCGCGAGCGCATCGAGACCCGCCTGATCCGCGACATCCGCGATCTCGCGCGCTACGACGCCAGCCTCAGCGTCAACGAGGACGCCAGCCGCTTCGGTGCCCAGGGCTTCGCGATCCGCGGGCTCGAAGGCAACCGCGTCGCAGTCGAACTCGATGGCGTGCCGCTCGGCGATGGCTTCTCGGTCGGCAGCTTCTCGCGCAGGGCGCAACCTGGTCGATCCGGAGTTGCTGGAGCGGGTCGAGTTCCTGCGCGGCCCGGCATCGAGCCTGTACGGATCGGACGCACTCGCGGGTGTGGTCGCCATGCGTACCCGAGATCCCGGCGATCTGCTCGCCGAAGGCAGCGGAGACGTCTTCGTCGGATCGCGCATCACCCACGATTCGCGCGACGCCTCGACCGCGGTGAGCGCTTCGACCGCGACCGTGCTCGGCGGCTGGCAGATGCTGCTGAGCGCGAACCAGCGCCAGGAGCACGAGCGCGACAACCTGCGCGCAGCGGCGGCCTGCAATCGAACCCGGCCGAGGGCGACGAACGCTTCGTGCTGGCCAAGTTGATCCACGATGACATCGTTCCCGGTCGCCTGAGCTTCGGCTTCGATGGCTACCGTGCCGAAGTCGAGACCGATGTGCGTTCCTTGGTCAATGGCCCCGGCCAGTACGCGAGCACCACCGCGATGCGGGCCGATGATCGCGAGAGCCGCGGCCGCGCCTCGCTGGCCTGGAGCGGCGAGTCTGGCGGCAGCGTGTTCCGCAGCTGGAACCTGATGGGCTACGTGCAGCGTTCCGAGATCGAGCAGGACACGCTGCAGGACCGCCGCGGCGCGACGCCGAGCGCCGCGGCAACGCGCCGCCTGCGCGAGTTCCGCTTCGACACGCAGCAGGTCGGTCTCGAAGGGCTGGTCGCGGGCGAGGCGCAGTCCGGCGCGCTCGCGCACCGCTACGTGCTCGGTTTCGACTTTGCGCGCACCGCGCTCGAAGAGTCGCGCAACGGTTCGGAGACCAACCTCGCGACCGGCGTCAGCTTGCCGGTGATCCTCGGCGAACGCCTGCCGGTGCGCGACTTTCCGAATTCAACCGTGCAGGAACTCGGCGTCTACGCGCAGGACGAGATCGGTTTCGGCGAGCGCTGGTTTTTGATCCCGGCGCTGCGTCTGGACCGCTATCGCACCGATGCCGATCCCGACGCGATGTGGCTGGCCGACAACCCGAGCACTGCGGTCGTGGACAGCACCGAACACAGTGTCACGCCGAAGCTTGGTCTGCGCTACGCCGCGAGCGAGTCGCTCGGCCTGTTCGCGCAATACGCGCGTGGCTTCCGCGCGCCGCCGTTCTCCGACGTCAACATCGGCCTGAACATCCCCGCGTTCGGCTACAGCGCCATTCCGAACCCGGACCTGCGCCCCGAGCGCAGCCACGGTTTCGAGATCGGCGCGCGCTGGTCGGGCGAGCAGGCGAACGCCGAGATCGCGCTGTACGACAACCGCTACCGCGACCTGATCGAGTCACGCGTGAACCTCGGTCGCGACCCGCAGAGCGGGCTGCTGGTGTTCCAGTCGCAGAACCGCGATCGCGCGCGCATCCATGGCATCGAGCTGTCCGGTGACGCCAGCCTGGCCGCGGTCGGGCTTGACGCCTACAGCACGACCTGGTCGGCGAGCTGGTCGAAGGGCGAAGACACCCAGCGCAACCTGCCCTTGAACACGATCGATCCGGCGCGCCTGGTGCTCGGGCTCGCTCGCGACAGCGGCGATGGTCGTCATCGCGTCGAGCTGCTCGGTCGCTTCGCGGCGGGCAAGGATGATCTGGATACGTCCGCGGCGCGCTGTTCGCGACGCCGGGCTACGGCGTGTTCGATCTGTTCTGGCACTTTGATGCGACCGACTGGATGCGCGTCGATGCCGGCATCAGCAACCTCGGCGACCGTCGCTACTGGCAGTGGAGCTCGGTGCGCGGATTCGCGCCGGACGCGCGCGAGTCGACCTGGCGACGCAGTCCGGGCGATCGTTCATGGTCTCGTTCCGGATCGGGGTTGATCGGGCGCGATGTGATTGGGTCGCGATGATGAATCGCGCCGTTGTGATGGTGAAGCGGTGACGAATCGCGCGGTTGTGATTGGGCCGCGGTGATGGATCGCACCGTTGTGGGGTGTCGCGGTGATGGATCGCGCCGTTGTGGGCGTGTCGCGGTGATGAATCGCGCCGTTGTGGGGGTGTCGCGGTGATGGATCGCGCCGTTGTGGGTGTGTCGCGGTGATGGATCGCGCCGTTGCCGGCGCTCCTACAAACGGCCTCGACGCCGCGCGCTGTTTTGTAGGAGCGCCGGCAACGGCGCGATGCTCTTACGCCGGCAACGGCGCGATGCTCTTACGCCGGCCACGGCGCGATGCTCTTACGCCGGCCACGGCGCGATGTTCTTGAATCGGAAACGCGTTCAACGAACCAACAACACACCGCGAACGCGACCAGCATCGCGATGTGGCTTGGCAGCAGGTGCAGCGAAGCTGCGGCCGCCGGCGACGAAGGCGATGGTGGTCTTGCTGATGGTGTTGGTGGCGAAGCCGATCAGCACGCCGATGCCGGCCACACCGGGATCGACCTGGCCGGCGTTGAACACCTGCGCGATCGAGGCCGCGGAGGCGTGCGCATCGGCAAAGCCGGACACGCCAGCCGCGGCCAGCGCGCCGGCGTCGCCGAACCAGTGCTGCAGGATCGCCGAAGTCAGCAGGATCGCCGAGACCAGGGCCACGGAACAGCAACGCATGGGTCGGATGGAACGGTCGGCCCTTGAGCGGTTCGATGCCATTGCGCCCGTCGCGCCAGGCGGCGAGGCCGGAGAAGCTGGCGGCGACCAGCGTGGCCAGGCCAGCGGCGGCCAGCGGCCAGACCAGCGCCTGCAGCAGTGGCCGCGACAGTGCGCCGAGCACCAGCGCCAACTGCAGGATGGTGGCGACGTTCGCCAGGGTCGCTGCGGCGACGCAGGAAGGCCGCTGTTCCGGCTGCGCGCGCACGTGCCGCCATCGCGCCGATGGTCGCGGTCGCCGACACGAAGCCGCTGGCAAAGCCCGAGAGCGGCAGTCCCAGGCGCGATCCGAGCGCGCGCTGGGCAACATAGCCGAGCGCGTTGATCGACATCACCAGCACCACGAGTCGCCACAGCCGGTGCGGATTGAAGACTTGCCACGGGTCGATGGCACGGTCCGGCAGCAGCGGCAGCACGATCAGCGCCGAGGCGATCAGCAGCAGGCCATCGTGCAGTTCCTGTGGCGTCAGCACCTCGCGCGTGAACGCGTGCAGACGCGACTTCAGCGCCAGAATCAGCGCCACCCCCACGCCGAGCCCGGCCGCCAGTTCGCGCTGCGACATCGCCAGCACGCCGAGCAGGAAGGCGACGAACATTGCCACTTCGGTGGTCAGGCCGGGGTCGGCCTCGCGCGAGCGGTGGTAGCTGAGCAGCGCGGCGAGACCGACGAAGGCGCCGGCGATGGCGATCAGGGCGGTGCCCATCAGCGTGCTGACGGCGCCTGCGAGCGAAATCAGGGCGAAGGTACGCACCCCCGCAACGATGTGCGCCGGGTCTTCGCCCTTGCGCTGTTCGCGTTCGACCCCGATCAGCAGCCCGACGCCGAGCGCGACCGCAAGGCCGATCAGCAGGTCAGGGTTCGTTGGCTTCGATCGACATGGCGCGAGCCTGCGCAATTCGCGACGATCGCGCAAGTCGTGCCTGCGCCGCTCAGCGCAGCGATGCTGCGAATGGCCCAGCCCAGTGGTGGGCGCGGGCGATGGCCACGATCAGCCCGAAGCAGCCGAGCGCCAGCAGCAGCGCGATGATGCGTCCGCGCTGCGTGCGGGCACGCTTGAGCGCGTAGCTGCCTGTGACGATGTAGGCGACGAGCAGCAGCACTTGGCGGTCAGCCAGGCGTGCACGAACGGGTACTGCCCGAGCAGCGCCGAGAGCATCAGCGCCGCGGCCAGCAGCGTGGTGTCCACGACGTAGCTGGTGTGACGCAAGACGGCGTGATTGGCGTACTTCGAACGCGCCAGCATCAGCAGACCGCGCAGGAAAAAGATCGCGAACGACACGCCGATCGCATGCACGTGTACGGCCTTGATCAGTGGGTACGTGGAGACCATCGCCACGCGACTAGCGCTGCAGCACGCAACGCGCCACGTGCTTCAGCCGATCCATGCTGGTGATCGCGACTTCGCGCTTGTCCACTTCGATCAGCCCATCGTCCTGGAAACGACGCAGCACCCGGCTCACCGTCTCCGGGGCCAGGCGCAGGTAGTTGGCGATGTCGGCGCGCGGCATCATCAGGTGCAGGCGCGTGGCCGAGTAGCCGCGGTCGGCGAAGCGCTCCGAGAGATTGAGCAGGAACGCCGCCAGGCGCTCGTCGGCGCTGTAGTCGCCACCGAGCAGTGCGGCATTGACGATGTCCTTGCTCATCAGCTTGAACAGGGTTTCCTGGATGCCAGGCAGGCGCGTGGCCAGGATGCTCAGTTGCGGGAACGAAAACGGCACAGCGTGACGGTGTCGAGCGCGATCGCGTCACAGGGATAGCGCGCTGTACAAACCGTTGAGGCCGATCAGCTCGCCCGGCAGGAAGAAGCCGAGGATCTGCTCGCGCCCCTGTTCATCGATGCGACGGGTCTTGACCATGCCGGCGCGCACCGCGTAGATCGCCGCGAAGGGCTCGCCGTAGCGGAACGCTTCTTCGCCGGCGTGGATCGGCGCGGTGTGCTCGACCAGGCAGTGCAACTCTTCGAGCGCGCGCTTGTCGTAGCCGCCGACCATGCACACGCGGCCGAACGCGCAGGTGCTGCAGAAGCGCTGGTCGTCGCCATCGCCCGGGTCCTGCGGGCTCGGCCAGCGCAGGATGTTGCCCGGCGCACTCATGGCTTACACCACGCGCGAGAACTTGTGCGGCACGACCTGCGACTGGTGCAGATGACGGTCGAAACACATGGCGACGACGCGCATGAGCAGACGCCCGCGCGCGGTGATTTCGATGCAGTCCGGTTTGAGGTTGACGAGTCCATCGGCGGCCAGGGGGGCAAGACGCGTCAATTCTGACGCGAAATACTCGTCGAATACGAGATCATGGCGCCTGCCGAAGGTATTTTTTACCAGTCGGCAGTGGCACATCAGACTCTGGATGGCGTCGGCGATGATGCGGTCCTGGGCGGTCATTTCGTAGCCGCGCACGATCGGCAACTGGCCGGCGAGCAGCGGCGTGTAGTAGGCCGGCAGGTCCTTGGCGTTCTGCACGTAGGCATGGCCGATCTTGCCGATCGAGCTCATGCCGAGCCCGATCAGGTCGCACTCGGCGCGGGTTGAATAGCCCTGGAAGTTGCGGTGCAGCCCGCCGCGCTCCTGCGCCAGCACCAGTTCGTCGTCGGGCAGGGCGAAGTGGTCCATGCCGATGTAGACGTAGCCGGCGCCACACAGCTTGTCGATCGCGAGTTCGAGCAGGCCGAGCTTCTCCTCGGCGCTCGGCAGATCCTCGGCGCGGATCTGGTTCTGCGCCTTGAAGTGGTTCGGCAGGTGCGCATAGCTGTAGGTGGCGATGCGGTCCGGGCGCATGCCGATGACGGTATCGAGGGTTTGCCCGAAGGCGCGCTGGTTCTGCCGCGGCAGGCCGTAGATCAGATCGACATTGGTCGAGCGCATGCCGTTGCTGCGTGCCGCTTCGATCAGGGCGGCGGTCTGTTCGACCGACTGGATGCGGTTGACCGCCTTCTGCACGTCGGCGTCGAAGTCCTGATGCCGAGGCTGATGCGGTTGATGCCGGCTGCGGCGATGTCGGCCACCAGTTGGGCGTCGGCGTGGCGTGGGTCGAGTTCCACTGAATACTCGCGGCTGGCCTCGGGGTCGAAGCTGAACGCGGACTCGAGCCGCGCCATGACCGCGAGAATGCCCTCGGAACCAAGGAAATTCGGGGTGCCGCCGCCAAAATGGATCTGGGTGAGCAGGCGATCACGGTCGAACAGTTTGGCCTGCAGGTCGATCTCGAGTCCGAGGCGTTCGATGTATTCGCGACCACGCTCGGGATTGCGCGCGATGATGCGCGTGCAGCCGCAGTAGTAGCAGGCGCTGTGGCAGAACGGCACGTGCACGTAGACCGACAGTGGGCTCGGCACCGGGTCGTCGTTGGAAGCGCGGGCATGACGGCGATAGTCGGCTGCGCCAAAGCGCGCGTCGAAATGCGGCGCGGTCGGGTACGAGGTGTAGCGCGGACCCGGGCCGTCATAACGGCGCAGCAGGTCGTGGTCGAAAACCGGCAAGACGGACAAAGGCACCTCCGCGAATGCCGCAAGCCTAAGCACTCCGCGGCAAAGGCGTTTTGATCCGGGTCAAGTAAGCACCTTGCCCCGCCTTGGCTGCAGCCCGTTGCGGCGCCGCGCCGATGCGGCTGTAATGCGCGGCTTGCAATGCGATCCGGAGTGGAAACATGGCTGTGCTGCGCTTTCCGATCTCGACGTGCACGGGCGTCGCGTGCTGATCCGCCAGGATCTGAACGTGCCGGTCGAGGACGGACGCGTCACCTCCGACCAGCGCATCGTCGCGTCGATCCCGACCCTGAAGATGGCGCTGAAGAAGGGTGCGGCGGTGATGGTGATGTCGCACCTCGGTCGCCCCAAGGAGGGGCAGTGGAGCGAGGCCGATTCGCTGGCGCTGGTTGCGAAGCGCCTGTCCGAACTGCTGGGCATGGACGTGCCGCTGCTGCGCGACTGGATCGATGGCGTGAGCGTGCAGCCCGGGCAGCTGGTGTTGCTTGAAAACTGCCGCATGAATGTCGGCGAGGCCAAGGACGACGAGGCACTGGCGCGCAAGTACGCGGCGCTGTGCGACGTGTTCGTGATGGATGCGTTCGGCACCGCGCACCGCGCGCAGGCGTCCACCCATGGCGCCATCCGTTTCGCGAAGCAGGCCGCGGGCGGCCCGCTGCTGATGGCGGAACTGGATGCGCTGGCGAAGGCGCTGCAGGATCCCGCGCGGCCGCTGCTGGCGATCGTCGCCGGCTCCAAGGTTTCGACCAAGCTCGAACTGCTGGCCAGCCTGATCAACAAGGTCGATCAGTTGATCGTCGGCGGCGGCATTGCCAACACCTTCCTTGCCGCCAGCGGCTACCCGGTCGGCAAGTCGCTGTACGAACCCGACCTGGTCGATACCGCGAAACAGATCATGGCCGCTGCCAAGGCGCGTGGCACCGAGATCCCGTTGCCGGTCGATGTCGTGGTCGCGCCCGAGTTCAGTGCGTTGGCACCGGCGACGGTGAAGCGCGTCGACGAAGTCGCGGCCGACGACATGATCCTCGACATCGGGCCGGAGACTGCCAAGGCCTATGCCGCGCGCATCCTGCAGGTCGGCACCGTGGTCTGGAACGGCCCGGTCGGCGTGTTCGAGTTCGACGCCTTCGGCCATGGCACCGAGGCGCTGGCCAAGTCGATCGCCGCCTCGACCGCATTCTCGATCGCCGGTGGCGGCGACACCTCGCCGCGATCGACAAGTACGGCGTGGTCGACCAGGTCAGCTATATCTCGACCGGCGGCGGAGCCTTCCTCGAATTCCTCGAGGGCAAGGAGCTGCCGGCAGTGACCGCGTTGAAGGCGCGCGCGGCGTGAGCGGGCCGCTGGTCTGGCGCGCGCTGCTGGCTGGCGCCGGCTTCAATGTCGCGATCTCGCTGCTGATGAGTTTCGGCAGCGGATTCCTGTTCGGCCTGGTCGATGCGTCGTGGTTCGCCCTGCTGAGTTTCGTGCTGCGCGTGGTTTCGGCGCTGGCCGATATCGGCAGCGGCGGCATCGCCGGCTACATCGCCAATCGCGACGGGCCGCTGCATGGCGCGCTGGCCTCACTGGGCGCCTCGCTGCTGATGCTGCCGATCAGCTGGATGCGCATGTGGCTGGCGACGTCGAGCCTCAGTTTCGCGTTCAACACCGGCTACTGGATCGACTTTGGCCTGTGGACCGCGGTCGGCCTGGTACTGGCGGCGATTGCCGGCTTCCTCACGGTCGAACTGCGCCGTGCGCGCGGAGCCTGAGATGAAGCCGACCCTGTTCTTCGACCTCGACGGCACCCTGATCGACTCGGCCGACGCCATCACCCGTTGCGTCGCCTACGCCTTCGAACGTATCGGTGAACCACTGCCGGATGCGGCCGAGCTGCGCCGCTGGCTGGGGCCGCCGCTGCGCGACAGTTTCCGCTCGGTGCTGCACGACGATGAACGCATCGAGCGCGCGATCGGCTTCTATCGCGAACGCTTCGATGCCGTCGGTTTCACCGAGCACCGCCTCTACGACGGCATTGGCGCGGCGATCGAGGCCCTGTCCGATCGCGGCCATCGGGTTGCAGTGGTGACCGCGAAGAACGAACCGCACGCGCGCCGCATCGTCGCCGGCTTCGACTTCGCCCATCACTTCGACACCATCGTCGGCGCCACCCTCGATGGCCGTGTCAGCCACAAGCCCGAGTTGATCGGCGAAGCCATGGCGCGGCTGGCATTGCACGCACACGAATGCGTGATGATCGGCGACCGTCACCTCGACATCGACGGCGCCCGCCACCACGGTATGCGCGCCATCGGCGTGTTGTGGGGTTTTGGCACCCGAGAGGAACTGGCGCATGCCGATGCATTGGTCGATACGCCTGCTCATCTGATCAACGCGATGTAGCAGCGGCGGTTTTCCGCGACCGTCGCCTGGATGCGGTGGCGCGCTATTCAAACCCATCCGCGAACACCGCGGTGGACGTTGTTGACGCAGGCAGCACCAACAGGTTGGCGGAGCGGCCGGGGACGCTGGTCAGGGTCAGGGTGGTGCCATTGATGCTGCCATTGCCGGCCTGCGCGAAACGCTGGAAGGCATCGAAGCGATACAGCTGCCAGTTGCCGCTCATGGTGCCGGAGAGGTTGATGCTGATGTCGCGCGGTGCGGTGGCGCGGTTGATCAGCACGATGCGCAGCGCCTGTCCGGGCTGGTCGATGGCGTAGGCGCCGAGCTCCGTGCCATTGCTCGCGGTGGCGGGGATGCTGTCGCCGAGCACGCGCGTGTTCGCGCCGTCGTAGTCGAGGAACATGCGGAAGGCGTCCTCGCTCAACGAGCCGGTCTCCGGCGCGACCCAGCGCGTGGCCACATCGACGCCTTCGCGCCCGAAGATGGCCAGGGCTTCGGCCTGCGCCAGCGCACCGCTCGGGCCTTCGTCCGGTCCCCACTTGTACTCGGTGAGGGCGATGTCGAGACCGGGGCAGCGCGCGTCGATCCATTCGCGCAGGCGCGGGATCAGCCGCACCTCGTCATCGACCCAGGACTCCGAGGTATAGGCGGGGTCGTACAGCTCGCGCAGCGAGCGCAGGCGCCGCGCCGAGTCCGCGGGCAGTTCCGAGTCCGAACTGCCGCCCAAGCCGGTGACATTGCCCTGCGGATAGAAGTGCACGTCGAGCGCATCGACCAGACGCAAGCCGCCGTGTGCGGTGGCGTAGTCGCAGACCTGCTTCACGTACCACTCGACGAAGGGCAGGCCGCCATGGGCCTGGCGGTCGGGACCGTCGATGCAGCTGACGCCGCCGGCGGCATCGGCCGCCGAGCTGAACAGGTCGCACCAGCCCCAGGTCACCGGCCCGAGCACCTTCGCGGCCGGGTCGGCCTGCTTGATCGCGAGCGCGACATCGCGGCCGCGCGTCCAGACCTCGTCGTAGGTCGGCGGCACCGGGTGCACGTCGCGGTGGGTCGAGTTCCACAGCATCGGCTCGTTGTCGAGCGCATACCAGCGCACCACGCCCGCATCCGCTGCGCCCGGGCGCGTCGCCAGGTGCGTGATCCAGTTGCCGATCTCGGTGTTGGTCAGCGGCACCGAAGTGTCCGCGATGTCGTTGTTGATGATCAGCCCGTTGACGCAATATCCGGTGTTGTTGACGACGTTCTGGCACTCGCCGTTGCCGGCGTCGGCGCTGCACCAGCCGGGTGGACTGCCGCCGAAGTAGGAGCATTCGTTCTGGTCCTGCGGGCCGTACTTGGCGATCGAGAACGACCAGCGCTTGATGCGGTCGCCGATCGGCTTGAGGCCGATGGTCGGAATGCTCACGATCGCCTGACCACCGTTCGCGCGCGTGGTCGCGACGAATTCGTTCAGGGTCGAATTGCCCGGCAGTCCGCTGCCGGAGCCGTCGGCGATGTTCTGCCAGAACCAGTCGAACGCAGTGTTGTGGGAATCGGACTGCCAGTTGTAACGGGTGGTGCTGTTGCCGCCGGAGCGGCGCAGGGGATAGCGCAGATCGACGTGCTGGGCGTCGTCGCCGAAGTTCACGCCATAGATCTCGGGGCGAATCGCGCGCCGCGGTCCGGACAGGTTCACCGACACCGACAGCGGGCTGGCAGCGAGCGGCGTGCCACGCGCGTTGAACTGGAGGTCGTCGAGGTACAACGTGCCCTGGTTGCCGCCGGTGTCGTCCATCACGAACAGACCGTCGAAGGCGCCGTGCGTGAGCGTTGTGGTGGCGTCGAAGGGCACGGTCACCTGCCGCCACTGATTGGCGACCACGTTGCCGCCGCTGATGTAGTCGTTGAGGTCGAACGCGGCGACATTGAGACCGCCATAGGTCAGGTAGATGCTGACCTGCTGCCCGCCGGTGCTGCCGCCGTGCACCCATAGCGTCAGTGACTGGTAATCGGTGAAGCGATGCTTCTCGGTCTGGTTGACCAGATAGACGCCGCCCCAGTTGTCCGGCTCCATGCTGATCGAATTCGTGCCCGCATGCACCGGACTGGTGTTGGCGAGGTTGTGCGTGGTCCAGCTCCAGTCCTGCAGCCCGGCGCGCGGCGCGTCGGCGTACCAGACGAGGTTCTGCGCGAGGCCTGGCAGCGGCAACAGGAGCAACAGCAGAAGGCAGCGAAAGCGCATGATCAGGACTCCGGAAGTGCGGGCGATGCTAGCCAGTACGTCAATTTCGGCTGTGACGCGTCACGCAGAGCAGAGAGCGCCTTGAAACGCGCGACCCCGCCCCCAACAGGCAGCGGTCTCCATTGATCGCCGGAAGCCTCGCCATGAACGCCGAAACCGCCCCCGCCACCGAAACCCGCCGCTTCGAAGCCGAAGTCGAGCAGGTCCTGAAACTGGTCACCCATTCGCTTTACTCGCACAAGGAGATCTTCCTGCGCGAGCTGGTCTCGAACGCCTCCGATGCGCTCGACAAGTTGCGCTTCGAGGCGATCGCGAATCCGGCGCTTGCCGCCGGCGACAGCGACCTGCATGTCGAAATCGAATTCGACAAGGCCGCGCGCACGCTGACCCTGCGCGACAACGGCATCGGCATGAGCCGCGAGGAAGTGATCGAGAACATCGGCACCATCGCGCGCTCGGGAACGCGCCGTTTCCTCGACGCGATGACCGGCGACTCGCGCAAGGACATGGCCCTGATCGGCCAGTTCGGCGTCGGCTTCTATTCGAGTTTCGTCGTCGCCGACCAGGTTACGTTGGTGACTCGACGTGCCGACTTGCCGGCCGAAGCCGCAGTGCGCTGGTCCTCGGCCGGCACCAGCGACTATGAACTCGATTCCGTGACCGAAGCGCGTCGCGGCACGACGATCACGCTGCACCTGAAGCCGGAGGAAGACGAGTTCCTCGACAGCTGGAAGCTGCGTTCCCTGGTCGGCAAGTACTCCGACCACATCGCATTCCCGATCCGCATGCTCAAGGAAAAGTTCGGCGAAGAGGGCGAGGCCACGGAGGCCGAAATCGAGACGATCAACCACGCGTCGGCGCTGTGGACGCGGCCCAAGAGTGAACTCAAGGACGAGGACTACACGGCGTTCTACAAGCACGCCGCGCATGCCTATGACGAGCCGCTGGCGTGGACGCACAACCGTGTCGAGGGCAACCAGAGCTACACCAGTCTGCTGTACCTGCCGACCCAGGCGCCGTTCGACCTGGCCTTCTCCGGCCGCGACGAACGCAAGGGCCTGAAGCTCTACATCCGCCGCGTGTTCATCATGGACGCCAGCGAACACCTGCTGCCGGCCTACCTGCGCTTCGTGCGCGGCGTGATCGACTCGGACGATCTGCCGCTGAACGTGTCGCGCGAAATCCTGCAGGAGAACAAGCTGGTCGCGCAGATCCGCGCCGGCCTGACCAAGCGCGCGCTCGACCTGCTGGATTCGCTCGCCACCGACCAGCCGGAAAAGTTCGCGACCTTCTGGGGCAACTTCGGTGCTCTGCTCAAGGAAGGCGTGGCCGAGGACCACGGCAACCGCGAGCGCATCGCCAAGCTGCTGCGCTTCGCCTCGACCAAGGGCGAGGGCAGTGCGGCGAAGGTGTCGCTCGACGACTACCTGGCGCGCATGGTCGAAGGCCAGGACACCATCTACTACATCACCGCCGACAGCTTCAGCGCCGCCAACGGCAGTCCGCAGATCGAGGCCTTGAAGGCACGTGGCGTGGAAGTGCTGCTGATGGGCGAGCGTATCGACGAGTGGATGATGGGTTACCTGCATGAATACGCCGGCAAGAAGCTGCGCAATGTCGCCAAGGGCGAACTCGACTTGTCCGCACTCGGCAAGGTCGACGAAGCCGAGCAGCAGAAGGCCGACGAGGCGGCGAAGCCGGTGGTCGAGCGCATCAAGACCCTGCTCGGCGCCAAGGTCAAGGACGTGCGCGCCAGCAAGCGCCTGACCGAATCGGCCTCATGCGTCGTCGTCGACGAATACGACATGGCCCCGCACCTCAAGCGCATGCTGAAAGCTGCAGGCCAGGACATGCCCGACACCGCACCCGCACTCGAAGTGAACCCGCAACACGCATTGGTTCAACGTGCCGCAAACGAGTCGGATGAAGACCTCGCCCGCGAACTCGCGACGCTGCTCCTCGAACAGGCCCAGCTACTCGAAGGCGCAGCCCTCGAAGACCCCGCCGGCTTCGTCAAACGCATGAACGCGCTGATCGCGCAATAACCCAGCAGACAACGCCCCGCCGCACGCATTACGCGGCGGGTGTCACTTCGCTCTGCTGTTTCGCCCCAACGGGGCCATTCAATCCAGCCCAGGGCAACGCCCTGGGGGCCCTGGGTTCACAGGGCAAAGCCCTGGGGTCATGGGTCACAGGGCAATTCAATCCCAGACAAATCGTTCATCGAACGGAACCCGATTGCGTTTCAGGAACGCGCGGTACTCATCCTCGAACGGCTGCTTGCGGTGATGTTCGCGCTGGTTGGCGATGTACCGTCGCACCGGTTCGGTCTGCGACTCCGAAACCGCGAATGCGCCGTAGCCGGCTTGCCACGCGAATTCGGTGTAGTCGATGCCCTGTGTCTTGATCCACTTCGACGATGCCCTCTTGACCTGCTCGACAGCGTGGCTGATCGAGCAGGTTCGGCCGAGCAGGATGAGCAGGTGCACGTGGTCTTCGACCGAATTGATCAATTCCGCCGGGCAGCCGTCGTTGTGCAGCACGCTGGCCATGTAGCGGTGTAGCGACTCTCGCACCTCATCACGCAGCCACGGCGTGCGGTGTTTGGTCGCGAAGATCAGGTGGACGTGCAGGCGTGCGAGTGACTGCGGCATGACTGGGGTCGGCTCAGCTTGTTGGTGCGGCCAAATCCTAACCCGATACACCCAGGGCGTTGCCCGATGACCCCAGGGCGTTGCCCTCTGGCCCCAGGGCGTTGCCCTCTGGCCCCAGGGCGTTGCCCTCTGGCCCCAGGGCGTTGCCCTGGGCTGGAAGGGATGGCCCCGTTGGGGCGAGAGCGGAGAGTCGGTACGCGAGGGCAATCGATAGCCGCGCGCAGTGGCTCGCTTGGCTCGTCGCGCTTATGATGTCGCCATGCCAGCCAGCACGCCGCCGCCCGTTGATTTCGGTCCGACACAGTCGGCGGTCGCGTTGGCTGAGGCGTTCGGGATCGACTTGAGCCTGGGGCGCGAGAATCTGCGGCTGACGCCGACGCAGCGTGCGCTGCAGCACCAGGAGGCGCTGAATCTGGCGCTGGCGATGATCGATGCGGGGCGGAAGCTGCGTGAACGAACTGAATCGACTGCTGCAACGTCTGATCGCCGCTGAGTTCGACTTTGTCATTGTCGGCGGCTTCGCGGCGACGCTGCACGGCTCCAGCATGCTCACGCGCGACCTCGATGTCTGCGCCGTGGTTTCCGAGGAAAATATCGAGAAGCTCCGACGTGCGTTCGCGGATCTGCATCCGGTCTATCGCATGAGTCCGGAACGTTGGTCCTTTCTGGACCATCCTGCGCCTGGCGTCGTGATGAACCATCTCTATCTGCAGACCGACCTCGGTCCGCTCGACGTGCTCGGATCAATCACCGGTGTGGGCGGATTCGAAGCGGTGCGCGAGCATGCCGTGGCAGTTGAACTGTTTGGGCAACAGGTGCGGGTGATCTCGGTGGCCGACCTGATCCGCGCCAAGGAGACGCTGGCCCGACCCAAGGACCGGATGGTGGCGCTGGAACTGCGCGCGCTTCGCGATCGCCAAGGCGACTGACGCAGCACTCTTCGGCTGGCCAGCTCCGCTGTTGAAGGCCAGCGCTACGCGCTTTGATCCCGCCTGCAACCGAGTCGAACGGGCGCGCTGCTTGGTGGCGGATATGCGCCAAACATGGCGAAAAGCGCCAGTTTCTGCTTTGACGTGAGCAAATCTCGTAGCTAATCTTCCATGTAGTGGAAGATTCAGTAATTTGTTGCTGGGAGTGGGCGATGCAGACCTTGACTGAAGGAATCATCGAAGCAGGCTGGTCCGAGCGCGTGATTTCGGAGGGGCAGTTGCGGCGCTTGGTTTCGGGGAGTGATCAGCGGCGCTATCACCTCGTCAATCGCGCGGCGGCGGCGGGCGAGTTGGTGCGGCTGCGGCGCGGGCGCTATGTGCTCGGCCATGCGTTGCAGCGGCGGGCGGCGCATCCGTTTGTGTTGGCGCAGGGGTTCGAGGCGGGCAGCTATGTGTCGTTCGAGACCGCGCTCGCGTATCACGGCTGGATTCCGGAAGCGGTGCGCAGCGTCGCGAGCGTCACCTCCGGAAGCAAGTCTGCGACGTACCAGCCGGCAGGGTTCGGCAGCTATTCGTTCCATCCGCTGGCGATCGAACCGAGTGGATTCCTGTTGCTGGTCGAGCGCGTCGAATTGAGCGGACAGTGCGCGCTCGTGGCGCGTCCGCTACGCGCGTTGATGGATCTCGTCTGTCTGCGCAAACAGGCCTGGCAAGGCATCGCCTGGTTGATCGAAGGACTGCGCATCGATGCCGACGCGCTGCGCAGCGTGACCGGCGACGAACTGCGCGCGCTGCGTCAGGTCTATCGTCAACGACGCGTCCAGGCATTCCTGAAGGCACTGTCGCGAGCACTCGGCGATGATTGAGATCCTCCAGCAACGACTCGATCGCTACCGCGTCGGCAATGCGCTCGAGCAGGAACATGCGCTGAAGGAAATCCTGCAGGAAGTCGGGCTGTATGCACTGTGGCGCGCCGACTTCTTCGATGTCGCTGCGTTCCAGGGTGGCACCAGCCTGCGCATCCTGCAGCGTCTGCCGCGCTTCTCCGAGGGCCTCGACTTCATCCTGAAGACGCCGAATCCTGGCTTCGACTGGCAGCGCTATCTCGAGCCGATGACGGCGGTGCTGACCGAGTTTGGATTGCGCAGCGAATTGCTCGACAAGAGCCGCATGGACAGCGCGGTGCGCACCGCCGTGCTCAAGGGTGACTCGATCAGCCAGCAGCTGAATCTTGAATTCGTGCATGGGCCCACCGACAAGAAGCTGCGGATCAAGCTCGAGATCGACGTGAATCCGCCAGCGGGCTCCGGCTTCGCATACACGTATCTCGATTTTCCGCTCGATCACGAAGTCTGCCATCAGGACCTCGCCAGCAACTTCGCGTTGAAGATTCACGCCTTGCTGTGTCGTCCGTATCTGAAAGGGCGCGACTGGTTCGACTTCGGCTGGTACGTCGCGCAAGACGTGCAACCGAATCTGCCGTTGCTGCAAGCCGCTTTGCTGCAGCAAGGACCGTGGCGGGATCAGCCACTCGTCGTCGATGTCGCGTGGCTGCAGGCGACGTTGCGGCACAAGCTCGCAAGCATCGATTGGCGGGCGGCAGCGGAAGACGTCCGGCGCTTTCTGGCCCCGGCGCAACAGCACAGCCTGCGTCTTTGGAGCGCCGGCTTGTTCTCCGCAAAAGTCGGCAAGTTGGGTTGATCGTCGCCAACCGGTCCGGGCGTGGCCTCACCTGCCGCCGGGCGCAAGCAATCCACGTTTGAGCAATGCATCGATCAACGCCTTGGTGTACGCCGGTTTCTGGCGGTAATCGATGTGCGATTCGTCCGGCAGCGGGAAGTCGCGCAGCGCGGGCACGTCGAGGGCGTGCAGGGTTTTCGCCGGTGTTGCGGCGACCATACGGTCCCAGTAGTCGGCGCGCGGGAACCAGTCTTCTTCGGCCCAGCGGCGCAGGCCGCTGGTGGGCGAGGCATAGAAGATCACTTCGCCACCGCGGGCCTGGATCGCGCTCACCCAGGCGTGGCTCGCCTGCACTTGTGGCCACCACTCGGCAAACGCGATCCGCGGCAGGTGGCCGCCGTGGCGATCGAGGTTTTCCTGCAATGCGCGCTTCTGCCAGTCGCGGTCGCCGCGGTCGTAGTCGATGTGTCCGAAGCGGCGGCGATCGAACCACTGGTAGGGATGGAATGGCTCGCCTTCGCCCTTCCAGAACCGTACGACCGTGCGCAGCAGACTGAAATCGCTGCGCGCGATCACGGCGTTCAATTGCCAGTGATTGAGCAACATCCGATGCCCGGCGCGACTGGGCGAGAACTCACGGTGGTAGTAATCGACTTCCGGTCGCTGCATCTCGAGACTTGGCTGCGCGAATCCGGCCCCGTCGATATCGCAGACCACGATGCCGCGAAAGGCTTCGTCGGCGGCGAGGTCGCGCAGGGTCGCGAGCGGGTAGCGGCCATCCATCGCCAGCATCACCGGCTCCAAACCAGGCAGACGCTCACGCACGGTCGCGCGATCGATCGCATACAGCGTGCGTGACGCACCAAGGAACACGATCGCGCGATCGGCCGACGACGCCTTCGCGCGCTGCAGCGACCACAGGTCGGGGGCGTCAACGATGATCGGCGTGTAGCCACGCCCGCGCCAATGCTGCTCGACCGCGACCAGCGCCGAACCGGCGAGCACGAGGGCGATGGCGAGGGCGGTGAGGGCGCGGCGCATGTCAGAACTGGAAGTAGATGAAGGCGCGCGAGACGCCGGGCGAGAGCACGATCGCGACCGCGAGTATCGCCCAGATCACGGCGAGCGAAAGCGCATCGCGCTGGCGCAGCCAGCGACGCAGGTCGTGATGGCGCAGCAGCCAATGCATCAGCCAGAGCAGGCCGAACACGATCAGCGCGATCTTCGCGTCCGCGCTCAGCGCGGCTGAGCTGTCGGTGACGACGAACATCGCCTGATGGATCTTCGCCGCGTGTGCGAAGTCCGGTGCGCGAAACCAGACCCAGGCGATCAACACGCCGAGCAAGGTGATGAGCCCACCGAGCAGGGTGCCAAAGCCACCCAGCATCGTGCCGGCGCGTTCGAGCAACGGCCGTGACAGGCGCTCGCCGACCAGCACCAGGCCGTGGAAGGCGCCCCAGGCGACGAAGGTCCAGGCCGCGCCATGCCATAGACCGCCGAGCAGCATGGTCAGCATCAGGTTGCGCAGCGTGAACAGCCGCGATCCACGATTGCCGCCGAGCGACACGTACAGGTAATCGCGCAGCCAGGTCGACAGCGACACATGCCAGCGTCGCCAGAAATCCGAGAAACCCACAGCGGCATAGGGCGCGCGGAAATTGTCCGGCAGCCAGAAGCCGAGCATCGCGGCGCAGCCGATCGCACACGTCGAATATCCGGCGAAGTCGCAGAAGATCTGGCCGGCGAACGCGATCGTGCCGGTCCAGGCAGCGGCGGTGTCGATGCTGGCGCCGGCCTGGAACACCGGATCGACCACCGGCGCGAACACCGAATCGGCAAGCACGACTTTTTCGAACAGACCGAGCAGCAGCAGCGACAGACCGAGCGTGAAGCCTTCCGAGGTGGTCCGCCGCGGCGTGTGCAATTGCGCGCTGAAGTCGTGGTAACGCACGATCGGGCCGGCGACCAGCTGCGGGAAGAAGCCGACGAACAGCAAGTAATCACGCAGCGAGCGTTGCGCGCGCACCTCGCCGCGATAGACATCGATGCAATAACTCAGCGACTGGAACGTGTAGAACGAAATGCCGACCGGCAGCAGGATGTCGAAGCCGGCCGGTTGCCAGTCGATGCCGGCGAGCGCGAGCAGCGACTGGGTGTTGTTGCGCAGGAAATCGCCGTACTTGAAGAAGCCGAGCAGGCCGAGGTTCGCGATCAGCGATGCCACCAGCCACGGCTTGCGTATGCCCTTGCCGGCGTCGGCCATGCGCAGGGCCAACCACCAGTCCATCGTCGCCGAGCCGATCAGCAGCAGCAGGAAAGGCGGGTTCCAGGCGCCGTAGAAAACGAAACTGGCGCCGAGCAGGAGGTTCTTGCGCAGCGACCACGACAGACCCGGCAGGTTGAACAACGCCACCACGGCGATGAAGAACCCGACGAAGGTGAGCGAATCGAAGGTCATGGGCGGCGAGGCTGGCGGCCGCGCAGTATAGAGGGGGGCGGCTGCTCAGCGCCTCAGGTCCACCAGTAGCGGATCACGTGGAAATAAACCGGAGCCGCGAACACCAGGGAGTCGATGCGGTCGAGCACGCCGCCATGGCCCTCGATCATGTGGCCCCAGTCCTTCACACCGCGGTCGCGCTTGATCGCCGACATGACCAGCCCGCCGAAGAAGCCCATCACGCAGACGGTGAATGCGATCGCGGCCGCTTCGAGTGCGCTGAACGCGGTGAAGCCGTGCAGGCTGGCGCCGAGCGCGGTCGCGCTGGCAATGCCGCCGAGCAGGCCTTCCCAGGTCTTCGAGGGTGACAAGGTCGGCGCGACCTTGTGCCGGCCAGTGAGCTTGCCCCAGATGTACTGCAGCACATCACTGCCCTGCACGACGATCACTAGCCACGCGATCAGCAGCAGCTCGCTGCCGGGTTGGCCGCGCACCTCGAGCGTCGCCAGCGCTGGCAGATGCGACAGGCAATACACGCAGATCATCAGCCCCCACTGCACCTTGGCCGCACGTTCGAGGAAACGCGTGGTGTCGGCGGAGACCGCAGCCAGGATCGGCAACAGCAGGAACGCGTAGACCGGGATCAGGATCGAATACAGGCCATACCAGTCGATCCAGATCAGCGCGTATTGGGTCGGCAACGCGATGAAGAAGCTCACCGCGAGTGCGATGTGGTCGCCGCGGCGGGTGTAAGCGAGGGTGATGAATTCGCGCAGCGCGAAGAAAGACAAGGCCGCGAACAGCGCGATCACGCCCGTCTTGCCGCAGGCAAAGGACGCGCCGAGCAGGCCGACCATCCACCACCACGCGAAGATGCGGCTGTTGAGGTTGTCGAGCACCGCATGCGGTTTGCCCTTGGCGATGCGGAGGGAAAGGATCGAGCCGATCGTGGTCGCCAGCGCCAGCACCAGCAATGCACCCGCGAACAGCTGCAGCACCGGGTCCTGCATCCATGCCCTCATGCGTGCTCTCCATCGTCGGGGCGCAGGGACAGCATCGCGGCGCGCGCGCGCTCCAGGAACTCCGCCTTGGACTCGCCTTCGATGCGTTCGAGCGGTGCGCCGTAACTGACGGTGCAGATCAGCGGCACCGGCAGAAGCTCACCCTTCGGCATCACCCGGTTGAGGTTGTTGATCCAGACCGGGATCAGTTTCGCGCGCGGGTGGCCGCTGGCGAGGTGGAACAGGCCGCTCTTGAACGGCAGCAGCACGGCGTCGCTGGTGTTGCGCGTGCCTTCCGGGAACATGATCAGCGAGTCGCCGTGGACGAGTGCGTCGAGCATCTGCTGCACCGGGTCGGGTGCGCCCTCGCTCTGAGTGCGATCGATCAGCACGGCGCGGAACACACGACCAGCGATGAAGCGACGCAGGGCACTGCGGTTCCAGTAGTCGGCACCGGCGATCGGGCGCACCAGCCGGCGCAGAGTCGAGGGCAAGGTCGCCCAAATCAGCACGAAGTCGCCATGGCTGGCATGGTTGCTGAAGTAGATGCGTTGTTCTGCGGAGGGCTGGCAGCCACGCCAGAACGCCTGCACGCCGGTGAGCAGGCGCGCGAAGGTCAGGATCATCCAGGCCACGAGGCGTTCGATCATGTCTGCGAATCGCGGTTGGCTGCAGGCGGGATACTGCGCATTGCATTGCGGACACGGCGCACGATGGTCCAGGCAATGGCGGCGGCGATCAATGGCATCAGCCAGTGCAAGAATTCCGGAAGCGGTGCGCCGACGCCGATCCACAGACCGAGCGCGCCGAATATCGCGGCGCGGTCGCTCTTGCCCATCGGGCCGTCGTAACGGCGCTGGGCACCGATGCTCGGGCCCAGTGCACCGGCGAATTCGCTGATCGTGGCGAGCACGATGACCACTGCGACTGAGACCGGCTGGAAAGGCGCGACCAGCGCGAGCGGCGCGTACAGCGCGGCATCCGAGACCACGTCTCCCAACTCGTTGAGCATCGCGCCGAGCCGCGATTTCTGGCCGAACTCGCGTGCCAGCATGCCGTCGATCGCGTTCAGCGCCATGCGCAGGAACATCCACAGCGGCAGCAGCAGGAACAGGCGGCGGTCGCCGGCAGCCTGCCACCAGAGCAAGGCGCCGACTCCGACCGAAGCCAGCGTCGCGATACTGGTGACCTGATTCGCGGTGACCCCGGCGGCGTGCAGTTGCCGCACCAGCGGCCGCAGCAGGTTCTGGAAGGCCGGTTTCAGTGCGTAGATCGACATGCAGACTCTCCTCGGAGCGCGACCGACAGCAGCGTGGCGGGTCGGCCCGCCGATCGCCAAGCCGCTTGTGTCGCGCAGCGTCTTTGGGTAAAGTTCGCGGCCCTTGCGGGCGCATAGCTCAGCGGTAGAGCACTACCTTGACATGGTAGGGGTCTCAGGTTCGATCCCTGATGCGCCCACCAATTCGCGAAAGCGAATTTTCCGCAAAGTCCAACTCCGAGAGCCGTAGTTCCAACGAACACGATCACGATGACGCGAACCGGTAACCACCTCTAGCGAATCCGCAGACTGGCTCCGAATGACGAAGGGCGCTTTCTGCGCCCTTTTCTATTTCTGCAAGGAACGACCCGATGATCACGATCACGCTGCCGGATGGTGCGAAGCGCGAATATGCGCCGAGCACGACGATCGGCGAAGTTGCCGCAAGCATTGGCCCCGGACTGGCCAAGGCGGCACTGGCTGGCAAGGTCGACGGCAAGCTCGTCGACCTGAGTCATCCGCTTGGCGCCGACGCTGCACTCGAGATCGTCACCGACAAGCACCCGGATGCGCTGGAAGTGCTGCGCCACTCGACCGCACATTTGCTTGCGCAGGCGACGCAGCGGCTGTTCCCGGATACCCAGGTCACGATCGGTCCGGTGATCGAGAACGGCTTCTACTACGACTTCGCGCGCAAGACGCCGTTCACGCCCGATGACCTTGCCACGATCGAGGCCGAGATGACGCGGATCGTCGCGGAAGGTCTGCCGGTGGTGCGCTCGCTGATGCCTCGCGACGAGGCAGTGGCCTTCTTCAAGAACAAGAACGAGCACTCAAGGCCGAGATCATTGCGAGCATCCCGGCGAACGAGGATCTGTCGCTGTACGCGCAGGGCGAGTTCATCGACCTGTGTCGTGGTCCACACGTGCCGAATACCTCGAAGCTGCGCGCTTTCAAGCTGATGAAGATCTCCGGGGCCTATTGGCGCGCCGACGCGAACAACGAGATGCTGCAGCGCGTGTACGGCACCGCCTGGCTGAACGACAAGGACCTCAAGGCGCATCTGTTCCAGCTGGAGGAAGCCGAGAAGCGCGACCACCGCAGGCTCGGCCGCCAGCTCGATCTGTTCCACATGCAGGAAGAGGCCCCGGGCCTGGTGTTCTGGCACCCGAAGGGCTGGCAGGTGTGGCAGGTGGTCGAGCAGTACATGCGCAAGGTTTACCGCGACAACGGCTACCAGGAAGTGCGTTGCCCGCAGATCCTCGACAAGTCGCTGTGGGAGAAGACCGGGCACTGGGAGAACTACCGCGACAACATGTTCACGACGCATTCGGAGAACCGCGACTACGCGGTCAAGCCGATGAACTGTCCGGGTCACGTGCAGATCTTCAATCATGGCCTGCATAGCTATCGCGAACTGCCGATCCGCTATGGCGAATTTGGCGCCTGCCATCGCAACGAGCCCTCGGGCGCGCTGCACGGCATCATGCGCGTGCGCGGCTTCACTCAGGACGACGGCCACATCTTCTGTACCGAAGCGCAGATCGAGCCGGAAGTGACCGCATTCCACCGCCAGGCGATGAAGGTCTATGCCGACTTCGGCTTCACCGAGATTGCGCTCAAGATCGCGCTGCGACCGGAAAAACGCATCGGTGACGACGCCGCCTGGGACAAGGCCGAAGACGCCCTGCGCTCGGCGCTGCGCTCCTGCGACGTCGAATGGCAGGAACTGCCGGGCGAGGGTGCGTTCTACGGCCCGAAAATCGAGTACCACTTCCGCGACTCGATTGGCCGCGGCTGGCAGGTCGGCACGATGCAGGTCGACTTCTTCATGCCCGGCCGCCTCGGCGCCGAATACGTGACCGAGGAATCCGCCCGCAAGACCCCGGTGATGCTGCACCGGGCCATCGTCGGCTCGATGGAGCGCTTCATTGGCATCCTGATCGAACACCACGCCGGAATCCTGCCGCCCTGGCTGGCCCCGGTGCAGGCGGTGGTCATGAACATTACCGAGGGCCAGGCCGAGTACGTGGACGCGGTCGGCGAAACCCTTGTAAATCAAGGCTTCCGGGTCAAGGCCGATTTGCGCGGCGACAAGATCGGCTATAAGATCCGCGAGCACACGCTGCAGAAGGTGCCGTATCTGCTCGTCGTCGGTGACCGCGAGCGCGACAATGGCCAGGTGGCGGTGCGCGCATTGAACGGGGAAGATCTGGGCGTGATGACGCTCGATCAGTTCATTGCACGGTTGCGATCGGAAACGGAGAAGCACTGAGCCTGGCTCGGTGTTTCAGCAGACAGGGCTTGGCGGAGGTAGCGGTATCAGCACTGAAAAATTGAACCGGCGGAACAACGAAATTCGTGTTCCGCGTGTGCGCCTGATCGGCGCGGATGGGGAGCAGGTCGGCGTCGTCGGTCGCGACGAAGCCCTGCGCATGGCGATGGATCTGGAACTCGATCTGGTCGAGATCGTTCCGAACGCCGACCCGCCGGTGTGCCGCATCATGGATTTCGGCAAGTTCCGGTTCGAAGAACAGAAGAAGGCGCACGCCGCCCGCAAGAAGCAGAAAGTGGTCGAGATCAAGGAACTCAAGTTCCGCCCGACCACCGACGATGGCGACTACGACATCAAGCTGCGCAACCTGCGCCGTTTCATCTCGGAAGGCGACAAAGTCAAGATCAACATCCGCTTCCGCGGCCGCGAGATGGCGCATACCGAACTCGGTATCGCCATGGCCAAGCGACTGGAGGAGGACCTGAAGGAAGAAGTGACGATCGAGCAATGGCCCCGTTTGGAGGGCCGCCAGATGGTCATGATGGTGGCGCCGAAGCGCAAGTAAGGCGTCGTAGGATCGCGGACGGGAAATCCGCACAAGCCGCATCGAGCAGGACGGAAAGCGTGGCCGCGGCCACCGCTCGGTACAGTCAAACAACACTCATAGGAAGTGTCATGGCAAAAACCAAAATCAAGACCAACCGGGCCGCTGCCAAGCGATTCCGGAAGACCGCATCCGGCAAGTTCAAGGCCGGGCATGCGTTCAAGAGCCACATCCTGACCAAGAAGTCGACCAAGCGGAAGCGCAACCTTCGTGGCACCAATCATGTTCGTGCGGAGGACGCAGGTCGCGTCGCCCGCATGGTTCCCTACTTGTAAGCCGGAGGTATAGACCATGGCACGAGTCAAACGTGGTGTAACCGCCCGCGCACGTCACAAGAAAATCCTTTCCCAGGCCAAGGGCTACTACAACGCACGCCGCAAGGTGTTGCGTGTGGCCAAGCAGGCCGTTACCAAGGCTGCCCAGTACGCCTACATCGGTCGCAAGCAGCGCAAGCGCCAGTTCCGTGGCTTGTGGATCGTACGCATCAATGCCGCTGCGCGCATGTTCGACCTGAGCTACAGCCGTTTCATGAACGGTCTGCTCAAGGCGGGGATCACGCTCGATCGCAAGGCGCTGGCTGATCTCGCCGTGCACGACCTGAAGGCGTTTGAAGTGCTCGCAACGAAGGCCAAGACCGCTCTCGCCGCGTAAGCTTCAATGCCGGGTTCGCCTGGCCAATGCAGTACACGCGTGGGGAAGGGCTTGGGCTCTTCCCCACGTTTTTTTTGCGCCGAAGAAATGAGGCGCCAGCGAAGGAATGACGATGGACGAATTGCAGACCGCTGCTGTTGAAGCCAAAGGTTCGATCAAGGATGCCGCTACGCTCGAAGCCCTCGACGCCATCCGCGTCGCGTGGCTCGGCAAGCAGGGCCGGTTGACCGAACAGTTGAAGCTGCTGGGCAAGTTGCCGCCCGAGGAGCGCAAGGCCACCGGCGAGCGCGTGAACCAGGTCAAGGCGCTTCTCGGCGACGCGATCGACGCCCGTCGTGGCGAACTGGAGACCGCCGCCCACACCGCGCGTCTCGCGTCCGAGCGCATCGACGTCACCATGCCCGGCCGCAACGGTTCGCGCGCGAACCTGCATCCGGTGACGCGAACGCTTGATCGCATCACCGACATCTTCGGCCGCCTCGGCTATCAGCTCGCCGATGGCCCCGAAATCGAGGACGACTATCACAACTTCGAAGCGCTGAACTTCCCGGAGCACCATCCGGCGCGCGCGATGCACGACACCTTTTATTTTCCGGACGGGCGCCTGCTGCGCACGCATACGTCGCCGGTGCAGATCCGCGCGATGCAGGGGCGCACGCCGCCGATCCGCATCATCGCCGCCGGCAAGGTCTATCGCTCCGATTCCGACCAGACGCATACGCCGATGTTCCATCAGGTCGAGGGCCTGCTGGTCGACGAGACCTCGAACTTCGCCGACTTGAAGGGCACGCTCAAGCAGTTCGTTGGCGCGTTCTTCGAGCGCGATTTCGACATGCGCTTCCGCCCGAGCTACTTCCCGTTTACCGAGCCTTCGGCCGAAGTCGATATTCGTTGGGACCGGGCGGATGGGACGCAAGGCTGGCTCGAAGTGCTTGGTTGCGGCATGGTCCATCCGAACGTGCTCAAGGCCTGCGGCATCGATGCCGAGCGTTACACCGGCTTTGCCTTTGGCCTCGGTGTCGAGCGTTTCGCCATGCTGCGTTACGGCGTCGATGACCTGCGCTCCCTGTTCGAAAACGACGCGCGCTTCCTCGCGCAGTTCGCGTGATCGCCGCCAGAAGGAACTGATGCAATGAAATTCTCTGAAAACTGGTTGCGCGCGCTGGCGCCCGTGGATGCGGATCGTGCTGACCTGATGCATCGCCTGACCATGGCCGGACTCGAGGTCGAGGGCGTGGAGGTGCTGGGTGAAGGTCTCGATGGCGTGGTCATCGGGGAGATCATCGAAGCCGAAAAACATCCCAACGCAGACAAGTTGCGTGTGTGCATGGTCGCGGTCGGGCAGGGTGAGCCGCTGCAGATCGTCTGCGGCGCACCCAATGCGCGCGTCGGTCTGAAGGCACCGTTGGCGACGATCGGTGCGACCCTTCCGAACGGCATCGCAATCAAGCAGGCCAAGCTGCGTGATGTCGATTCGTTCGGCATGTTGTGCTCGACGCGCGAACTGGGTTTGAGTGACGACCACGCCGGCTTGATGGAGTTGCCGGCCGACGCGCCGGTCGGGCAGGCATTTGCCACCTGGATCGGACTGCCCGATGCCAGCATCGAGATCAAACTGACGCCGAATCGTCCGGATTGCCTGAGCCTGCGCGGACTGGCTGCGGAGGTCTCCGCGCTGTATGGCTTGACGCCTGACGATGCTGCGCAGATCGTGGTGGACGCGCAGTCGTCGGTGGCGCGCAACGTGCGACTCGATGCACCCGCCGACTGCCCGCGCTATCTCGGGCGTGCGATCGAGGGCATCGACCCCGCGGCAGCGACGCCGCTGTGGCTGAAGGAGCGCCTGCGCCGTTGCGGTCTGCGCTCGATCAGCGCGGTGGTCGATGCGACCAATTACGTGATGCTCGAACTCGGGCAGCCGATGCATACCTTCGACCTCGATGCGCTGCACGGCGGCATCAGCGTGCGCCGCGCGCGCACGGGCGAGAAGATCAAGCTGCTCGATGAGCGCGAGGTCGAACTCGATGCCGGGTTTCTGATCATCGCCGATGACAAGAACGCGCTCGCCGTCGCCGGGGTGATGGGCGGCTACGACTCGCGCGTGACCACGACCAGTCGCAACCTGTTCCTCGAGTCCGCACATTTCGCGCCGGCCGCGGTGCAGGGGCGCGCGCGCAAGCTCGGGCTGCATACCGATGCCTCGCACCGCTTCGAACGCGGTGTCGATCCGGAACTGCCGCGCCAGGCGATCGAGCGCTTGACGCAGTTGATCGTCGAGATCGCCGGCGGCGTGCCCGGCCCGGTGGTCGAGGCGAAGTCGGACGCGCACCTGCCAGTGCGTGCTCCGGTGCGCCTGCGCGCCGCGCGTCTGGCGCGCGTGACCGGAATTGCTCTGGCGGCGACGGAGGTCGAGCGCATCCTGCACGCGCTCGGGCTGCGCGTCAGTGCTTGCGAGGGGGGCTGGGAGGCGGTGCCGCCGAGCCAGCGTTTCGACATAGAGATCGAGGAAGACCTGATCGAAGAAGTCGTTCGCGTGCATGGCTACGAACGCGTGCCGACAGCGGTGCCGCGCGGCGAGATCGCGCTGCGGCTTCCGCCCGAGGCGCAGGTTCCGAGCGCGGCGATGCGCGCGGCGCTGATCGCGCGCGATTACCGCGAGTGCCTGCACTTCAGTTTCGTCGCCTCGTCCTGGCTGCAGCAGTGGGGCATGGCGGAGGGCGCAGTCGCGTTGGCCAATCCGCTGTCGGCCGATCTGGATGTGATGCGCACCAGCCTGTTGCCGGGTCTGGTGGATGCCTTGCGTCGCAACCAGTCGCGGCAACTGGAGCGCGTGCGCCTGTTCGAGATCGGCAAGTCGTTCCAGGCCGGTGACCCGCCGATCGAAACGCCGCGTCTGGCGCTGGTCGCGACCGGAACCGCGGCCGCCGAGCAGTGGGGCGTGTCCGCGCGCGAGATCGACTTCTTCGACATCAAGGGGGACCTGGAACAGTTGTTCGCGCTGACCGGGCAGGCGGCGGCGTTCACGCTGCGTCCGGCACGGGTGCGGTGGCTGCACGCCGGTCGCGGCGCCGAGTTGCTGCGTGAAGGGCATGTGGTCGGCTTCGCTGGCTGCCTCGATCCGCGCTTGGCCGGGGAACTCGGCCTTGCGGGCGATGTGTACGTCGCGGAACTGGAACTGGCCGCATTGACCGCGCGCGATCTGCCGCGGGCAGGCGATCTGAGCCGTTATCCATCGCTGCGCCGCGACATTGCGATCGTCGTCGAAAAAACCATTGAATTCGCGCGATTGGAAGACATTGTGCGGGAAACGCTTGGGCCGCTACTGCGGGAATTCGTGCTGTTTGACGAGTTTGCCGGCAAAGGCTTGCCTGAAAACACAAGAAGCCTCGCTATGGGCTTGATTTTGCAGGAGGCTTCGCGCACCCTTGCGGACGTGGATGCCGATTCTGCGGTGCAGTCCGTGTTGGCTGCACTGGAACAGAAGACGGGCGCGAAGTTGCGAGGCTGAGATGGCGTTGACCAAGGCAGAACTCGCCGAACGGCTCTTTGAGCACGTCGGCCTGAACAAGCGCGAGGCGAAGGAGTTCGTCGACTCGTTCTTCGACGTGATGCGCGATGCCTTGGCGCGTGGAGAGCAGGTGAAATTGTCGGGTTTCGGCAACTTCGATCTGCGCCAGAAGAACCAGCGCCCCGGCCGCAATCCGAAAACCGGCGAAGAAATCCCGATCTCGGCTCGACGTGTGGTCACGTTTCGTCCGGGCCAGAAGCTCAAGGTGAGGGTCGAGGCGTATGCTGGATCAGGGCAGCAATAACGAGCTCCCGCCGATCCCGGCGAAGCGCTACTTCACCATCGGTGAGGTGAGCGACCTGTGCGCCGTGAAGCCGCACGTGCTGCGTTATTGGGAGCAGGAATTCACCAGCCTGAACCCGGTCAAGCGTCGCGGCAACCGTCGCTACTACCAACGCCACGACGTGCTGATGATCCGCCAGATCCGTTCGCTGCTGTACGACCAGGGCTTCACCATCGGTGGCGCGCGCCAGCGCCTGGAGGGTAACCAGGGAAAGGCTGAAGCGACGATCGGTACGCAGATCGTCAAGCAGGTGCGGCAGGAACTGGAAGAGGTGTTGGTCATCCTGAAGCGCTGAGCGCGTTGCGGGATTGGCGGCGAGCGGTCACAATCCGCGCCCGCGCTCGTCGCGGAATCCGATGTCGGGGCGTAGCGCAGCCTGGTAGCGCATTTGCCTGGGGGGCAAAGGGTCGTGGGTTCGAATCCCGCCGTCCCGACCAATCTGGATCAGGAACCCGGCTGCGGCCGGGTTTTTTGTGGGCGCTCACGGCGCCTTGGAGCGCATCGGGTAGCATCGTCCGCCTCATGGCTGGGAAGGTCTATTGCCGATGCGATTCCGTTCTGGCGTGCTGGTTCTCGCGGTCGCGGTCGCGATCGCGTTCGTGTTGCACGCGGACCCGGTCGGCGCCGGCCAGCTGCGGCTGGCGACCGGTGATGTCGACACCGATGGCTTGACGCGCAGCAGCGCCGAAGTCGAAGCCGAATCGCGGGTATCGCATCTGATCGTCCAGTTCGATCGCGCATCGACAGCGGATGTGCGCGCGGCGCTCGCGCGCTCCGGGGCTGCCATCGAAGCCTACGTGCCGGATGCGGCTTTCCGTGTGCGTCGCAACGGCGTGTCCGGCGACGCGTTGCGCGCGATCCCGGGCGTGACCTGGGTCGGCCATTGGCGCAGCGAATGGAAGCTGGCGCCGGCCTTGCGTGCAGCGACTCCGGGCACGCGCTTCGATGTCTACGGCCACGTCGATGGCGATCTGGATGCACTGCTTGCGGCGATCGCCAAGCTCGCGCCGACGGCGCGCATCGAGATTCACGGCAGCGACCGCTTGCCGCGCGCGACGATCGCGCTGTCGGTCGACGCGAATGCCATGCTCGATGCACTCGCGCGAGCCGACGCAATCAGCTGGATCGCGCCGCATGCGGCGCCCGAGCCGCACAACACCGAGGCTAGCGGCGCGATCCAGAGCGGTGTCGTCGGCACGCATCCGCTGTGGACGCGCGGGCTTACCGGGCATGGCCAGGTGGTTGCGGTTGCCGACAGCGGACTCGATGCCAACGAGCGCTGGTTCACCCGTTACGACCCGGGCAGCGGCGCGCTGGTGTTCGTCACGCCGGCGCAGGACACGACCCCGCCGGCGCCGGGCTCACTGGTCAGCAATGCCAAGGTGATCGCGAACTGGGTGCAGCCCGGCGCGACCGCGTACGAGACGCTCGCTCCCTGCGGTACCGTCGAGGCGATCCAGCACGGCACCCACGTCAGCGGCAGCGTCGCTGGGGATAGCGGCGTCACCGCGACGCCGCTGCTCGCCCACGCCGATGCCGGTGATGGCATGGCGCCGAACGCTCAGTTGCTGTTCCAGGACATCGGTGCCGATTGCCTGGTCGTCGCCGACTACGCGGCCACGTTGCTGCAGGCGCGCGCCGGCGGCGCGCACATCCACAGCAACAGCTGGGGCGCGCCCACCGGCAACAGCTACACCGGCTACGACTTCGATGCCGACGACACCACCTGGGCGCTGCAGGACCTGCTCCTGGTCGCCTCGGCCGGCAATCGTGCCGACGCCATCGCCGCCATCGGCTCGCCCGGCAACGCCAAGAATGCGCTGACCGTCGGCGCACTGCTGCACGGTGCCAGCGAGTGTGCGGCCAGCCTGCACACCACCGCTGGCGTCTGGGGTACGAGCATCGGCCCCGGCAGCGGCTGGCGCGACAAGCCCGAGATCAGCGCGCCCGGCGTGGCCACGATCTCCGCGGCCGGCGACGACTTCAGCTTCGGTGCCGAGGAACCGGCCGAGAGCAAGGCGCTGAGCGGTACCTCGATGGCGACCCCGACGGTCGCCGGCGGCGCTGCACTGATGCGTCAGTATTTCGCCGAGGGCCGCTATCCGCACGGCAGCGTCAGCGCCGGCGATCGTCTCCACCTGCTGGCGCCGACGCTGAAGGCGGCCGTGGTCAACAGCACCGGCGAGATCCTCAACAGCTTCATCGGCGAGACACGGTTGCCGAGCTACATCAGCGGCTGGGGTCGCATGTACCTGGATCGCGACCTCTACTTTCCCGGCGACAGTCGCCGCCAGCGGGTGTTCGAGCGCAGCCACGGCAGTGGACTCGCCACCGGCGAAGTGCATGAGTACGCGATCGAAAACGTCGCCTCCGGGCAAGCGTTGCGCGCGACGCTGGCCTGGTTCGACGTTGCGTCGATCCCGGGCGTCGACTATCCGCTGGTTAACGATCTCGACCTCGAAGTCGTCGGCCCCGGCGGCGAGCTGTATCGCGGCAATGCTTTCGGCGACGACACCAGTTGCCAGACGCAGGCCTGCTACGACCCCTGCGAAGCGACGCTGCCGCAGCGCCCGGTCAACAGCACGATTTCGATCGCAAACGTCGGCAGCCGCGACTCACGCAACAACCTCGAAGCGATCCGTCTGCTGGCGCCGACGCCGGGACGCTACGTATTTCGCGTGCGCGGATTCTCGGTGCCCGGCAACGATCGCGTCGGCAGCGATCGGCAAGGTTACGGACTGGTGGTCGCTGGTGCCTTCGGACTGCCGGCCGCGCCGCCCGCGGCCGCGCCGCAGAATCCCGCGGTCACGCAGAACGACAGCAGCGGCATCCGCGTCGAATTCGATGCCGTGGTCGGTGCGACTGCGTACCAGTTGTACCGTGCCATCGGCAGTTGCGCCGCCGCCGACATCGCCGACTTCCATCTCGCCGGCGTCGCCACCGGCGCCAGCGTCCTCGACCCCAACACCATCGGCGGCGACACCTACGCTTATCGTGTGCGCGCCATCGGCAACGATGTCGAGGGCACGGCCAGCGCCTGCATCGAAGCGGTTTCGAATGACGACTGCACGCTGCCGCCCTTGTTCGATCGCGAAGCGCCCGTGGCCGATGCCGCTGCGGCCAGTTGCCGCGTCGCGCTCAGCTGGAATCCGGCGCCGGCGCGCTGCGCGTTGTCGAGCGCGGTGGAGTACACGGTGCAGCGCTCGCTGACGCCGGACTTCGCCGCATTCGCTTCCTTCATCGCATCGTCGGCCAATTATCTCGACACCAGCGTCGCCAACGGCGTGCCGTATTTCTACCGCGTGCTCGCCCGGGATTCGTTCGGCAACGAAAGCCTGCCGAGCGCGATCCGCAACGCCACTCCGGTCGGCGCCGGTGGCCCGGCCGGCCTCGGCTTCATCGACGATGCCGATACCCGCACCCACGCCGAACTCGAAACTCCCTGGCAGTTCGCGAGCGGATTGGTCGCCGACGGCAGCTACGCGTACAAGACCGGTGCCAGCGCGGCGGTCTATCCGCGCAACACCTGCGCCAGCGTGACGTTGCCGGCGCTCACCCTTCCCGATGACGCAACCCTGCGCTACGACGCCCGCTTCCAGCTGGAGACCGGCTGGGACGGCGTGGTTGTAGAGATCTCCACCGACGACGGCGCCACCTGGTCCGACCTGCCCCCGAGCGGTGGCTACCCCGGCAGCTTCGAGGCCACCGGCAGTCCGCCGATCAACGCCTGCGGCTACCCGTCCACGCGAGGCGCCTTCAGCGGCGACAACGGCGCCTTCCAGACCTACGCCAGATCGCTCGCCGCCTACGCCGGCCAACGCGTGCGCATCCGCTGGCGCCTCTCCACCGACCCCGGCATCGAACTGCAAGGCTTCCACCTCGACGCCATCCGCATCGACTCCCCCCGTCTCCCGCTCCCCCCCGACCTCATCCTCCGCGCCGGCTTCGACAACGACGACGCCGCCGCGGTAGGAAATGAGCTGCGCAGCACCCTGAAACGACATCGGCCCGCGCGAGGCGGGCCGATGCGGGCGAGGGCGGTCGCCAGTCAGTTCTGGCTCGGGGTATTTTCCGAGAAGTACTCGTGGCTGTCGGCGTTCTTGATGGCGCTCGACGGATTGCTGATGGCGAGGCTCTTGGCGCCGGACTGGCCGTAGACGATGTCGTCGGTGTTGCCGAGTACGTCGAAGTGGCTGAGTTCGTGGATGATGGTGCCGGCCTTGGAGTCGGTGCCGGTGTTCGGTGCCGACCAGAAGGCGTTGCACAGGTACACGCGGTAGGGCTGGGTCGGGTAGACGTAGGCGTAGTAGTTCTGGGTGCAGCCGCAGTTGAAGGTCAGCTTGGTGTTGGCCAGCGCGTATTCGATGCGGTCGTAGTTGCCCTTGACGCTGTTGAAGCGCGAACTGGTGGCGGTGCCGAACCAGGTCTTGTAGCGGGTGGTGACGGTCGAGTAGGTCTTGCTGGTGAAGTAGCTGTCGGAGTTGATGGCGTAGCTGCGTGCCGAGGTGAGTGCGGTCTTGATCGAGCTCTGGCGCGTGGTCGAACAGCTCTCGAACGCCGGTGTCGGATTCAGCGCCTTCATGCCGATCGGGAAGGCTTCGTCGTAGTTGTTCGGCTCGCCGGCGCCGTCCACCCAGCGCAGGATCGGGAACGATTCGATGCGCTTGGCGTGGCCACCGCGAGGGCTGTCGTGGGCGTCGGCGCCCGCAGCCAGGTCGATCGCGTACTTCATCTCGTACTGGCCGGAGGCTGAGAAGTCGTAGGCTTCCGACAGGTCGAGTTCGATCGACTTGGACTCGCCCGGCTGCAGCGTCATCCAGTCGTCCGCGCTTGGCGCGCCGCGCTTGATCCAGCGACCGTTGTAGTCGGAGTCCATGCCGCCGACGGCCACATCGAACAGGTCATGCTCAATGCCGAAGAACGGCGTCTGCCACTTCAGGACGCTGACGGCTTCTTTGCCGTCGTTGCGCATGGTGAAGTGGACCGCGGAGCCGATGTCCTGGCTGGCCTTGTCGAGCGAAGGCGCCATCACCACGCTCAGACCGGCAGCCTGCACCGATGTGGCCGCAAGCGCTGCGGTGATCGACAACACGAGTGTTCCGAGACCGCGAACAGCGGCCGAATTGCGCTGAATCATGTGCTCTCCCCAGAGTTTCGAATGTGTTTGCGTGGATGTCGCCGCTGCGGGCAACCCGTCGAAGCTATCGACGCCCATCGATCCGTTGCAACTGGTTTCGATTGCGCGGCGCAGCACGCGCGCCGGGGGTCGCGGCGCCGCCGCGAGGGGTGTGGCGATGCGTTGCGGTGTCGCCATGAACGTGACAATATAACATCGCAAGCGACCGAGTTAGGACCCGCCTTGGCGCTTATTTCGTTGTTTTGGCGAGGATTTCTCCGATGCGATTTCGACCGACGATTTCCCTTTTCGCCCTGATGCTGGCGTCCACGGCGTTGGCCGAGCCGGCTGCGGCGCCTCCGGTTGAGGCACTGGAGGCGCGCATCCGGATGCTGGAGGCGCAGTCCCGCGAAATGCTCCAGGCGCTTGAGCAGGCGCGTGCGGAGATCGCAGCGCTGCGAGCGACACCGACGGATGCGGTGGCAGTGGCGGCGCTGCCGGAGCCAGGCACAGCGTCCGGTCCCAACGCCTTCAATCCCGCGATCAGCATCATCCTCAATGGCAGCTTTGCGCACCATTCGTTCGATCCGGAAAGCTATGAGATCGCCGGATTCCCGCTCGCCGGAGAGGCCGGGCCCGGTGCGCAGGGCTTGTCCCTCGGCGAGAGCGAGATCGCGTTCGCGGCCAACATCGACGAGAAGTTCTACGGCCAGCTCACGCTCGCGATCGAGAGCGAGGACGGCGAGGATGGCATCGGCGTCGAGGAGGCCTATATCGAGACCACGGCCTTGCCGGCCGGGTTGAGCGTTCGCGCCGGGCGCTTCTTCTCGAACATCGGTTACCTCAACACCCACCATGCGCATACCGATGCGTTCTCTGATCGGCCGCTGGCGTATCAGGCACTGCTCGGCAACCAGTACGCCGACGATGGCGTGCAACTGCGCTGGGTGGCGCCGACCGACGTGTATCTTGAACTCGGCGGCGAGTGGATGCGCGGCCAGTCCTTTCCGAGCGGTGGCGCGGCGCGCTCCGGCACCGGTGTGCGCAGCTTGTCCGCACATGCCGGAGGCGATATCGGCGACGAGAGTTCCTGGCTCGCCGGCGTCTCGGTGCTGGATGCACGTACCACGGAAGGCGAGGACGGATTCAGCGGCGACAACCGTTTGTATATCGCCGATCTGACCTGGAAATGGGCGCCGAATGGCAATACCCGCGACGGCGGTGTGACCCTGCGCAGCGAATACCTGCACGACCGCCGCGAGGGGCGCTATCTCGCCTCGACGCAGGGCATCGAGGTGCCATGGGCGGGTTCGCGCGATGGCGCCTACATCGAAGGCGTGTGGCGCCTGAACCGGCAGTGGGATACCGGCTACCGCTACGACCGGCTATGGCCGGATGCCTCGGGGCCATTCGCCAGCGACACCGACCCGGTGCGCCACAACCTGATGCTGACCTGGCGCAACAGCGAGTTCAGTCTGATCCGCCTGCAATACAGCCGCGACGACGCCGCGCCCGCACAACGCGACCATGCGCTCACGCTGCAGTACCAGACCGCTCTCGGCGCGCATGGCGCACACAAATTCTGAGGAATCCGCATGACACTCCGCCACCTGCTTTCGGGCCTGCTGCTGTCGGCGTTCGCGCTCTCGGCTTCGGCGCAGATCCGCGTGTTCGCCTGCGAGCCGGAGTGGGGCGCGCTGGTCACCGAACTTGCCGGGGATGTCGTCTCCGTCGATGTCGCGACTTCGGCGCTGCAGGACGTGCACCAGATCGAGGCGCGGCCGAGCCTGATCGCGAAGCTTCGTCGTGCTGACCTGCTGGTCTGCAGCGGCGGTGGGCTGGAGGCGGGCTGGTTGCCGCAACTGATCCGCCAGGCCGGTAACGCTCGCATCGCCTCGGGTGACGGCATGTTCCTCGCGGTCGCGCAGGTGAGCACGCTGGAGCGGCCGAGCCAGCTCGATCGCGCCGCCGGCGATCTGCACGCCGAAGGCAATCCGCACATCCAGATGGACCCGCGTCGCGTGCTGCAGGTGGCCAATGCACTGGCCGCAAGACTGCAGAAGATCGATCCCGCCAACGCCGCGCGCTACGCGCAAAGCCTGGCTGACTTCAGCACGCGCTGGCAGGCGGCGATTTCTCGCTGGCAGCAGCGCGCGGCACCGCTGCGCGGACGCAACATCGTCGTCCACCACAAGAGCTGGGTGTACCTGGAAGAGTGGCTGGGCTTGAACGAGATCGGTGCGCTCGAAGCCAAACCCGGGGTGCCGCCGACCAGCGCGCACCTGGCTGGTCTGGTCGCGTTGACCAAGGATGGCCAGACCTTGGCGATCGTGCGCGCCGCCTACCAGGACGCGAAGGCCAGCCGCTGGTTGTCGGAGCGCAGCGGCGTGCCCGCGATCCGCTTGCCGCTGACGGTCGGCGGCGACGAACGTGCCACCGACCTGTTCGCATTGTTCGACGTCACCATCGACCTGCTGCTCGGTGCGGTGCAGTGAACCTTGCGCTGGCAGGGCTTGACCCGACCATCCTCGGCCCGGCGGCGCTGGCCGGGCTGATCGTGCTGTCCACGCACGTGCCACTCGGCCAGCGCGTTTTGGCGCGCGGCATCATCTTCATCGACCTGGCAATCGCGCAGATCGCAGCGCTCGGCGTGATCCTCGCGCAGTACCTCGGTGTCGAGGAAGACGGCGCGATGGTGCAGGTCGCGGCCGCGGCCGCAGCACTCGCCGGTGCCGCGCTGCTGAGTTGGACCGACCGCCGCTGGCCGAACTACCAGGAACCGCTGATCGGCACGCTGTTCGTGCTCGCGGCCACCGGCGGCTTGTTGCTGCTGGCGAACCACCCGCAGGGCGGCGAGCATCTCAAGGACTTGCTCGTCGGCCAGATCCTGTGGGTCGGCTTCGCACAGCTGTTGCCGGTCGGGCTGCTCTCGATCGTCATGCTCGCCGTGCTCTGGTGGCGACGCGAGCGCATGGACGGCTGGCTGTTCTATGCCTTGTTCGCACTCGCGGTCACGGCTTCGGTGCAACTGGTCGGCGTGTACCTGGTGTTCGCCAGCCTGATCGTGCCGGCACTGGCCACCGCCGGCATGAGCGGCGCTGCGCGCCTGTTCGCCGGATATCTGATCGGCGCGCTCGGCTATGCCGCGGGCCTGGTCTGCTCGGCCTTGTTCGACCTGCCGAGCGGGGCGCTGATCGTGTGGACCCTGTGCGTGGTCGCGCTGTTGGCGCAGCTGTTGCCGCACATCCGCCGCTCGCAGCCACCGCAACACCAGGAGCCTTCGTTCTGAACCAGTCGGCTCAGCCGATTTCGATGTGGTCCATGCCCTGGTAGCGGTTCACTGCCATCACCGCTTCGTGCACCAGCGGCGTCATTGCCAGCGAGAACAGACGTGCGCGATCGACGTGTTCCATCCAGCCGAAGATGCAGTGGCGCAAGTGTTCCTCGGTGCGCGCGTTGGCGAGCGCATCGCCAAGCAGCTTGCGCAGCTCGCTGGCGGTCGGCACTGCGCCCAGTGCATCGAACAGCGCCGCGAAGGCCGCGAACAGTTCGCGCGCATCGAGGCCGAGCCCGAACTCTTCCGGGCGGTAATCGAAGCGACCGCCCGAGGCATCGG
This sequence comes from Lysobacterales bacterium, assembly GCA_016703225.1. Lineage (NCBI taxonomy): Bacteria > Pseudomonadati > Pseudomonadota > Gammaproteobacteria > Lysobacterales > Lysobacterales bacterium. Next base: position 206,184 of record JADJCM010000003.1, read on the forward strand.
CCCAGATGCGGTAGCTGACATGCGCGAGCGGGTGGTAGAGCGCGTCTTCGCTGATCAGCACCAGCAGCAACTGCCGGGCATTGGCCTTGACGCTGCCCGCACTGGTACTCCACAGGTGCGTCTGGATGAACTGGAACAACCGTGTCTGGTCGTGGAAATCGGCGAGCTGCAACTGGTCGATGATCAATGCCGTGCGCTCGCCTTCGCTGAACGCGCAGGCTTCGGTCAGCGCACGCTCGAATGCGGTCGGCGGCAGTTCCTGCGGGCCATCGCCAGTGGTTCCGTCCTCGTGGGTGGTGATGAGGATCGGCGGCGCTGGGGGTTCCGGTTGCGCGAAGTCGTGGTAGAGGATGCGCGGGAACTCCAGCGCCTGCGCCAGTGCGTTGGCGAGCGCGGTCTTGCGCCGACCGGATTCGCCGGCAATGTGCAGCGTGCGCAGGTGCGCGATCTCGGCGCGCAGCAGGCAGTCGATCTGGAACGTGTAGTCGTCGTTCGACTCAAAGCCGAACTCGGCGAGACGGCGGCGCAGGCTCATGGGGCGACTCGATTTGCCGTTGTTCCCCTCTCCCTCGATGGGAGAGGGGTAGGGGAGAGGGTGAAATCGGAGCGGCGTCGCATCGAACCCCCTCTTCCCGACCTCTCTCCCACAGGGGGAGAGAGGAGACCAGCAAGAACATCAAGCTGCCACGGCCTTTGGCGCCTCGACCGCGATGCGCGGGCCGTTGAGCAGCGCGTCGCGGACGCCGGCGATGATCAGGTCCACTTCGTCGCCGGTGATGGTGAAGGGCGGAGTGAAGCGCAGCGAGTTGGTGCCGCCGTGGATCACGCCGTAGCCGTGTTCACGCAGGTATTCCTCGGTGCTGCCGGTGCCGTAGCACTTGAAGTTCGGCGACAGTTCGGCCGAGAACAGCAGGCCGGTACCCTGGACGTTGGTGATCAGGCCCGGCAGTTCCTTCGCGAGCTGATCGAGCTTGGCGACGAACTCGCGGCCACGTGCCTGGATGTTGGCGCGCAGCTCCGGCGTCAGCGCGCCGAGCACCGCGCAGGCCACGTCCATCGCGCGCGGGTTGGTGGTCATGGTGTTGCCGTAGATGCCCTTGCGATACAGCTTCTCGGCGCGCTCGGTCACGGCCAGCACCGACAGCGGATACTGGCCGGCGTTGAGCGCCTTGGAATAGGTTTCCATGTCCGGTGCGTCGAGTCCGGCGAATTCGGGCGAGTCGACCACCGACAGGTTGCCGGTGGTGCGCAGGCCGGCCTGGATCGAATCCATCAGCAGCAAGGTGTGGTGCTTGCGCGTCAGCTCGCGTGCGGCAGCGTAGAACGCGCGCGGCACGGCGCGCCCCGGGTTGCCTTCGCCCATCACCGGTTCCAGGAACATCGCCTCGATGTGCACCTGGTCGCGTGCCGCCTCGTCGAACACGCGCTGCAGCGCTTCGACGTCGTAGGGCTCGACGGTGATCGTGTTCGCTTCCTGCTGGCGGTAGCTGCCGAGGTGGGTGGCATAGGCCTTGCGCGTCGAGTCCGAGTACAGCATCGGCAGTTCGGTGCGGCCATGGAAGGCGCCCTTGACCGCGATGCGCTTGACCTTCCAGCCGGCGTGCGGTGCGCCCGGGTCGGTCATCAGGCGGGTGTTCACGTCGGCGATGCGACCGGCCAGCGAGACCGACTCCGATCCCGAGTTCAGGCACAGGAACTTCGTGTACGGACAGCCGCCGCGACTGTGGCCGATCTCACGGCGCAGCGCGCGTGCGAGACGCAGCTGCGACAGGCTCGGCGTCATTACGTTGGCCATCACATGCGGCTGGCTCATGGCATTGAGCACGACTTCGGGCGCGTGGCCGAATCCGAGCATGCCGTAGCCACCGGAGTCGTGCACGACCGCGCCCTTGAGCGTGACCAGCCACGGGCCGCGTGCGGCGATGGCGAGATAGGGGTTGACGTTGTCGTCGGCGTAGAAGTTCACGAAGCCTTCCTGCACCGCGAGCATCTGCGCGTTCTCGTCCATCGCGATGATGTCCGGGAATTCGGCGCGAAGCTGCTCGAAGCGGGCGCAGGCATCATCGATTGCAGCGACCAGTTCCGGATAGCGCGCAGCGAAGCGTTCGATGGTGGCGTCGGGCAGGCCGATGGTGCGCGCCTTGGCGCCGGCCGTGCGCAGGACATTGAGTTTCTCGACGAGCTTCATGGGTGCCTCCAGCCAGACGGGTCTTGGCTTTGCAAATCAATGGGTTGAACAACGAGGCGCGCAGGATACCAGCGCCCATTTGAGGCCGTAACCCCCGCCGTTCGAACGCCCGGGATCGGACAGCTTGTCGCGCACCGCTGGCATCGGCGCGCGACGGGTTGCGCATCAGAAATCGAACTTGATGCCCTGCGCCAGCGGCAGCGAGCTCGAGTAGTTGATGGTGTTGGTCTGGCGGCGCATGTAGGCCTTCCACGAGTCGGAGCCAGACTCGCGACCACCGCCGGTCTCCTTCTCGCCGCCGAACGCGCCACCGATCTCGGCCCCCGAGGTGCCGATGTTGACGTTGGCAATGCCGCAATCGGAACCGGCCGCCGACAGGAACTGTTCCGCGACCTTGAGGTTGCTGGTGAATACCGACGACGACAGGCCCTGCGGCACGCCGTTCTGCATGTCGATGGCTTCATCGATGGTCGCAAACGGCATCACGTACAGGATCGGCGCACAGGTTTCGGTCTGCACGCATTCGTCGGAGTTCTTGACGCCGCTGATGATGGTCGGCAGCACGAAGTTGCCCGGGCGATCGGTCAACGCGGCACCGCCGGTCTCGACCTTGCCACCGTGCTGCTTCGCGAGTTCGATCGCGGCCAGGTAGCGCTTCACCGCGGACTGGTCGTTGAGCGGACCCATCAGCGTCGTCGTCAGGGTCGGATCGCCGATCTTGCCTTCGACCTGCTTGTACGCCTTGACCAGGGTCGTGAGCACGTCGTTGTAGATCGACTCGTGCACGAACAGGCGGCGCGTGGTCGTGCAGCGCTGGCCGGCGGTGCCGACGGCGCCGAACACGATGCCCGGGACCGCGAGCTTCAGGTCAGCGGTTTCGTCGAGGATGATCGCGTTGTTGCCGCCGAGTTCGAGCAGGCTGCGTCCCATGCGCTGCGCAACGCGCTCGCCGACCAGACGGCCGACCTGGGTCGAGCCGGTGAAGCTGATCAGCGGGATGCGATGGTCGTCGACGAACTTCTGCGCGATCTGGGTACCGGCGTCGTTGAACAGGTAGAACAGGTCCGGGAAACCGCCTTCCTTGAGCGCGTCATTGCAGATCTTCATCGCCGCGACGGCGGACAGCGGCACCTTCGGGCTCGGCTTCCAGATCGAGATGTCGCCGCAGATCGCGGCCATGAACGAGTTCCACGCCCACACCGCGACCGGGAAATTGAACGCACTGATGATGCCGACCAGGCCAAGCGGCTGCCATTGCTCGTACATGCGGTGGCCCGGACGCTCCGAGTGCATGGTGTAGCCGTACAGCATGCGCGACTGACCGACGGCGAAGTCGGCGATGTCGATCATTTCCTGCACTTCGCCGTCGCCTTCCGGCTTGATCTTGCCCATCTCGAGCGCGACCAGCGAACCGAGCGCGTCCTTGTGCTTGCGCAGGGCGTCACCGCACAGGCGGATGGCTTCGCCGCGCTTCGGCGCCGGCGTCGTGCGCCAGACCTTGAACGAGTTCTGAGCGCGGGCGACGATGGTCTCGTAATCGCTGATCGAACTCGCGTGCACCCGCGAAATCACTTCGCCGCTGCTCGGGTTGATCGGCTCGAGCACGCCCGCGTCCTGGGTCTTCGCCCATTCGCCGTTGCCGAGATAGGTGCCGGAATTGTCGGCGCTGAGGCCAAGCGACTTGAGAATGCCGTGTGCGGACATGGGGAACTCCAGAGGAAGAAACGATGGCGGCCCCGACACGATTCGAACGTGCGACCTCGCCCTTAGGAGGGGCGCGCTCTATCCAACTGAGCTACGGGGCCAAGAAGTGGGGCGCGATTCTAGTGGATCGGCGGCCGCGCGCGGGTGTGTGCCCCGGGGCCGGACGCGGGCATCGGTACGCCAGGTCGCCGACTTGGCTCTTGGCCGATCCTTCGCCCGCGAGCCGCGGCGCCAACGTCTGGCGGGAGCAGGATGTCACCGGAGATCGCACGCATCGAAGGTGACATCGCCTCGCGCTGGGGAATCCGTGTCCAGACCACGCAGCGTTGGCGTTTTGCGCGGAACGAGCAGCCCATGACGAAGTGCCGACTCGGACGGCCATGTCCGGTCTGGTCGTGATTTGGCGTTCCCTTCACTGACCCCGCCGGATCGCGAGTCATGGTGGCTGCAGGCGGGGGTGAAGGGAGCTCACCGTGCGAAACCGCCGAAACGAACCTGAGACAGCCTCCTGTCGCAGTCCTGTTCGCGTCTGCAGGCGGGTCGCCCCAGTCCTGCTGCTGGTCGTGGCCCTGAGCGGCCTGGCGGCTTCGGGCCCGCTGAAGCTGGTCAGTGGCACGGTCGACGGCGGCGGTGGGCATAGCCAAGGGGCACGATTCGCGCTGGAAGGAACGATCGGCCAGCCGGACGCCGGCCGCGCCGAAGGTTTGCGCTTCGTGATCGATAGCGGGTTCTGGTCGGCGGACCCCGCGCTGCCCGCTTCCAACTCCATTTTCCGCGACAGTTTCGAGGACTGATCCCATGCGCCTGTTCACCCGTTCCACCTTCACCGCGCTGTGCCTCTTGCTTGTCGCGGCCCTTGCCGCGCCGACGGCCAGCGCGCTCGGCACCGAGTTCACCTACCAGGGGCGGCTGCAGGACGACATCGCGCCAGCCCAGGGTCTGTACGACTTCGAGTTCCGGCTGCATGACAACCTGATCGGCGGTAACCAGGTCGGTCCGCTGGTCACGCTCGCGGACATTCCGGTCGAGCACGGCGTGTTTACCGTGCAACTCGATTTCGGCCCAGGCATGTTCGCCGGCGAGGCACGCTGGCTGTCGATCGCGGTGCGCGAAGGCGCCGGCAGCGGCAGTTACGAGGCGCTGACACCGCGGCAACCGCTGTCCGCCACCCCGTACGCGCAGCACGCCATGGCTCCGTCCGGCGTGGTCAGGGTGCTCGACTTCGACGCAAAGTGGTCACCCGCCAACACCCTCGGAAACAACGGCAACGCGATCCTCACTCCTTCGGTCTGCCGCACGGTGAACAACCCGCCGTACACCGCCGGCGCCGGCGAAGTGGCGATCGTGCACCTCGATGCGACGGCGGCTTCGAGCAGTCCGGTCGCCGATGCGCTCTACCTCAACGTGATGATGTCGGTGAACGGCGGCGCTTTCGCGATCCAGACGCTGGAAGACAGCGCCGAGTCGATGGCGGACGGCACCGCCCATGTGAGTACGTCCAAGCGGATCAACCTGGTCGCGGGCTGGACCTACCTGTTCGCGGCCGGGGTCTCGACCAACACCCCGCTATCCATCAGCACGGGGTACTGTCACGGAACGGTGCTCATCGTCAAACAGCCGTGAGCGCGACGTTTCACCGCAGCGGGCGGACGGGAGTACCTTGCGCGGCGCACGCGCCATGGATCTCTCGCCCGGTTGCAACCCGCTTTCAGGGGCGAGCAGCGACTTGCCTGCACCGCCAAGTGACGAGGGCCAATTGTCAATGAACGCATTCTTTTCCGCGCGCCGCCGCCGTGGCGATTTCACCACCCAATTCGGCGCCTTCCTGTTCCTGGTCGTGTTTCCCGCGACCTTCACCGCGGTAGCACCGCGCACCACGGTCGCCTTGCAGCGCGATGCCTCCGGCGTCCGCGTCACCACCTGCGCCCACACCCTGTTCTTCATTCCCTACTGGTGCCAACACGAGCGTGACGTGCGGCGCGTGGAGCTCGAGTTCAGCAGCGGCGAGCGGGTGGGTTTCAACGCCCACCTCAGCGAATACGCCAACCGCGTGAACCGGCGCGGCAAGACCGAAGATAACGCCACGATCCATTTCCTCGGTGCCGGCGAAGGCGCCAGCGCCATGGTTGAAGTCGATCTCATGGACGAGGTGCTGGCGCAGGCCCAGGGGTTCATCGACGACCCCCAAAGCCGCGCGCTCGATCTGTCCTTCTACGCGCACCGTGTAATGGGGCTCTACGTCGGCGGCCTGCTCAGCCTGCTGGTGCTGCTGTGGCTGCCGCTGGCCGGCCTCGCCATCGTGCGCCGCGTGCTCGGCCGGCCGTACTGGCCGTTCGATGCTTGAAGCGGCGTGCAGGGTCGACCGGATGTGTCGGAGAGAACGCTGCGGAATTCGCTGCCGAGGAAGGCTCTGAAGATGCTTCCGCGTGGAAGGCTCGACATCGGATGGCGCGCTCAATCTGCCGCGCAGTTCGGAGGTGATCGTCTCGGCGATCACCATCCGCGACACGACCCGGGTCCTGGAGGCGCACGGCCTGCTTCCGATCCCGGTCGATCTCGACATGGTGCCACTCGCTGTCGATCCCGCCGAGCCGCTGCCGGAAGCGGCGCGGTGCAACGCCCTACGCGATCCGGCGCTGCCCGCCCTCCGTGATCGCAACGGCCCCGACGATCGCAAGCACGCCGATCAGCACGATCAAGGCCCAGCGCGCGTTGGTCGGTACCGGATGCGTCGCCGCCGGGCCCAGGACCTGGAGCGCGCTGCTGAGTGCCGGGATGACGATCGAGTTTGGCGACACATCCTGCAGCACGACCACGGTGTAATCGCCCGGCGGCAATTGTCCGAGCGCGAAGTCCACGTCCCCCGGCGGCGGCGGCACGCCGGCGAAGCAGGGCTCCAGGAATACGGGCAGGCGCAGCGTGACCCGGTCGCCCTGCACCGTCACCGACGGCGGACCGTCTGCGGTGCCGTTGCCGCAGCTGAACAGCATGCGTGCACGGACCGCGGTGGACGCACTGGCCGGATTCGGAACCACGCGCAGGTTCGAATAGGGCGGGAAGCCGGTGACGGAGAAGGCGGTCGAGAGCAGCGGCGTCGGCAACGTCTGCGGCGGCGTCGGCGCCTGCTGCATCACCAAGGTGTAGTCGCCGGGACCAAGGCTGCCGAGCGCCAGGTCGAAGTCCGCCGGTGGCGGCGGCACGCCGATGCAGACAAAACCCTCCGAACTCGGGATCGTGACGGTCACCATATTCGCCTCCCGACTGACCGTCGCCGTCACGCCGTCCCACACCGTGTCACCGCAGTAGTACCGAACCCGCGCGAACAGGCCGGGGCCGCCGCTGGCGTCCGCGATCACGTGCAGATTGGAGAAGCTCGGCGTGCCCGCCAGGGCCGGCAGCGACGCGCCGCAAAGCAGGAGCAGGAAACCGAGTGCGAACAGGTGGCGCATGGAGAACTCCTCGTCGATGGCGCGGTGGGGCAACAACCGTGCAGACGAGGTGCGGTGGCGTGTCCCCCAGCGCTGCGGCGGGCGGCGGCTGCGCGGGTATCCTCGGCATCGGTGTTGCGCCGCCTCGGCGACCATCATCGCCATCGCAAGGGAACCACGTATCACGCGCATCGCATCACTCCGCTTGTGGGAACTGACACAGGGTTACGAGATTCGGCGGCAAACCGGATCACGCGGGACAGGAGCCGGGCGGTTCGGCGGGGCGCGATCGGGCGCGTATGCGGACGGATGGCATGCACCAGCCATGCACGCAACCGTCACGCGCCATCGACGCAACCGTCATCGCCGTACGCGTCCAATCTCTCCATTGGTGCGGCACCTGAACCGCTGCAGCGAATTTCACGAAACCTGCGCCTATTCGAAGGTCGCAAGACGCAGCATGGTCGTGCGCCGATGGTCCGCGTTGGTTGATACGGAGTGCCTCACGATGAACAGCATGCTGAAGAGCCTTGCCACAGCCTTCTTGCTGACGGCTCTGCACGTTGCCCAGGCCGAGGCCTCGGTGCAGCGCGAATACGCCTTCGCCAGCGCCCTGCGCGACGGCGCGCCCCTGTACCGCGAGGAGCACCTCATGCGCGAGTCCTACGGCAAGCTCGATGAGAGACTCGTGTTGTACCGTTGTCTGGACGGTGCCGCGTTTGCCCGCAAGCGCGTGCGCTACGGCAGCGATCCGGCCGCACCGTCGTTCCTGCTCGAAGACGCACGCAGCGGCTACCGCGAAGGCGCGGAGCAAACAGGTGACGGGCTGCGAGTGGCCTGGACTGCGCCGGGCGAAGCGGAGGAAGCCGCCCTGTTGCCGCCTGGCCCGATGGTGACCGACGCCGGCTTCGACGAATGGGTGCGCGCGCAGTGGGAATCGCTGGCCGGCGGTGGCGCGCAGTCGATCCAGTTCCTCGTGCCCTCTCGCCTGCGCGCCTACCGCTTCGAGGTCTCGCCGCTGGACACCGAGGAGGAGGGGCTGCGTGCATTCCGGCTGCAGTTGGGCGGCTGGCTTGCCTGGCTGGTGCCGTCGATCGATGTTGCCTACGACGCGCAGACTCGGCGGCTGGTCCGCTTCGAGGGCTTGTCGAACCTGCGCGATGACGCGGGCGGTGCACCGCTGAAGGTGCGGATCGAGTTTCCCGAACCACCGCTGGCAGTCGAGTCCGCGGTCTTCGATCGTGCGCTGACCGAACCACTCGTCGCTTGTCGCGTGCAGCCTGCGTGAGCGCGACCTGGATCGCGCGGCAGGTCCAATGTCTGCAGTCTTCCCGTTCAAGGAGTGCTCGACCATGTCCCGTCTGCTGAGCCTGCTCGCCATCCTCCTGCTGGTCGGCTGCGCCGGTCACGCTGCACGCGAACGGCCGCCCCTGGTCGCCGCGCCATCGGTCGACCTCCCGCGCTTCATGGGTACCTGGTACGTGATCGCGCATGTGCCGTACTCGTTCGAGGAGGGCAAGGTGGCCACACGTGACGAGTACCGCCTGCGCCCCCGACGGGCGGATCGACAACGACTTCGTGTTCAAGAAGCGGTTCGGCGAGGAAGACCGCCGCTGGCGCGGCGTATCGACCGTGGTGCCGGGCAGCGGCGGCGCACGCTGGAAGGTGCAGTTCGTGTGGCCGTTTTCGACCGAACTGGTGGTGGTAAGCGTTGACGACGATTACCAGGCCGCGGCGATCGCTACGCCGGATCGGGAGCTGGCGTGGGTGTTTGGTCGTGACCCGGTGATGACACCCGAACGCCACGAGGCACAAATGGCAAGACTGGCGGCGCAGGGAGTGGATACGACAACGATGCGTCCAGTGCCGCAGGTGCCGCCAGTCGAGTGATCGCTTCATCGCGATCTTCATGGCGGCGTTCGTGATCACCGTAACGTTCGTCGTGACAAGGATCGAGATTCCGGAAGCGGGCAGCACGCTTGCCAATGCCATCGTGGTATCGGCCGTGTCCATGGTCTGGCTGGTCAGCGACCTGTGGCATATTGCGATCTCGGTGCGGGTTCCTCCGCAACGCAGGCCGCCCGCAAGTACATGAATATCGACGACGCCGAAACCTGGTTCCTGCACTTCGCGACCGATCTGCCCAACGAGGCGGGTGGGACGCATATCGGCATGTTCCTCAGTTGGGCCATCCGGCGTGGGCTTGCGGCGTCGGCGTTCGCGGATTGTCTGCCCGCGCTCGAATCCGGCACGACCACTGGACGGTACGTGCTGTTCGAGCGCTGTGACGGCAAGCTGATGACACGCGATCTCTCCGAGGAGGGCGGCGCGTTCGCCAGCGCCTGGTACGCGGACCGATACGTCGCGAAATACCGCGAAGCGCTCGCCCTGCACGACGATACGCCCGACGCGCTGGCCGCAGCGGAGGACAGTCCGGGCAACCAGCGCATCGTTGACGGTTTCCTCGACGCTGCCCATGGCGAATGGAAGATCGCCGCCACGCTGCCGTCGCGCCAACAACTTCTCGCGCGCGCGACCGCGGCGCTAACGACGGTGATGGAGGCTGCGGGATTCACGCCGAGCGCGTCGACGCAGTGGAGCGCGGATGCGGAAACAGCCGAGTACGTGCGCCGTGGCGATGGCTTCCTCCAGTTGGTGCGCCTGAGGTCGTTCGACTACCCGCTGCCCGGCGGGCGCGGGCTCGGCATTGACCTGGCACTGGAGACGAACCTCAAGTCGCTGGGCGCGCTGGTGTACACGGAAGGGCGCACCGACCTGCCGCACATGACCTCTGCGGCCGCGCCCACGGCTTTCGTTCCGCTGGCGACCCTCGCCAAGGGCTGGACTGGCCCGCGAGTCGATACCAATCGCTGGCAGGGCTTCCGGGTCGCAGGCGAAGGGGACATCGAACCGCTGCTCGGCTGGCTCGGCCGGAGGCTGGCGGACTTCGCGCTGCCCCTGCTTCGGCGGATCGAAGATGCCGCATCGCTGGCTGCAGCCTTTGATGCGGTGCCGCTTTCGCGCTCGCCGATGTTCAGCAGCTACCTCCAGTATTCGCTGCCGCTGGCCTTCGAGCAGGCCCGGCACCCGCGTCTCGACGAGGTGCTGGCCGAGATCGAGCGCAACGTGCCGACCCTGCTGGATGCGGGGCATCCCCTCAGACCGGCAATGAAGGCCATGATTGCGCGCCTGCGTGCCCGCGAGACCGCGCGCCGGGCCGCGGAGGTGAAGGCCGGGCGCGGCTTCCTGCGACGGTGGTTCGACCGCGATTGAGGGTCGTGGCGAAGATCGGACTGGCATCGACCTCGGGCCTCCGGTCCTCGCGGCGCTTGCATGCGAGAAGCTTCGATCCGATCGGTACCCACGGGCGGCTCGTGGCCGTGGCTGCGTGCCGCTCGACATCGGCTTGCGCCAGACACTTTGCCCGCGCAATCCCGCGCCATGGTGTCGCCGCCAATGGGCAACAAAAAACCGGCCTTGAAGGCCGGCTTGTTCAATGGTGGAGAGGATGGGAGTAGCGCAAGCCGAGGTCTGCAACCCGCATTCCCCCGCCAATATTGGGTTTCGAGAGGTCCGCCTGTAACATCAACCTGTCACATCGACGGCTTCCGTCCGTCGTCCAAGAGGAAGCCGCACGTTGGACATGCAGCATCTGTTGAAGCGAGGCCACAGCTTCTACTTCAACATGATCATTCCCACCAAACTACGGCACCACTTCAGCGGGAAGACGCACGTCCGCAAGGCGTTAAGCACGCGTGATCACCGCGAGGCCGTGGTCCGCAAGCATCGGCTTGTCGCTGAGACGGTAAGCCTCTTCCGCAAGCTATTGACTCGGCACGAATATATTTGAACTATTCGCGCATCGGGTTGTCGAAGATGCATGGACAAAGAAGACGCAAGATTTCAGTCGCTGGAGCAGTTGCACGAGCGACGCAAGCAGGTGGTGCGATTGCACCGTCAAGGCATGGGCGTGATGCGCATCGTCGAACTGAGCGGGCTGTCGTATCCGACGGTTCGCGCGGCGATTGATCGCTTTGAAGACGGCGGTTCGTCGGCGAACAAACCGAAGCCGCGTGGCAAGCAGTCGGGTTCGGGACGCAGCCTGAGTGAAGCGCAGGAGGTTTCGATACAGCGAATCATTATCGACAAGCGGCCGGAGCAGCTGAAGATGGACTTCGCGCTGTGGACACGATCGGCAGTGATGCAGCTGATCGAACGCGAACTCGGCATCACGCTGTCGGTGCGCGGCGTCGGCAACTATCTGCAGCGCTGGGGCTTCACGCCGCAGAAGCCGATCAAGAAGGCCTACGAACAGCGCCCAGAAGCAGTGCAAGCGTGGCTCGATGAGCAGTATCCCGAGATCGAGCAACGCGCCAAGGCCGAGGGCGCAGAGATTCACTGGGGCGACGAGACCGCGTTGGTCAACACCGACGTGCGCGGTCGCAGCTATGCGCCAGCGGGCAAGACGCCGGTGGCTTACGCCGTGGGCGGCACACGCCAGAAGCTGTCGATGATTGCGACCGTGACCAACCAGGGCAAGACGCGCTGGATGATCATCGACGATGCGTTCAATGCAGATCGATTGATCGAGTTTCTCGGCGCGCTGATCAAAGACACACAGCGCAAGGTGTTTCTGATTCTCGACAACTTGCGCGTGCATCACAGCAAGCTGGTCAAAGCGTGGGTCGCCGAACGCGCAGAGCAGATCGAACTGTTCTACCTGCCGAGCTACAGCCCGGAACTGAATCCCGAAGAACGACTCAACGCCGATCTCAAGCACCACATCGGCTCGAAAGTCCCGGCACGCACCAAGGCAAGGCTGAAAGCTGCCGCGACCGAGCACATGGAGCGCCTCGAAAAATCACCCGAGCGCGTGCGCAGCTATTTCCAAGATCCTCACGTAAAGTACGCCGCATGAAAAGTTCAAACTTCACTTGGCCGGATCAATAGAAGCGGCCACGCCGGAAATGGCTGAGGCGTTGTTGGCGCGGCGGCACGCGAAGGAGTTGGAGGCGCGGGGCGTTTCGCCGACCGAACCCACGTCAGGCGATGACTACACGTTCGCGGCGATGATCGCCGATGACCTGGAGGAACGCATTGCGGCGGGGAAGATGACTGATGCACAGGCGCAGGGCTTCTACCGCGTCGCGACGTGTGGGGGCGAGCTGTTGGCTGAGGTGGCGGAAGAGTGGCTAGCCGCTTTCAAGCGCATGCCCGGCACCGTCGAAGACTACCGCCGCGCGGTCCAGTTGCTGATCAAGTTCATGGGCGGCGATGGCGTTCTGGTGCAGGACGTGACGCATGATCGTGCCGCCGACTACGTGGCGTCCGTTAAGCGGTTGGGCCTGTCCAAGGTGAGCAAGGAAAAGCGGGTGCATCCGCTTGGCGGCTTATGGGGCTGGCTTGCCGAGTGTCGACGGTTCCCGCGGGAAATCAGTAACCCATGGCACGGCTTCAGCTTCGAGGGATTGGCAACGAATCGTGAGCCCGAGGAGCCCAAGCGCGGCTATCGAGATGACGAGCTGTTGCGTGTCCTGAGCCGAAAGCCGACTTATCGCGCCCTCGACGAAGTTATCGTGCTCGCCATGTGGACCGGAGCCCGCATCGACGAGCTTTGCTCGCTGCGTAGGCGGGACGTGAGCGACCGCGGCGACGCGATGCTATTGCAGGTTGCCCGCGTCGTCCGCGGTAAAGGCGGCAAATCGAAAGCAGCGACACGCACCGTGGTCGTGGTGCATGGGTTGCCGTGCTCCGTGCTCCGCGCTCGTGTGGCGCAGCAAGCCGATGGTGCCGGGCTGTTGTTCCCGGAATTCGTGCCCGGTGGGCCGGGGGCGGGCAAGCAGTCATGGCACGTATCCAAGGCATTCGGCCGCCACCGCGATGGTGTCGGGCTGACTCGCGCGACCGACTTCCATTCCTTCCGGCGCACGGTGGCGACAAAACTGGACAACGAGGACCTGGCGGACGACGTGATTGCCCGCATGCTCGGACATGAAACCGGCGTCATGGTCCGCGACCTGTACAGCGATGGCCCCAAGGTCGAACGGCTCATGGGCTACGCGAAGCGGATCGCCTACCCGGATGACATCGTGGCTGCGGCGCAGCGGATGCTCATGGTTGAAGTCCGGCAAGGTGCATGAGTACCTCATAAAGCTTGCTTCTTCCGAACCCGATTCCTCCTCCAAACGCTGCAACAAGGACGGCGCCAGCGGCGAACCATCCGCGAACAGGGACGTGATTGATGACCCAACGAATCGTCACTTCTTCCGGGAGTACGAGCGGCGTCCTTGTGGCGTTTACCTCGGCTTGTTTGCGGGGTTCGCCCAGTTTGTCGTAGGTCGTGATTAGGACTCGGAGTTCCAAAATCACGGCACCAAGATCGTCCATCATTTGCTGACGATGCTTGCCTGCAGTTACCGCGTGGAAGGGCAAGCCTTTGACGTGGAACGGTCGTGATGCAGCGGTGCAGTTGATCCGATATCCCTCGGCCTCGATACGCTCCACGAGCGCGACAAGGCCGCGCTGCCACGTTGGCAAGACTTCCGGACTCTGTGGGCCAATTGGCCCCATTACGTCTTCCGCCTGCTTCAGGAACTCGCGCAGCTCTTCGATGAAGCGTTTGTAGGTGAGCATCTGACCTGACCTCCGACACGGTTTGGGGGAGGATATCCCGGCAAGGTCACGGGGACCGGCCAGCCCATTCCAAAATCCCCCTCAGCGCCCACCGGCTAGCCCCCGCATTCTTGCTGGGGTCACGAAGGCGACTTTAGGACATTCCGTAATCAAATGATTTCGGTATACTCCTCGCACACTTCACCAGCGAGGATGGAACATGGCACCGAAGGCCAAGCGCGTCGCGATCTACGCCCGAGTTTCGACCAAGGGACAGACGGTAGAGCACCAGATCCGGGAGCTGCGCGAAGTCGCGGCAAACAAGGGTTGGACCGTCGTGCAGGAATACGCAGACGAAGGCATCAGCGGCACGAAGGGACGCGACAAGCGCCCCCAGTTCGATGCGATGTTGAAGGACGCAACACGCGCCAAGTTCGGCCTTGTGATGGCGTGGTCCATCGACCGCCTCGGGCGTTCGCTTTCTGGCCTCGTGCAGTGCTTGGATGAGCTGCGCTCGCACGACTGCAACCTCTACCTGCACCAGCAAGCCATCGACACGACAAGCCCGTCGCAGCGGGCGTTTCTGCACATGGCGGCAGTGTTTGCCGAGTTTGAGCGGGACATCATCGTGGAGCGCGTCAACGCCGGCCTCGCCACCGCACGCGCCAAGGGTGTTCGCCTTGGGCGTCCGCAGGTTGCTGACAAAGTGGAAGCGAGGATTCGCAAGCTTCGCGCGGAGGGACTTGGGCAGTTGAAGATCGCCAAGCAGTTGGGCTGCGGCGTTGGCACTGTGCGCCGCGTGCTTGCCGAAGCCGGGATCGCCTGACGCAGTTGCACCGCCCCGGCGCTCAACCCTCGGACCGGCGCAAGCCCGCAGGCCGCGCATCAAGTCACGAAGGGAGCGCACGGGGTGCCCGGTGCGGTATCGAGCGGGGCCACGGGGGGAACCGCTTGCATTACCTCCCCTATGTAACTGCCGTCGCGGATTTCTGCGCCAAACCATCGCCGACCCTGCGCCCACGGAGCGGCCAGAGAGGGCGCCGGACGTACCGCGCACTGACCATCCTCGGGAGGGTCGCTTGTAGGGCTTCCTGTGCGGCGCAAGCGCCATGCGGATTCTTGACCGAGACCCTAGGCAGGCACTGGCGAAAACCGCCGGCCCACGCAAAGGCACCTAGGCGCCCAAGGAAGGCCTGTTGCCGACGCTGGGCATCCCACGTTCGGCTAAGGACGAGATTGTGCCCTGTTGGGCGTCCTGTGAGCTTCTGGAGGCATCCGGACCGGGGTGGTCCGGAAAAGTATCGCCAGAGCGTGAGACCGGCGCGACCTGCGAGACTGGACCGCCGTGTGGCGCGAGCTGTGAACGAAGTGAACAGGACGAACGCAGTGAGTCCTGTGTCAACACTACGTCGACACTAAGCCTCCTGCGGGGAACCTGAGCTGTCATCGGGATAACTTGAAGAGACTTCAGGTTATCCGCAGGAGGTCCAGAGGGACCCTATGGTTACCTTCATCATGCAGAACCAAGCGAGGGGCCGAAGGGCGCCCAAAGAGAACCTAAAGGTTCCCCATCATCTCCTACCCCATCTATATCTTCCCCTTCCTCTTCTTCCCCGTTCAGGCCCGGCATCTGCTGGGGCGAGGCTCCGGACCTGGGCGAGGACGGGCTGGACGGCGTATGCTGCCCATGTGCACGATGACCGCACAATCGCTGCATGATCCCCGCACGTTACGCCCTGATTGGCTGTTCTACAGACACGCCCTGATGCCGTTCCCCGCCTAGGGGACTCCTGTTGGCGCCGGTACAGGCTGCACCTATTGGCACCGGATGCGCCCGAGGGCGCCGGCCGGAGTGGCCCGGCCGCCGCCTCGCTGGTCATCAGGACCGCATCGGACGCCAGACGATCAAACCCCAGCCCATGACCACGAGCCTGAACACGCCGCCCGAGTCCTCAAGGTGCCCCGGTTGCAGTGACAACCACCAAGAGGCGCCAATCTGCCGCAGCTCCTCCGGGTTGACGGCTCCTAGTCCCCAGTCCCAGCGATCCATTCCACGCATGCGCCTTGCTCCCTTCATGCCCGCGACGGGATGCCGCAGGGGACGCGGAAGGTGCCAAGGCGGCACGAAGGATGCACATGGGCTACGGTGTGACGCCTGAATGCTCCGCGATGGTGGATCGTCCATCAGGATCGACCACGAAAAAGACAAACACTCAGCGCCTCGGACAGGGATGGAAGTTGTCACATCAACCTGTCACATCGGGGTCCGCGAGCAACCCTCTAAGGTATTGATTCGTAAGTGAATCATACCCACTTCCCGTTACTGGTGGAGAGGATGGGAATCGAACCCACGACCTCATCATTGCGAACGATGCGCTCTACCAACTGAGCTACCCCCCCACACGACGCCACCGGGATGTCTCCCCGGCGGGGCGCGCATCTTAGCCGCGGGTGGGGGTGGATTCAACCCAAGGCGTGCATGGCGATCGCGTCGAGACGTTCGCGGCGCCATGCGGGCATTTCGGCGGGCCAGCGGCCGTTGCGCAGGCGCGCTTCCTGGGCCTTGCGCGGAGCCAGCAGTGCCGGTTCGATGGCGAGTGCAGCAGCTTCCGCTTCGATGCCGGACTTGAGGCGATCGAGTTGCACCTCCTCGTCGCGGGTGAAGGGCTTCGGTGCGGGCAGGAAATCGGCATGCACCGGCGGTGCGCTCAACAGTTCCAGCAACTCGCCGGCCCTGGCGCGCGGGAACGCCCGTTGTGCCTGCAGCGCGCGTTGCAGATCGGATGCCTGCTGTGGTGGCTTGGCGGCGAGATCATGCGCAACCTGGTTGTCGATCACCCAGGGCTTGGGTCGGTCGGTCTCGCGTGCCACCTCTTCGCGCCAGCGCAGGATCGCGTCGAGACGCCGCTGCGCGTCGAGATCAAGCTTGCAGGCGCTGCGATAGTCATGATGCAGGTTGCCGGGTTCCGCAGGAGTGAACGCCGCCTGCAGCGTGCGGTGTCCCTCTTGCACGATCCAGTCGCGACGGCCGAGTGCATCGAGTCGGTCGAGCAGAGCGTCGCCGAGCGCGTCGAGGTGTACGACGTCCTCGGCGGCGTAGTCGAGCTGCTGCGCACTGAGCGGACGTCGCATCCAGTCGGAGCGCGTTTCAGTTTTGGCGAGTTCGACGCCGAGCACCAGTGCGACCAGTTTCTGATAGCCGAGTCCGCTGCCGAGTCCGGCGAGTGCGGCCGCGAGTTGCGTGTCGATCAGCGCCGCCGGCGGTTGCGGCAATATTGGCCCAAGCGCGACCAGGTCTTCGCTCGGGCTGTGCATCAGCCAGGTTTGTGCGCGGCCGACGAGAGCCCCGCCGAGGTCATTGAGTTCCGCGAATGCGAGCGGATCGATCAGCGCTACATCATCCGCGAGCATGGCCTGGACCAGCGCCAGTTTCGGCCAGTAGGTGCGAATGCGTTCGAACTCGGTATCGAGCGCAAGCCGCGGCAATTCACGCAATTGGGCAAGGGTTTCGTTCAGGGCCGAGCGATCTGCAACCCATCGGGCCATGTCAGAATCCGGAGCATCAGGGCGCGAGATGATCGCAGAGTGGCGCCCGCGGAGATACCCGGGGCATGTCGGAGAAGATGCAGAAGCGCGAGTTGCAGGGTGCCGTTGCCGGCATCGCGCTGCTTGCGCTGGCGATGGCCTGGCGCTGGTTGTTTCCCTGGATCGAGCGCATCGACTGGTCGCGTCCGCCGCCCGCTCCGCAGGAACTGGTCGTGCCCGCACGCGTGCAGGAACTGGCGGCGCAGCCCGAGCCCGCGGCGGAGGCGGAGGTCGAGGATGAGCCGGCGCCGACGCCGGGCAAACTGGATGCTGCGCAGCGCAAGCAGGTCGACGAGTGGCTCGCCGCCGCCAATGCCGCCGTGGTCGAACGTCGCTGGATTTCGCCCGAGGACGACAATGCGCTGAAGTGGTACGGCGAGGTGCTCGGAGTCGATGCCGGCAGCGGCGCGGCGAGCGTCGGCCGCGCTGCGGTGCTGGACTCGCTGTTCGCACAGGCCGATGCCCTGCTCGACGACGGCGACGCCAAGTATGCCGAGGATCTGCTTGCTGCCCTCGACGACTACGCGATCAGCGATCGTCGCGCACGCGCGATCGCGGTGCGCATCACGCGCCTGAATGACGTGCGTGCACAACTCGCGGAGGCGGCCGGGCGCATCGCTGCCGGCGCCATCCTCGAGCCAGCCGAGACCAGTGCAGTGTCGGCGTTCCGTGCTGCGCTCGCGCTCGATCCGCGCAACCGCGCAGCACAGAAGGGCATGGTCGAGATCGAGGATCGGGTTCTCGACGATGCGTTGAGGGCGGCTTCGGAGCAACGCTTCGCCGATGCCGATGCCTTGCTGGCCAAAGCGATCGGAATCGGCGCCGAGAAATCGAATCGTGTCGCTGTCGAGACCCGGATCGCGAGCCTGAAACAGCGCTCCGGCGAGGATCTGGTGCTGCGCGCCGAAGCCGCGCTCGCTGCGCGCGATCTCGCCAGTGCGGCGCAGTTGCTCGGACAGGCGCGCGCACTTGGGGTTTCCGAGGCGCGCATCGCCGAAGTGGAACAGCGCCGCAGCAACGCCGCGCTGTACGCGAATTATCAGCCGGGCGACCACTTCAGCGATGCGTTCACCGACCGCAGCGGGCAGGGCCCGGAGTTGGTGGTCGTTCCGGTGGGCGAGTTCGCCATGGGTTCGCCCGACAGCGAGCCCGGGCGCGGGGCCGCCGAGGGGCCGGTGCATTCGGTGCGCATCACCCGGCCGTTCGCGGCGGCGCGCTACGAGGTCAGCGTCGGCGAATTCCGCCGCTTCGCCAGCGAGACCGCGTATCGCTCCGATGTCGAACGCAGCAGCGCATCCAGCGTCTACGACGAGCGCACCGGGCGCATCGTCAAGCGCGCCGGCGTCACTTGGCAGAACGACTACCAGGGAGGGCGGGCGCGCAGCGGAGACCCGGTCGTGCACGTATCGTGGAACGACGCAGCAGCCTACGCGGCATGGCTGGGCAAGGTCACCGGCAAGTCCTACCGGCTGCTCAGCGAGGCAGAGTTCGAGTTCGCCTTGCGTGCCGGCTCGCACACACGCTATTGGTGGGGCGATGGCGATCCGCCGCGGTTGGTCGGCAACCTGACCGGCGACGGCGACCGCTCGCGCAGCAAGCGTGCCTGGGGCAAGGCCTTCGCTCATTACCGCGATGGTTTCTGGGGACCGGCGCCGGTCGCGCGGTTCGAAGCCAATGCCTTCGGTCTGCACGACATGGGCAGCAACGTGTCCGAGTGGGTCGAGGATTGCTGGCATCAGAATTATCTGCGTGCACCCGAGGACGGCTCGGCGTGGGTCAATCGTGGTTGTGCCCGACGCGTGATCCGCGGTGCATCCTGGGGCAGCGAACCGGACAAGGCGCGTTCGGCCTACCGTCTCGGCGTAAGCGCCGAGGTCAGCAGCGGCCGAGTCGGCTTCCGCGTCGCGCGCGATCTCTGACGCCCCACTACAATCGCCGCCTCGCGCTGCCTGGCGGCGGCGACCGACCTGAATCAACAAGGGAACCGTCGATGAAGAACCTTCACGCCGCGGACGCGCTGCCCGTGGTGCGCCTCAAGATCGAACGCAAGTCGAACCATCCGTGGATCTTCCAGAAGATGGTCGAGAAGCCGGAGCCGAAACCGCGCCCGGGCACCATCGTCGAGATCTACGATCGCGAGGGCACCTATTGCGGGCGCGGCTTCTACAACGGCCACTCGCGCATCACCCTGCGCGTGCTCAGCGAGAACCCGGACGAAGACATCGACGACGACTTCTTCCGGCGCAAGATCGCGCAGGCCATTGCGCTGCGTCGCGACATCCTGAGGCTCGACGCGGTGACCGATGCCTATCGTGTCGTGCACTCGGAAGGCGATGGGTTGTCCGGCCTGGTCGTCGACCGCTTCGGTTCGCTGCTGGTGATCGAGTATTTCTCGGCCGGCATGTGGAAGCAGCGCGATCTGGTGCGGCGCATCCTCGACGAACACTTCCCGAACTCGACCATGTACTGGTTCGCCGAGGAACATGTCGCCAAGCAGGAGAGCTTCGACTGCAACGTGCCGAGCTCGCCGCCGCCGGTGACCATCACCGAACATGGTCTGAAGTTCCGCGTCGCCGCCGGTGGTCGCCACAAGACCGGCTTCTTCTGCGACCAGCGCGACAATCGCCGCCGCCTGGCCGACTTCACCCAGGGCGCACGCGTGCTCGACCTGTGCTGTAACTCCGGTGGCTTTGCGGTGTACGCGAAGGCGCTCGGCGGCGCCGAGGAAGTGGTCGCGGTCGATCTTGATGAGCAGATCATCGAGGTGGCGAAGCAGAACGCGCAGTTGAACAAGGCCAAGGTGCGCTTCATCCACGCCGACATCTTCCCGTGGCTGCGTGATGCCGCGAACAACGGCGAGGAGTTCGACACCGTCATCCTCGACCCGGCCAAGATGACGCGCGACCGCGAGCAGGTGATCCCGGCGCTGAAGAAGTACCTGGACATGAACAAGCTTGCGCTCGGTGTGGTGAAGCCGGGCGGCATCTTCGTGACCTGCTCCTGCACCGGGCTGGTCAGTGAGGAACAGTTCCTCGACATGATCCGCCGCGCCGCGTTCTACGCGAACCGCCAGGTGCAGATCCTCGAAGTGCGCGGCGCCGGCGCCGACCATCCGTGGATGGCGCACGTCCAGGACTCGCGCTACCTCAAGGCCGTGTTCTGCCGGGTGTTCTGATCGGCGCGAAGCTCACTGCGGACAGGTGGTGAACTCGCTGCGGCCAAGCGCGCTGTCCACGGCATTGGTCTGCACGCGGCGCGCGCCGGTGTGCTGCACTTCGCTCGCGCGTACCACCGAAAGATGTTCGCCGGTCATGCGCTCCAGCGGCAGTGGCCAGCCGCCGAACGGTTCGAGCGTACGCATCGCGGCATCGACGCTGAGGCCGAGGTGCTTCACCGCATAGGCCGCGTACAGTTGGGCGGCACGCGCTCCGGAAGCGCAGTGCAACAGGATCTTGCCATTGCTGGCCTTGGCCTGTTCGGCGAAGGCGGCGAGCAGTTCGGGGGTGAACGCCTTGCCGCCGCCGACCGGAAGATTGCGGTAGCCGATGCCGAGCGCGGCGAGTTCTGTGGATTCGTCGAAGCCGAGTGCGCTCATTTCCTCGGGCGCGCGCAGGTTGAACACCTGGGTGATGCCGCGCTCGCGCAGTTGCGCCAGATCCGCCTGCGTCGGCTGGCCCGCGACCAGGATCTGGTCGAACGCATGCGCGGTGTCGAACGCGGAAACGGCCGCGACGGGCGCCGGCGCCGCTGCGGTATCGGGTTTCGTTCCGTGGGTGGCGCAGGCGGAAAGCAGTGCGGGGATGGCGAGCAGCAAGCCTCGAACGAACATGGGGCGGTTACCTCGGGGGAATCGGGGCGCGGATGATGTCGCGGCGTGCGTTGCGCGGGAAGTGCCCGCAGGCACTCAGGCACACTCGATGCGATGGCCGCCGTTGCGCTTGGCGCGATACAAAGCGTTGTCGGCGGCGTGCAGCAGTTCTTCGGGCTGCCTCATCTCGAAAGTGAGTACGGCCACGCCGATGCTCATGCGGCCGTCCCAGCAGACCTCGCCGTCGCCGGTGTGCTGTGGCGTCGCCGACTCCAGGATCTTCTGTGCGACCTGCAGCGCGCCGTCGCGGTCGCAGCGCGGGCACACCACCAGGAATTCGTCGCCGCCGAGCCGACAGACGATGTCGCTCGCGCGCACCGCCTGGCGCAACTGCACCGCCAGCTTGCGCAGCAGCGTGTCGCCGGCAGCGTGCCCGTGGCGGTCGTTGACCTGCTTGAACTTGTCGGCATCCAGCATCAACACCGCGACGAAGCCCTCGTTGCGTTGCAGTCCCTGCCATAGTTCGGTCAGCACCGATACCGCGAAGCGGCGGTTCGGCAGCCCGGTGAGCTCGTCGTTGACCGCAAGCAATTGCAGCTGCTGGTTGGCGTGGGTCAACTCGGCGGTGCGTTCGGCGACGCGTTGCTCCAGCAACTGGTTCGCGCGCAGCAATTCCTGGTTGCGCTCGGACACGACCTTGAACATCACATTGATCGCTTCCAGCAGGGGTTCGGCATCCTGCTTGCGCCGTGTGGCTTCGGCATGGAAGGCGGCAGTGGCATCGCTGCCGGCACGGATCGCAATCACCTGACGCGCCAGACTGTGGTCGATACCGAGGATGTGGTGCGACAACCAGCCCACCAGGAAGCGCAGCGTGGTCTGGGTCGAAGCGTCGTCGCCCTGCAAGGGCAGCGACGACAGTTGCTGTATGAAGAAGTGGTGTTGCGACAAATGGTAGGCGACGAAGCGTGGATCAAGGCGGGACTCGGCCATCAGCCGTTCCTCGTCGGCGAAGTGCGTTTGCGTGTACTCGAGCAGCGCGGCGTGAGCGCCGGCCATGCGCTCGCGGTCGGGCACGCGGCCGTTCACCAGGCTGGCGGCCAGTCCATTGATCAGGTCGACGAGGCGGTGATGCTGCTCGTCCACCGAATCGAGCCCGGTGAGCAGCGCATCCTTCCACTCGAACAAGACATTCATGCACACCCCTGCGCGGCACGAGGCCTGGAAACAGAAACATAGGGAATGCGGCCGAGTGGAAATGTGGAGAGCGGGTGAACGATGGTGAATTCGCGGTGCGGCCGGAGTGCGGCTCCGGGTGATAATGCGGCGATGACCGACATCGTTCTCGCCACCCTGAACTCGCGCTATGCGCACGCCTCGCTCGGGCTGCGCTGCCTGCGCGCCAACCTGGGTGAACTGCGCGCACGCTCGTGCATCCGCGAGTTTGTGATCGGACAGAAGACCGAGGAGATCCTCGAGGAGATCCTCGCCGAGTCGCCGCGCATCGTTGGCATCGGCGTGTACATCTGGAACGTCGAGGAGACCACGCGCCTGGTCGCGCAGCTCAAGGTGGTGGCGCCCGAGGTCTGCGTCGTGCTCGGCGGACCTGAAGTCAGCGAGGCCTCCGACCCGGGCCGCATCTGCGCGCTGGCCGATCACGTGATCACCGGCTGGGGCGATCTCAGCTTCGCGAAGCTGTGTGCGCAGGTGCTGGGTGGCGCGGCGCCGGCCGCGCGCTTCATCGCCGGCGAACAGCCTCCGCTCGCGTCCATCGTCCTGCCCTACGACGAGTACAGCGACGAAGATGTCGCGCGTCGCCACATCTACGTCGAAGCCTCGCGGGGCTGCCCGTTCAAGTGCGAGTTCTGCCTCTCGGCGCGCGACCTGACGGCGTGGCCGTTCCCGCTTGATCCGTTTCTCGCGCAGATGGAGCAGCTCTGGCAGCGTGGCGTGCGCCGTTTCAAGTTTCTGGATCGCACCTTCAATCTCAAGATCGACGCTTCGCTGGCGATCCTCGGTTTCTTCCTCGCCAAGCTCGATGCCGACCCCGCCGATCCGCCGTTCGTGCATTTCGAGCTGATCCCCGACCATCTGCCGGAGCGACTGAAAACCGCGATCGCAGGGTTTCCCGAAGGTTCGCTGCAGTTCGAGATCGGCATCCAGACCTTCGATCCGGTGGTGCAGGCACGCATCTCGCGGCGCCAGAAGAACAACGTCGCCGAAGCCAACATCCGCTGGCTGCACGAACACTCGCATGCGCACCTGCACATCGACCTGATTGCCGGACTGCCGGGCGAGGACATCGACACCTTTGCCGCCGGCTTCGATCGCCTGGTGGCGATGGGACCGCACGAGATCCAGTTCGGAATCCTGAAACGCCTGCGCGGTGCGCCGATCGTGCGACACGTCGAGGCTTACGGCCTGCGCTTCAATCCGGAGCCGCCGTACAACATCCTCGCCACCGACGCGATCGACTTCGCGACCATGCAGCGGCTATCGCGCTTCTCGCGCTACTGGGACAACGTCGCGAATTCCGGCCGCTACCCGCAGACGACGGCGCTGATCTTGGGCGACGCGCCGTTCGCGCACTTCCTCGCGCTGTCCGACTGGCTGTACGCGAAGACCCGCCAGACCCACGCACTCGCCCACGAACGCATGGTGCACCTGCTGCACGAGCACCTGTGCGCGGCACGCGGGCTCGATGCGTCGGTCGTCAACGCTGCCCTGCTCGCCGACTACCGCGCCGCCGGCGGTCGCACGCGCCTGGACTTCGAGCCCGCAGATTCGCTGCTACCGGCACCACGACCGCGCAAGGCCGCGGGCGCGACGCCATCGAGGCAGGCGCGGCATGCGGGTGGGGATTTGTAACTCGCGGCGTTTTCCCGCGGGGGTGGTCCACCCGGGGCGTTGCCCCGGGCTCCTGTCGTTGCGCCCCTTCGGGGCTTGCGCGCCCCGGGAGATCGGCAATCGCGAATCGAATGTGGATGGGTGGATGAGCGGTGCAAAGCTCGAACGCGGCACCGCGTTGGGTGAGATCACCGAAGAAGGAAGAAGCCCGGCGCAAGCGCATCGACGTCGGCATCGACCAGATACGCTCAGGCATGCGCAGGCCGGGTTGCTGGGCGGGGTGCCCGCATCGTTGATCGTTGCGGGCGACCCGCGCTTTTTGCGGCGCGCTCGCGTCATGATTGAAAGCGGCGTATTCCGTGCAATCTTCTGCACCGAGTAGCGGCGTCGTGGTTGAATCGACGTCGTCCGAATTGCGAGATCGACGATTGGAGGCGTCCGGCATGCACGTATGGCTGTTTCGGTTCCTGGGTGGTTTCCTATCGATATTCTGCATGCTTGGGGGATTCGCAGCGGGCGTCCGGCTGGGCGAGCAGATCCTGCCGAGTGGCGCTGTCGGCGTCGGACCCCAAGGGGGTTGGCCGGCGTTGATCCTCGGCCTCGGCCTGGGGGCGCTAGGTGCTGCGCTCGGTGCGGTGGTGGTGCATCGTCTCGTCCCATGGCTCGGGTCCGTCATCTTGAGTGACGACGAATGGCAGCAACACGCGGCGCCTCTCGCGTCGAAGTCGAGGCTGTACGCACCATTGCTCACAGCTTTCCTCTTGCCGTTTCTAGGAACCGGCATCGTGCTCGGATTCGTTTCGGGCATGACTCTCGCGCGCGCAGGCGTCTTCGGACTTGAACCCGTTGGTTGGCCGGTCATCTTCGTTTCGCTCGGACTCGCGATGGTCGGCGTCTACCTGTGTGCGCTGATCGGATACCTGTTGTCCCTATTGATCGGCACCGCCGTGCTCGGCCGCGAACAACTGGCCCAACTGCTCTCCCAGTTGCCCCAGGAAGCGCAGCTGGAAACTGGTGTCATCTCGCGCCTGCTGTCCAGGCCCATCAATGCCATCAGCAATCGCATCCTCGGTACGAACTACTGAAGCGAGACTGCCGCCTCTGCGACAATGGCTGAATGAATGACGACGACCGCAAATTCGAACTCGTATCCGACTACCAGCCGGCCGGCGACCAGCCGGAGGCGATCCGCAAGTTGATCGCGGGCTTCGAGGCGGGGCTGGCGCACCAGACGTTGCTGGGCGTGACCGGCTCGGGCAAGACCTTCACCATCGCGAATCTGGTGCAGGCGGTGCAAAAGCCGACCATCGTGATGGCGCCGAACAAGACTTTGGCGGCGCAGTTGTATGGCGAGTTCAAGCAGTTCTTCCCGCACAACGCCGTCGAGTACTTCGTTTCCTACTACGACTACTACCAGCCCGAGGCCTACGTGCCTTCGAGCGACACCTACATCGAGAAGGACGCGTCGATCAACGAGCACATCGAGCAGATGCGCCTGTCGGCGACCAAGGCACTGCTCGAACGCAAGGACGCGCTGATCGTCGCGACGGTGTCGGCGATCTACGGCCTCGGCGACCCCGGCGAATATTTCCGCATGGTCATCCACCTGGTGCGCGGCGATCGCGTCGAGCAACGGGAGTTGCTGCGCCGTCTGACCGAGATCCAGTACGAGCGCGGCGAGTTCGAGCTCAAGCGCGGTTCGTACCGCGTGCGAGGCGAGACCATCGACGTGTTTCCGGCCGAGTCCGAACAGGACGCGATCCGCATCGAGTTGTTCGACGGCGAAATCGAACAGCTCGCGGTGTTCGATCCGCTCACCGGCCACATCAAGCGCAAGCTGCCGCGCTGCACGATCTTCCCGGGTTCGCACTACGTGACCACGCGCCGCACTGCGCTCGAAGCCATCGACACGATCAAGGCTGAACTGGCCGAGCGCCTGGAGCAGCTGTACGCGGCGAACAAGCTGGTCGAGGCGCAGCGGCTCAAGCAGCGCACCCAGTTCGATCTGGAGATGATGGCCGAGGTCGGTTACTGCCAGGGCATCGAGAACTACTCGCGCCACTTGACCGGTTACGCACCGGGCGAGCCGCCACCGACCCTGTTCGATTATCTGCCGGCCGATGCCCTGCTGGTCATCGACGAATCACACGTGACCGTGCCGCAGATCGGCGGCATGTATCGCGGTGATCGTTCGCGCAAGGAAACCCTGGTCGAGTTCGGTTTCCGTCTGCCCTCGGCGCTCGACAACCGGCCGTTGAAGTTCGAGGAGTTCGAACGCCGCTCGCCGCGTGCGATCTACGTCTCGGCGACACCGGGGCCGTATGAACTGGAGCGCAGCGGTGATGCCATCGTCGAGCAGGTCGTGCGCCCAACCGGCCTGGTCGATCCCGAAGTCGAGGTGCGCCCGGTCGGTACCCAGGTCGATGACCTGCTGAGCGAGATCCACCAGCGCATCGCGCTCGGCGATCGCGTGCTGGTCACGACCCTGACCAAGCGCATGGCCGAGAACCTGACCGAGTACTACGGCGAGCAGGGACTCAAGGTGCGCTACCTGCACTCGGACATCGAGACCGTGGAGCGGGTCGAGATCATCCGCGACCTGCGCCTTGGAAAGTTCGACGTGCTGATCGGCATCAACCTGCTGCGTGAAGGCTTGGACATGCCCGAGGTGTCTCTGGTCGCGATCCTCGATGCCGACAAGGAAGGCTTCCTGCGCAGCAGCGGTTCCCTGATCCAGACCATCGGCCGGGCCGCACGCAACCTGCGCGGGCGGGCGATCCTGTATGCCGACAAGATCACGCGCTCGATGCAGGTCGCGATCGGCGAGACCGAGCGCCGCCGCAACAAGCAGATCGAGTTCAATGCGGCGCATGGCATCACGCCGCGTTCGGTCATCAAGTCCGTCGCGGATTACATGGAAGGGGCACGCGAGGCGGCGAACGAGGACCTGGTGGCGGTCGGCAAACGCGGGCCGCGGCAGATGTTCCGTGTCGCCGAAGAGAAGTTTGATTACACCGTGCTCGCTCCGCAGAAGCTGGCCGCCGCGATCAAGAAGCTCGAAGTGCAGATGTACAAGCACGCACAGAACCTCGAGTTCGAGCAGGCTGCAAAGATTCGTGACGAGATCCATCGGGCGCGTGAGTCGGGCCTGCGCGGGTGAAGGGCGTCGGGCGTTGCATGTGCTGATTGCGCGCCCAAGCGTTGCTAGCGATGCGCAAGCCTCAGAGCGCCACAAGAACCACCCGAAGTCTTGATCGGCGGTGTTGCGGGAAGGCGGTGGTGATGGGCATTTGTTGCAATCATTCCGTGATGCACTGCGCGTTTCATGGCACATTGTCAGCAGAGCTTTCCGTCCTTCTCGAGAATTTCGCACTGGGGGTAGTTGTGAATTGGTTGCGCGTTGCGATGGCGAGGTTCTCGGGTTGGGTCGTGGAGATATTGGATCGGCGTGCGGCATTCGCTGCCTTGCGCGCTGAACGACTCGTGGGGATTGCCCTGTGCGCGGGGTTGCTCGCGCTCGGCCTGGGCACGAACGTCGCCCAGGCAGACGGCAGTCGCGATCTCTTCCCATTCGGTTATACGGGGCGGCGCGCAGCGCTCGACTTGCAGCCGGCAGACGTCTATGTGGGCGTCGTGCGGCGCCGTACGTTCTTGTATGCCTATGTGGAGGCGGGCGAGTATCTCGCCGTCGGTTCGCGCAATCGAATCAACAACAATCCCGCCGGCAACATTCGCATCTACGACCCGCAGGCTTTCGGAACAAAGGGTGACGAAACCATCCCGGGAACATCCCAGTTCGATTGCGTGCTCGGCGCCACCGGCGGCGCCGTGGGCCCCCACTATTTTGGCGATGCCGATGGAGCGGGGCCAATCCAGCCACGAGGGGCAATCCCGACGCGCCTGGCGGAATTGGCGGGACCGCGCAGTGCCGACAACAGTGCGGGTGGTGTCGACACTTGGGCGCCCTGCGCCTATCGCGCGCCGGTGACGGGTGTCTACGGTGTGGTCTTCGAGGTGTCCAATGGTGGTGGCGGTCCCGACGCAGTGGTCGATCCGCCAGATCAGAACAACAACTCGGTTTCTGCCTGGGAAGTGGCGGTTCGCACGACGGCCGCTTCCACGGCCACGCTGGCCGGTCGTGTGTTCACCTACGCATTCGTGTTCTTTACCGGGGGCAACAACCTGCCGGTGAGCTCGGACCTGTTCTATGCGACGCTGGACGGGTTCCGCTATCGGCAGGAGTTCCGCGGATTCGATCCCAACGGCTATGCCGTCTACGCAAATTCCTTTGGTTTTCTGGACGCGGGCGAGCCGCTGTACAAGGGCGTCCGCGGTGCCAACTTCTCGGTGTTTCCGTTTCTGCCTGGTGGGTCAGGGATCACGGCGCAGACTGCGCGGTATCCGGCGTTCTTCGTCGACATCGATGCCGCCGGCGCCAATGCGGCCAACGTCGGACAAGTGTTGACGGCACTCGGTATTCCGTTGGCACCGCCGGCCGCTTCCCTTGATGCGGCGAGTTTCACCGGCACGGTTGGCAGTGGGCAGACGGTCGTCAACCTGGGCGGTTCCTTCACGCTCTCGACCACGAACACCATGACCTATCAGGTCGTCATCAGTCGCGACGGGATCAATTTCGATCCGGGCAATCCACTGAATCGAGTGCTGTCCGGATTGGCGCCTGGAGGTGTGGTCGTGGTGACGTGGGATGGCCTCGACAACGCTGGTGCTGCATTCCCCGTCGGCAGTTATCCGTACCAGGTGACCGCGCACAACGGCGAGGTCCATTTCCCCATGATCGACGCGGAGGGAAATATCAACGGTGGTCCCACGGTCACGCGCCTGAACGGTCCAGGCACGCTGGTGCAGCGACGCACGGTCTTCTTCGATGATCGGGGCTACGTAACCAGCAATGCCACCGCGGTGGGTGTCTTGAACGGCACGCTCTGTCCCGCAGGTTCCGGGGGTACGCCGCCATCTCCCGCCTACAACCTGCTCGGAGTGGACTCCAGTACCGCCTATCGCGCATGGCCCGCCAACGGCAACAGCAACGCAGACTGCGTGGTGGCACCGACGACGCAAGGATTCGGGGATGCAAAAGGTCTGGATCTCTGGACGCACGTCTCTACCGGTTCCATTGACGAGACGATCGAGATCTTTTCCTCGTCCGCAGATTTGCAGGTCACGAAATCCGATGGCGTGGCGGTAGTCACACCAGGATCGAGCACAACCTACGTTGTGCGTGTCACCAACGCAGGCCCGTCGTCGGTCACGGGTGCGGTCCTCACCGACTTGGCGGCGGCCGGGCTGTCGAAGAGCTTGGTTGCATGCAGCGCTGCAGTCGGAAATCAGTGCGTCGCTGCTCCAGCAATCGCAGTCCTCGAAGGGGCAGGCGAGTCGCTGCCCGCGCTGGCGATCGGCCAGTTCTACGAGATCCAGATCACGGCAACTGTGACCGCTGGCAGCGGTAGCGTCACGAATACAGCATCGGTAGCGATGCCGAGTGGCGTTGGCGATCCAACACCCGGCAATAACTCCGCGTCCGACACGGACAATATCGTCGCGCCGCAACTGACCCTGACCAAGACCGCGAGCGCGACGCCGTGGACCGTCGGCGTGCCCGCGAGCTACACCATCACCGTGCAGAACACCGGCACGACCGCAACGACGGCCATCGCAACGATCAGCGACACGATCAATGCCGGCATCACCCTCGGCGCCATGCCCGCGGGCTGCGGTGCCGCAGGCCAGGTCGTGACCTGCACGATTGCTGCTGGTCTGGCACCGGCCGCGAGCGTCAGCTTCGTGATCCCGGTGACGCCGACGATCAGTGCAGTGAATGGCGACAACACCGCGACGGTGAGTGGCGGCGGCGACCCGACCTGCCCGGCGGATGCGCGCTGCGATGACACCGTGCTGGTGCCGCTGGTCGCGCCGCAACTGACCCTGACCAAGACCGCGAGCGCGACGCCGTGGACCGTCGGCGTGCCCGCGAGCTACACCATCACCGTGCAGAACACCGGCACGACCGCAACGACCGCGGTCGCAACGATCAGCGACACGATCAATGCCGGCATCACCCTCGGTGCGATGCCCGCCGGCTGCGGTGCCGCAGGCCAGGTCGTGACCTGCACGATTGCTGCGGGTCTCGCACCGGCCGCGAGCGTCAGCTTCGTGATCCCGGTGACGCCGACGATCAGTGCAGTGAATGGCGACAACACCGCGACGGTGAGTGGCGGCGGCGACCCGACCTGCCCGGCGGATGCGCGCTGCGATGACACCGTGCTGGTGCCGCTGGTCGCGCCGCAACTGACCCTGACCAAGACCGCGAGCGCGACGCCGTGGACCGTCGGCGTGCCCGCGAGCTACACCATCACCGTGCAGAACACCGGCACGACCGCAACGACCGCGGTCGCAACGATCAGCGACACGATCAATGCCGGCATCACCCTCGGTGCGATGCCCGCCGGCTGCGGTGCCGCAGGCCAGGTCGTGACCTGCACGATTGCTGCGGGTCTCGCACCGGCCGCGAGCGTCAGCTTCGTGATCCCGGTGACGCCGACGATCAGTGCAGTGAATGGCGACAACACCGCGACGGTGAGTGGCGGCGGCGACCCGACCTGCCCGGCGGATGCGCGCTGCGATGACACCGTGCTGGTGCCGCTGGTCGCGCCGCAACTGACCCTGACCAAGACCGCGAGCGCGACGCCGTGGACCGTCGGCGTGCCCGCGAGCTACACCATCACCGTGCAGAACACCGGCACGACCGCAACGACCGCGGTCGCAACGATCAGCGACACGATCAATGCCGGCATCACCCTCGGTGCGATGCCCGCCGGCTGCGGTGCCGCAGGCCAGGTCGTGACCTGCACGATTGCTGCGGGTCTCGCACCGGCCGCGAGCGTCAGCTTCGTGATCCCGGTGACGCCGACGATCAGTGCAGTGAATGGCGACAACACCGCGACGGTGAGTGGCGGCGGCGACCCGACCTGCCCGGCGGATGCGCGCTGCGATGACACCGTGCTGGTGCCGCTGGTCGCGCCGCAACTGACCCTGACCAAGACCGCGAGCGCGACGCCGTGGACCGTCGGCGTGCCCGCGAGCTACACCATCACCGTGCAGAACACCGGCACGACCGCAACGACCGCGGTCGCAACGATCAGCGACACGATCAATGCCGGCATCACCCTCGGTGCGATGCCCGCCGGCTGCGGTGCCGCAGGCCAGGTCGTGACCTGCACGATTGCTGCGGGTCTCGCACCGGCCGCGAGCGTCAGCTTCGTGATCCCGGTGACGCCGACGATCAGTGCAGTGAATGGCGACAACACCGCGACGGTGAGTGGCGGCGGCGACCCGACCTGCCCGGCGGATGCGCGCTGCGATGACACCGTGCTGGTGCCGCTGGTCGCGCCGCAACTGACCCTGACCAAGACCGCGAGCGCGACGCCGTGGACCGTCGGCGTGCCCGCGAGCTACACCATCACCGTGCAGAACACCGGCACGACCGCAACGACCGCGGTCGCAACGATCAGCGACACGATCAATGCCGGCATCACCCTCGGTGCGATGCCCGCCGGCTGCGGTGCCGCAGGCCAGGTCGTGACCTGCACGATTGCTGCGGGTCTCGCACCGGCCGCGAGCGTCAGCTTCGTGATCCCGGTGACGCCGACGATCAGTGCAGTGAATGGCGACAACACCGCGACGGTGAGTGGCGGCGGCGACCCGACCTGCCCGGCGGATGCGCGCTGCGATGACACCGTGCTGGTGCCGCTGGTCGCGCCGCAACTGACCCTGACCAAGACCGCGAGCGCGACGCCGTGGACCGTCGGCGTGCCCGCGAGCTACACCATCACCGTGCAGAACACCGGCACGACCGCAACGACCGCGGTCGCAACGATCAGCGACACGATCAATGCCGGCATCACCCTCGGTGCGATGCCCGCCGGCTGCGGTGCCGCAGGCCAGGTCGTGACCTGCACGATTGCTGCGGGTCTCGCACCGGCCGCGAGCGTCAGCTTCGTGATCCCGGTGACGCCGACGATCAGTGCAGTGAATGGCGACAACACCGCGACCGTGAGTGGCGGCGGCGACCCGACCTGCCCGGCGGATGCGCGCTGCGATGACACCGTGCTGGTGCCGCTGGTCGCGCCGCAACTGACCCTGACCAAGACCGCGAGCGCGACGCCGTGGACCGTCGGCGTGCCCGCGAGCTACACGATCACCGTGCAGAACACCGGCACGACCGCAACGACCGCGGTCGCAACGATCAGCGACACGATCAATGCCGGCATCACCCTCGGTGCGATGCCCGCCGGCTGCGGTGCCGCAGGCCAGGTCGTGACCTGCACGATTGCTGCGGGTCTCGCACCGGCCGCGAGCGTCAGCTTCGTGATCCCGGTGACGCCGACGATCAGTGCAGTGAATGGCGACAACACCGCGACCGTGAGTGGCGGCGGCGACCCGACCTGCCCGGCGGATGCGCGCTGCGATGACACCGTGCTGGTGCCGCTGGTCGCGCCGCAACTGACCCTGACCAAGACCGCGAGCGCGACGCCGTGGACCGTCGGCGTGCCCGCGAGCTACACCATCACCGTGCAGAACACCGGCACCGCGGCGACGACCGCCGTGGCGACGATCACCGACACGATCAATGCCGGCATCACCCTCGGCGCCATGCCTGCGGGCTGCGGTGCCGCAGGCCAGGTCGTGACCTGCACGATTGCTGCTGGTCTGGCACCGGCCGCGAGCGTCAGCTTCGTGATCCCGGTGACGCCGACGATCAGTGCAGTGAATGGCGACAACACCGCGACCGTGAGTGGCGGTGGCGACCCGACTTGTCCGGTCGCTGCCCGCTGCAGTGACACCGTGCTGGTGCCGCTCGTGGTGCCGCAACTGACCCTGACCAAGACTGCAAGCGCGACCCCGTGGACCGTCGGTGTACCGGCGAGCTACACGATCACCGTGCAGAACACCGGCACGACCGCAACGACCGCGGTCGCAACGATCAGCGACACGATCAATGCCGGCATCACCCTCGGTGCGATGCCCGCCGGCTGCGGTGCCGCAGGCCAGGTCGTGACCTGCACGATTGCTGCGGGTCTCGCACCGGCCGCGAGCGTCAGCTTCGTGATCCCGGTGACGCCGACGATCAGTGCAGTGAATGGCGACAACACCGCGACCGTGAGTGGCGGCGGCGACCCGACCTGCCCGGCGGATGCGCGCTGCGATGACACCGTGCTGGTGCCGCTGGTCGCGCCGCAACTGACCCTGACCAAGACCGCGAGCGCGACGCCGTGGACCGTCGGCGTGCCCGCGAGCTACACCATCACCGTGCAGAACACCGGCACGACCGCAACGACCGCGGTCGCAACGATCAGCGACACGATCAATGCCGGCATCACCCTCGGTGCGATGCCCGCCGGCTGCGGTGCCGCAGGCCAGGTCGTGACCTGCACGATTGCTGCGGGTCTCGCACCGGCCGCGAGCGTCAGCTTCGTGATCCCGGTGACGCCGACGATCAGTGCAGTGAATGGCGACAACACCGCGACCGTGAGTGGCGGTGGCGACCCGACTTGTCCGGTCGCTGCCCGCTGCAGTGACACCGTGCTGGTGCCGCTCGTGGTGCCGCAACTGACCCTGACCAAGACCGCGAGCGCGACGCCGTGGACCGTCGGCGTGCCCGCGAGCTACACCATCACCGTGCAGAACACCGGCACGACCGCAACGACCGCGGTCGCAACGATCAGCGACACGATCAATGCCGGCATCACCCTCGGTGCGATGCCCGCCGGCTGCGGTGCCGCAGGCCAGGTCGTGACCTGCACGATTGCTGCGGGTCTCGCACCGGCCGCGAGCGTCAGCTTCGTGATCCCGGTGACGCCGACGATCAGTGCAGTGAATGGCGACAACACCGCGACCGTGAGTGGCGGCGGCGACCCGACCTGCCCGGCGGATGCGCGCTGCGATGACACCGTGCTGGTGCCGCTGGTTGCGCCGCAACTGACCCTGACCAAGACCGCGAGCGCGACTCCGTGGACGGTCGGCGTGCCGGCGAGCTACACGATCACCGTGCAGAACACC
The DNA here is from genome assembly GCA_016703225.1 of Lysobacterales bacterium. Classification (NCBI taxonomy): domain Bacteria; kingdom Pseudomonadati; phylum Pseudomonadota; class Gammaproteobacteria; order Lysobacterales; species Lysobacterales bacterium. Next base: position 240,433 of record JADJCM010000003.1, read on the forward strand.
GGCACCGCGGCGACGACCGCCGTGGCGACGATCACCGACACGATCAATGCCGGCATCACCCTCGGCGCCATGCCTGCGGGCTGCGGTGCCGCAGGCCAGGTCGTGACCTGCACGATTGCTGCTGGTCTGGCACCGGCCGCGAGCGTCAGCTTCGTGATCCCGGTGACGCCGACGATCAGTGCAGTGAATGGCGACAACACCGCGACCGTGAGTGGCGGTGGCGACCCGACTTGTCCGGTCGCTGCCCGCTGCAGTGACACCGTGCTGGTGCCGCTCGTGGTGCCGCAACTGACCCTGACCAAGACTGCAAGCGCGACCCCGTGGACCGTCGGTGTACCGGCGAGCTACACGATCACCGTGCAGAACACCGGCACGACCGCAACGACCGCGGTCGCAACGATCAGCGACACGATCAATGCCGGCATCACCCTCGGTGCGATGCCCGCCGGCTGCGGTGCCGCAGGCCAGGGTCGTGACCTGCACGATTGCTGCGGGTCTCGCACCGGCCGCGAGCGTCAGCTTCGTGATCCCGGTGACGCCGACGATCAGTGCAGTGAATGGCGACAACACCGCGACGGTGAGTGGCGGCGGCGACCCGACCTGCCCGGCGGATGCGCGCTGCGATGACACCGTGCTGGTGCCGCTGGTCGCGCCGCAACTGACCCTGACCAAGACCGCGAGCGCGACGCCGTGGACCGTCGGCGTGCCCGCGAGCTACACCATCACCGTGCAGAACACCGGCACGACCGCAACGACCGCGGTCGCAACGATCAGCGACACGATCAATGCCGGCATCACCCTCGGTGCGATGCCCGCCGGCTGCGGTGCCGCAGGCCAGGTCGTGACCTGCACGATTGCTGCGGGTCTCGCACCGGCCGCGAGCGTCAGCTTCGTGATCCCGGTGACGCCGACGATCAGTGCAGTGAATGGCGACAACACCGCGACGGTGAGTGGCGGCGGCGACCCGACCTGCCCGGCGGATGCGCGCTGCGATGACACCGTGCTGGTGCCGCTGGTCGCGCCGCAACTGACCCTGACCAAGACCGCGAGCGCGACGCCGTGGACCGTCGGCGTGCCCGCGAGCTACACCATCACCGTGCAGAACACCGGCACGACCGCAACGACCGCGGTCGCAACGATCAGCGACACGATCAATGCCGGCATCACCCTCGGTGCGATGCCCGCCGGCTGCGGTGCCGCAGGCCAGGTCGTGACCTGCACGATTGCTGCGGGTCTCGCACCGGCCGCGAGCGTCAGCTTCGTGATCCCGGTGACGCCGACGATCAGTGCAGTGAATGGCGACAACACCGCGACGGTGAGTGGCGGCGGCGACCCGACCTGCCCGGCGGATGCGCGCTGCGATGACACCGTGCTGGTGCCGCTGGTCGCGCCGCAACTGACCCTGACCAAGACCGCGAGCGCGACGCCGTGGACCGTCGGCGTGCCCGCGAGCTACACCATCACCGTGCAGAACACCGGCACGACCGCAACGACCGCGGTCGCAACGATCAGCGACACGATCAATGCCGGCATCACCCTCGGTGCGATGCCCGCCGGCTGCGGTGCCGCAGGCCAGGTCGTGACCTGCACGATTGCTGCGGGTCTCGCACCGGCCGCGAGCGTCAGCTTCGTGATCCCGGTGACGCCGACGATCAGTGCAGTGAATGGCGACAACACCGCGACGGTGAGTGGCGGCGGCGACCCGACCTGCCCGGCGGATGCGCGCTGCGATGACACCGTGCTGGTGCCGCTGGTCGCGCCGCAACTGACCCTGACCAAGACCGCGAGCGCGACGCCGTGGACCGTCGGCGTGCCCGCGAGCTACACCATCACCGTGCAGAACACCGGCACGACCGCAACGACCGCGGTCGCAACGATCAGCGACACGATCAATGCCGGCATCACCCGCGGTGCGATGCCCGCCGGCTGCGGTGCCGCAGGCCAGGTCGTGACCTGCACGATTGCTGCGGGTCTCGCACCGGCCGCGAGCGTCAGCTTCGTGATCCCGGTGACGCCGACGATCAGTGCAGTGAATGGCGACAACACCGCGACGGTGAGTGGCGGCGGCGACCCGACCTGCCCGGCGGATGCGCGCTGCGATGACACCGTGCTGGTGCCGCTGGTCGCGCCGCAACTGACCCTGACCAAGACCGCGAGCGCGACGCCGTGGACCGTCGGCGTGCCCGCGAGCTACACCATCACCGTGCAGAACACCGGCACGACCGCAACGACCGCGGTCGCAACGATCAGCGACACGATCAATGCCGGCATCACCCTCGGTGCGATGCCCGCCGGCTGCGGTGCCGCAGGCCAGGTCGTGACCTGCACGATTGCTGCGGGTCTCGCACCGGCCGCGAGCGTCAGCTTCGTGATCCCGGTGACGCCGACGATCAGTGCAGTGAATGGCGACAACACCGCGACGGTGAGTGGCGGCGGCGACCCGACCTGCCCGGCGGATGCGCGCTGCGATGACACCGTGCTGGTGCCGCTGGTCGCGCCGCAACTGACCCTGACCAAGACCGCGAGCGCGACGCCGTGGACCGTCGGCGTGCCCGCGAGCTACACCATCACCGTGCAGAACACCGGCACGACCGCAACGACCGCGGTCGCAACGATCAGCGACACGATCAATGCCGGCATCACCCTCGGTGCGATGCCCGCCGGCTGCGGTGCCGCAGGCCAGGTCGTGACCTGCACGATTGCTGCGGGTCTCGCACCGGCCGCGAGCGTCAGCTTCGTGATCCCGGTGACGCCGACGATCAGTGCAGTGAATGGCGACAACACCGCGACGGTGAGTGGCGGCGGCGACCCGACCTGCCCGGCGGATGCGCGCTGCGATGACACCGTGCTGGTGCCGCTGGTCGCGCCGCAACTGACCCTGACCAAGACCGCGAGCGCGACGCCGTGGACCGTCGGCGTGCCCGCGAGCTACACCATCACCGTGCAGAACACCGGCACGACCGCAACGACCGCGGTCGCAACGATCAGCGACACGATCAATGCCGGCATCACCCTCGGTGCGATGCCCGCCGGCTGCGGTGCCGCAGGCCAGGTCGTGACCTGCACGATTGCTGCGGGTCTCGCACCGGCCGCGAGCGTCAGCTTCGTGATCCCGGTGACGCCGACGATCAGTGCAGTGAATGGCGACAACACCGCGACCGTGAGTGGCGGCGGCGACCCGACCTGCCCGGCGGATGCGCGCTGCGATGACACCGTGCTGGTGCCGCTGGTCGCGCCGCAACTGACCCTGACCAAGACCGCGAGCGCGACGCCGTGGACCGTCGGCGTGCCCGCGAGCTACACGATCACCGTGCAGAACACCGGCACGACCGCAACGACCGCGGTCGCAACGATCAGCGACACGATCAATGCCGGCATCACCCTCGGTGCGATGCCCGCCGGCTGCGGTGCCGCAGGCCAGGTCGTGACCTGCACGATTGCTGCGGGTCTCGCACCGGCCGCGAGCGTCAGCTTCGTGATCCCGGTGACGCCGACGATCAGTGCAGTGAATGGCGACAACACCGCGACCGTGAGTGGCGGCGGCGACCCGACCTGCCCGGCGGATGCGCGCTGCGATGACACCGTGCTGGTGCCGCTGGTCGCGCCGCAACTGACCCTGACCAAGACCGCGAGCGCGACGCCGTGGACCGTCGGCGTGCCCGCGAGCTACACCATCACCGTGCAGAACACCGGCACCGCGGCGACGACCGCCGTGGCGACGATCACCGACACGATCAATGCCGGCATCACCCTCGGCGCCATGCCTGCGGGCTGCGGTGCCGCAGGCCAGGCCGTGACCTGCACGATTGCTGCTGGACTCGCAGTGGCCGCGAGCGTCAGCTTCGTGATCCCGGTGACCCCAACGATCAGTGCAGTGAATGGCGACAACACCGCGACCGTGAGTGGCGGTGGCGACCCGACCTGTCCGGTCGCTGCCCGCTGCAGTGACACCGTGCTGGTGCCGCTCGTGGTGCCGCAACTGACCCTGACCAAGACTGCAAGCGCGACCCCGTGGACCGTCGGTGTACCGGCGAGCTACACGATCACCGTGCAGAACACCGGCACGACCGCAACGACCGCGGTCGCAACGATCAGCGACACGATCAATGCCGGCATCACCCTCGGTGCGATGCCCGCCGGCTGCGGTGCCGCAGGCCAGGTCGTGACCTGCACGATTGCTGCGGGTCTCGCACCGGCCGCGAGCGTCAGCTTCGTGATCCCGGTGACGCCGACGATCAGTGCCGTGAATGTCGTCAACACCGCGACGGTGAGTGGCGGCGGCGACCCGACCTGCCCGGCGGATGCGCGCTGCGATGACACCGTGCTGGTGCCGCTGGTCGCGCCGCAACTGACCCTGACCAAGACCGCGAGCGCGACGCCGTGGACCGTCGGCGTGCCCGCGAGCTACACCATCACCGTGCAGAACACCGGCACGACCGCAACGACCGCGGTCGCAACGATCAGCGACACGATCAATGCCGGCATCACCCTCGGTGCGATGCCCGCCGGCTGCGGTGCCGCAGGCCAGGTCGTGACCTGCACGATTGCTGCGGGTCTCGCACCGGCCGCGAGCGTCAGCTTCGTGATCCCGGTGACGCCGACGATCAGTGCAGTGAATGGCGACAACACCGCGACCGTGAGTGGCGGCGGCGACCCGACCTGCCCGGCGGATGCGCGCTGCGATGACACCGTGCTGGTGCCGCTGGTTGCGCCGCAACTGACCCTGACCAAGACCGCGAGCGCGACGCCGTGGACCGTCGGCGTGCCCGCGAGCTACACCATCACCGTGCAGAACACCGGCACGACCGCAACGACCGCGGTCGCAACGATCAGCGACACGATCAATGCCGGCATCACCCTCGGTGCGATGCCCGCCGGCTGCGGTGCCGCAGGCCAGGTCGTGACCTGCACGATTGCTGCGGGTCTCGCACCGGCCGCGAGCGTCAGCTTCGTGATCCCGGTGACGCCGACGATCAGTGCAGTGAATGGCGACAACACCGCGACCGTGAGTGGCGGCGGCGACCCGACCTGCCCGGCGGATGCACGCTGCGATGACACCGTGCTGGTGCCGCTGGTCGCGCCGCAACTGACCCTGACCAAGACGGCATCGCCGAATCCCTTCGTCATCGGTCAACCGGCGGCCTACGCCATCACCGTGCTCAACAGCGGCAGCGCGGCGACCACCGCGCCGATCGTCATCACCGACAACCTGCCGGCCGGCATCTCGCTGCAGTCGGCGATCGGCGCCGGATGGAGTTGCGTCGGCACCAGCAACCTGGTCTGCACCTACGCGGGCGTGCTTGGCGCCGGTGCCAGCACGGTGCTGACCTTGAACGTGATCGTCGGTGATTCAGCGACCGATGCGACCAACACCGCGGTGGCGACTGGTGGCGGTGATCCAGGCTGTCCCGCCGCACCGCGTTGCGATGACACCGTCGTGGTTCCGGTGACGCGGACCGATCTGGCCCTGGTCAAGACGCACAGCGGCAGCTTCGTGCGTGGCCAGCCCGGCGGCATCTACACGCTGACGATCAGCAACGTCGGCAGCGCCGCGAGCAGCGGACTGGTGACGGTGGTTGACACGCTGCCGGTGGGCCTGACTGCGGACAGCATCGGCGGCACAGGCTGGAGCTGTGTGCTGGCGACGCTGACCTGCACCCGCGCCGATGCGTTGGCCGCGGGCGCGAGCTTCCCGCCGATCACCATCGGCGTCACGGTGGATGTGGGTGCGCCCGACAATCTGCTGAACAGCGCGATGGTCAGCGGCGGTGGTGACAGCGATCCGGCCAACAACAACGACGACGATCCGGTGGTCGTGATCAACGTCGGTCCGGGCACGCCGCTGGTTCCGGTTCCGCTCGACGCGCGCTGGGCCTTGCTGTTGCTGGCACTGGCCGTCTGGGGATTCGCGTTCACGGGCGGACGCCAGTTCGACTGATCGAGCAAGGCGCCGGGGCGAGCGAGACCCCGGCGTTGCCGAGACACCGCGCGTGCGGCCATGACCGCGGCCTCGCGCGTGCTGTGGCGGACGCCCGCACTGCGTGTTTCGGCGAGGACGATCGCGGCTGCGGGCCGCAGCGGTAGCACTCGCGCGGAATCCGGGCGTAGCATCGGCGGCGATGATCCTGTCCCTGGACGCGAGGGGTGCGCGATGTCGATCTGGATGCGGTGGATGGCAGTCGTCGTGGGCTGCTTGTGCTCCGGTACCGTGGCGGCTCTGGACAGCACTCTGGATACGAGTTTCGGCATCGGCGGGCAGCGCATGTTGAGCTACCAGCCGTCTGCGAGCAACGAGGCGGATGAGGGTCTGGCGATTCTGCGCGACGGGTTCGACCGGCGCATCGTGATCGTCGTGCGACGCAATCCGACCCCGCTGGATCCGCTGCGACCCTTCGAGCTGATGCTGTTTCGCGACCTGGCGGATGGCAGCGTGGACACCAGCTTCGGATCGGGCCACGGCTTCGTAAGAGTCCTCGCCGACTGGACGGAGTTCCGCGGTGCGTTGATCGACTCGCAAAACCGCATCCTGGTCGCAGGGACGATCCTCGATGGCACCGCGGTGGGCGCGGCGTCCTGCGTGATGCGGCTGCTCGCAGACGGCGGTCGCGACCTCAGCTTCACCGGAGGTGTCGGCAACGAAGGCATCGCCTGCTACCTCTTCGGCTCCAGCGCCGCAAACCGGATGGTGGCAGTGACGCAGTTGCCGAGCGGCGATCTGGTCTCCGCGGCCAATTTGGACCAGGGCAACGGCGACCTCCTGCTGCAGCGGATCAGTGGCACGAACGGAGCGCCGGTGACGACCTGGGGCGATGGCTTCGGCTTCAAGATCATCGATCTGCAACCGGGTGCGAATGCGGCCCGCGACACCGTGGTCGGCCTGTCCACGCTGGCGGACGGGCGCGTGCTGGCGCTTGCGCAGTCCTGCACCGTCGCGCTCGGCTGCCTACCGGCCGCAGCGCAGCTGACCGCCACCACGGGCCAACTGGACACCAGCTTCTGCGCCAGCAGCGCGTGCATCGCTGCGTCGGTGGCTGGCGCCAACAGCGGTCGCCGGGTGGTGCGCAACCTGCAGATCGACGGGCAAACCGTCACCGATCTGGCGACCACCGTCGTGCTGCGCGACGGGGTCGGCCGGATCGTGCTCGGCGGTCAGGCGACGCTGGCATCGGCAGCCGCCGAACGGCTGCTGTTCGTGCGGCTCAATGCCAATGGCGAACTCGACAGCAGCTTCGGTGCACCGGCCACGCCGGGCTTCCAGAACCTCGCTCTGAGCAGCGTGCCGTTGACGCCGAGTTCGCTCGCGCTCGACGCCTTGGGGCGGCTGGTGGTGGGCGGGCAGGGCGAACACGCGACGCTGCGGCGCATCTTCATCGCCCGCATGGGCGACAACGGCCAACTGGATGCGGGTTTCGGTGGCGCCAGCGCGCTGGTCGAGTACTTCGCGGCACCCGCGGCCGACGACCGTGCGCTGCGTGCGTTGGGATTCGATGGCGCGCGCATCCTCGGGGTGGGCGACTTCAATGGCTCCGCCAACCGCGACGCATTCCTGTTCCGGCTCGGCGGCAATCCCGATGCACTGTTCGTCAACGGTTTCGAGGGCTGACACGCGCCCGCTGCGCGCCCGGACGGCAGGCGTGCAGCCCCCATCGCCGATCGGGAACGGCCTTCGGTTCAGGGCGTGAACGTCGGCGCGGTCTCGAAGCCGTCGAAGTGCACGTAGGGTCGCGGGGTCACGTCGTAGAGGGCGGTGCGGTGGCCGCTGCCTTCGACCACCACCAGGCGGAACTGGAAGTCCGCGTTCAGGCGACCGAGCTTGCCCTGCAACGGCATGCGGCGTTCGTGCCAGCCGGAATGGCCGTCGACCGGCGTGAACGTCGTGCTCCAGTTGACGCCGCCGCCGCTGCGGTCCCAGTACAGCGGGTTCTCGACTTCGCCCAGGTAGCGGGTTGGTTCCAACCCGCGCCACAACGGCAGCGTGTAGATGCGTTCGAGACCGCGACCGCCGTCGGCAATCTGCACCCGCGTCACCAGTTCGTCGGTGCCGGGGTCGTAGCGGTAGAGCACGCGCAACGCACGGGTGAAATCGGTCGGCGCCGGTTCGCCGTCACGCAGCACGTACACGCCGAGCGAGGAGGGGCCGACCAGCGTGCGGCCGTCGTCACTCAGCTGCGCACGCAGCACGAAGGGATTGGGACTGCCGAGCAGACGCTGCGAGCCGGCAACGCGGCGCTCGAGTGCGTCGGCGCTCTGGAAATAGCCGTAGGGATTGCCGGTCTGCGGATCGCTGAGCAGGTACACGCGACTGCCGTCGTCGGCCAGCACCATGCGCCCGGTGTAGCGCGCGCCATCGTGCAGATGCACGCGCGCCGCACTGCCCGGTGACTGCAGAAAGCAACTGGCCGGTACGCCGGTGACGCCATCGACGCAGTAGCCGAAGCGGCTGCCGTCGTCGCTCACCTGCTGGTCGCGACTCACCGGCTGGGCGTCGTCGCCGATGTTCTCGACCACGCGCGTCGGGGCGACGGTACCGCTGCCGTGATTGATCCAGTAGCGGTTGCGGCCGATGCCGTAGTCGTGGTTCTCGGCGCCGACATACCAGTGCCCGCCGTCGGCGCTCAGGTCGAAGCCGAACATCGAGCGCGGGTTCATGCCGAGGTACGAGAAGAACGCGGCAGTGGCGATCGGCGTCGCCGCTGGGCTCGGTGCCGTCAGGTCCACGCGGAATACGCGCAACTGCCAGCGGTCCAGAAACACGCCCAGCGTGCCATCGTGGGTCAGTCGCTGCTGGCCGTCGGCGAGCGCGTAGTTCGGCCCGGTCAGGTCGAACATCAGCTGCATCGGCGCACCGGCGCCGAGGATGCGCCAGAACTGCGTGGTCGAGTCGAGCATCGCGATGTCGCCATCGAGATCGGTGCGCACGAACAGGCCGTTCAGCGTCGTGCCCGGATCGTTGACCGTGCCGCTGAGCGCCGACTGCGCCGGACTGCTGCCATCGACGCCGATGCTGAATACCTGGTGCCGCGGATTCTGGAAGTGGTTGTAGAGCACGAACCACAGGCGAGTGCCATTGCCGCTGATGGTCACGTCGGCCGCGGCGTAGGGTGGCGTCGTGGTCAGGCCGAGGCCGGCCGGCAGGTTCGGCCCGGCCACGATGCGCTCGTGGCCGTAATGCTCGACCGGCACTTCCAAAAAACCGGCATCGGGCGCTTGCGCTTGCAGTCGTTCGGGAAACGCGGCGCAGACCAGCGCCAGCAGCAGTGCGGTTCGTCCATGCAACCGGTGGGTGACGACGGGCATGACCAGTCCCTCCGCGGAGCAGGGCCCGGCCCGGTGCCGGGCGCGCGCCGAGCATACTCCGCGCGTGCCGCCGATGCTCAGCCGGCGACGTCCTCCGGCAGCGGCGGCTGGCGGCCGTAGCTGCGGTAGCGCTCGCGCACGTCGGCCATCTCCGCCGCGGTGAGCAGTACCGGCGGGCCGCCCTGCAGGGATCGCCAGTACAGCTCGCTCAGCAGTTCCAGCTCGAAGGCGAGGTCGATCGCTTCCTCGATGCTGCGGCCCATCACCGCTGCGCCGTGGTTGGCCATCAGGCAGGCGCGGCGGTCCTGCATCGCCACCTGCAGCGCCTGCGACAGCGTCTTGCTGCCGAAGGCCGCGTAGGCCGCGCAGCGCACCGTGTCGCCGCCGAAGCGCGCGACGGTGTAGTGGAACGGCGGAATCTCGCGCCGCTGGCAGGCAAGCGTGGTCGCGAATGGCGAATGCGTGTGGATGATCGCGCTGATGTCGGGCCGTGCCGTGTACAGATCGAGATGGAACGGCCACTCGCTCGATGGTGCGCGCCGGCCGCTGTGGCTGCCGTCCGGATGCAGCATGACGACATCGGCCGGGGTCGTGCGATGCGGGTCGAGGCCGCTTGGCGAGATCAGGTAGTCATTGCCAAAGCGCACGCTGACATTGCCGGCGGTGCCGGTATTCAGTCGCGCGTCGAGCAGCCGCCGCGACGCCTCGATGACGGCGAAACGCAGGCGGCCTTCCAGTTCGGTGTCCTGAATCACTGCGGATTCCTTGCCGGTTGCGGCGGGGCGTTCGTGCCGGCTGGCGCCGGTGCTTGTGCGGTTTCGACCTCGATCGGGCGCGCGCGCTGCACCATGATCGCGAAGCTCGGTCGGCCGTCGGCGTCGAGCATGATCTGCAGCAGTTCCGTGCGCTCGAACTTCGCCGAGGCATCCAGTGCGCGCAGGTACGCGCTGATCGTGGCGTTGCGGTCGGCGCGGCCGCTGATCTTGAACTTGCGCTGGTCCTCGCCCATTGCCTCGATGCGCTCGACGCGCAAGGTGGCCGGGGCCAGTTCGCGCGCGGTGCGCTGAACCTCTGCCGGTGCCGAAGATTCACCCGAAGGTTCCTTCGCGATGTTACTTCCGGCCAGCGTGAGGGCGGCGAGGAACAGCCAGGCCGCCAGCAATCGAGTCAAATCCATGGTCCGCGCTCCAGACGCTTCGAACAGGAGGATTCCCATCAAAGCACGGCGCCGCGGGAGCGGCAACCGCGGTCACTTGTGACCTGCCGCAAGCGGTACTAGCCTTTCGCGGTGCGCCTTTTCGGGTGCGGCAGGTCCGGTCGGTCACCCCGTCGCCCGGCACGCGCACGAGGGGGGCTCATGCGTCGCTCGACCACGATCCTGCTCGGCGCTGCGGCGTTGCTCGCGCTGACACTTTTCCCCAGCCGTACTGCCTCGGCGCAGACGCTGATCGGCAGCATCGGGGCCGCCGGGGAGCTGATGGCGGTGAACCCGCGTACCAACACGCTGTACGTGAGCAACAGCGGTGGCGGCTCGGTGGTCCGGGTGGATGGCTACAGCCACGCCGTCACCAACATGGTGATGCCGCCTTCGACGTTTCCGGCCGGCATCGCGGTCAACCCGATCAGCAATCGCGTGTACGTGCAGAGCAGCGGCAGCCTGGTGCAGGTGCTCGACGGCGACACCCACGCCATCGTCACCAGCATCGCCGGATCCGGCGCGATCGCCTTCAACCTCGCGAGCGGCCGTGTCTATGTTCCGGGCGGCTCGGGGCTGCGCGTGCTCGATGCTGACGACGACAGCGAAATCGCGCTGATCGGCGGGGTCGGCGGCGGCATCATCGCGGTCGATCCGCTCGCCAATCAGATCTTCCTCGGCAACGCCGCCTCGGCCTCCGTGCACGTGATCGACGGCAGCAGCCATGCGGTGCAGACGCTCGCTTCGGTGTTTGATCCGATCGCGATCGCGGTCAACCCCCAGACCCGGCGCTTCTACGTCGTCCAGTACGGCGGCAACGTCGCCGAGTTCGACGCGGTGACGCTGGCGCGTACCGACATCGCGGTGGCCGAGCGACCGAGCGACCTAGTGATCGACGCGGCGCTGAACAAGATCTACGTCGCGCACTCTCCGACTTCGACCGATCCGGCGGCGATCACCGTCATCGACGGCGCCACGCGCGTGGCGACGCCGATCGCGGTCGGTGCGCGCCCCGGGTTGCTCGCCTTCGATGCGGGCACCCGCCGCCTGTTCGTGGTCAACCGGCTCGCCGGATCGACCAGCGTGATCGATGCCGACACGCAGACCGTGGTCGCGGGGATCGCCACCTGCAGCGGCAGCCAGGCCAATTACATCGCGTTGAACCCGGTCACGCACCGGGTCTACGTGAAGTGCCAGAACACCGGCGTCATTGCGGTCATCGACGGCGCCACGCTCGACGTGGCGACCCACGCCGCCGCGATCCCCGGTTCCTCGAAGGTGTTCGACAGTGTGCAGCGGCGCATCGTGTCCGCCAACTACACGGATACCCTACGCCTCATCGACGCCGAGACCGGCGCCGTCACCACGGTGGTGCCGGTGCCCGCTGCTGCGATCGCGCAGCTGGCGTTTGATGCGGCCGGCAATCGCATCGTGGCGCTGCTCAGCGATGGGCGCGTGGCGCTGATCGACGGAGACGATCTGGAGGTGCGCATCTCGGCGGTGATCGCCACCGCTATGCAGTCGGTGCTGGTCGATGCCGCCCGTGATCGCGTTCTGCTGGCCGATACCAACGGCGACCAGTTGCGCATCCTGGCCTGCGCCACGCTGGCGGTCAGTTCGATCGCCATCGCCGACCAGCCCTACTACCTGGCGCTGGACGAGGCGACCGGCACGGTGTACGTCGGCCACACCGATGCCGCGAAGACACTGACCCGCATCGACGGTACGACGCTGACGCCGACCACGGTTACGCTCAGCGCGCGCACGACGCGCCTGGTCTTCGATCGCGCAACGCAGCGGCTGTTCGCGTCCATGCTCAATGTGCCGAAGCTGGCAGTGCTCGACGCCAGCACGCTCGCAACGAGCGAGGTGAACCTGGTGGCGAATGCCGGCGGCATGGCGCTGAATCCGCAGCGCGGCCAGTTGCTGATCGGCCACCAGGGTTTCGAGACGCGCCTGAGCTTGCTCAACACGGCGACGCTTGCGACACCGAGCACGCTCGACATCGGAACGGCTGCGTCCTGGGTCCTGGTGGATTCGGTGAACGACCGCAGCTTCGCCCTTGGCATGGATGGGGGCGGGCAGGCCAAGGCGGTGGTGCTGCGCGGACCGGCGAACGCGATGGTCTCGCGCAACCTCGCCAGTGGCGCGCAGGCGCCGCTGCTCGATCCGCTGCGCGGGCGCGCGTTCTTTTCAGATGGCAGCAACCTGCTGCGCCTGAACAGCGAACCGGCCGCGGCGCATCCTCTGACCACCACGATCACCAGCAGCAACGGCCATCGCACCGAGTCAGCGAGCGCGTCCCTGAACTTCTCCGCCAGTTCCAGCGTGACGCCGAATGCGCCGCAGCCGCTGGCATTGTTCTATCGCGTGGATCACGGTGCCCTCGGCCGAGCCACGGCGTCGGGACCAGGCAGCTTCGACGCTACAGTACCGCTGACGCTCGGGCTGCACGACGTGCAGGCGTTCGCGCTCGACGCCCTGGGTGCGGTGACGCAGGGTTCGATGGGCTCGTCCCTGTCGATCACCGTGCACAACGCCGAGGCGGGCCGCATGGCAGCGTTTCCGATCGCGCGCGTGCTGCCGACCAGCGTGGCCACCACGACCAGCATCGGCACCATCACTCCGGCGGTATCGGTGGTCGGGCAGGGCTACGACGTTCCGGTCACGGTCTCGGGCAGTGGCACGCCGACCGGCAACGTGCAGGTGGAGGATGGCGCCGGTGCGCAGTGCCAGGTGACGCTGCTCGCCGGCAGCGGCAGTTGCACGCTGGCGAGTGCGGACGTTGGCCCGCACACGATCACCGCGCAGTACGCGGGCGAGGGGCTGTTCCAGCCGAGTTCCGGCAGCGCATCGCATGACGTGCAAGCCGCCGCGAGCACGACCACGATTCAATCCGACGCGCCCGATCCCTCGGTCGCCAACCAGTCGGTCAGCGTGCAGGTGATGGTGGTTGCGGCGGCTCCCGGCGCGGGCACTCCGGGTGGGGTCGTGGCCATTTCGACCGTGCCGGCGGGCGCCACCTGCAACGCCACGCTGGCGGGTGGCAGCGGCAGTTGCACGCTGGCCCTGCCGGCCAACGGCGACTACGCCATCGGCGCTGAATACGCCGGCGACGTCCGTTTCCTGGCGTCGAGCGCCAGCGCCGTGCCGCATCGGGTCGAGGACGGCGCCGACCTGTCGCTCAGCGTCAGCGACGGACAGACCCAGATGGTGGCGGGAACCTCGACCCAGTACGCCGTCAGCGTCGGCAGCGCCGGGCCGACCGCGGTCGCCAATGCGCGCGTGCAGTCGCTGCTCGACCCGGCGCTCGCGGCGGGCGCCTGGAGCTGCACCTCGAGCGGTGCGGCGAGTTGCATCGCCGGCCAGCCCTCCGGCACGACGGCGAATGGCAGCGGCGCGCTCGATCAGTGGGTCGACATCGCCTCCGGCGGCCAGCTCGATTTCCTGTTCACGGCGACGCTTGCGGCCAGCCACGTCGGCTCGGTCAGTGCCGGATTCGCGGTCGGCAGCGACCGCGCCGACGCCAATCCCGCCAACAACCTGGCCAGCGACAGCAACAGCACGCGCCGTGTCGCCGACCTGAGCGTGGTCAAGACCAACCAGTGCTCGTTCGTGCCGGCCGGCGGCTTCGCGCTGTACCGGATCAGCGTCAGCAACGCCGGCCCGAGCGACGCCCCGGGTACGCGCATCCAGGACGCGCCGAGCGGCGTGCTCAGCGCCGACTCGTGGTTTTGCAGCCCCTTCGCAGGAGCCGCCTGCGCCAGCAACGGCAGCGGCGATCTTGACCTGCTGGCGGACCTGCCCGCGGGCAGCCACGTGGAGATCGGGTTCCTGGTCGCGGTCGGCGACGGGCCGCCAACGGTCGTCACCAACACCGCCACCATCGCCGCGGGCATCGACGTCGAGGACAGCACCCCCTCCAACAACAGCGCCAGCGACACCGATCGCGTCGCCCTGTTCGCGAACGGCTTCGATCTCGACTGCGAACCGCTCTGAGGCCGCCGCATCGCGCGGATGGGTGCGCCTGACGACGCGCTGCGCGCTCTGTCGCCTGGCCGCCGGTTCTGTCGCTACCGGACTGGCGGCAAATCGCCGCGGGCTGGAGCCATCGCATGAAGCCGTTGTACCGAACGCTGCCGATCGCCCTGGCGATGGCGCTGGCCGGCGCCGCCGACGCTGCCGTATTCACCGTCGGATCGGATGCCGCCTGCACCCACAGCAGTCTCGGGGCGGCGCTCAACACCACCGCGGCGAACGGTCCGGGCCTCGACGAGATTCGACTTGTCCCCGGATTCGCGTTTTCCGATTTCGCCGATCCCTGGACGATCCGGAACCAGTCGGTCACGCTCCGGGGCGGGTTCCCGACGTGTGCCTCGAGCGCGCCCAGCGGTCCTCGGACGACGATCGTCCGTGGTGATGTCGGCAGTCTGTTCGCCATCAGCAACTCGCTGGCGCAGCGGACGACGGTCACGCTGGAACGCTTGGAACTGACCACGCGCAGCTTGGGCACGGTTGCAGCGGGTGGCGCGCTGCAGTTGCGTGGCAACGTCCGCGCCATCGTTGTCGATTCGCGCATCCATGACTTCCGTGCTTCGGCCGGTGGTGCCATCGCCATCCGCGATGAACCAAGTGGTTCGCCCCTGATCAACCTGCGACAGACCGAGATCCGTGGCAATCGGGCTTCCGATGGTGGTGGCCTGCATTGCCTCGGCCTGGGCGGGATCTGGATGGAACCCGGCGCCATCGTCGCCGGGAATGTCGCTGGCGACGAAGGCGGCGGCATCTGGTCGCAAGGGTGTTCAGTGGTCATGCTGAGCCGAACCACGCTTGTGGACAATCAGGCCAGCCGAGGCGGCGGCTTGTACGGGAGCGCCGGGACCATCGTGTCGATGCGGTGGAGCGAGCGCACGCAGGGCCCGCGCCTGGTCGGGAACCGCGCCGGCTTCTGGGGTGGTGGCATGTTCCTGACCGGATCGGGTACGGACCTGCTGGCCCGGGGGAGCCAGTGGATCGGCAACCAGGCCGAGCCGCCGGATGTGGGTGGTGAAGGCGCGGCACTCTTGGTGGGCTGGGGCGCCAGCGCGAGATTGCTCCGGGATCCCCTGTGTCCCGCGTCGATCAATGGCTGCACGCGCTTCTACAAAAACTGGGCGCAATCCGGGGGATTCCCGGAGTTCCCGAGTATCGTCGACGTACGCGCGGGTGGGCGCCTGACGATTTCGTCGGCCGTGTTCGAGGACAACACGGTCAGCTCGGCGGGCAACCGCGGCGGCGCGATCATCAGCGTGCAGCCCTTCGCGTCCGGTGGCAGCTTGGCCGAGATCGACAACACCGTGTTCAACCGGAACCTGGCGCCGTATCTGTTCGGCGCCGAGTTGACGGCCGGCGACGATGCATCCGCAGCCGGGCGCGTGCGTGCGCAATCGATCACCAGTCAAGCCGACCAGTTCACGTCATTACTGGGATCGCAATATGCGCCACCGATCTTGGACACGGTGTTGCCAGTCGACCTGCGTGCATCGATCCTGCTGGGCAACACGCCGCTCACCGACCCAGGGCGCATCGTCACGGGCACGCTGGATTGCCTGCTGACGACCATCGCCCCGGAGGTCCCGGTGACCCGGTCGCGACTCGTTGCCGGCGCGCCGGTGTTCCAGGCTGGGTCGTTCGTGCCAGCCTGGTCCTCGCCCGCGCTCGACTACTGCGACACGGCCGGGCTCAGGTCGGTGTCCAGCGATGCCCGCGGCCGGCCGCGACTCGACAACGACCCGCTGCGCCACGACCGATACGGCCCCCTGGACCTCGGTGCCGTCGAACGCGAGTCGGAGCCCTTGATGGTGGATCCCGGCTGAACCGTGCGCCGGATTCGCGTGCGGGCTGTTACGTAGCCGCCACGTCGAGCGGCAGCCACGCCCCTGCGCGCAGGATTTCGAACCGATTGTAGTTGCGCTTGTAGCCCATCTTCGGGTGACCATCGATCCAGTAGCCGAGGTAGAGGTGCGGCAACTGCATGCGCCGTGCCAGTTCGATCTGCTGCAGGATGCAGTAGACGCCAAGGCTGCGCGTCTGTTCCGCGGGCTCGAAAAAGGTGTAGACCGCACTCAATCCGACGCTGGTGACATCGGTGACGGCGCAGGCCAGCAGGCGCTCGCCATCGCGCACGCACAGCATGCGCGTGTCGCACCAGCGCGCCTGCAGGAACTGCTCGAAGTCGGCAGCCTGCGCGCCGTCCATGCCGCCGCCGGCATGACGCGAGCCGAGGTAGCGCTGGTACAGCGCCAGGCGCTCGTCGCTGCAGAACGGCGGTTCCAGCGTCGTGCGCAGGCCCTGGTTGCGCTTCAGACAACGGCTCTGGCTGCGGTTCGGCGTGAAGCCGGCGACCACGATGCGGCTCGACACGCACTCGTGGCAGCCGATGCAATCGGGTCGGTACACGCGGGGACCGGAGCGGCGGAAGCCGGAACCGAGCGCGCCCGGGAACACGTGGCGCAATTCCGGCGAGTCCGGATCGAGCACCAGATCGCGCGCCAGCCGGTCGCGGTAATAGCCGCACTGGTGTTCGTTGGTGCGCAGGAGCTTGATGGTGATTTCGCGGGCGCTCATTGCGCATCGAACCCCGGTGGCAGCGGCATCGAACCGCGCAGCGAGCGCGGCAGGTCGATGCGCAGCCCGAAGCCGCGGCGGGTGAGTTCGCGCTGGGTGCGCATGGTCGCTTCGCCGTCCAGCCACATCTCGCGTTCGGCGGCACGCAGCGCGGGGTCGTCGAACAGCGCCGCTACCGGGGCGGTCCAGCTGAGCACGTCGACCGGCATCGGCACCACCAGTTGGCGCCCGATGCGCGCGACCAGCATGCGGCCGGCCACCACCAGTTCGATCGTGTCGCCTTCGCTGCGATGCGCTTCGAGCAAGGCCAGCGCGCGCAACAGGTAGCGTGCCTCGGCATCGGTTTCGGTGGCGGCGATCAGCTCCAGCAACGGCGCGCAGCGTTTCACGCCCAGAGCTTCGACGCTGTCGACCAGCGCCTGCCATTGCGTCGGCGACAACGAGCCTTGATGCATCGAGCGGGCGATCATCGGGTCGGCGCCGCAGATCGCGGCCATGCGCTCCTGCTGCAAGCGGCCGAGTGCGACCGGGTCGAGTGTCCAGACCACGTCGTCGATGCGCTCGGACCAGCCGAGCGCCTCGCTCGCGCCGGGCGCGGCGGCGTCGATCGCGGCGCCGAGGCTCTTTTCGCCGACCAGACTGGCCCAGGCGATGCGATCCAGTTCGCGATTCAGCAGCAGGTTGCGCGAGTACGGATCCACCGCCATGCGCCGCGCCAGTTCGCGTCGCACTTTGGTGAAGCCGAGCCAGCGCTTGGCCAGTTTACCGCTGGCCTTCTGCGACTTGAGCCACCAGTCGGAATCGCGCGCATGCGGCGTCGGCGGCTGTGGCCCGATGCCGGGCGCGGTGTCGTCCTCGCGCAACTCCTCCGCGGCCTGGTCTCGCGCCTTCGCACTCTGCTCGCGCAGGTCGCGCCACTTCGAGCGCAGGCTGCGCACCAGCCCAGTCGGAATGGATGTCAGCGTCCGGATCGGATGCGTGCCGATGCGCCCGATCATCTTTGCGATGTCCTTGCCGGAACGGCCGATCGCTGTGGCGAATGCCTTGCTGCGCGAGATCGCGACCAGTTCCCTGATCACCTCGATTTCATGGATGCGCTCCAGCAACTCGGCGCGACCCTCGACCTGCAAGTCGCCGAACTCGGTCGTGACCCGGAACTGCGCCAGGTAACCGCGTACCGGCACCACTGGGTGGATCTTCCAGCCCGGCCCCGACAGCAGCGACGGCTCCAGCAACTGGTCGGCGCTGTAGGACGGTTCCGCTTCGTAGTCCTCGCTGGGCGTGGCGGTTGTTTCCGCTGCCGCGGCGGCCAGCACACCGCCCATGAGCAGGCCAAGTGCCAGCAGCCAGCGGCTGCCAGCGCGACGGCGTGAGTTGAGGTAGCGGGCTTGCATCGGAGAGGTGTGCATGGGTTGGCCGGCGGCGATTGGACGGGGCGGGGTGACAGTATAGGCGGCGGTTCGAGCACGCGCGCTTGCGCAGGCAGGAACTCGGCGTAGGCTCCGTGTGCGTCGACTTGAGGTCGCACGACTCCGAACAGCGAGGTGCAGATGGAAGCGAGCATGCGTTCGCAAGGGTGGCGCGGCATCGGTGCAGGCCGCGCCATGATCGCGGTGCTGTTGCTGGCGGTGCTGCCGCGGGTCACTGCCCAGATCGTTCCGGTGGCGGATACGACGGCGCTGCGTGACGCGATCAACAATGCCGCGCCCGGGCAGGAGATCGTGCTCGCACCCGGCGTGTACATGGTGATCGGAAACCTGCTCTGCGATGTTGCAGGAACCGCTGGCGCACCGATCGTCTTGCGCGCGGCGACGCCACACACGGCGACGATCCGCTTCGATGCACTCGAAGGCTTCAAGGTCAGCGAACCCTACTGGCGTTTCGAGGGACTCGATATCGAAGGGGTTTGCGCCGCCGACAGCGACTGCGAGCACGCTTTCCACCTGTTCGGTGCCGCCGACCGCACGACCATCCGTGACAACCGGGTGCGCGACTTCAACGCGCAGATCAAGAGCAATGGCGCGAGCGTCGGTGCCGCCTTCGTGTTTCCGGACGACGTGCTGATCGAGCACAACCAGTTCTACGACACGCGCCCACGCAACACCGGCAATCCAGTCACCAAGATCGACGTGGTCGGTGGCCGGCGCTGGATCGTGCGCGCGAACCTGATCCGCGACTTCGAGAAAAACGGCGGCAATTTCATCAGCTATGCAGCGTTCCTGAAGGGCAATTCGCGCGACGGGCTGTTCGAGCGCAACCTGGTGATCTGCGAACAGGCGTTCAGCGGTGGCATCCGTCTCGGATTGTCCTTCGGCGGCGGCGGTACCAGCCCGGGCTCGATCTGCGAGGACGGCGTCTGCACACCCGAACACCAGAACGGGATCATGCGCAACAATCTCATCGTCAACTGCCCGGCCGATGTTGGCATCTACCTCAACGCCGCCACGAACGCGCGCATCCAGCACAACACCCTGTACAACACCGCCGGGATCGACGTGCGTTTCGCGACATCGAGCGCCGACTTGCGCAACAACCTGCTCAGCGGGCAGATCCGCAATCGCGACGGCGGCATCAGCACCAGTGCCGGCGACCTCAGTCAGGTGCCGCTGGCGACCCTTGCCGCTTGGTTCCAGGCCCCGGCGATCGCTGACTTCCGTCTGCTGAATGGGGCCGCGATCATCGATGTCGGCAGCGCTGCGCCGCTGGTCAGCGATGACTATTGTGCCAACGCGCGCGACGACGGAGCGCCCGACATCGGCGCCGTCGAATACGACGGTGACGGCGTCTGCGACACGCGATTGGCCGGCGGCATCAGCGTGCTGTTCGCAGATGGTTTCGACTAGGGGCTCCGGCCTCATGCGGTTGACCGCGACGAGGTCCGAACGTACAGTACGTACCTGTACTGGAGTCGCCCCAGTGGAACTGTCCCTGACCGAATTGCGCCAACGCCTTTTCGAACTCGCTGATCGCGTGCTCGAGACCGGCGAAGCGATCATCATCACGCGTCGCGGCCGCAAGTTGCGCATCGTGCGCGACGACGAAGCCAGCACGCCCTATTCTCGACTTGCGAAATTGCGGCTCCAGGAGTTGGAGATCGGGCCGCCGCTTGATCCGCACGAATCGCCCGCCCGATGGTCCGAGCTGGATCGTGTCGCCGAACCTCCGGTTGAGTACGCGATCGGGCGAAAGTCAGGCACGGGCCGGTCCGGCAAGCGCGTGGCTGCCAAGCCGCGACCGCGTTCCGGAAAGGCCCCGCGATGAACCGCGTGATGATCGACACGCAAGTCGCCGTCACGCTGTTCAAGGGGCGGACGACGGGCCTGTCGCGGACGGCGCAACGACTGCTCGATAGCGCGAACATCCAATACTCGCCGATGGTGTCATTCGAGCTCGAACTGCTCCACGAGATCGGGCGCATCCGCCTGGGCGCAGCTGATGTCTGCGGATATCTGGCGCGTGAGCTGAACGTCGTCGAGAGTCAGGAGCGACTGTCGGAAATCGTTCGCCACGCGCTGCCGCTGCGCTTCACGCGGGATCCCTTCGACCGCATGATCGTTGCCCACGCCGACTTGCTGCGGGTTCCGCTGATCACCCTCGACACGACCCTGCTCGCGCACTATCCGCGCGCGATCAACTGATCAGTTCCAGCTGCAAACCACCTTGCCGCAGTTGCCGGATTCCATCAGGTCGAAGCCGCGCTGGAAGTCGTCGATGTGGATCTGGTGGGTAAGCGCCTTCTGCAGCGGGAAGCCGGTCAGCACCATCTGCGTCATTTTGTACCAGGTCTCGTACATCTTGCGTCCGTACATGCCATGCAGGGTCAGGCCCTTGAAGATGACCTTGTCCCAGTCGATGCCGGCGCCCTTGGGCAGGATGCCGAGCAGGGCGATCTTGCCGCCGTGGTACATGCAGTCGAGCATGTCGTTGAAGGCGTGGGTGTTGCCGCTCATCTCGAGGCCGACGTCAAAGCCTTCCATGTGCAGGTCCTTGACGACTTCCTTGAGCGATTGTTTCGACACGTTGACGACCCGCGTCGCGCCCATGTCAGCGGCGAGCTTCAGGCGATAGTCGTTCACGTCGGTGACCACGACATTGCGCGCGCCGACGTGCTTGCAGATGCCGGCGGCGATGATGCCGATCGGGCCGGCGCCGGTGATCAGCACGTCCTCGCCGATCACGTCGAACTCGAGCGCGCAGTGCGCCGCATTGCCGTAGGGATCGAAGAACGCCGCCAGTTCACTCGGGATCTGGTCCGGAATCGGCCACAGGTTCGAAGCCGGCATGGCGATGTACTCGGCGAACGCGCCGTTGCGGTTGACGCCGATGCCGATGGTGTTCGGGCACAGGTGCTGGCGCCCGGCGCGGCAGTTGCGGCAGTGGCCGCAGACGATGTGGCCTTCGGCCGAGACGCGGTCGCCGACACGGTAGCCGGTCACGCCGGGACCCACCTCCACGATGCGCCCGACGAACTCGTGCCCGATCACGAGCCCAGGCTTGATCGTGCGCTGGCTCCACTCGTCCCACTTGTAGATGTGCAGGTCGGTGCCGCAGATCGCGGTCTTCTCCAAC
Source organism: Lysobacterales bacterium (assembly GCA_016703225.1). Lineage (NCBI taxonomy): Bacteria > Pseudomonadati > Pseudomonadota > Gammaproteobacteria > Lysobacterales > Lysobacterales bacterium. The sequence goes on from JADJCM010000003.1 coordinate 262,100, forward strand.
TTGATCAGCACCTCGTTCGGTCCCACAGCAGGCACCGGCACCTGCTCCATCCAGATCCCCTTCGCCGCTTCCTTCTTGACCAGGGCCTTCATCATCGCTCGCGACATCGGGAATCTCCGGAATGGGAGGCGGATTATAGGTGTTCGATGTCGGCCCGGCAGGGGCTCTCTTGCGGATGCCGCTCCAATGGGTGAAGCCCTTGTGGGTGCGATTCAAATCACCCTGCCCACGCACCGCACCAAGTGCCGGGGCTGCGGTTTGCGTAGGAGGACGGTGTGGGGCATAAAGCGCGCCCCGATTTCTTCTGCGAGGCCGCCATGCGCATGTTCTTTCGTATCCACTGTCTTCTGCTCGCCGCCGGCGTTATCCAGGCCGACGAGGGCATGTGGCCGCCGTCGCAGTTGCCGGCGATCGAAGCCAAGCTCAAGGAGCGCGGTCTGGAACTCGCGGCGAAGGATCTGTCCTCGCTGACCGAGTATCCGCTGAACGCGATCGTCGGACTCGGCTACTGCACCGGGTCCTTCGTCTCGCCGCAAGGGCTCGCCGTGACCAACCACCACTGCGGATTCGGCATCGTCCAGTACAACTCGACGCCGGCGAAGAACCTGATGGTCGATGGCTTCCTCGCCAACGACTTCGCCGCGGAATTGCCGGCCGACCCGAACCAGCGCCTGTATGTGACCGAGGCGATCAGCGATGTCACGGCGCGCCTGACCAAGGGGCTCGATGGCGTCGCTGGCCTCAAGCGCTACACCACGCTCGACAAGCGCTCGAAGCAGGCGGTCGCCGAATGCGAGCGCGAGCCGGGCTACCGCTGCGACGTGTACAACTTCAACGGCGGCCGCAACTATCTGATGATCAAGCAGCTCGAGATCAAGGACGTGCGCCTGGTGTACGCGCCATCCGAGCAGATCGGCAACTTCGGCGGCGACGTCGACAACTGGATGTGGCCGCGGCACACCGGTGATTTCACCTTCCTGCGCGCCTACGTCGGTCCCGACGGCAAGCCGGCACCGTTCCACAAGGACAACCAGCCGTACCGGCCGAAGAGCTGGCTCAAGGTTGATCCGAAGGGGCTGTCGGTCGGCGACTACGCCATGGTCACCGGCTACCCCGGCCGCACCAACCGCTCGCGCCTGGCCGAGGAACTGCGCGATGCGATCGAATGGAGCTACCCGCGCAACATCCGCAACATGGGTGAGTCGCTTGCGACCATCGAGGCGGCGACCAAGGACCGGCCGGAGGCGGCGATCAAGTACGCATCGACCGTTCAGGGCATCAGCAACGGCTACAAGAACCAGCAGGGCCAGCTTGAAGGCTTCGCCAAGACCACCGCGGTGGCCGACAAGGAGGCCGAAGAAGCGCGCCTGCTCGCCTGGATCGAGGCCGATGCTGCGCGCCAGGCGAAGTACGGCGGCGCAGTGGCCGGGCTCAAGGCCGAATTGGCGCGTATCCGTGCGCAGCGCGAGACCGAACTGCAGGCCAACCCGCTGCTGGCCATGGGGCCTACCCTGTATGGTGTCGCGCGCGACCTGTACAAGCTCGCCCGAGAGCGGCGCAAACCCGACACCGAGCGCAGCTTCGGCTTCCAGCAGCGCGACGAGATCAAGTTCAAGGGGCGCATGGCGATGATCGACAAGCGCTTCGACCCGGCGGTCGATCGCGCCTTGTTCGAACTTGGCCTCGGCCGCTACCTGAAGTTGCCGAAGGCAGCGCGTATCGTCGAGATCGACCGCGCGCTCGGCATCGACCGCGACGGCATGAGCGTGGCTGATCTGGACGCGAAGCTCGACGCGCTCTACGCCGGAACGCGCCTCGGCGACGCTGCGGCGCGCATGGCCCTGATCGAGGCCAGGCCAGCCGACTTCGAGCGATCGAGCGACAGCTTCGTGCAGTACGCCGTGGCCTTGTTTCCGGCGTTCGAGCGCCTGGACACCGAAGCCAAGGTGCGCTCCGGCAACGACGGCCGCTACCGCGCCGCCTACCTGGATGCGCTGATCGCGTTCCGTCAGGCGGAGGGCCGACCGGCCTATCCCGATGCCAACAACTCGTTGCGCGTCACCTACGGCACCGTCACTGGCTACTCGCCCAAGGACGGCGTCACCAACACCGAGTTCACCACGCTTGAAGGCGTGCTTGCCAAGGTCACCGACCAAGACCCGTTCCTGCACCCCAAGCGCGCGACCGAACTGATGCGCGCCAAGCACTACGGTCGCTACGCCGATCCCCGGCTGGGCACGGTTCCGGTCAACTTCCTGACCGACGTCGACATCACCGGTGGCAACTCCGGGTCGCCGACTCTGAACAAGCGCGGCGAACTGGTCGGGCTGGTGTTCGACGGCAACTGGGAGTCGGTCAGTGCCAGCTGGGTTTACAACCCGGCGCTGACGCGAGCCATCCACGTCGATATCCGCTACCTGCTGTGGATCATGGACGAGGTCGACCAGGCCGACCGGCTGATCCGGGAGATGGGGTTGCAGGCGGCCCCCTGAGGAGCCCAGTGTCAGGCACCCGTCCCCTTCGGGTGCCGGCCGGCGTCGGGCGCCTCCGGCTGAACGGACCATTCCCGGATCGTAAAATTAGCGTTATGCTTCCGCCGACACCCACGTGCCCCGGGGAGTGTCACTCGTCCGAACCTGTTGGCGGGGGAGGGCTTCAGCACCCAGCCGAAGCGTCCATCACTGGGCGCCAGGTCTGAGCGGCGTACACCGCCGGAAGATTCCAGAAACACTCAAACCGTTGGAGAGATCAAATGTCCAAGCGTAACAAGCTGTCCGGTGCGATCCATTTCGCGCTTTTTGCGAGCGCCGTCTCGCTGATCGCCCAACCTGCCTTCGCGCAGGAAGAGGAAAAGAAAGACGACACCACCCTTGAACGCATCGAGGTGACGGGTTCGAAAATCAAGCGCGTCGAAATCGAGACCTCGCAGCCGGTGTTCGCACTGACCCGCGAAGAAATCCAGGCCCAGGGCCTGACCTCGGTCGGTGACGTGCTGCAGAACCTGACCGCCAACGGCTCCACGCTGAACACCACGTTCAACAACGGCGGCAACGGCGAAACCCGCGTCAGCCTGCGCAACCTCGGCTCGAACCGCACCCTGGTGCTGGTCAATGGCCGTCGTTGGGTCGGTGGTACCGGTCTCGGCGGCGCCGTCGACCTGAACACCATCCCGACCGCAGCGGTCGAGCGCATCGAAGTGCTGAAGGCCGGCGCGTCCTCGATCTACGGTTCCGACGCCATCGCTGGCGTGGTCAACCTGATCCTGCGCAGCGACTACACCGGTGCCGAAGCGAATGGTTTCTACGGCGTCACCGATGAAGGTGACGGCGTCAAGGAAGCCTACGACATGACCATCGGCACCGCCGATGACCGCATGTCGGCGATGTTCTCGGCCTCCTACGTCAAGGAAGAGCCGATCGGCGCGGGCGACCGCGAGATCTCGGCGATCCCGACCATTGGCACCGGCCTCGCCTTCGGCAGTTCGACCTCGCCGTTTGGTCGTTTCGCGCTTTGCAACGGCACCATCAGCGCCACCACCGGTCGTTGCTCGATCGCCGAAGTGCGCCCGGATGGCACCGGCGGTCAGTTCACCTACTCGCCTGGCCAGACCGGCAGCAGCTGGCGCAACTGGGCGTTCCCGGCGGACATGTACAACTTCGCCCCGGACAACTACCTGGTTACGCCGCAAGAGCGCAAGTCGATCTTCGGCAAGGCCTCGTTCGCACTGACCGACGACATCCAGTTCTCGATGCAGGGCACCTACAACAACCGTCGTTCCGAGCAGTTGCTCGCGGCGATGCCGGTCGTGCTCGGCAGCGGCCCTGGCGCCGGCGTGCAGGCGCGCACGATCTCGATCAGCGCGAACAGCATCTACAATCCGTTCGGCGCCCCGGTGTCGCGCATCCAGCGTCGCGTCACCGAGACCGGTGGCCGTTCGTTCAATCAGGACGTCGACACCTATGCCTTCAGCATGGGCCTGGATGGCGCGTTTGAAGCCGGTGATCGCTACTTCACCTGGGATGCGGGCATGGTCTATGCGCGCAACGACCAGAACGACACCACCTATGGTCTGTTCAACATCCCGGCCCTGCGTGCTGCGCTCGGTCCGTCGGAAATCCGCAACGGTGCGCCGGTGTGCGTCAGCGCCCCGGGCGGCTCGGTGATCTCCGGCTGCGTGCCGCTGAACCTGCTCGGCGCCGAAGGCTCGATCACCCAGGACATGCTCGACTACGTCACCTTCGTGGCGCATGACGAGTACGGCTACAAGATGAAGCAGTACTACGCCAACATCACCGGCGAAATCGTGGAACTGCCGGGCGGCATGATGGCGTTCGCGGCCGGTCTTGAGCGTCGCGACGAAGAAGGCTTCGACCAGCCGGATGCGCTGATCAACTCGGGCAACACCACCGGCAATGCGCGCACCGCCACGGCGGGTGCGTATTCGGTCGATGAGGCTTATGTCGAGTTCTCGATGCCGCTGCTGACCGATGTGGCCTTCGCCAAGAGCCTCGAGTTCAGCCTGTCGTCGCGCTATTCCGACTACTCGAACTTCGGCGACACCACCAACTCGGCGTTCGGCTTCAAGTGGCGTCCGATCGACCAGCTGCTGGTTCGCGGCAACTGGGCCGAAGGTTTCCGTGCTCCCTCGATCGGCGAGCTCTACCAGGGCGTGTCCGATTCCTTCCCGTCCTTCGCTGATCCGTGCTCCACCACCTTCGGCGGTATCTACAACCAGCTGAGCGCCGAGCAGCAGGGCCGCTGCCACGCGCAGGGCGTGCCGGTCGGTGGTTATGACCAGGGCAACGCGCAGATCCGTATCAGCACCGGCGGCAACGCGCTGCTCGGACCGGAGTCTTCGGTCACCAAGACGCTCGGCGCCGTGTGGAGCCCCGAGTTCATCGAAGGTGCCGACATCTCCCTCGACTGGTGGCAGGTCGAGCTTGAGAACACCATCAGCGGCTTCAGCGGTGGGTTCATCATGAACCAGTGCATCGTCGAAGGCATCCAGGTGTTCTGCGACCAGTTCACGCGTTTGGCCGGTGGCCAGGTCGACACCCTGCTCTCAAGCGGTGTGAACATCGGCGCCCAGCTGACCGAAGGTTGGGACATGACCCTGAACTATCGCCTGCCGGAAACGAGTTTCGGCACGTTCTCGTTCGGTTGGGATACGACCTACATGTCGGAAGATGCATCCGACAACGACGCGGATGGCGACATCGATGAACTCGATGGCGGCAGCCGCGTTGGCGAATACTTCGACCGCAACAACGGTTGGCGCATCCGCAGCAACCTGATGGCGCGTTGGGAGAAGGGCGACTTTGGCGCGACCCTGTTCACCCGTTACTACTCGCGTCAGGACGAAGCCTGCCCGTTCTATTACAACGACTACGGCTTCGGCGAACTGTGCAGTGACGTAGTGGTCGACGGCGACGGCGTCATCCAGCCGGGTGGCGAGAACTCGATCGGTGGCAGCACCTACCACGACGCCAGCTTCTACTGGAAGGCACCGTGGGACGCGAAGGTCACGCTCGGCATCAACAACCTGTTCGACAAGGATCCGCCGATTGCGTACAGCACGTTCGCGAACAGCTTCGATCCGCAGTACGAATTGCCGGGTCGCTTCTTCTACGTGCAGTACAACCAGAAGTTCTGATCGGGTTCGCTCGAAAGTGCTTCACTACGGCCCCGAAAGGGGCCGTAGTTTTGTCCGGGGGACGAAAACCCCGCTCTTCATGCGGCCCGATGGCCGGCATGACCCAAGGACGCGAGATGGCGACGACGAACGAAGCGAACCGGTTGTGGCTGGCCGGCGAACAGGCGGCCGAGCGTAAGCAGACTGCCGAAGCCGAGGCCCTGTTCCGTCGCGCACTGACCTTGGTGCCGGCACACGCAGCCTCGCTGATCGGTCTCTCCACCGTGCTCGGCCGGCGCGGCGCGCATCAAGAAGCGCATGCCACCATTCTGCAGGCATTTGCTGCGCATCCGACCGAACCGCCGCTGGTCTATGCGTTGGCGCAGCGCCTGCGCTATTTCCATGAATTCGAACGACTGGTCAGCTGCCTGTCCAGTCCGGAGTTCGCGATTGAGGCGCCGCCGGAGATCATCGCCAAGGCCTCGGTCATGCTGAGTTCGATAGGCGCGCATGCGCAGGCCACCGCCCTGGCCGAAGCCGCGGTGAAGCGCGATCCGCGCTGTGCAGCGGCGCAGCATGTGCTTGGCAACTATCACCAGTTCCGCGGCGACTACGATGCCGCCGAGCGTTGCCACGAGGCCTCGTTGCAGGCTGATCCGACTCTGTTCCAGAACTCGCTGATGCTCGCCGGCGCGCGCACCCAGACGCCCGAGCGCAACCACGTCGAGCGGCTGCAGGCGCAGCTGCTGCGGGCCAAGCCGCGCGGCACCGGCGAGGTCTATCTGTGCTTCGCCCTGCACAAGGAGCTGCACGATCTCGGCCGCCACGACGCAGCCTGGGCCGCACTCGATCGCGGCTGCCAGGCCAAGCGCCGTCAGCTGAGCTACCAGTCGGCGCAGAGTGTGCAGCTGGTATCCGGCCTGATCTCGCTCTGCGCTCCCGATTTCGTTTCGGCAGCCAGCGGCGTGCCGCAGTCGACCACGCCGATCTTTATCGTCGGCATGCACCGATCCGGCACCACCTTGCTGGAACGCATGCTGTCCGGGCATTCGCAGATCGCCGATGCCGGCGAGACCTCGGCCTTCCACGCCGAACTGGAACTTGCGATCGACACGTCCGCGCCCGCAGGGCCCGACGCGGCCTTCGTGCAACGACTGGCCGCTGCGGACTTCGATGCCGTGGCGCGCGGTTATGCCGAGCGTGCACGCTGGCTGACGCGCGGCAAACCATTTTTTACCGAAAAGCTGCCACAGAACTTCCTCAATGTCGGCTTGATCGCCAAGGCGCTGCCGCAGGCGCGCTTCCTGCACCTGCTGCGCGATCCGATGGACACCTGTTTCTCGAACTTGCGAACACTGTTTTCCGGTGCCGCCCTGTACTCCTACGAGCAGACCGAACTCGGCCAGTTCTACCTGCAGTACCAGCGCATGATGGCGCACTGGCGTCGGGCGTTGCCGGGGCGCGTGCTCGACATCGACTACGACGAGTTGGTGTCCGATCCCGCCGCGGTGGCGGCGCGGGTCGCGGCGCACTGCGGCGTGGAATTCGAGACGGGGATGATCGACATCGGGCGCAGCAGCGGCAGCGTGGCAACGCCGAGTGCGACGCTGGCGCGCCAAGGTTTCCGGCGCGACCGTGGTCGTGCCTGGGCGCCTTACGAGCAGTACCTGGAGCCGCTGCGCACCGCCCTGCAGCCGGCGTATGCCTGAACGACTCTCGAAGCAGCGCTTGCGACCGCGAGCCGGTCAGGCGCCTTCGGTCTGCGACAGGAACAGATAGGCCAGCAGTTCCTTGCCGCGCGGGTGTCCGGCGAGCCAGCCGCGCAGTTCCTTCGCGCGCGCGTAGTCATCGCCGAGTTGTTCGCGCCAGCGCAGCTCGGCGCGACGCTTGGCCTGTTCTTCGCGCAGGCGCTTCTGCCAGGTCGCGTCGAACACCTTGGCGAATTGGCCGCTGCGCGCCAGTTGTTCGACCAGGCGCCATTCGCCGTGGTCGAGCCAGACCAGATCGCAACGGTCGCAGTGGTCGATGTGATTGGCGGCGTCGGCAGAGAAGCGGAACTTGGTCATGAAGCCGTTGCAGCGCGGACAACGCAGCATCGCCTTGTTGTCATCGACGTGGCTTGCCTCGCCGGCGTCGGTCACCGACTCCTCGGGCGCCGCATGCGCATCGCGCCAGTCGCGGTAGTGGATCAACGACAGCATCGCGCCGCGGCAGTCCGGGCAGGACTCCGCCGGCAACTGGTCGGCCAGCGCGGTGGCGTGGAGCTGGCTGCTGGTGCAGGAAGGGCAGGGTGTGCTCATCGGGACTCCTCCGGCGGGCTTGAAGAGGCGTTACGGTGCCCGAAGCGACCCGGGCTTGCAAATCCGATGGCCCCGATCTTGTACGGCCGCCAACGGAGTGCGGCCGATCCGTTGGCGGCGCGGCGAGATGGGCGTACAAGATCGCTACCAGCCCACCCGGAGGGATTCGCCATGTTGCTCGCCGCGCCCCGTTTCGCCCTGATCTTGTCCCTGTGCATCGGCCCGTTCGCGGTCTTGGCCGTCGAACGCTATCCGGCCAGCACCGACGATGGCCTAGCGCGCGTCGAACACCGGCGCATCGATGCGCTCTACGAGCGGCCCGGAGCCGCGCTCGCCCAATATCGAAAGGTCGCGGTGCAGGAATGCAGCGTGTCGTTCCGCAAGAACTGGCTGCGCGACCAGAATCGCGACCGCCCATTGACGCTGCGGGTCGACCAGCGCGACATGGATCGCATCGGCACGCGCCTGGCCACTGCCTGCCGCGACATCTTCAGCAAGGCGTTGGCGGATGCCGGCCTGGAAGTGGTAACCGACGCCGGCGCCGATGTGCTGGTGCTGCAGCCGGCGATCGTGGATCTGGATTTGTACGCGCCCGATGTCGATTCGCCGGGGCTGGTTCGGATCTGGTCCGAGTCGGCCGGCGAGCTGACCCTGAATCTCGACCTGCGTGCCGGCGATGCTTCAGTGGCGCGGATCATCGACCACGAGCACACCCGCCGCGACCCGTCGATCCAGCAGCGCAGCCGCGCCAGCAACGATTTCGACCTGCAGGCGGTGCTGCGGCAATGGGCGCGCCTGGTACGCACAGAACTGGCGAGTTAGCCCCCGCCTACCGCCGTACGCGCCCCGCGTCCTTCACCGCGTACACCCCATCCAGCGCCAGCTCCGTCGCCAACCCCGCCTTGCCCAGGCGCTTCGCGACTTCTGCGGGTACATCGCGCCCACTGGTTTTCTTGTTCGGCGCGCCGGTGTAGTGGAACAAGCGCCCACCCGGACGCAGCACGCGCGCGAGCTGGTCGTAGAACACCTGCGCGTACAACTCACCGGCGATGCCGAAGCGCGGCGGGTCGTGCAACACGGCATCGAACGACTGGTCGGGCACGGCGCGGATCGCTTCGGCGACATCGCCATGCACGAGTTGCAGGCGTCCCCCGGCCTCCGCGCTGTCCGGGTCCGGCGACCACGGATTGTGGTCGCGCAACCACAACACGCTCGCGTTCTTCTCGAAACTGAGCACGCGCGTCGCGCCCTCGGCCAGGCAACAGGCCGCGAAGTAGCCGAGCCCGCCGCAGGTATCGAGGATCTGTTTGCCGCGCGGCTGCACCAGCGCGACTTTGCGCTGCGCGTCCGCCATCGGCGCGATCTGCGCCGAGACCAGCATCTTGATGCCGTCGATCTCGAAGGTCGGCGTGCCCCAGTCGGTCGGCACCAGCTTGATCAGCGAACCGGCGTAGCGCTGCAACGGCGCAAACGATTCGCCGTCGAACCAGTAGATCGTGCGCTCCTTCAGTCCCTCCGGCCACGGATAACGCGCACCGCGCCATCGCCAATGATCGGCCTCCATCGTCGCTTCATCCTTGGTGCGACCTAGATCGAACGACCCGACCACACACACCGCGCCACTCGTACGCGCCGCAAGCAGCGCATCGGCAACATCACGAGTCAGCAAAGGGCCGGTGTAGTGGGGCATGGCAGAGGTCTGATCGCGGGGCGCGCAGTATCGTATGAATCGACCCCCGCGCCGCAGTCTCCGGACGCTGGACTACAGCGTCTGGGATGCGGAGAAGGAAGGGTACTTCACTGCCATCCGTGCCGGGCAAGGCAATGACTACGCGCCGCTCGCAGCATGTTTCGCCAAAGTCATCCGGCGGACTTCGATTTCTTTCGGGGCGCCAGAGTGACGGTCGACTTCGATGACGCGAATGGCTTGCGAATGCCTTCGACAGCAGACGAACTGGACGCAGCCATGCGCAGAGACTTGGTTCTTGTCTTGGGGTCGCGCAACCAGCGATTCTGTTCGAGCAAGGACGGCATCGATTCACCCAGTTACCAGAGCGACGCGCGGAAAGGGCCAGGCTGCGATTAGGCTGGACCTCAACGCCGTCGGTGCATTCTAGCCGGTGACGCTGTGCGGGGGCGCGCACTCCGACTGCATGGAGAAGGAGCAGCACACCCCACTCACTGCTTCGCGCCTACTTCCCCAACTCGACCAGGAACTGCGCGAACGACAACGCGGCGCCGTCAAAGCCATCGATCTTCGGGTTGGCCGATTCGATCACGTAGTACTCGTTCGGTGCGTGTGCGCCGGTGCCGTAGCCCAGACCGAAATGGCCGGCGGGCAGGCTGAGCGGTGGATCGGTGAACACGAAACCGGGGTAGGAGCCGGCATTGCGCGGCCACAGCAGCGGGTCGATGCCGCGGTTTCTCAGCGCGGCCAGCGCGGCCTGGATCAGCGTGCTGTCGGCGCGCGTTTCGGTCGGGTTGTAGCCGCCGGACACCTTGACTTCGATGTCGCCGTAACCGCGCTTGGTCAGGTGCGACTTCAATGCCGCGACGGCGTCGTCGAACTGCATGCCCGGCACCAGGCGCAGGTCGATCTTGGCTATTCCTTTGTGCGGCAGCACGGTCTTGCCGCCGGGGCCGGTGTAGCCACCGACCAGGCCCTCGATGTTCACCGTCGGCTGCGACACCAGCCGCTCCTGCGCCTGCTGCCACGGCAGGTCGTCGATCCAGTGCGCCACGCCGAGCTGCTTCTTGAGCAGTGCTTCGTCGCGACGCGCGGATGCCGCGGCGATCATCGCCCTGTGCTCGTCGCTCAGCGGCGGTGCCTGCGGATAACCCTCGATGGTGATGCTGTTGCCATCCTCGGAGACCAGGGTGTCGAGCGCCTTCACCAGGCGCCAGGCCGGGCTGTCGACCATCGCCTTGAGCGAGGAGTGCACGTCCTTGCTCGGGCCGCGGCCCCAGCGCTCGCCGCTCGCAATCAGTTCCAGTTCGACGATGCCCTTGGCACCGAGGCTGACGCTGACGACGCCATCGAGGCCCTGCATCGCGGTCGGCATGAACACGCCGACGGTCTTGGCGAGCGCCGCCTGCACCTTCGGCGTATGCACGAGCTGGCGGATATGCACCGAGCCGATCTCTTCCTCTCCCTCGGCCACGAGCACGAGGTTCACCGGCAACTTCTGGCCTGCAGCCTTGTACGCATGCAGCGCAGCCAGGAACGCCGACTGCGGCCCCTTCTGGTTGACCGCACCGCGGCCCATCATCACCTTGCCGACATCGGGCACGTCGACGATGCGCCCTTCGAGCGGCGGCGAACTCCACTCGGACGCGTCGTACTGCTTCACGTCGTACATGAAGTACACACCCACCGTCTTCGCTGCACCGGCATCCAGCGTCGCGAACACCCCCGGCTTGCCGTCGGTCGGAATGATCTCGACCTGCTGGAAACCCGCCTCCCGCAACAACCGCGCCTGATACTCCGCACCCTGCGGATAATTCAGATCCTCCGCCGCAATCGACGGCAACGCGATCCAGTCCTTCAGCCGCTTCACGTTGGTGTCGTGTTGGGCGGTGAGCTGGGCGCGGATCGGGGCGAGGTCGGTGGCGGCCGCGACGGCCGAGCCGGCGAAGGCGAGCAGTGTCGCAATGGCAAGGCTCAGGCTTGCAGCGGAGCGAAGTCGGTTGGGCGTCATGGGAAGAGCCTTTGGGTGGGTGACGAGGTAGTTCTACCAGACGACAAACCGCTTCAAGTGAATTTGAGGCGAATCGCTCCATTCAACAGCTGCGCCGGGTCGCTACTGGGCCTTGGCCCGCCCGCGTATGATCGGCGGACGGTTTCACTCTGGGCGGGGCAATGATGCGCCAGAAGACGATGTGGATGGCGCGCGGCGAATCGGGTCGGCTCTACGACGAGCTGCGGGAGCGAGGCATTGTCGCGATTGGTTGGTGGGAGATGATGGATTGGAAGCCTGGCGAATCGCGCTCCGATCTTGCGAAGCGCTTCGTCGCGCATCGGCCGGAATACAAGCGGGGCACGATCATTTCCGGCGCTTCTCAAGTCTGGCGATTCATCAACGAAATTCGTGAAGGCGACCTGGTGCTCACCTACAGTCCGTCGTTGCGCAAGTATCTGGTCGGTGAGGTAGTTGGTCCGGCCAAACCTGAGCCGGAGCTTCGGGATACTGGTATTGCGATTTCCCGCAAGGCGAAATGGCTGGGCGAGGTCGATCGCGACGTGCTCTCGGTACCGACAAAGAATTCGCTCGGCTCGACCTTGACCGTGTTCAAGGTGCCGAGCGATGCAGCCAACGACATCATGTCGGCCCTGAACGGAAAGCCGAAGGCAACACCACCACTGAAGTCGAAAGGCATTGTCGAAGACGAAGAAGACGAAGACAGCAGCGTCGAATCACAGAAGTTGCTGGAAGACACCGAGGCGCGGGGGCGCTCCTTCATCGAGGACCGCGTCTCCAAACTTGCTTGGGATGACATGCAAGAGCTGATCGCTGGGATTTTGCGAGCGATGGGATACAAGACGCGGATTGCCAAGGCCGGGCCAGATCGTGGCGCCGATATCTTCGCTTCCCCGGATGGCCTCGGATTTGAGACTCCGAGGATCGTTGTCGAAGTGAAACATCGCCAAGGTTCGATGGGCAGCAAGGAAGTGCGCAGTTTCCTGGGCGGTCGACACAAGGATGATCGCGGCCTCTACGTGAGCACCGGAGGTTTCAGCAAGGACGCCAGATACGAAGCCGACAGGGCGAGTATCCCGGTTACGTTGTGGGAACTTGAAGACATCGTCCGCTACTTGGTTGAGTATTACGATCAGCTCGACAGCGAAACGCGACAGTTGGTGCCATTGAAACGAATCTACTGGCCGGCGTAGGGGTCAATCCGCCAACAGTGGCCTCGCGTCGCGGATTGGTATGCTCCAAGCAGACCCCTGAGACACAGCGGCGCTAGTTCTGAGCGTTACCGCCTTGGCCAAACTCATTCACCGAGCTGAATTCATGCCCGCCGAAACCCATTCCCAAATTGCGTCCTTCATCTGGAGCATCTGCAATTTGCTCCGCGGGCCCTACAAGCGGAACGAGTACCGCAAGGTCATTCTTCCGCTCACCGTCTTGCGCCGTTTCGATTGCATTCTTGCGCCCACGAAAGCGACGGTGCTGAAAGAACATGCCGCCATCAAAGCCAAGCCGGAGAACATCATCCGGCACAAGCTTTGTGCAGTGACGGGTCACGCGTTCTACAACCTCTCGAAGCTGGACTTTTCGCGTCTGCTAGACGATCCGAATCAGCTCGCGCCGAACCTCAACAGCTACATCAATGGCTTCTCGCCGAATGTCCGCGCGATCATGGAGCGCTTCGGCTTCGATGCGCAGATCGCCAGGATGGCCGACAAGGACCTGCTTTACCTGGTCATCAAGCAGTTCGCTGCGATCGATCTGTCTCCTGTCCGTGTCGACAACGTTCAGATGGGCTACGTCTTCGAAGAACTCATCCGGATCGGCGCGGAGCAATCCAACGAGGAGGCTGGGGAGCACTTCACGCCGCGCGAAGTGATCAAGCTCATGGTCAATCTCCTTCTCGCGCCCGAGAAGGACCTGGCGCGCAGCCACGTCGTCAAGACCATCTACGATCCTGCCTGCGGCACCGGCGGCATGTTGTCGGTCGCCGAGAAGTACATCCGCGACCTCAATGCCGATGCACAGCCCAAGCTGTTCGGGCAGGACTGGAACGACGAAGCGTGGGCGGTGTGCAAGTCGGACATGCTCATCAAGGGCGAGGACGCCGACAACATCATGCTCGGCGACACCTTCACCAAGGACGGCTTCGACCGCGACCAGGACGGCAAGAAATGGACCTTCGACTACATGCTCGCCAACCCACCATTCGGCGTGGAGTGGAAGCAGCAGCAGAAGTACGTCGAGAACGAAAAAAACACGCTGGGCTTCGCAGGACGCTTCGGCGCGGGCACGCCCCGTGTCAATGACGGTGCGTTGCTGTTCCTCCAGCACATGCTGGCCAAGATGCGTGCGCCGCAGGACGGCGGCAGCCGTATCGCGATTGTCTTCAACGGCTCGCCGCTGTTCACTGGCGACGCGGGGGGCGGCGAGAGCGAGATCCGTCGCTGGATCATCGAGAACGATTGGCTGGAAGCCATCGTCGCGCTGCCCGAACAGCTCTTCTACAACACCGGCATCTCGACCTATCTGTGGGTGCTCACCAATCGAAAAGAGAAGCACCGCAAGGGCAAGGTCCAGCTCATCGACGCCCGCCAGTTCTGGGTGCAGATGGAAAAGAGCCTCGGCAACAAGCGTCGTCGCATCGGTGATCCCGCCGACAAAGAGAAAGATCCCGACCATATCGGCGAACTGACCAAGATCTTCGGTCGATTCCAGGGCGGCGAAACGCGCACGTTCAGCGAGGAAGACCCGATCTCTCACCAGCCCGTACCGCGCCAGCGCGTCGTCAGCATGGTGTTCGACAACGAAGACTTCGGCTATCACAAGATCACCGTCGAGCGCCCGTTGCGATTGAACTTCCAGGCGAGCGCCGAGCGCATCGCTCGGCTCGAAGACGAAAGTGGCTTCAAGAACCTTGCGAGCAGCGCCAAGAAAGACCCTGCTGTACGCCTGCAGGAGATCGACGCCGGCAAGCAGCGACAGGAAATCGTCCGCGCGCTGCTGCGCGAATTCGCGCAAGCCACTGAGGAAAAGTTGTTCAAGGACCGAAAAGCGTTCCTCGCCGCACTCAAGCGTATCGACGAGCAGAAGGGTGTGCGCCTCAGTGCGCCCGAGCTGAAAGCCGTACTTGCCGCGCTGGGAGAGCGCGACGAGACCGCCGAGATCTGCCGCGATCGCGAAGGTCGCCCCGAGCCCGACACCGACCTGCGCGACACCGAGACTGTGCCGCTCAAGGAAAGCATCGACGCGTATTTCAATCGTGAGGTGCTGCCGCACGTTCCCGACGCATGGATCGACACCAGCAAGACCAAGGTCGGCTACGAAATCCCGCTCAACCGCCACTTCTACCGCTACGAGCCGCCGCGACCGCTGGAAGTCATCGAGGCCGACATCAAGCGGCTCGAAGGCGAGATCCTTGATCTGCTCAAGGAAGTCACGGCGTGAGCGAGGGGCCCCAATCTCAATCGAGCATCATCCTGTACCAGACCGAGGATGGCCGCACGCGCATCCAATGCCGATTCGATGGCGACACTCTCTGGCTGACGCAGGCGCAGATCGCGGAGTTGTTTCAAACCTCGATCCCCAACATCAACCTGCACCTGAAGGCGATATTTTCAGAAGCGGAGTTGGCGGAGGCGGCAACCATTAAGTCTTACTTAATGGTTCGAACCGAAGGGGCGAGACAGGTGTCCCGCGACGTTCTGCACTACAGCTTGCCCGCCATTCTTGCTGTCGGCTTCCGCGTCCGCAGCCATCGCGGTACGCAGTTCCGCCAGTGGGCGACGGCGCGCTTGCAGGAGTATCTCGTCAAGGGCTTCACGATGGACGACGAGCGGCTCAAGAATCCGCCCGGCAAAGGTCATCAGGATTACTTCGACGAGCTGCTCGAGCGCATTCGCGATATCCGCTCTTCGGAACGGCGTTTCTACCAGAAGGTGCTCGATATCTACGCGACCAGCGTGGACTATGACCCGGCCGTCGAAACAACGCAGCAATTCTTTGCCGCCGTGCAGAACAAGATGCACTGGGCCACGCACGGATACACGGCGGCCGAACTGATCCACGAGCGCGCCGATGCCGGGCAACCGTTCATGGGGATGCACACCACCCGCCCCGGCGGTCGCGTGCGCAAGGAAGACTCTCTCGTCGCCAAGAACTACCTGACCGAAGCGGAACTGCAGGTCCTCAACCGCATCGTCAATCTCTACATCGAATACGCGGAGTTGCAGGCGCTCGAGCGCCGGCCGATGACGATGCGCGACTGGATCACGAAGTTGGACGAGTTCCTGAAGATCGCGGGACGCCAACTGCTCGACCACGCCGGCAAGATCAGTGCGGAGGCCGCCAAGGCCAAAGCCGAACGCGAATTCGACCGCTATCACGCACTCATGGACGCCCAACCACGTCCGGTAGACGCGGACTTCGAGCAGGCCGTGAAGCAGTTGCAGCAGCAGCCCGGACCGCCGAAGCGCAAGCCGAAGAAGCGAGACCAGTCGTGAAGTTCGCTGCCTACCCGCGCACCAAGCCCAGCGGCGTCGAATGGCTCGGCGATGTGCCGGAGCATTGGGAGGTGAAGCGGCTCGGATACGTTACTCAGTGCTTGGACGGAATGCGCATTCCTCTAAACAGCGAAGCCAGGAGTGACAGGCGCGGAGACTATCCGTACTGGGGTGCAAACAGCATCGTGGACCACGTTGACGCTTGGTTGTTTGACGAGCCTCTCGTCCTACTTGGGGAGGATGGAGCGCCTTTCTTCGAACGCAACAAGACTGTGGCCTTCTTCGTGCAGGGAAGAATTTGGGTGAACAACCACGCCCATGTTCTGCGACCGACAAAGTCATGTGACCCTCGCTACTTGTCCTACGCCCTCAACCAAACGCAGTTCGGTGCGTTCATCGACGGCGCAACGCGAGACAAGCTCACGCAAGCGGACATGAACAGCATCCCTGTGGCGTATCCGCCGCCAGACGAGCAACAAATGATCGCCGCGTTTCTTGATCGAGAGACCGAGCGGTTTGACCGCTTGATGAAGCGGAAGCGGCAATTGATTGCGCGGCTAAAGGAGCAGCGCACCGCGCTCATCTCCCGCACCGTCACCCGCGGACTGCCGCCCGCTTCTGCGCGTGCGGCTGGTCTCCCCGAAAGCCCGCCTCTGAAGCCCTCTGGTGTGGAGTGGATTGGCGATATTCCTAAACATTGGGATCTCGTGGCATACAAGCGCGTCTGCACTCGCGTCGATGTTGGAATCGCCGAGGCAGCCACTCATGCTTACTGTGACGATGGCGTGCCAATCATTCGCTCGACCAATGTGAAGGCCAACAAGCTGAACACCTCGGACGTGCTTCGCATTGAGCCTTGGTTTGCTGAAAAGAACCGAACAAAAACGCTGCGAGCGGGCGACCTCGTCACCGTCCGAACCGGGTACCCTGGAACGACGGCTGCCGTTCCGCCGGAGTTCGACGGATGCCAATGCTTCACACTCGTTCTTTCGACACCGAAGAGAACAGCGCACGGCCCATTTTTCTCCTGGGTTCTGAACTCGAATCCAGGCGCGAGCTACTTTGAAATGGAAGGTTGGGGCACAGCCCAGACGAACATCAGCGTTCCCATCGTGCGGTTCATGCCCGTTCCGCGCCCCCCACTCCCGGAGCAAGTCGCGATTGCGGCCTATCTGGACGCGGAGACCGCGAAGCTGGATGCGCTGGTGGGGAAGGTGGAAGCGGCGGTCGAGCGGTTGCAGGAATATCGAACTGCGCTCATCACCGCGGCCGTTACCGGCAAAATTGACGTGCGCGCTAGCGTTATCATCCCGACAGAACCTCGAGTAACCTCTGCCCGTCCATGAACTACCGAGACTTACTACCCGAAGAATGCCCGCCGGAAGCAGCGGAGGAAATTGCCGCGCCACGGGATGTTTTTCGTCTTGTGCGCAACATGCCGCCAACGCTGGACGATTTCCGCTCGCAGCGAGCCGAGAAGCCTGAGACGGTTTTTCAGGTGTCCGAGTGTCAGGCTCGTGGGCTTTCGGTTTTTGCCGAACGCCAGGACGCCGAGGCGAGGGCACTCAAGTTGCCGCGGTTTCGCGGTTGCTTGGTCTGCCGTGTCACGCTCGAAGCGGGAGCGGGACGCATTCAACAGACGTTCCAACCCAGTCATCACACTTGGTGGCCGCTGGCGGCCTTCGATATTTTGACGCACTGTGGAATGGAAACCGCATGAAGACGATCCGCCACACGTCGACACTGTTTTACTACGATGGACCGCAGGTCTTCGAGGCCCGCGATGCAATCGGCGGTCATTACGTTGGTGTAATGGTCGATCCTGATCGTGGGATAGATCGCTACTTGGTCGCAGGCATCGAACCGGAACGATTGCGGCAATTTCGCGGTGGTTTGTTGGACCTGAGGAGTTTGCTGGCGGAACGAGCGATTGAAGAGTGGTTTTTCGCGGTTGCGCCTGGTGGCATGAACGAACCGCTGGTCTTGGAGCCCGCAACAGGCAAGCTCGCTGAGAATGAACTTCTTCCCGAACCCGGTTTCTTGATGCACGACCGACCGGCAGAGGAACTCGCGCTGCGAGAAGCGCGAGAGCGCAACAACCTTGTGCTTGAGATTGCCGCGGATCCGCCAGAGGCGGCAGAAGAGCACCGCATTCGAGTCGGGACGTTGGTGGAGTTGCTGGGGCACGTTCAGCTTATGGTGAAGCACGCATATGGCACAGCTTTGCGTGAACTGTCGCCCGGTAACCGTCGTGCAATTGACAGGACTGACGCCCATTTGATGGACGTGGTTGTTCCTGCGGCGGCAGGGTCGTTCCGCGTCGTTATGGAAGCGTCCAAGACGCCGAACATGTTCGGTCAAAGCGAGCTCGCGCGCGCGCTGCAAAGGTTGGATGTGCTGTTCGAGAACTCTGGCAATCCCGAGGCGGTACTGGCCACAGTCAAAGCGCATCGCGGCCATCTCGCGGGGGCTTATCTCCGATTCCTTCGATTTCTCGTGCAGCACAAGACCGGGCTGCGCTATTCATGGGCCGAACCGGGTTTCACCAAATCGAGCACTCGTGCCGTCAAGGAGGCCGACGCCGGGCCCTTGGTCGATGCATTGTCTGGAATTTCCAATCTCAGCGGCGAATCGGTCACGCTCGTTGGAGCATTTGAAAAGGCGAATCGAGGATCAGGCACATGGGGTTTGCTGACTGAGGACGGCGTAATGTCCGGCAAAGTCAAAGAGGGTGGGCCAAGCCTTGAGGGCCTCAAGATTGGCGGGAACTACAGGTTCTCGTGCATTGAGGAGATCGAGGAAGTCGAAGCAACCGGCCGGGAACAGCGGACTCTATACCTGATCGAGCACGAACCTGCCTGAGTGCGAGACGCGATTTATTTGATGGTTATTTGATGGGAGTCTCCGAGTGCACGAGTTCGGCCTGGATTTTCAACTCGTGCCCGCTGATTTTCAAAGAGTTCACCGCCTTAACCCTTCGCCAGCTCTTTTGACGGCAATTTGATTCCATGCCCCAAACGAACGAAAAGGCCTTCGAGACCTACGTTGAAGAAATTCTGCTGACGCGCGGCGGATGGAAGTCCGGCAGCAATGCGGAGTGGGACAAGGAGCGGGCGTTGTTTCCGGCGCGAGTGTTTGCGTTTGTCGAAGAGACGCAGCCGAAGCTTTGGGCGGAGATGCGGGCCCTGCACGCGGCCGGGTTGGAGGCGCTGCTGCTCACCGCGTTGGTCAAGGAGCTGGACGGCAAGGGTGCGCTGCATGTGTTGCGGCACGGATTCAAGTTCTACGGGAAGACGTTTCGACTCGCGTACTTCAAGCCCGCACACGGTGCGAACTACGAAGTGCTCGCGTTGTTCAACAAGAACCAGCTCACGGTGACGCGCCAAGTGCCGTGTCATCGCGGGGACAACCGTACGCTGGACATCGTGCTGTCAGTGAACGGACTACCTGTCGCTACGATCGAGTTGAAGAATCCCGGCACCGGCCAGAATTGGCGGCACGCCGTGCGGCAGTATCGGGAAGACCGCGACGCACGTGAGCCGTTGTTCGACTTCAAGAAGCGTGCGCTGGTGCATTTCGCTGCCGATCCCGATGAAGTCCACATGACCACGCGGCTGGCGGGAGAGAAGACTGTTTTCCTGCCGCTCAACCGCGGCAGCCATCCGGGAAAGATCATCTGTGGTGCGGGAAATCCACAGCACGAGTCGGGTTATCGCACCGGTTACTTCTGGGAAGACGTGCTCCAGTTCGCGAGCTTCATGGACCTCCTTGGCCACTACCTGTTTCTTGAAACGAAAACGGAAAAGGTGGACGACGAGCGCGGCGGACACCGCGTCGTCACGAAAGAGACGATGGTCTTCCCGCGCTTTCACCAATTTGACGCCGTGGGAAAGCTGGTCGAAGCCAGCCGCGATGAAGGGCCGGGACGAAACTACCTGATTCAGCACTCTGCCGGCAGCGGCAAGACCAACAGCATTTCATGGCTCTCGCATCGTTTGGCGTCCCTGCACGACAGGAACGATGTGAAAGTCTTCGACTGCGTCGTGGTCATCACCGACCGCCAAGTGCTCGATCGGCAGCTGCAGGATGCGATCTATCAGATCGAACACGCGCAAGGCGTGGTGAAAGCAATCGATCAGGATTCGAAGCAATTGGCGGCGGCGCTGATTGACGGGACCAAGATCGTCATCACGACGCTGCAGAAGTTTCCATTCGTGCTGCGCGGGCTGCTCCATGCTGCTGGCGCGGAGAGCCAGGAACAAGCCAGCGACGAACAGAAGTCGGAGGCGGCGAAGTGGCAGGCAGAGATTGCCAAGCGACGCTATGCGCTGATCGTCGATGAGGCACACTCCAGTCAAAGCGGCGAGACGGCGCGGGAGTTGAAGGCGATCCTTGGCACGTCGGCCAGCAACGAGAACCCGGAGGAAGAGCCAGATTGGGAAGATCGCCTGAATCAGGTGATGCAGTCGCGAGGTAGACAGCCCAATCTGAGCTTCTTTGCCTTCACTGCGACGCCCAAGGGCAAGACGCTAGAACTGTTCGGGCGCAAGGGTGCGAGCGGACTGCCCGAGGCGTTCCACCTCTACTCCATGCGCCAGGCGATCGAGGAAGGATTCATTCTCGACGTCGTGAAGAACTACACCACCTACGCCACGTATTACCGGCTGGTGAAAGCGGTGGAGAACGATCCCGATCTGCCCAAGAAGAAGGCAGCGAGGGCGCTCGCCAAGTTCATGAGTCTGCATCCACACAATATCGAGCAGAAGACCGAAGTGATGGTGGAACACTTCCGCCAGAAGGTGAAGAGCCATCTCGGAGGGCGAGCGAAGGCGATGGTGGTCACGTCGTCTCGATTGCACGCAGTGCGCTACATGAACGCGTTCCAGCGTTACATCGAGGAAAACAAGATTGCCGAGGTTCGTCCGCTCGTTGCCTTCAGTGGGACAGTAAAGGACCCGGAAACCGGTCTCGAGTACACAGAGACGGGCATGAACATGGATTGCGTGAGCGGAAAGGGCATCAGCGAAAAGCAGCTGCCCGAGCGATTCGCCTCGCCCGACTATCAAGTGTTGCTGGTAGCTAATAAGTACCAGACCGGCTTCGACCAACCATTGCTGTGCGCTATGTACGTGGATAAGCGACTTGATGGCGTGCAGGCTGTGCAAACGCTCTCGCGCTTGAATCGGATGATCCCCGGCAAGCAAACACCGTTTGTGCTGGATTTCGTCAACGAGGCCGAGGACGTCTACCGCGCCTTCAAGCCCTACTACGACGCGACGAGCTTGCAGGAAGGTTCAGACCCGCAGCAGTTGGAAAAGCTGAAGCATGAGTTGGACGCCTTGCAGGTCTATTACTGGAGTGAGGTCGAGGCGTTCGCTCGCGTGTTCTACAAGCCTTTGGCGCTGCAAAGCGCCCAGGATCACGCGGGGATGCAACTCCATCTTCAACCTGCGGTGGATCGGTTCAAGGCCATGACGGATGAACCCAAGCGCGGTGAATTCCGCGAGAAGTTGAGCGGCTTCGTCAACATCTACTCGTTCATGAGCCAGATCATGCCGTACGGCGATCCGGCGCTGGAAATGCTCTACAGCTATGGGCGGTTTCTGCTGCCGCACTTGCCGCTCGACCGTGACATCGAACGAGTGAAGCTCGGCGACGAAGTCGGCCTGCAGTACTACCGTCTGCAGCGCATCTACTCCGGCGAGATCACGCTGCGCGACGGCGACCCCGAGGGCGTCAAGAGTCCCACCGACGTCGGTACGGGCAGGTCGAAGGACGAAAAAGTGCCCTTGTCGGAAATCATCCAGATCCTGAACGAGCGCTTCGGCACGAATTTCACCGACGAAGATCGCTTCTTCTTCGAGCAGATCCGCCAGAAGGCATCCAGCAACGAACAGGTCATCCAGCTTCGCCGCGCGAATCCCTTCGACAAGTTCCAGTTGGGCCTGAGGCAGCTGATCGAGAATCTCATGATTCAGCGCATGGCCGACAACGACAAGATCGTCACTCGCTACATGGACGACAAGGAGTTCGGTAGTGCTGCGTTCGCCGTACTGTCGAAGGCGATCTACGACTCGATTTCAGCCAGCGAGCAGGATTCAGGGAGAGGCTGACCCGAGGCTCATCTGAGCAGTGGGTCAGGATCGAGACCCAGGAACCCGCTCCCCGCTCTGCGGGTCGACGCCCGTGGGGCTGTGGTATCGAGGCATCGCGCCGGGAGGGCGCTCCTACGCTTCCTCCATGAAGGTTGGAGGGATGGAGAGCGGGCCGCAGAAACAACAACGCCGGCACAAGGCCGGCGTGGTGTCTTGAACATGGTGCCCAGGAGAGGACTCGAACCTCCACGAGTTGCCCCGCTAGTACCTGAAACTAGTGCGTCTACCAATTCCGCCACCTGGGCAGGTGCTTGCGCGACTGAAATCGTGCAAGGGCGCGCACTCTAAGGATGGTGGTGGGATTTGTCAACGCGCGCGGCGCTGCGCGGCCATTGCGCTTACCATGTGCGCATGATCGGGAGCGACCAGTGACGAAACGTGGCAGTGGCAAGGGCGCGGGCGGGGCCGGGGCGGGTGATCGGCGGGCGCGCGGGCCGGGCAAGCGGGTGGGTGCTGGAGTAGGTGCGCCGGTGGGCGCGCGCGGGGGCAAGCCGGGGGCGAAGCCGAAGAAGGCGGCGCCGTGGTTGCCGGATGTGTTGGTGATGGCGCCGGTGCGGGGTGAGCGGGCGTCGGTGGCCGGAAAGAGCATCGCGCCCAGTGGCACACCGCCCAAGCGGCGTGGCAGTCGGTATGCCGATCCGCAGGGCGAGCGCGAATTGCTGCGTTATGAGAATCCGATCCTGTCGCGCGAAGGCATCATCCAGTTCCTGAGCGAGTCGGCCGAGTTGATGACGGTCGAGCGCATCGCGATCAAGCTCGGTTACCGCGACGAAGAACGGCTGGACGCACTCACGCGCCGCCTGACCGCGATGGTGCGCGACGGCCAGTTGCTGGTGAACCGCCGCGGCGGTTACGGCGTGGCCGAGAAGCTCGACCTGATCGCCGGCTCGGTGATCGCCAATCCCGACGGTTTCGGCTTCCTGAAACCGGACGACGGCAGCGACGACCTGTTCATTCCGCCCAACGAAATGCGCGCGGTGATGCATGGCGACCGCGTGCTGGTGAACGTCACCAATATCGACCGTCGCGGCCGTCGCGAAGCCGCGATTGCGGAAGTGCTGGAGCGACGTCGCCCGCGCCTCGTCGGCCGTTTCGACGAGCGCCGCGGCCTCGGCATCGTCATTCCCGACGATCGTCGCCTCAACCAGGACCTGCTGATCCCGCCCGACCAGCGTGGCGGTGCCGTCGCCGGCCAGATCGTCGTCGCCGAAATCGTCGAACCGCCGACCAAGGAACGTCCGCCGCTCGGGCGCGTCGTCGCCGTGCTTGGCGAGAAGCTGACCGCGTCGCTGATCGTGCGCGTCGCGATCGAATCGCATGGCCTGCCGCATGAATGGCCGATCGAAGTGACGCGCGAAGCCGAACGCGTCGAACCGGAAGTGAGCAAGCAGGACCGCGAGATGCGCGTCGACCTGCGCGACACGCCGCTCGTGACCATCGACGGCGAGGACGCGCGCGACTTCGACGACGCCGTGTTCTGCGAACCGCGCAAGGGCGGCGGCTGGCGACTGCTGGTCGCGATCGCCGATGTCTCGCATTACGTGCCGGTCGGCAGCGAACTCGATCGCGAGGCGTTCGATCGCGCAACCTCGGTGTATTTCCCCGGCTTCGTCGTGCCGATGCTGCCCGAGACCCTGTCGAACGGCATCTGCTCGCTGAACCCGAACGTCGAACGCCTGTGCATGGTCTGCGAGATGACCGTCAGTGCCGAAGGCGAAGTCTCGCGCTCGCGCTTCTATCCGGCGGTGATGCGCTCGCACGCCCGCCTGACCTATACCCGCGTCTGGCGTGCGCTCGGCGAGCGTGATGCCGACGAACGCGCGGCGATGGCCGACCTGCTGCCACACCTCGAGCACCTGCACGACCTGTACAAGGCCTTCGTGAAGCGCCGCAGCGAGCGCGGCGCGATCGAGTTCGAATCGCAGGAAGTGAAGTTCTCGCTCGGTGCCGCCGGCGAAGTGCTGGCGATGCAGCCGCAGGCGCGCAACGACGCCCACAAGCTGATCGAGGAATGCATGATTGCGGCCAATGTCGAGGCCGCGAAATTCCTGAACAAGGCCAAGGTGCCGGCGCCGTACCGCGTGCATCCGTCGCCGCCGGAAGAGAAGTTCGAGGAACTGCAGGCCTTCCTGGCCGAGTTCTCGCTGAGCCTGCCGCCGCATGCATCGGTGAAGCCGGGCGACTATGCCGCGCTGCTGCGCAAGATCCGCAAGCGCCCGGATGCGCTGCTGCTCGAACAGGTGCTGTTGCGCTCGCAGAGCCTCGCCGTCTACCACCCGGACTGCAACGGCCACTTCGGCTTGGCGCTCGATGCTTACGCGCATTTCACCTCGCCGATCCGGCGCTACCCAGACCTGCTCGTGCATCGCGCCATCCGCCATGTGCTGAACGGCGGCAAGGCCGCGAACTATGAAGCCGGCCCGAGCGAAATGCTGGCGCGCGCGCAGCACTGCTCGCAGCGCGAACGTCGTGCCGATGAAGCCTCGCGCGAAGTGAACGAGCGCTACCAGTGCGCGTGGATGAGCAAACACGTCGGTTCCGAGTTTGACGGCATCATCAGCGGCGTCACCTCGTTCGGACTGTTCGTCGGCATCGCCGACACCGGCGTCACCGGCCTGATCCACGTGACCCAGTTGCCGAACGACTACTACCACTTCGATGCCGTTCGTCGCGAAATGGTCGGCGACCGCCAGGGCCTGCGCTTCCGCCTCGGCGACAGCATCCGTGTGCAGGTGCTGCGCGCGAGCATGGAAGAGCGCAAGGTCGATCTGCGCCTGGTGCCACCGCCGCAGGTGCAGGGCCAGCGCCCGGCTGCGGTGCATGCGCCGCGCGCGGAACAGGGGCGCGATGCGCGCCAGGGACAAGGGAAGAAGAAACGATGAGCAAGGACATCCTCGCCGGCATCCACGCCGTCGAAGCGGCGATGAAACATGACGCCGGCAACGTGGTCGAGATCATGGTCGCCGATGCCGCCAAGAACCCGCGCCTGAAGCGCCTGGTCGACGAGGCGCGCGAGCTCGACATCAAGGTGCATGCGCGCGACATGGCGCAACTCGACAAGCTCTGCGGCGGCGAGCGCCACCAGGGCGTGGTCGCGTTCTACAACGCGCCGGCGGCGAAGTCGGAGAAGGACCTGCCGGCCCTGATCGAGGCGGCGGGCAGCGAAGCGCTGTTCCTGATCCTCGACGAGATCACCGACCCGCACAATTTCGGCGCTTGCCTGCGCAGTGCGCTCGCGGCCAAGGTCACCGCGGTGATCGTGCCCAAGGACCGCGCGGCGCCGCTGAACGCGACCGTGCGTCGCTCCTCGGCCGGTGCCGCCGACCGCATCCCGATCGTGCGCGCGACCAACCTGGCGCGGGCGATGGACGTGCTCAAGGAAGCCGGCGTCTGGATCAGCGGTCTCGAAGGCGAGGCCACGCAGTCGATCCACCAGACCGACTTCCGCGGCCCCTGCGCGCTCGTCATGGGCGCCGAAGGCGAGGGCATGCGCCGCCTCACCCGCGAACGCTGCGATTTCCTCGTCACCATCCCGATGCCGGGCCCGATGGAATCCCTCAACGTCTCCGTCGCCACCGGCGTGGCGTTGTTCGAAGTCGTGCGCCAGCGCGCGGCTTGATTGACGAAGCGGAAGTTGACCGCCGATGCGCGGCTGAACGGGTCGATGATCGGGTATTGACAGTGTACATACAGGCGAGCACGATGCCGCCATGGACATTCGTTTCGAACTCAACGGGACGAGTTTCGTTTGGGATGCCGCCAAGGCCAAGGCGAATGCGCTGAAGCATGACGGCATCACCTTCGATCGAGCGGCCGAGGTGTTCTTCGATCCCTTCTTCCGGATTGTCGATGCCGACCGGAACGACGAAGCACGCGACGCAGTAATCGGATACGACACGCTGGGGCGAATGTTGTTTGTCGTGCACGTTGCATTCGAAGATGACCACATTCGCATCGTCTCGGCTCGCAAGGCCACCAAGCAGGAGCGCGATCAGCATGATTCCTGACAAGCTCAAGGCTCGCATGAAGAAGGACCGCGCGATGACCAGCATCACGTTGCGCGTGCCGGTGGACGTCGTCGAGTCGCTCAAGGCCATCGCGCCACACAAGGGCATGACCGGTTATCAGGCTTTGCTCAAGGCCTATGTGAGCGAAGGATTGCGCCGCGATGAATCGACTCACCTGTTCGGCCCCGCCGCTCGCCTGGCTCAAGCGTTGCGCAAGCGAGGCGTATCGGCGAAATTGATCGAAGAAGCGGCGCAGGAAGCGTCGGCGTAACCCATGCGGCAGGCCTGTTGGTCCACACGCACTGCCGGATGTTCGAACGATGGATGGTCGATCCGCGCGAAACCGCCAACCGCTCAGCGCGCGCCGTTCTTGCGTTGCCCACTGCGCGCCCACTGACGCTTGCGCCAGCGGCGTTCGCTGCAGACCAGCAGGCGGCGCATCGGGCGGCGTAGCAGGGGCAGGTCCTGGGCGAGCAGCAGCAGGCCGAGCGGCAGCATCCAGAAGCCGACGACGGGAAGAAAACCGACCACACCGGCGACGCTGAACAGCAGTGCGAGCGGAACGCGCACCCAGCGCGAGCCCGGTTGGCGCAGCCAGCGCAGGAAATGCGCGAAGCGCCCGGGAAAGCGGCGCTCGACGCGGCGGAACGTGCGATGGATGCCACGCTCGTCCTTGTCTTGCTTCATGCCGATTCACTCCGATGGGCCAATGCGCGCCGCGCGATCCTCGGCCAATCGCCGCTGTCGCACAACCGCGCCGGTCGCGCCGCCATCGCCTGTATTCGTTTTCATCGGCGCTAGAGCCAAGGCTCTAGCGACGGCCCCGTATAGCTGAAGTCACACTGGTTCCGGCGGCGACGCACTTCCGCGTCGAGCCTGCTTGCGTGGCGGGGCAATATGGGCGAAGACCTTCGGCAAGGCTTGTACGACCCGCGCTTCGAGCGCGACAGTTGCGGTTTCGGGCTGATCGCGAATCTCGACAACGCGCCCTCACGCGCGCTCATCGATGCCGCGCTGACCGCGCTCGAGCGCATGGCGCATCGCGGCGCGGTCGGTGCCGACGGCAAGTCCGGTGATGGCTGCGGATTGCTGCTGCAGCGTCCGGAAAAATTCCTGCGCCATGTCGCTGCCGAAACGGGCATCCGCCTCGGCCCGAGTTTCGCGGCCGGCAATGTGTTTCTGAGCCGGGACGCCGCGCGCGCAAGCGCGGCACGTGCGGTGCTCGAGGCCGAGTGCCACGGGGTCGAGCTGCGCGTCGCCGGCTGGCGCGAGCTGCCGACCGATAGCGAACCCTGCGGTGCCCAGGCGCTGGCCAGCATGCCGCGCATGGAGCAGGTGTTCGTGATGCCGACGGTGGCGATGGACCAGTCGAGCTTCCAGCGCGCGCTGTTTCTGGCGCGTCGGCGCAGCGAGATGCGCCTTGCCGACGATGCCGATTTTTACGTCGTCACGCTGTCGGCGCACAGTCTCGGCTACAAGGCGATGGTGCTGCCGGCCGGCCTGCGTATTTTCTATCCGGATCTCGCGCACCCATTGCTGGCGGCTGCCTTCGCGACCTTTCATCAGCGTTTCTCGACCAACACCGCGCCGCAATGGCGGCTGGCGCAGCCGTTCCGCCTGCTCGCGCACAACGGCGAGATCAACACCATCGAAGGCAATCGCCACTGGGCCGAGGCGCGCAGCGCGAAATGGCGCACACCGGCGATCGACCTGCGCGAGCTGAAGCCGCTGGTGTCGCTGAGCGGCTCGGATTCGATGAGTCTCGACAACATGCTCGAGGTGCTGCTCGCCGGCGGCATGGACCTGCTGCAGGCGATGCGCGTGCTGATTCCGCCTGCGACCGGCAGTCTCGAAGCGCGCGATCCCGACCTGGCCGCGTTCTACGACTACCACGCATTGTCGATCGACCCATGGGATGGCCCCGCCGGCATCGTGCTGTGCGATGGCCGCCATGCCGGTTGCACGGTCGATCGCAACGGCCTGCGTCCGGCGCGCTGGCTGATGACGCGGGATCGCCATCTGGTGATCGGTTCGGAAACCGGCATCTACGACATCGACGCCGCCGACATCACCGCCAAGGGCAAGATCGGTCCCGGCGAGATGATCGCAGTCGATCTGTATTCCGGCGAGTTCCTCGATTCGCCCGCGATCGACTCGATCAATCGCGCGCGCGCGCCGTTCAAGCGCTGGCTGAAGCAGGGCAACCGTTACCTGATCTCGGACCTGATCGACCCCGCGCTTGCGACCGAACCTTTCGACGCGCCGACGCTGCATCGTCATCAGAAGCTGTTCCAGTTGACCCGCGAGGAGCGCGAGGACCAGTTGCGCGTGCTCGCCGAGACCGAGCAGGAACCGATCGGCTCGATGGGCGACGATACCCCGCTCGCGGTGCTGTCGCGGCAGACGCGTTCGCTCTACGACTATTTCCGCCAGGCCTTCGCGCAGGTCACCAATCCGCCGATCGACCCGCTGCGCGAGCAGTGCGTGATGAGCCTGGTCACCCAGATCGGGCGTGAGGGCAATGTCTTCGAGATGGCGCCGGAGAACGCGCGCCAGACCGTGCTCAACTCGCCGGTGCTGTCGCAACGCAAGCTGCGGCAGATGCTGGCACACGAGGAGTTTGCCAGCGCACACCAGCGCTTCCCGCTGCATTACGCCGAATCGATCGGGCTCGAACAGGCCATTCGCGACTTGTGCCTGCAGGTCGAGGCGGCAGTGCGCGCCGGCACCGTGATCGTGATCCTGAGCGACATGCATCCGCAGCCGCAATGGCTGACCCTGCATGCGCTGCTCGCGACCGGTGCGGTGCACGACCATCTGGTGCGCGTCGGCCTGCGCTGCGAGTGCAACCTGATCATCGAGACCGGAACCGCCCGCGACCCGCACCACTTCGCCTGCCTGATCGGCTATGGCGCGACTGCGGTCTATCCCTACCTCGCGTACCAGACGCTGATCGAACTGGCGCGCGGCAAGGTGATCAAGCCCAAGCGCGGTGGTGAGCTGATCGAGCTCGGGCGCAGCTATCGCCGCGGCATCAAGAAAGGCCTGCTCAAGATCATCTCGAAAATGGGCATCAGCACCATCGGTTCGTATCGAGGGGCACGCCTGTTCGAGATCATCGGCCTGAAGCAGGAGGTCGTCCGCCTGTGCTTTGCGCACACGCCGAGCCGCATCGGCGGCGCCGGATTCGCCGATCTCGAGGCCGACGCGCGCGCGCTGCACGCGCTCGCCTTCGAAGCCGCTGGCGACATCGAAGCTGGCAGCCTGCTCAAGTATCGCCACGGCGGCGAATACCACATGTTCAACCCGGACGTGGTGCAGAGTCTGCAGCGCGCAGTGCTGACCGGCGACTACGCCGACTATCGCGTCTACGCCGAGCACGTGAACACGCGTCCGGCCTCGGCCCTGCGTGATCTGCTCGCACTGAACCTGCGCAGCGAGCCGCTGCCGATCGATCAGGTCGAAACGCTGGAATCGCTGCTGCCGCGCTTCGATTCCGCCGGCATGTCGCTCGGCGCCTTGTCGCCGGAGGCGCACGAGGCGCTGGCGATCGCGATGAATCGACTTGGCGGGCGCTCGAACTCGGGCGAAGGCGGCGAAGATCCGGCGCGCCACGGCACCGAGAAAATGTCGAAGATCAAGCAGGTCGCTTCCGGCCGCTTCGGCGTCACCCCCGAATATCTGATCCATGCCGAGGTGCTGCAGATCAAGATCGCGCAGGGCGCCAAGCCGGGCGAGGGTGGCCAGTTGCCGGGGCACAAGGTCAACGAGCTGATCGCGCGACTGCGCTACGCGCGTCCGGGCATTGGCCTGATTTCGCCGCCGCCGCACCACGACATCTACTCGATCGAGGATCTGGCCGAACTGATCTTCGACCTCAAGGAAGTGAATCCCGCGGCGCTGGTTTCGGTGAAGCTGGTGGCGCATGCCGGCATCGGCACGATCGCTGCCGGCGTCGCCAAGGCCTATGCCGACATGATCACCATTTCGGGTTACGACGGTGGCACCGGAGCCAGCCCGATTTCCTCGATCAAGCATGTCGGCGGTCCATGGGAGATGGGCATCTGCGAGGCGCGCCAGACGCTGCGCCGCAATGGCTTGCGCGGCAAGGTGCGGTTGCAGGTTGATGGTGGGCTCAAGACCGGTCTCGACGTGGTCAAGGCCGCGATCCTCGGTGCCGACAGCTTCGGTTTCGGCACCGGTCCGATGATCGCGCTCGGCTGCAAGTACCTGCGCATCTGCCACCTCAACAACTGCGCCACCGGCATCGCGACCCAGGACGAACGTCTGCGCGAGGGTCATTTCACCGGCCTGCCCGAGCGCGTGATGAACTACTTCCGCTTCGTCGCGATGGAGACGCGCGAATGGCTGGCGCGACTTGGCGTAGCGCGGCTGGATGACCTGATCGGGCGCACCGATTTGCTGTGCATCCTTGAAGGTGAGACCGAGAAGCAGCAGGGTCTCGATCTGCAGCCGCTGCTGGCCGAGGATGCAGCGCTCGACGACGTGCGCAGCTGTGCCGCCGGAACGCGCAACCCGCCGCGCGACCCGGCGGTGCTCGCGACGCGCATGGCCACGGACATGACGGCCGCCATCGCCGGCAGGCTGGGTGGTGAATTCGAATACACGATTCGCAATGCCGACCGTGCCATCGGTGCACGCATCTCCGGCATGATCGCGCGCCAGCACGGCAACCACGGCATGCGCGACAAGCCGGTCCATGCGCGCTTCAAGGGCCACTGCGGGCAAAGCTTCGGTGCCTGGAATGCCGGTGGACTACACCTGCATCTGGAAGGCGATGCCAACGACTACGTGGGCAAGGGCATGTGCGACGGCAAGATCGTGATCCGTCCGCCGCACGACGCACGCTTCATCGCGCGCGAGACGCCGATCATGGGCAACACCTGCCTGTATGGCGCCACCGGTGGCGAGTTGTATGCGGCCGGGCGTGCTGGCGAGCGCTTCGCGGTGCGCAACTCCGGCGCGACCGCTGTGGTCGAGGGCGCCGGTGACCACTGCTGCGAATACATGACCGGCGGCGTCGTCGTGGTGCTCGGTCGCGTCGGGCAGAACTTCGGTGCCGGCTTCACCGGAGGTTTTGCCTATGTGCTCGATCTCGAACGCGATTTCGTCGATCGCTACAACCACGAGCTGATCGATATCCTCCGGCTCTCGCCGGAAGGCATGGAACATCACCTGCAGCATCTGCAGCGTCTGGTGCGGCGCCACGTGTTCGAGACCGAGAGCGCTTGGGGTCGCACACTGCTCACCGAATACCGCGATTACCTCGGCAAGTTCTGGCTGGTGAAGCCGAAGGCGGCGAGTCTCGAGTCGCTGATCGACACCCTCGGGAGGGCGGCATGAGCAAGCAAGGCGGCAAGCCCGGCGTGTTCCAGTTTCTCGACGTGCCGCGGCGCACGCCGCGTGAGCTGGCGGTGCCGGTGCGCGTGCTCGGCTGGAACGAGATCTACGGCGGTTTCGACGCGCCGGGCGCGCTCGAGCAGAGCGCGCGTTGCCTCGACTGCGGCAATCCCTACTGCTCGTGGAAATGCCCGGTGCACAACGACATTCCGAACTGGCTGGGTCTGGTCAAGGAAGGGCGCCTGTTCGAAGCCGCCGAGCTCGCGCACAGCACCAACCCCTTGCCGGAAATCTGCGGCCGCGTCTGCCCGCAGGATCGCTTGTGCGAGGGTGCCTGCACGATCAACGTCGGCTTCGAAGCGGTGACCATCGGCGCGGTCGAAAAGTACATCGTCGATGAAGCTTTCCAGCAGGGTTGGCGACCGGACCTGTCGCGCGTGGTCGCCACCGGCAAGCGCGTCGCCATCATCGGTGCCGGGCCGGCCGGCTTGAGCTGCGCCGATCGACTAGCACGCATCGGCATCGAAGCGCATGTGTTCGATCGCTACGAAGAGATCGGTGGCCTGCTGACCTTCGGCATTCCGCCGTTCAAGCTGGAGAAGCAGGTGATCGCGACGCGGCGTGCCGTGCTCGAAGCCATGGGCGTGCGCTTCCATCTCGGCGTCGAGATCGGCCGCGATCGCACGCTCGACCAGTTGCTCGCGGAATTCGACGCAGTGTTCGCCGGCACCGGTGCGTATCGGTACGTCGATGCGCAGTTGCCGGGGCAGCAACTCGCCGGCGTGTTGCCGGCGTTGCCGTTTCTGGTCGCGAATGGGCGTCGCGTGCTGCATGGCGAGGCACAGGATCGCGGCCAGGAGGCCGCTCCCACAATGAGGCCGATCGCGGGTTGGTCGCTGTCGGCGCCGGAGATCGATGTACGCGGCAAGCGCGTGGTCGTGCTCGGTGGTGGCGATACCGGCATGGACTGCGTGCGTACCGCCGTGCGCCTCGGTGCGCGTGAGGTGACCTGCATCTATCGCCGCGACGAGGCGGCGATGCCGGGCTCCAAGCGCGAAGTGAAGAACGCGCGCGACGAAGGCGTGCAGTTCCTGTTCAACCGCCAGCCGCTCGCGATCGAAGGCGACGCGCAGGCCACCGGCGTGCGCGTGGTCGAGACCCGCGCCGCGGCGAGTGGTTCGCGCAGCGTCGGCCCCGAGATCGTCGATGGCAGCGAGACGGTAATCGCTGCCGACATCGTGCTCCTCGCCTTTGGCTTCCGTCCCGACCCGGCCAATTGGTTGACGCAACACGCACCCGAGCAGACCCCCGACCAGCGCCTGCTCGTCGGCCAGAACGGCCGCCTGCCGTTCCAGACCGCGAACCCGAAACTGTTCGCCGGCGGCGACCTCGTCCGCGGCGCCGACCTCGTCGTCACCGCCGTGCACGACGGCCGCGAGGCGGCGGCGAGTATCGGGAAATTGCTCGGCGTCGCCTGACCGGGGACCTACTCGTCCGATCCCTCATTGACGCCTTCGAACAGGAAGGTGCTGAGGTAGCGTTCGCCGGTGTCGGGGAGCATGGCCAGGATCACGGTTCCTGGATCGGAGGCGCGTGCGACCTTGAGTGCGGCGGCGAAGGTGGCGCCGGAGGACAGGCCGCAGAAGATGCCTTCGAGGCGGGCAAGGTCGCGGGCGCAGTCGCGGGCTTCGATGTCGCCTATGGTGGCGATGTGGTCGAACACTTCGCGGTTCAGCACCGGCGGAACGAAGTCCGGGGTCCAGCCCTGGATCTTGTGCGGAGCCCATTCGCGACCGCTGAGCAGGGCCGCACCTTCGGGTTCGGCGACGCAGATGCGCAGGTCCGGGCGCGCCAGCTTGAGCATTTCGCCGGCGCCGGTCAGGGTGCCGCCGGTGCCGTAGCCGGTGACGAACCAGTCGAGGCGTTTGCCGGCGAAGTCGCTCAGGATTTCCGGGCCGGTGCTGTTGCGGTGATAGGCCGGATTGGCGCGGTTCTCGAACTGGTCGGCGAAGAACGCGCCGTGCTCGGCGGCGTATTCACGTGCGCGTCGCACCATGCCGCTGCCGCGTTCGGCCGCCGTGGTCAGGATCACCTTGGCACCGAAGGCGCGCATCAGCTTGCGCCGCTCGACCGAAAAGGTCTCCGACATGAAGCTCACGAATGGGTAGCCGCGTGCAGCGCAGACCATCGCCAGCGCGATGCCGGTGTTGCCCGAGGTCGCCTCGACCACCATCTGCCCGGGCTTGAGCACGCCGCGCGCTTCGGCGTCGATGACGATGCCGAGCGCGAGCCGGTCCTTGACCGAGGACATCGGGTTGAAGGCCTCGATCTTGACGTACATCGAGACTCCGGCCGGCGCCAGTCGCTGGATGCGCACGATCGGCGTGCGCCCGATGGTGTCGAGGATGCTGTCGTGAAGCATGGCGACCTCCGTGGTGGGGTCGCTAGCCTAGCGTGGGTCCAGCTTCAGCCGGACACTGTTCTCGGCGCGCGAAAGAGCCTGGCTGAAGCCAGACCCACATTGGGGCGCTCTCCGTGGGTCCAGCTTCAGCTGGACGCGCTCTCCGTGGGTCCAGCTTCAGCTGGACGCTCTCCGCCTCAAATCGTCTTCACCACCAGCCTGAAGTCGATCGCCGCGAGGTAGTCCCGTTCCTGTTCGAGATCGGTCTGGGTGAGCGGATGCGATTGCAGCCAGCGGTCCGGCAGCGATAGCCGCAGCGTGCGTTCGCCGCCTTCGATCGCGAGCTTGGGCACGCGCTCGTCAACGCGCGAGCGGTGCAGCAGTGCGGCCAGGCGCAGCAGGATCACGAGGCGCTCGGCGAACGGCGCGGCGCGTGACGGAAGTGCCTTCAGCGCATTCACCGGAACGCCGCGGCGGTGCCCGCGCACGACGGTGGCGAGCACCTGTTGTTCGAGGCGGGTGAAGCCGGCGAGATCGGAATTGGCGAGCACGTATTCGGCGTGCTGGTGGTGCTGGCTGTGCGCGATCGCGAGCCCGACTTCATGCACGCGCGCCGCGAAGTGCAGCCAGGTGCGATGGCTCTCGTCCAGACCCCAGACTGCGGCAACCGCATCGAACATGGTCAGCGCGCTGCGTTCGACGCGCTCGGCATGGGTCTCGTCGACGCTGTAGCGCTGGCACAGTGCCTGGATCGTCGCCTCGCGCGGGTCGCTGTGTTCGGCGCGCCCGACCATGTCCCAGAGCAGGCCTTCGCGCATCGCGGTTTCGCAGGCCTGCATCGACTTGATACCGAGCGTCTCGATCACCGAGTGCAGGATCACCGCGCCGCCGGCAATCACGCTGCGGCGCTCGTCGCTGAGCGTCGGCAGCTTGATCGCATCGACTTGCCCGGCCTTGACCATGGCGTCGCGGATTTCGTCCATCACTGCGCGCGTGATGGTGCCGTCCTTTTCGCCAAGCTTGTGCGCAATGTCGCCGATCGCCTTGATCGTTCCCGACGAACCCCAGCACTCCTTCCAGCCGCGCGCCTTGTACTCGGTGGCGAACTGCTGCAGTTCGAGCGCGATCGCGGTACGCGCATCATCGTAGCGGCGACGGGTGATGGCACCGTCCGGGAAGTACTTCAGGGTCGAGGCGATGCAGCCCATCTGCAGGCTCTCGCGCTCGATCGGACTGAAGCGTTCGCCGATGATGAACTCGGTCGAACCGCCGCCGATATCGACCACCAGACGGCGCTTGCCGCTCTCTGGAATGCCGTGCGCGACGCCGAGGTAGATCAGGCGTGCCTCCTCACGTCCGGAGACGATTTCGATCGGATGCCCGAGCGCGCTCTCGGCGGCGATCAGGAACGCGCGCGGCGGCTTCGGCTTGCGCACGGTGTGGGGGCCGACCGCCCAGACGCGGTCGTCGGGCAGGTGCGCGATGCGTTGCCCGAACTGGGCCAGGCAGTTCAGTGCTTGGCGGCGCTTGTCGGCGCTGAGCGATCCATCCTCGCCGAGGCCTGCGGCCAGACGCACCGCTTCGCGCAAGCGGTCGATGACCTGCAACTGCCCGCGCTCGTAGCGGGCCACGACCAGATGAAAGCTGTTTGAGCCGATATCGACCGCAGCCAGTTCTTCGCCTTCGGGCAGCACGCTGTGCATGGTCAGCCGCCGCAGAGTCGGGCCAGCAGCGACTGCTGCGCCGAATGCGGCATCGCTTCGCCCGGCTGGATGCGCAGGTAGCGACCCTCGGCATCCAGTGTCCAGGCCTGCTGGTTGTCGGCCAGGTAGTTGTCGATCTCCTCGTCGTAGGCGCGGCGCGCGAGTTCGGCGTCGAGGATCGGAAAGCAGGTTTCTACGCGACGCAGCAGGTTGCGTTCCAGCCAGTCGGCACTGGAGCAGAAGATCTCGGGCTCATCGCCGTTCTGGAACCAGTAGACGCGGCTGTGTTCGAGGAAGCGTCCGACCAGCGAACGCACCTGAATGCGCTCGGAGACGCCGGCGATGCCCGGGCGCAGCGCGCACGTGCCACGCACGCTCAGGCAGATCTGCACGCCGGCGCGCGATGCTTCGTAGAGCCAACGGATGACGCCGGCTTCGTTGAGATGGTTGATCTTGGCGCGGATCGCCGCCGGCCGACCCTGGCGCGCGTGCTCGATCTCGCGCTCGATCTTCGCCAGCAGCGCCTTGTGCAGCGTGAACGGCGACTGCAGCACGCGCTTGAGCTTGATCACCGGGCCGAGCCCGGAGAGTTGCTGGAACAACTTGTGCACGTCCTCGCCGATCTCGCTGTCGCAGGTCAGCAGGCCGAGGTCGGTGTAGGTGCGCGCGGTGCTGGCGTGGTAGTTGCCGGTGGACAGATGCACGTAGCGGCGCAAACCGTTGGCTTCACGTCGCACCACCAGCATCATCTTGGCGTGGGTCTTGAATCCGACCACGCCGTAGACGACTTGTACCCCGGCTTCCTGCAAGCGGTCGGCAAGGCTGAGGTTGGCTTCCTCGTCGAAGCGTGCGCGCAGCTCGATGACCACGGTCACGTCCTTGCCGGCGCGTGCCGCTTCGATCAGGTAGGTGACCAGCGGCGAGTCCTTGCCGGCGCGGTACAGCGTCTGCTTGATCGCCAGCACGCCGGGGTCGGTCGCGGCCTGGCGCACGAACTCGAGCACCGTGGCGAACGAATCGAACGGATGGTGCAGCAGCACGTCGCCGCCGCGGATGGCGTCGAACACGGTCGGGACGTTGTTGATGCGCGCCTCGACGCGCGGCGTGAACTTCGGGAACTTCAGGTCGGGGCGGTCGATCATGTCGTAGATCGCGACCACGCGATTGAGGTTCACCGGTCCCTGGCAACGATAGACGTCGTCTTCACCGACGGCGAAGTTGGCCATCAGGATCTTCAGTGTCGTCTTCGGCAGCGCGTCGGCCACCTCGAGGCGCACGGCACGCGCGAATCCGCGTTCCTGCAGTTCCTCCTTCATCGCGTGTGCCAGGTTCTCGGTCTCGTCCTCGTCCAGAGACAGCTCGCTGTTGCGGGTCACGCGGAACTGGTACGAACCTTTCACCTGCATGCCCGGGAACAGTTCTTCGACGAACTCCTGCAGCACGCCCGACAGCAGCACGAAGTCCTGCGAGCCATCGGACAGTTCTGCCGGCAGGCGAATCACGCGCGGCAGCGAGCGCGGCGCCCGCACCAGCGCCATGTTGCCTTCGCGCCCGAACGCATCCTTGCCCTTGAGCAGCACCGCCAGGTTCAGGCTCTTGTTGAGGATGCGCGGGAACGGGTGCGCGGGATCGAGCCCGAGCGGCGACAGCACCGGCAGGATCTCGTTCTGGAAATAGCCCTGCAGCCAGCGCCGCTGCTTGGCGTTCCACTCGTCGCGCAGCAGCACCTGGATGCCCTCGGCGGCCAGCGCCGGGCGCAGCGTGCGGTTCCACAGGCGGTACTGCTCTTCGAGCAATTCCAGAGCACGTGCCCGCACACGCTGCAACGTTTCCAGGGTGCTCAGTCCGTCCGGGCCGACAGTGGTGCCGCCGAGCTTGAGCGCGGCGATGCGGATCTCGAAGAACTCGTCGATGTTCGACGAGCAGATGCAAAGGAAACGCACGCGCTCCAGCAGCGGCGTCGCCGGGTCCTGCGCCTGTGCCAGCACGCGGAAGTTGAACTCAATCTGCGAAAGCTCGCGGTTGATGTAGAGCGCGGGATCGCGCAGGTCGCGGCTGGTGCTCATGGTTGGGGCCCAAAACGGAAGGGGGCAAGCATAGCGAGGCGCAGCCGCAACCGGCTCACGCCGCGTCGCGGCCATCCGTGGCGATCACGCGATGCGGCGGGAAGTGGGCCGAGAAGGTGCTGCCGACACCGACTTCGCTGCGGATATCGAGCCGCGCCTGGTGCAGGCCGAGCACGTGCTTGACGATCGACAGGCCAAGCCCGGTGCCGCCCTTTTCGCGCGAGCGGCTGGTCGAGACGCGGTAGAAGCGTTCGCTGATGCGCGGCAGGTGCTCGGCGGGAATGCCCTGACCGCTGTCTTGCACGGCGAAGCAGCTGCCGCCGTCCTCGTCGAACCAGCGCAGCACGATGCGACCACCCGCCGGGGTGTAGCGCACCGCGTTGGCGACCAGGTTGCCGAAGGCGCTGTGCAGATCCTTCTCCGAACCGCGCAGGTTGCGCATGGAACTGGACTCGACGCGAATCTCATGCTGCTGCTGCGACAACGCCTTGGCATCGCGCTCGAGCCCGGCCAGCATCGCTGCCATCGAGACGGTTTCGTCCTCGGACTCGGACTGGTGATCGAGCCGCGACAGCGTCAGCAGATCCTCAACGATACGGGTCATGCGCAGCGACTGCTTGCGCATTTCGCGCACCATGCCATCCAGTTCGGGGTCGCGGTCGCTTTCGATCAGGTCGAGATAGCCGTGCAGCACGGTGAGCGGCGTGCGCAATTCGTGCGAGACGTTTGCGACGAAATCGCGTCGAACCTGTTCCAGCTTGAGCAGTACCGACACATCGCGCACCACCAGCAGCCACTGGTCCTGCGCATACGGGATCAGGCGCATGCTCATGCGCACCTCGGGTAGCGCCGGCGACGGTACATCGATCAGCGGATCATTCGCACGCGCGGTGCGCAGCCACGCCAGGATCTGCGCATTGCGCAGCAGGCGGTCGAGGATGACGCCGCGGTGGCGCTGCGCGTCAAGCCCGAGCAGGCGCGCGGCGGAGGCGTTGAACCACACCAGTTGCCGCATCGGGCTCAGCACCACGACGCCATCGGGCAGCACCGCTGCAGCCTCGCGATAGGCGCGCAGCAGTCGCACCAGGCGGCGCTGGCGCTGGCGACTGGCCTGGTGGCGGCGGAAAACGAACTCGGCGACGTCGCTCCATACGCCCATGCCCGACGGCGGCGGCAGCCGCGTACGCGCCAGCAACCAGCGCTGCATGCGCAGCAGGTGATGCAACGACCACAACGCATAGCAGCTGAGCGCGACGATCAGCGCCAGCTGGACGTGGTCGCCGAGATAGCCGACGAGGACGGCAGCGGCGACCAGCAGCAGCAGGCGACCGATCGACACCTGCCAGGCATGCGAACGCAGAACGCTGAGGTTGGGCCCGGGCATGCGCCTACGCTAGCGGTTCAGGCGATCGCCGAGAAGCGATAGCCGGCTCCGCGCACGGTCTGCACCAGGTTTTCCTTGGCGAACGGTTCCAGGGTTTTGCGCAGGCGGCGGATGTGCACATCCACGGTGCGTTCCTCGACGTAGACGTTGCCGCCCCAGACATGGTCGAGCAATTGCCCGCGCGCGTAGACGCGGTCGGCGTGGGTCATGAAGAAATACAGCAGTCGATATTCGGTCGGCCCGATCGCGACCGGCTGGTCGTTGGCGAACACTCGATGCGCGGGCCCGTCGATGCGCAACCCGCCGATCTCGACGCTGCCGTCCTCGCCGTCGCCTTGCGCACGGCGCAGCACCGCCTTGATGCGGGCGATCAGCTCGCGTGCCGAAAACGGCTTGACCACGTAGTCGTCGACGCCCGCATCGAGCCCGCTGACCTTGTCGTTCTCCTCGCCGCGCGCGGTCAGCATGATCACCGGTACCGAGCGCGTCAGGTCGTCGCGACGCAGCCGCCGCGCATAGTCGATGCCGCTCACTCCGGGTAGCATCCAGTCGAGCAGGATCAGGTCCGGCACCTTGTTCGCAATTGCCTCCTGTGCCGCACGCACGTCGGCCGCATGCACCGCCTGCATGCCCGCTCGTGAAATCGCCAGCCCGACCATGTCACGGATCGCGGTTTCGTCTTCGACGATCAGGATTTGCTTCAGCATGGCTTCCAAGCTGCAATCTCGCTGTCGGCATTAGACGACAGGATTGTGACTCTCTCGTGACGTGGCGGGAGAGGTGATTGTAGAAGTGTCTGGCGTCATCTGCGGCCGGCGAACACAGTCCGCGTGCGATCTCTACAATGCCGCCGTGCGCATCACGAGCGGCGATGGTAGCGAAGATGAGGATGGGCCAAGGTATTGATGTGGCGAGGTATCGGCCGTGGTGAGCCTGGAGGTCACGGCAGAGGTACGGCTGGATGTTTGGCTGTGGGCGGCGCGCTTCTTCAGAACGCGGAGCCTGGCCAAGCAGGCGATCGAGGCTGGGCGGGTGGAAGTGCAGGGGCAGGTGGCGGGGAAGGCGGCGAAGGCGGTGCGGGTGGGTGATCGGCTGGTGCTGCGTCGCGGCGAGGAGCGGTTCGAGCTGCGGGTGCTTGGGCTGGACGAGCGGCGCGGTCCGGCGGCGGTGGCGCAGGCTTTGTATGCGGAGAGCGAGGAAAGCCGAGCGCAGCGCGAGAGCGCGGCGGCGCGGCGGCGCGATGAGCGCGCCGGTTACCAGGCGCCGGACTCGAAGCCGGACAAGAAGGCGCGACGACTGATCCGCGCGCTGGGCGACATCGACGCGTTCTGATTCAGCGGCGCGCGTGCTGGCTGGCTGCGGCCAGCATCAGCGCGGCGAGCAGGTTGTGGGCGACCGCCGGCAGCAGCGGAAGGGCGGCGAAGACCAGGATCAGGCCGAGCGCGATCTGCAGGGTCAGCAGTGCGACCAGGATCATCGCCGGTGTGCGCAGGCCGCGGCGCCAGGAGCCGATCGCCACGAACAGCGCAGTGAGCGCGACGGCGAGCCCGAGAACGCGATGCAGCAGGTGCGAGAACGCGCCTCGCGGATGGATCGGCGGGGTCGGGTCGAACACCGGAACGCGGGTCGGGTCGAGTAGCGCCAGCGAAGCGTCGAATTCTTGGCCGCAGCCCGGGAAACCGGTGCAGCTCAGGCCCGAGTAGCCGGCGCTGACCAGCACACCGAGCGCGATCTGGGCCAGCAGCAACAGCATCAGGGCGAGTGCCGCTGGCGACCAGCGCGCCGCCGGTCCGGCGCCTTGATGGATGCGCCAGCTCAGCAGCAGCATGGCGAAGCCACCGAGCACGTTGCCGATTGCGACTGCGGGCAACTTCGCGCCGGGGTGAAGCGGCCGAGCACCGCCAGTCCGAGCGCCAAAACGATCAAGCCGAGCGCCATCCAGCCTTCGCGCCGCAGGCGCGGCTTGGCGAGGAAGCTGGCCGCTGCCATGGTCAGCGCCAGCACCAGCACGGTGACCGCAGCGAGTCGGTGCAGCATGCGTGCCAGCAAAACCCCGGCCTGCGCGACCACCGGTTCCGCGTCGGCCCGCAGCGACGCGCCGTAACAGTTCGGCCAGTCGGCGCAGCCGAGTCCGGCCGCGCTCAGGCGCATGTAGGCGCTCAGCGTGGTCACCACCAGCACCAGCACGAAACTGAGCAGGGCCAGGCGCCGAACGGTGTGTTGGCGCGGGTTGATCGTGGGCATCGTGCGGGGCATCCGGGCCGTGGCGGTCGGCCATGGTACTGGTGCGGCGGGCAGCTGCGGCAAGCATCCGGAATCGCCGCTGACGGCTCGCGCGAGGCACGGAAATCGGCCAATTGATCTAGATCATATGGCCGCGACGCCCCCTGCGACAGATCGTCGCAGGGCCGCTAAGCTCGCCGCACCCGCGAGAGGAGCCTGCCAATGAGCCATGACGACAACGAACCCGTTCCGATGATGCAGAAGCTGCTGGACAATCCGTTTCTGCTCCTGTTCATCGGAGTGATGGTGCCGATGGTGGTCTACACCGTCTGGGGCGTGTACGACATCCTCACCATTCCGCTCGCGAAGTGACGCGGGTCCGGTCACACCAATCCAATATTTCTGATTTCCTTGGGGGTTATCAATCATGACTGCCATTTCGCCGCCTGCTGAACGACTTTGGTGGAAGCATCCAATCGACCGGGTCGAAGGGATGTGGATCGGCATCGCCTTCGTCTGGTCCATGGTGATGTTCTTCATGATGGTGTACTGGCACATGTACGGCGGCCAGAACCTGTCGACCGAGACCTACAAGACCACGCCCGAGCAGTTCACCGCCAAGGCGCAGGCGATGGTCGACCAATACACCGTGCGCACCGAGGTCGACGGCCAGTATCCGGTGGTTGCACCGCCGGTCGGCAGCGACGTCTACATGATCGCGCGCTTGTGGAACTTCTGGCCGATCCTGCAGCTGGAAAAGGGGCAGACCTACCGCCTGCACCTCACCTCGCTGGACTACAACCATGGGTTCTCGCTGCAGCCGGCGAACATCAACATCCAGATCGTTCCCGGCTATGAGCATGTGGTGACGGTGACGCCGAACCAGAGCGGCACCTACTCCGTCGTGTGCAACGAGTATTGCGGAATCGGCCATCACACGATGGTCGGTCGCATCTACGTCAAGTGAGGAACCCGGACATGTCTATCGCAACAACCTATCGGACCTGCCCGCGTTCGGGACTGCAGTTCGAGTCTCAGGCTGAGAAGCTGATGCTCGCCAACGCCGTGGCCGCGGTCGTATTCCTGCTCATCGGCGGCATTCTCGCCGTCGGCGTCGTGCTGACGCGCTGGCCGAGCATCCACTGGCTAGAGGCCGACACCTTCTATCAGGTGCTGACCGCGCACGGCATCGACATGCTGATCTTCTGGATCATCTTCTTCGAGATCGCGGTGCTGTACTTCTGTTCCTCGACCTTGTTGCGCTGCCGACTGGCCACGCCCAAGATCGCGTGGGCCGCGTTCGTGCTGATGGTGATCGGCGCGGTGATGAACAACGTCGCCGTCTACCAGGGCGGGTCAAGCGTGATGATGACCTCCTACGTGCCGATGATGGCCGCGCCGCACTTCTACCTCGGGTTGATCCTGTTCGCGGTCGGTGCCCTGATCGCCTGCTTCGTGTTCCTCGGCACGCTGGTCGTGGCCAAGGCCGAGAAGACCTACCAGGGTTCGGTGCCGCTGGTTACCTTCGGTGCAATCACGGCGACGATCATCGCGGTGTTCACCATCGTCTCCGGCGCGATCATCCTGGTGCCGACCTTCCTGCTTTCGATCGGCGTGATCGATGCGGTTGACCCGCTCGTGTACCGTACGATCTGGTGGGCCTTCGGTCATTCGTCGCAGCAGATCAACGTTTCTGCGCACATCTCGATCTGGTACGCGGTCGCCGCCATCGCGTTCGGTGCGCGCCCGATGTCCGAGCGCGTCAGCCGTGGCGCCTTCCTGCTCTACATCCTGTTCCTGCAACTGGCGAGCGCGCACCATCTGCTCGCCGATCCGGGCATGAGTACCGAGTGGAAGGTCGTCAACACTTCGTACTTCATGTACTTCGCGGTGCTGGCGTCGATGATCCACGGCCTGACCGTTCCCGGTGCGATGGAAGTGGCGCAGCGCCAGAAGGGCTACAACAAGGGCCTGTTCGAGTGGCTGCGCAAGGCACCCTGGGGCAACCCGACCTTCTCCGGCGTGTTCATCTCGATCATCGGCTTCGGTTTCCTCGGCGGCATCTCCGGCGTGATGATGGGCACCGAACAGCTGAACATGATCATCCACAACACCATCTACGTCCCGGGTCATTTCCATGCCACGGTGGTGAT
The DNA here is from genome assembly GCA_016703225.1 of Lysobacterales bacterium. Lineage (NCBI taxonomy): Bacteria > Pseudomonadati > Pseudomonadota > Gammaproteobacteria > Lysobacterales > Lysobacterales bacterium. The sequence goes on from JADJCM010000003.1 coordinate 305,679, forward strand.
CGGCACCATGTTGAGTTTCATGGCGCTGACCTACTTCCTGATCCCGGTGCTGTTCAAGCGCGAGATGATCGCGCCGACGCTGGCCAAGTGGCAGCCCTACCTGTTCGGTCTGTCGATGTACGGCTTCTGCCTGGTGATGATGGGTGCCGGCACGCTCGGCGTCTCGCGTCGCCATTGGGACATGGCGTTCCAGGGTTCGGCGCTGGCCTATGAGTGGCCGGGTGCCGCGTACATGATGATGGGCCTGGTCGGCGTGATGGGCATCGCCGCGATCGTCGGCGGCGCCATCTACATCTACGTCACCGTCGGCTCGCTGCTGTGGGGCAAGAGGCTTGACCAGGGCCAGGTGTCGTCGGCGCCGACCCCGGTGCCGGTCACCGCTCCGGCGGCGGCAGTGCAGACCTACGGTTCGAGCGGTCTGGTCGCTCCGGGCAGCTTCGTGCTGGCGATCATCTTCCTGGTCGCGTTCGTCCTCTACTACTTCATCAACTGGAAGTATCTGTCGCAGTTGTGGGGTTTGAGCTAAGCAATCGGCGACGGGCCCGGAGCCAAGCTCCGGGCCCGTCGCATTTTCCAAGGTGCAATGGAGCGGCCGGGAATGCCGCGGTTTTTCTGGAGGTCGGTGATGAACCCGATGCCTGCAACACGCGCGCGTTCGCTACCGATCCTGCTGCGTGAAGTGCTCGGACTGATGAAGTTGCGCATCGGCGTGATGATCATGCTGACCGCGCTGGTCGGCATGCTGGTCACGCCCGGCGCCTATCCGGGCCTGAAGTCCACGCTCGTGCTCGCGCTCTCGGTGCTCGTGGCTTCGGCCAGCGCCGGCATGTTCAATCAGTATTTCGAGGCCGATCAGGACCACCGCATGGCGCGCACGCGGCGTCGTGCCTTCGTCACCGGGGCGTTGCCGCACTCGCGCCTGTGGTTGTTGCCGATGGCGCTGATGCTCCTGCTCGCGGTCGCTGCCGCATGGTTCTACGTCAATCCGGTCTCGGCTGCGTTCGTGTTCCTGGGGGCGCTGTTCTATGGCGTGGTGTACACGGTGTGGCTGAAACGGCGCACTGCATGGAACATCGTCATCGGCGGCCTCGCCGGCAGTTTTTCGGTGCTCGCCGGTGGCGCAGCGGTACTGCCTGAACTGGCGCCGGTCCCGCTGCTGTTCGCGCTGGTGTTGTTCCTGTGGACGCCGCCGCATTTCTGGAGTTTGGCGATCGCCAATCGCGACGAATACGCCGCAGCGGGCGTGCCGATGCTGCCGGTGGTCGTCGGGGTGCCACGCGCCGCCACCACCGTCTTCGTCAGCACCGTGCTGCTGGTGGCCGCTTCGCTATTGCCGGCGGCCTTCGGTCTGGGGCCGATCTATCTGGCCGGCGCGCTCGCTGGTGGCTTCTACTTCCTGTGGCGCGCCTTTCAGCTGATGCGCCAGCCGCAACGCGGTGAAGCGATGCGCAGTTTCCATGCCTCGTTGCTGCAGCTCTCGCTGCTGCTGATTGCCGCCTGCGTCGACCGGGCGGTGGCCTGACGCCTTCTCCATGCCGGAACGTGTCTGTCATGCGATGGTCCGGCGTTACGGGTGCTCCAGCTTCCTGATGCGCGCGCTTGCGCTGCTCGCCACGCTCGGCTGGTGCGGGCTGGCGGTGGCGGCGACGGCCGGGCCAACGATCGATATCGACGAAGCACTGGCTTTCAGCCGTTCGCGCGTCGGCACCACGCCGCCGGATTTCGTTCTGAGCGACCGCGATGGCCAGCCCCTGTCGCTGTCGCAGTTCCGCGGCAAGCCGCTGGTGGTCAGCTTCGTCTTCACCGGCTGCTTCCAGGTCTGCCCGACCAGCACCCGTGATCTGCAAAACGCCGTGAGCGCGATGCGCGAGCGCTTCGGTCCGGACCAGTTCAACATCGTCAGCATCGGCTTCAACCAGCCCGAGGATTCGCCGACGGCGATGCGAACCTTCGCCGCGCAGTTGCGCATCCGCGATGCCAACTGGGAGTTCCTGAGTCCGCGCCAGGAAGACGTCGCCGCGATGACCGAGGCCTACGGCTTCCGCTTCCGCCCGAGCCCTTCGGGTTTCGACCACACCGTGCAGGTGTCGTTGCTCGACGCGCAGGGCACGATCCGCAGCCAGGTCTACGGCGACTTCAGCGCCGAGGTGCTGGGCGAGCCGATCCGGCGCCTGCTGCGCGGCATGTTGCTCACCGACACCCACAACGCCGCGGATTTCGTCGACCGCGTGCGCATCTTCTGTTCCGTCTACGATCCGACCACCGGCAAGTACAAGGCCGACTACACCCTGATCCTGCAGATCGCCGGTGGCGTTACCTTCTTCGTGTTCATGGTCTGGTTCGGGCTGGCGGAATGGTGGAGCCAGCGCAAGGCGCGGCGCGCTCGGGAGCGGCCGGCGTGAGCACGCATCTGCCTCCGTCGCGCGTACAGGCGGCGTGGGCGTGGTGCGAGGACCGGCTCGATCTGGCGTCGCCGCGACTGAATCCGCTGCGCCACCTCGGCTCGATCGCGCTGCTGATGTTCTGGGTGCTGGTCGCGAGCGGCGTCTATCTGTACGCGATGATCGACACCTCGGTGGACGACGCGCATGCGTCGATCGACCGGCTGTCGCGCGAACAGTGGTACTTCGGTGGGCTGTTGCGCAGCATGCATCGCTACGCCGCCGATGTGCTGGTGCTGACGACGACGCTGCACCTGCTGCGCGAGTGGAGCTTCGGGCGCTTCCGGCACTTCCGCGCCGCGAGCTGGTGGACCGGCGTGGCGCTGCTGCCGCTGATCACGGTCAGCGCGATCGGCGGCTTCTGGCTGAACTGGGACCAGCTCGGCCAGTACTCGGCCATCGCCACCGCCGAATGGCTGGACTGGTGGCCGTTGTTCGCGTCTCCCTTCACACGCAACTTTCTCGGCGTTGCCTCGATCAGCGACCGGTTGTTTTCGCTGTTTGTGTTCGTGCACATCGGCGTGCCGTTGCTGATGGTGTTCGGCATCTGGTTCCATGTGCGCCGCCTGGCGCATGCGGCGGTGTGGCCGCCGCGACCGATGCTGTGGACGATGCTGTTGCTGCTGCTGGGCCTGGCCGTGGTGGCTCCGGTGCTGAGCCATGCGCCGGCCGACCTGGCGCGCGTGCCCGAGGTCCTGGCATACGACTGGATCTTGCTGTTCGTGCATCCGCTGGTGACGGCGACCTCGTCGACGACGGTGTGGTTGGCCGCGCTCGGCTTGCTCGCGTTGTTGCTGTTGCTGCCGTTCTGGCGCGCCACGCCGGTGGCGGCTCCGGCGGTGGCGGAAGTGGATCCTGCGCATTGCAGTGGTTGTCGGCGTTGTGTGGCCGATTGTCCGTACGACGCGATCCGCATGCTGCCGCATCCGACCCGGCGCGGTTTCGCCCTGGCCGAGGTCGATGCCGATGCCTGCGCGTCCTGCGGCATCTGCGTCGGTTCCTGCCCGTCGTCGACGCCGTTTCGTTCGATGCAGCATCTGCGCACCGGCATCGACATGCCGCAGCAGCCGATCGACGCGCTGCGTCGGGCGTTGCGCGAACGCCTCGGGCAGGCTTCCGCGAAGGGCGCGCTGGTCGTGTTCGGCTGCGATCACGGGGCATCGGTGCGCAAGTTGGAGCACGACGATGTCGCCGCCTTCAGCCTGATCTGCACCGGCATGTTGCCACCGTCGTTCATCGAATACGCGCTGCGCGATGGCGCGGCCGGCGTGGTCGTGGTCACTTGTCGCGATGGCGGCTGTGCGTTCCGCCTGGGTCAGCGCTGGACTGCGGAGCGACTGGCGCGTGAACGCGAGCCGGCGTTGCGTGCCACGGTTCCGACCGAGAAGTTTGCATGCGTCGCTGCCGGTCCAGGCGATATCCTTGCGGTGTCGGAAGCGCTCGCGAGACTGCGTGCGCAGACCACCGGGGAAGCCCGGTCGCAAGTCGCCGTGGAGTTCCCCGCCAGATGAGTTCCCAAGCTGCCCGATGGATCGGCCAGATCGTGCTGTACGCAGCATTCGCCGCGGCCATCGCCGTACTGTCGCAATGGCCCGAATACCGGCCGCTCGCCGCTGACCAGGCCTTGCTCAAGGTCAGTTTCCTGCACCACGGTCAGCGTCTGCAGGCCTGCGTCGAGCAGACGCCGCAGGAGTTGGCGAAGCTGCCACCGAACATGCGTGCGCCCTCGCGCTGCCCGCGCGAACGTTCTCCAGTCACGGTCGAGGTTGATCTCGACGGCAGTCTCGTCTATCGCCAGACCGCCGCGCCTTCGGGTCTGTCGCGGGATGGCACGGCGAGCGTGTACCGCAGCATCCCGGTGACGGCCGGCGCGCATCGCGTGCAGGTGCGCATCCGCGACAGCGCACGCACCGCAGGCTTCGACTTCGAGCGCGAGGACCTGGTGCAGTTCGAGCCGTTGCAGGTGCGCGTGGTCGACTTCTCGGCCGAACAGGGCGGGATCACGATCCGATGAACGCTCCCCTGGTCGAGCACGGGCAGGAGCGCGCAGCCCGGCCCGGCACGCTCTATCTCCCCGAAGCCTTCGGCGATGCGCAGCGTTCGCTGGCGCGCGCCTGGCTGTGGCTCGGGCTGTTCGCGCTGATCGGTGCCGGCCTGTTCTCGATCCTGCTGGTGGTGTCGCGCACGCCCGGGCTGCAGTCGTGGTTCCCGGTCGCCGACTTCTTCCGCGTCGCGCTGGTGGTGCACGTCGATCTGTCGGTGCTGGTCTGGTTCGTGGCCATGGCCGGGATGATCTGCAGCCTGCAGTTGCGCCCGGTGGCGCTGGCGTTGGCGCGAGGCGCAGCCTGGCTGTGCGCCGCAGGCACCGCAGGCATGCTGCTGGCGCCGTTCCTCGGTGGTGGCGAAGTGCTGATGGCCAACTACATCCCGGTGCTCGACGGACCGGTGTTCCTGGGTTCGCTGCTGGTGTTCGCGAGCGGAACGACGCTGATGGTGCTGCATGCGTTGTCGGCGGCACCGCGACCCGCGCGCGCGGCGCCCGCGGTCGCTGCGCTGCAGTTCGGCGCCAACGCCAGCATGGTTGCGCTGGCGGTCGCGCTGATCGCGTTCGCGTGGTCGTTCCTGGTGATGCCGGGCCAACTCGCAGGCAAGGCCTACTACGAAGTGCTGTTCTGGGGCGGCGGGCACGCGCTGCAGTTCGCCTGGACCATCCTGATGCTGCTGTCGTGGCTGTGGTTGGCCGGTGCCTGTGGCGGACGCGTGGCGCTGAGCCCGCGGCTGGTGGTGCTGATGTTCCTGCTGGCGCTGGCGAGCGTGTTCGTGACGCCCTACGCCTATCTCGCGCACGACATCGCCTCGGTCGAGCACCGCAATCTGTTGACCATGGCGATGCGCATCGGTGGCGGCCTGGCGATCCTGCCGGTGATGCTGGCGGTGACGCTGTCGATGTGGCCGCTGCGGACGTTGGACCCGGCACAGCGTCCGCTGCGCGCGGCGCTTTGGTCGTCGATGGCGGTGTTCGCGCTCGGCGGCGTGATCGGCATGCTGATCAGCGGCAACAACGTGCGCATCCCGGCGCACTACCACGGCAGCATCGTCGGGGTGACGCTGGCGCTGATGGGTGTGGTCTATTTCCTGCTGCCGCGGCTCGGGTATGCGGCGCCGGATTCGCGCATGGCGCGGTGGCAGCCGGTGCTGTACGCCATCGGGCAGACGCTGCACATTCTTGGTCTGGTGTGGTCCGGTGGCTACGGCGTGCAGCGCAAGGTGGCCGGCGCCGAGCAGGTGCTGCGCAGCAAGTCGGAGATTGCCGGGATGGGCGTGATGGGCCTCGGTGGCCTGGTCGCGATCATCGGCGGCGTGTTGTTCGTCGTGGTGGTGATCCGGGCGATGCGCGCGCCGGTGCAACCGGGAGTCAGGCAATGATCGCGCTGCTGAAACGGGTACTGCGTTCCGGGTTCATGCTGGTCGAGGACGTGTTCAACCGCGCCTTCGGCGATCGCTTCAACCCGCTCTATCATCTGGGCGCGACCGCGTTCTTCCTGTTCTGGGTGGTGACCATCACCGGCACTTATCTGTACGCATTCTTCGATACCGCGGTGGCTGCGGCCTATCCGTCGGTGGAGTCGCTGACGCATCGCCAGTGGTTTGCCGGCGGCATCCTGCGCAGCGTGCATCGCTACGCGTCGGACGCGATGGTGGTGATCATGCTGCTGCACATGCTGCGCTACTTTGCGTTCGACCGGTTGCGCGGTTTCCGCTGGTTCTCGTGGGTGTCTGGCGTCGGATTGATCTGGCTGGTCTACATCGTCGGCATCAATGGCTACATGCTGCCCTGGGATCGCTACGCCCAGTTCGTCACCGTCGGCGCGTTCGAGTGGATGAGCGCGCTGCCGCTGTTCGGCGCCACCATCATGCGCAACTTCATCTACCCGGCGAGCATGACCGATCGCTTCTTCTCGCTGCTCGCCTTCATCCATATCGGCGTTTCGTTCCTGATCCTGCTGCTGATGTGGGTGCACGTGCAGCGCGTGCCGAAGGCGGCCACGCAGCCGCCGCGTCCGATCGCGCTGAGCCTGCTGCTGACGCTGCTGGCGCTGGCATTGCTGCTGCCGGTGCTGAGCCATCCCGGCGGCATGGCCGATTTGACACGCGCGATCGATGCCGTGCGCCTGGACTGGGTGTTCCTGCCGGTGTTGCCGCTGATGTATCGCACCTCGCCGCAGACCGCCTGGGCGGTGGTGATCGTCGGCACGCTGCTGCTGCTCGCGCGCTGCCCTGGCTGCCCTGGCGTCGTGCCGGCGGCCAGCGCGAATTCCAGCTGGCGTTCCATCCCGGTGACCAGCATGTGGGAGCCAAGCCGGGCGAGACCCTGCTCGACGCCGGGCTGCGCGCCGGCCTGGCCTTGCCCTACGACTGCCGCAATGGCGGCTGTGGCGTCTGCGTGTGCAGCGTGCTGAATGGTCGCGTCGAGCACGGCGCCTACCAGCCCGCGGTGCTGACCGACGCCATGCGCGCCGCCGGCAAGACGCTGATGTGCATGGCAACGCCGCTGGAGGACGTCGAGATTGATGTGCCGGTGGAATCTTTGCGGCCGGGCGTGGCGGACACGGTGGCCGTGTACAGCGGTCGCGTCGAACGCATGGAACGGTTGAACGCGGACGTGATCCGCATGCAGCTGTCCCTGCCCGCGGGCAAGCGCATCGACTTCGCCGCTGGCCAGTACATCAACATCCTGCTCGAAGACGGCGAGAAGCGCGCGTTCTCATTCGCTTCGGCGCCGCACGACAACGCGCAGATCGAGTTGCACGTTCGTCTGGTGCCGGGTGGGCGCTTCACCACGCGCGTATTCGAGTCGATGCAGGTGGGCGACGAACTGCGCTTCGAGGGGCCGGTCGGTCGCTTCACCCTGCATGCCGGTCAGCGGCCGATCCTGCTGGTAGCCGGCGCCACCGGGTTTGCGCCGATCAAGAGCATCGTCGAGGACGCCTTCCACCGTGGCGTACAGCGGCCGATGCACTTGTATTGGGGCGTGCGTCAGAAAGCCGACCTGTACCTGCGCGATCTGGCCGAACGCTGGGCGAGCGAGCACCCCAATTTCCGCTTCGTGCCGGTGCTGTCCGAGCCGGCACCGGAAGATGCCTGGCAGGGTCGCACCGGTTTCGTGCACGAAGCCATGCTCGCCGACTTCCCGGACCTGCGCGGCCACGAAGTCTATGTTTGCGGATCGGTGCGAATGGTTGAAAATGCGGTACCGGCGCTGGCGCAGGGCCTAGATGAAAATGCCTGTTTTTCGGATGCGTTCGTGCCCGGTTTCCGGACCGCGACGGAGGCGCCCGGCGGGCAGGATCGTGTTGATCCAGCAACCTGAGTCGTTCATTCAATCCTTGAGGGAAAGTTCCATGAAGAAGTCGATCCTTGCGCTCCTGATCGTTGCCTCGCTCGCCGCCTGCAAGCCGCAGGACCCGGCGCCGCTGCCGGCCGAAGCCACCGCTGCTCCGGCCCCGGTTGCCGCACCCGCCGAGCCGGCACCAGTTGCCGATCCTGCCGCTGTCGATCCCACCGCAGCCCCGGCCGAAGGTGCTGCGCCTGCCGATGGCGCTGCTCCGGTGGATGCCGCGCCGGCTGCCGTGGCCACGGTCGATGGCGAAGCCGTGTACAAGAAGGCCTGCGTGCTCTGCCACGGCGCCGGTGTCGCCGGTGCGCCGAAGTTCGGCGATGCCGCAGACTGGGGGACGCGCGCCGCGCAGGGCGAGGCGATGCTGTTCGAGCATGCGATCAAGGGCTTCACCGGCCAGAAGGGCATGATGCCGGCCAAGGGCGGCTCGGTCGGTCTGTCCGACGACGAGGTCAAGGCTGCCGTGACCTACATGGTCGAGCACTCGAAGTGAACCACCTCGGATGCCGCGGCTTCGGCCGCGGCATCCGAGTCGCATCATGCTGTAATGGCGGCCTCGTGAACTGATGCCGAGGCCCGCCATCCACCCGTTGACCCGACTGTTCGCGTTCGCGCGACCGTATCGCCGCAATGCCGGCCTGGCATCGATGTTCTCGGTGCTGAACAAGTTCTTCGACGTGTTGCCGGAGTTGCTGATCGGCGTTGCGGTCGATGTTGTCGTGAACCAGAAGCAGAGTTTCCTGGCCGGGCTCGGCATCATCGAGCCGATGACCCAGTTGTGGTGGCTGGTCGCGTTGACCGTGCTGATCTGGGTTTGCGAGTCCCTGTTCGAATACCTGTACGCGCTGAAGTGGCGCGGGCTGGCGCAGGACCTGCAGCACGAGTTGCGCCAGGCGGCGTATGCGCATGTGCAGAAACTGCCGCCGGACTTCATCGCGCGCGAACGCAGCGGCAAGCTGATGGCGCTGATGAACGAGGACGTGAACCAGATCGAGCGTTTCCTCAACACCGGCGCGAACGACCTGATCCAGGTGTTCTGCTCGTCGCTGATGGTCGGCGCGGTGTTCTTCGTGATCACCAGCAAGCTTGCGGTGCTGGCCCTGCTGCCGATCCCGCTGATCCTGTTCGGTGCATTCTGGTTCCAGCGGCGGCTGTATCCGCGCTATGCGGCGGCGCGCGATGCAGCAGCGGTGGTGTCGAACCGGCTCAACAACAACCTCGGCGGCATGGCCACGATCCAGGCCTATACCGCCGAGGCCTTCGAGAGCGAACACGTGCGCGCGGCCTCGGAGCAGTTCCGCGCGCGCAATGCCGACGCGATCCGCGTATCGGCGGCGATCACGCCGGTGATCCGCATGGCGATCCTGGCCGGCTTCGTCGCGACCCTGTTGTATGGCGGTCATCTCGCCCTGAGCGGCGAGATCGGCGTCGGCAGCTACTCGGCACTGGTGTACCTGACCCAGCGTCTGCTGTGGCCGCTGACACGCCTCGCCGACATGACCGACCTTTATCAGCGCGCGATGGCTTCGGTGAATCGGGTGATGGACTTGCTGGAGACACCGATTGCCCGACGCGGCGACGCCGCAATCGCGCAGCGGCCGCAGGGCGCGCTGCGCTTCGAGCATGTGGGTTTCGCCTATGCCGACACACCGACGCTGATCGACGTCAGTCTCGAGGTGCCGGCCGGGCAGACGATCGCACTGGTTGGCGGCACCGGCAGCGGCAAGAGCACGCTGCTCAAGCTGCTGCTGCGCTTCCACGATCCGGCCAGCGGCCGCATCCTGCTCGATGGCGCCGACCTCGCCGCGATCGATCCGGTCGCGCTTCGCAAGCGCATCGGCTACGTTGCCCAAGACCCGTTCCTGACGGACGGCAGCATCGCCGACAACATCGCCTACGGCGAACGCGAACCTGATCGCGCCCGCGTCGAGGCCGCCGCACGCGCGGCCGAAGCACATGACTTCATCGCCGCATTGCCGAATGGATACGCGAGCGCCGTCGGCGAACGCGGCGCCAATCTCTCCGGCGGCCAACGCCAACGCATCGCGCTCGCGCGTGCGCTCTATCGCGATCCGGTCATCCTGATCCTCGACGAAGCCACCTCCGCCGTCGACAACGAAACCGAAGCCGCCATCCAGCGCTCGCTCGCCCACGTTTCCAAGGGCCGCACCACCATCGTCGTCGCCCACCGCCTCTCGACCGTGAGTCACGCGGACTGCATCCACGTCATCGACCAGGGCCACCTGCGCGAATCCGGCACCCACGACCAACTGCTCGCCAGCAACGGCACCTACGCCGCGCTGTGGCGGTTGCAGACGGGGGAGTGAGAGTTGGATGAGGTGGTTGCCATTGATGTGCGAGCGATAGTTCATGGGACACAGCGCGTTCTTGACGGTTCTGGTCGGCCCGATCCAATGCTTGGTGGTCGCTACGCCTGCCCTTGAGCTCTTCGCCTACACGCGTGCGTTGATTCGTGCCGAGCGGCGGGACAGCTGGGTGATGGTTTTCCTGATGGTGGTCGCGTTTGCATGGAGCTATACAACAAATTGAAAAGTGTTGTATAACGCGCCATGCCCAAGTTCTATCGCGAGCTTTCGGTGTCGGCGTCGACGGCGTATGCGCAGGTGCATGCGGCGGCGATGGCGCTGGAGTTGGCGCGGGATGTGTCGCACCTGCAGGGGAGCTTCGCGACCAAGACCGTGCGTGGCAGTCGGCATTGGTATTTTGCGTTTCGCGAGCCCGATCAGCGAATCCGACAGATCTATGTCGGGCCCGATTCTGCCGAAGTGCGTGCGCTGGTCGAGCGCGCCAGGGCCAATGCGCCGATTGCGGCGTTGAAGCCGCTGGCGAAGAGTGCGGCATCACTGGGCAACGCCACCGTGCAGCGCAAGCACCTGTCGGTGATCCTGCGCCTCAACGAGTTCGGCTTCTTCCGCGCCGGCGGCGTGCTCGTAGGCACGCATGCGTTTCTTGCGTATGCGAACCAGCTTGGATTGCAGTGGGCCGGCTGCGACCAGACGGCGGATGTCGATTTTGCGCATGCCGGCCGCAATGTCTCGATTGCCTTGCCGGCCGATGTCGACTCGACGCCGCACGCCGCGCTGACGACGATGGAGGAAGGCTTCCTGCCGCTCGTGCAGTATCGCGGCCAAGCCGGCGCGAGTTATCGCAAGAGGGACGAGCCCGAGTTCCAGGTCGACTTCCTGACACCGAAGACCGGTCGTACTGACGACCCCATCGAGGTCGGGCACCTCGACGTCGCGCTGCAGCCACTTCGGTTCATGGAATTTTCGCTCGAAGGCATTGAGCAGGCGACCTTGTTCGAGCAGACCGGCCGCTGCGTCGTCGTCAGCCTGCCGGCGCCCGCGCGCTACGCCGTGCACAAGTTGCTCATCGTCGGCGAGCGCAGCGGGGCCTATCGCGCCAAGATCGCCAAGGATGTGGCGCAGGCCGCATCGCTGATCGAGTATTTCGCGAGCAACGACATTGATCCGCTGATCGCCGCCTGGCACGACGCGCGTGGGCGTGGCCCGGGTTGGCGCAAGCGCGCCGACGAAGGCCTGCGCGCATTGCGTTCGGTCGCTTCCGAGCACGCGGCCTTGCTGGGCGGGTCGAAGTCAAGGTCACCCTGATGCTTGTGCACCCATGGCCGCGGCGCGTACGGCGTGAAATCGCGCGATCGCGCACCCGCCGGCCGTGATCAGAGTCTCAGCCGCGTGCGCACGCGACTGGCTAGCATCGCTCGCCGATTCCGTTGAGGACGCCCGTGGCCCGATCTGTCTCCGCGATGTTGTTGTCGCTCGCATTCGCAACTGCTGCGCCATCGGTTGCTGCCGAACCGTGGGTTGCGGTCTACCACCCGCTGTACCAGTGGTCGGAGGTGCCGCCGGCAGCGGTGCCGTGGAACTCGATCACGCATCTGATCGTGGGCTATCTGCTGCCGGAGGAGGGGCCGCCTGGGAACTTCACGGTCGCGCCGCCGAACTGGTACGGCGATGCCGCCTTTGCATCCGAGGCCGCGGCGTACTCGGCTGCAGGTGCGGCGGCAGGGCGTGTGGTCACCTGCATGCTCGGCGGCGATGGGTCGAACCCGGGCAACGTCTGGAACAACGCGACCACGCCGGCGCGCGTCGCCGCGTTCGCCGCCAACATCAAGGCCGTGGTCCAGCCGCTTGGTTGCACCGGGGTCGATCTGGACTGGGAGAACGGCGTCGACTACGCCGCGTTGGTCCGCCTCGCGCAGGCACTGCGCACGGCGTGGCCGCAAGCGGTCATCACCATCCCGACCGCGTTCACCGGCGAGGACGCGGCAGCGCTCGCGCCGGCGGCGGCAGCGGTCGATGCGTTCATGCCGATGACCTACATCGCGGTGCCGCAGTGGGGCGGCTGGACGCTGCCTTCACCGCTGACGCCACTCTACGTGGTCGGCGCCAACAGCAACTCGATCGACACCGTACGCGGACGCTGGCAGGCCGCCGGCGTGCCGACGAGCAAGCTGGTGATGGGGGTCGGCGGCTTCGGTCTGGTTTGGGGCGACAGCAACGCCGACAACCTCGCGCCGGTCACTCCGTATTCGAGTGACGGCAGCGGTGCGGCGGCGGGCGAGTGGGAAGGCATCGCCTCCGACAACGCGGTCACGCAGTCGTGGCTCAGCGAAACGCTGTCCGAGCACCCGGGAGCGTTCACCGAGGTCTGGGACGAAGCGCAGAAGATCTCCTACTGGCGCACCGCTTCGACCTCGGTCCAGGTCACCGTCGATGATCTCTACTGCGTGCTCTGGAGCAATTGCGCGACCACTGCGGACGTCAGCCTGATCTTCTACGAGACGCCGCGGTCGATGGTCGCGAAGTCCGCCTACGTCGGCCAGCACGGCATGAAAGGCATGATGTTCTGGACCCTCTCTCAGATGCGCGACGGCTCGACGTTCCCCAATCTCGAAGCGATCTCGACGCTGTTCGCGGATGGCTTCGAGGGCAACGCGGTGGTCGCATGCGACGCGGCCACTGCACCGTAGCGGCGCCAACTGACAGTTCTCCCCTCCGTTCTGCGTACACAGCGCGCAGTCCACGGGAGATGGCAATGGTTGGTGCGAGGTTGTGTGCGTGTGTCGGTTGCTTGTGGCTCGGTTGGAGCAGTGTCGCGGGTGCAGACCCGATCCTGGCGGGGCGAATCCTGAATCCGGTGACGAGCGCGGAACCCGTCGCTGGAACCAGTTATCCGGCGGTGTCTGGGGACGGCCGCTTTCTCTTCTTCGTGTCTTCGTCGAACAACCTTGGCGTCGTCTCGAATGGCGCGCTGAATCTGTATCGCGCCGACATGGCTGCGGCGACGCCGGCCAATCTGTCGCTGGCCTTGGCGCTGCCGTGGCTCGGTAATGGCAATACCTACTCGCCATCGGCATCGAACAGCGGAACGGTGGTCGCGTTCGAGACCTTGGCAACCAATCTTGGTGGCACACAGGGCGGCTTCAGCGACGTCTATGTCAGTTACCAGATCTCGCTGCCGCAGGACGAAATCGGGTTCGAGACGCAGCTGGTCAGTCGCGGCATGGGTGGCCAGGCGCCAAACGGGGCGTCGCGTCATGCCTCGATTTCCGGCGATGGCCGCGTTGTCGTGTTCTGGTCGGATGCATCGAACCTGGTGGCCGCAGATACCAATGGTGCGCCGGACATTTTCGTCGTCGACGTCGACGTTTCCGATGCTGGGGCCGATCGAACGCATCAGCGTGACCTCGAGCGAAGCGCAGATCCCCGGCTACAGTCGCGCGCTTTCCAACAACGCACTGTCGAACGATGGGCGTTATGTCGTGTTCTCCGCCGATGCCGAACTCGATGGCGCCCACCCTGGAAACCTGGAAGACGTGTACCTGCGCGACCGCACTGCAGGGACGACCACCTTGCTCAGTCGCGCCAGCAACGGCACGCCGCTCACTTCTTCGTCCGACCAGCCTTCGATCTCGCCGAACGCCCGCTATGTTGCGTTCCGTTCGCTGCAGGCCGGCACCAGCATGGTGTTCCTGCGCGACCGTCAGCTCAACACGACCGTCAACATTCCGGCGCCGCCGACCGCGACGGTGTGCCAGGAGCCGCAGGTCAGCAACGATGCCGACATCGTCATGCAGTGCGAGAGCAGCCTCGGCGGCGTCTCGCGGCAAGCCTGGTTCGTGCAGGGCAGCGACGGTGCCAGCTTCCGACTCAGCAGCACACCGGCGAACGCGAATGGCAACAACATCTCCGGCGACCTGACCGACCTCAGCGACAACGGCGACGTGCTGGTATTCGACTCGGACGCATCCGACCTCGACCCCGGCGACGGCAACACCCACACCGATGTCTTCGTCGCCATCGAGGAGGAACTGCTCTACGCAATATTCAGCGATGGGTTCGAGTAGACGGGCGCGCTGAACGTCGCGATATCGTGGGTCGGCATCGCGCCGCACGCGGCGCTCCTACTCGGGATCGTAGTCGAGGTTCGGGGCGAGCCAGCGTTCGGCTTGTTCGAGGGTCCAGCCTTTGCGCTTGGCGTAGTCCTCGACCTGTTCCCTCGAGACGCGGCCGACCACGAAATACTGGCTCTGCGGATGCGCGAAGTAGTAGCCGCTGACGGCCGCGGTCGGGTACATCGCGAAGTTCTCGGTCAGCTTCACGCCGGCGTTGCGTTCGGCGTCGAGCAGACGGAACAGCGTCGCCTTTTCGCTGTGGTCGGGGCAGGCCGGGTAACCCGGGGCAGGGCGGATGCCGCGGTAGTGCTCGGCGATCAGCGCATCGTTGTCGAGCGACTCGTCCGCCGCATAGCCCCAGAGTTCGCGCCGCACCTTGCGATGCAGGGCTTCGGCCAGCGCTTCGGCGAGGCGATCGGCGAGCGCCTTGAGCAGGATCGCGTTGTAGTCGTCGTGCTGCGCCTCGAAGCGCGCGATATGTGACTCGATGCCGAGGCCGGCAGTGACCGCGAACGCACCGATCCAGTCCGGTGGCCCACTCGCGTCGTGGATGAAATCGGCCAGGCAGAAGTCCGGGCGTTCGACCGGTTTGTCGACCTGTTGGCGCAGGAAGCGCAAGGTCGTGTGGACCTGCGACGTAGGAGCGGCCCCGGCCGCGACCGATGACGCGGTACGGCGACAATCCGGCGTCGCGGCGTCGACGGTCGCGGCCGGGGCCGCTCCTACATCGCGAGCATGTTGCACCAATACGTCATCGCCCACGCGATGCGCTGGCCAGATGCCGACCACGGCTCTGGCCTGCAGCCAGCGCTCGCGCACGATGGTGTCGAGCATCGCGCGCGCATCCGCGAACAGCTTGGTTGCCTCTACGCCGACGATGGCATCGTCGAGGATGGCCGGATAACGGCCAGCCAGTTCCCAGGTCTGGAAGAATGGAGTCCAGTCGATGAAGGGCACGAGTTCGGCCAGCGGCCAGTCCTCGAACACCGTGATGCCAGGTTGCTTCGGCGCCTCCGGCACATGTTCGCCCGGCTTGAAGGCCTGGCGGCGCGCGGCGTCGATCGAGACCAGGCGCTTGGCGTCGCCGCGATTGGCATGGCGCGCGCGCACGTCGGCGTAGTCGGCTTCGGTCTTGGCGACGAAGTCGGCGCGCAGTTCCGGGCTCATCAGTGACTGCGCGACACCGACCGCGCGCGATGCATCCTTCACCCACGCCACTGGCGAGGCGAGGTGCGGCGCGATCTTCAGCGCGGTGTGTGCACGCGACGTGGTTGCGCCACCGATCAACAACGGCTGGCTGAATCCCTGGCGCTTCATCTCGCGCGCCATGTGCGCCATCTCGTCGAGCGAGGGCGTGATCAGGCCGGACAGGCCGATGATGTCGGCATTCTCGGCGCGCGCGGCGTCGAGGATGTGTTGGGCAGCGACCATCACGCCGAGATCGACGACCTCGAAGTTGTTGCAGCGAAGGACAACGGCGACGATATTCTTGCCGATGTCGTGCACGTCGCCCTTGACCGTGGCGATGACGATCTTGCCGTTCGACCGGTGCGTCTGACCGCTGCGCGCTTTTTCTTCCTCGATGTAGGGGATCAGGTGTGCGACCGCGCGTTTCATCACCCGCGCCGACTTCACGACTTGCGGCAGGAACATCTTTCCGGCACCGAACAGGTCGCCAACCACGTTCATGCCGGCCATCAGCGGCCCTTCGATCACATCCAGCGGCCGCGTCGTCGCCAGCCGCGCTTCTTCCGTGTCGAGTTCGACGAAGGCGTCGATGCCGTGCACCAGCGCATGCTTGAGTCGTTCCGCGACCGGCGCCTCGCGCCAAGCCAGGGCGGCACCGTTGTCGCCGTTCTCGGACTTCTTGCCCTTGAAGCGTTCGGCGATCTCGATCAGGCGTTCGGTGCCGTCGGCGCGTCGGTTCAGCACCACGTCCTCGACGCGGTCGCGCAACTCGGCATCGAGATCGTCATACAGCGGCAGCGCGCCGGCGTTGACGATGCCCATGTCCATGCCGGCATGGATGGCGTGGTACAGGAACACGGCGTGGATGGCTTCGCGGGTGTGGTTGTTGCCGCGAAACGAGAAGCTGACATTCGAGACGCCACCCGAGACATGCGCGAGCGGAAAACGCTGCTTGAGCGCACGTGTCGCCTCGATGAAGTCGATGCCGTAGGCACTGTGCTCGTCGATGCCGGTGGCGATCGCGAACACGTTCGGGTCGAAGACGATGTCCTCGGACGCGAAGCCGACCTCGTTCACCAGCAGCGAGTGAGCGCGCGCCAGGATCTCGACCTTGCGATCCATGGTGTCGGCCTGGCCGGTCTCGTCGAAGGCCATCACCACCACCGCCGCGCCGTAGCGCTGCACTTTGCGGGCCTGCTCGAGGAAGGCGGCTTCACCTTCCTTGAGCGAGATCGAATTGACGATGGCCTTGCCTTGCACGCACTTCAGGCCGGCCTCGATCACTTCCCACTTGGACGAGTCGATCATCACCGGCACGCGCGCGATGTCCGGCTCGGAAGCGATCAGGTACAGAAACTTCTGCATCGCCGCCTTGGAGTCGAGCAGACCCTCGTCCATGTTCACGTCGATGATCTGGGCGCCGCTCTCGACCTGCTGGCGCGCGACGACGAGCGCTTCGTCGTAGCGGTCTTCCTTGATCAGCTTGCGGAACTGCGCCGAGCCGGTGACATTGGTACGCTCGCCGACGTTCACGAAGTTGGTGGTCGGCGTGATCACGAACGGTTCGAGCCCCGCCAGACGCGTGTACGGCGCTGGCGTGGCCAGTGCGCGCGGTGCGACACCGCGCACCGCGGCCGCGATCGCGGCGATGTGTTCGGGCGTGGTGCCGCAGCAGCCGCCGACGATGTTCAAGAGGCCGGCGCGCGCGAACTCGCCGAGCACCGCAGCCATGTCTTCCGGCGTCTCGTCATAGCCACCAAATGCATTCGGCAGACCAGCGTTTGGATGCGTGCTGACATGGGTGTCGGCGATCTCGGACAACACGTCGAGATGGACGCGCAGGTCCTTGGCGCCGAGTGCGCAGTTGAAGCCGATCGACAGCGGTTTCGCGTGGCGCACCGAGTACCAGAAGGCCTCGGCGGTCTGGCCGCTGAGGGTGCGGCCGGAGCGGTCGGTGATGGTCCCCGAGATCATCAGCGGCAGGCGCGCGCCGCGCGCGGCAAACACTTCATCGAGTGCGAACAGCGCGGCCTTGGCGTTCAGGGTGTCGAAGATGGTCTCGACCATGATCGCGTCGGAACCGCCGTCGATCAGCCCGTCTGCGGCTTCGCGATAGGTCGCGACCAGGGCGTCGAAATCGATGTTGCGGAAGCCGGGGTTGTTCACGTCTGGCGACAGCGATGCAGTGCGGCTGGTCGGGCCGAGTACGCCGACGACGAAGCGTGGCTGCGCTGGCGTTCGCGCTTCCATCGCGTCGCATTCAAGCCGCGCCAGGCGCGCGCCTTCGCGGTTCAATTCGTAGACGATGCGTTCGAGTTCGTAGTCGGACTGGGAAACCCGCGTGGCGTTGAAAGTGTTGGTTTCGAGCAGGTCGGCACCGGCTTCGAGGTACTGGCGATGCACGTCGCGGATCAGTTGTGGCTGGGTCAGCGAGAGCAGGTCGTTGTTGCCCTTGAGGTCCTTCTGGGCGTGATCGTGCGGCCCATGCGCCGCGCAGGCACCGCCACAGGCGTGTCCGGCGAGGAAGCGGTCGCCGCGAAAGCCGGCCTCGTCGAGTGCATGCCGCTGCAGCATTGTGCCCATCGCGCCGTCGAGGATCAGGATGCGATGGACCAGCGCGGCTTCGAGCGCCGCGACACGCGATGGATGTAACCAGGGCAGGACCGTCATGCCTTGCGCGCCAGCAGCGTGAGCACTTCGAAGTTCGGCGCGCGCTTCTCGCGCGAGCTGACTTCGCAGTCGATGACCTCAAGACCCGCTTTCTTTGCGAGCTTGCGCAATTCATCGACGGTGAATCCGAGATTGCAGTGATCGAACTCCTCGGCCGCGGCTTTGTGCGCGTGCCGGTTCAGCGTCAGCGCCAGCAGCCGACCGCCCGGACGCAGTACGCGCGCAGCTTCGCGCACCGCGACGGCGGGCTGTTCGGAGTAGGTGAGGGCATGCATCAGCAACACCAGGTCGAACCTGGCATCGGGCAGGTCGAGTGCGTGCATGTCGCCATGCTCGACGCGGACGTGGCGCAGCGGCCTCAGGCGTTCGCGCGCCGAACTGATCACGCGCTCGCTGGCATCGACGCAGAGGATGGACTTCGCATGCGGCGCCAGCAATTCGGCGAGCACGCCGTCGCCGGAGGCGACATCGAGCACGTCGCCGAGTTCGACCAGATGCATGACGCCGCGCGCCAGCGCTTCCCACGTTCGTCCGGGCGAGTAATGGCGTTCCATGTCGCCGGCCACCGCGTCGGACCAGCCTTCGGACTTGGCGCGCTTGGCCAGCACCGCCGGCAAGCGGCGCGCGTCGTCTTCGAGCACCGAGTCGTCGATGGCGCTGCGCATCGTGCGCCACAACTGCGCGTGGCGATCGTCGATCTCGGCATTGAAACGGTAGTACGCAGAGACGCCGGCGCGGCGGTCGCGCACCAGGTCAAGTTCCTTGAGCTTGGCCAGGTGCGTCGACACGCGCGGCTGCGCCAGCTGGGTGATCGCGGCCAGTTCGGCAACGGTCAACTCCTCGGCCTCGAGCAGCACCAGCAGGCGCACCCGGGTGGCGTCGGACAGGGTCCGGAACAGGCTGGAGAGAGCGGTCAGATCCATGTTTATCGTTGTATCGCGATATAAAGATGCGACACGGTAGAGCGCCGCGTGCGGGAGGTCAATCGCAGGAGAATTGCGCACCATACGTATGACGGCTCGGTGGTTCGCTAGAATTGGCGGCCGTCGTGGCACCCAGTGCGCGCGAGCCCTCCCCGAAAACCCAGCGAGATCGACCATGGACTTTGCATTCACCGAAGAACAACTGGCCATTCAGGACGTTGCCCGCCGCATCGCACAGGAGAAGATCGCGCCGAGTGCGGAACACCACGACGTGACCGGGGAGTTCCCGCTCGCGAACATCCGCACTCTCGGTGAAAACGGCCTGATGGGCATCGAGGTGCCGCACGAATACGGCGGTGGCGGCATGGACCCGATTTCCTACGTGCTGGCGATGATCGAGATCGCGCACGCCGACTGCGCCCATTCGACCATCGTCTCGGTGAACAATTCGCTGTTCTGCAATGGCATCCTGAAGTTCGGCACGGAGGCGCAGAAACAGCTGTATGTGCGCGCCATCGCCGAAGGCCGCGAGATTGGCGCGTTCGCGCTGACCGAGCCGCAGTCGGGTTCGGACGCGACCGCGATGAAGTGCCGCGCGGTGAAACAGGCCGACGGCCGCTTCGTGATCAACGGCAAGAAGAGCTGGATCACCTCGGGTCCGGTCGCGCGCTACATCGTGTTGTTCGCGATGAGTGAACCGGGCAAGGGCGCCAAGGGCATCACCGCGTTCATGGTCGACACCCAGAAGCCTGGCTTCCACCGCGGCAAGACCGAGCCCAAGCTCGGCATTCGCGCTTCGGCGACCTGCGAGATTGAGTTCACCGATTACATCGCTGAAGTCGATGAAGTGCTGGGCACCGAAGGCGAGGGCTTCAAGATCGCGATGGGTGTGCTTGACGCTGGCCGCATCGGTATCGCCTCACAAGCGGTGGGTTTGGCGCGCGCCGCGTATCAGGCGGCCGTCGCCTACGTGCGCGAGCGCAAGAGCTTCGGGCAGCCGATCGGTTCGTTCCAGATGATCCAGGCGAAGATCGCCGACATGAAGTGCCGGCTCGATGCGGCCACCATCCTGACCCTGCGGGCGGCGTGGACCAAGGGCGAGACGGACAAGAATGGCGGCCGCTTCAGCACCGAAGCGGCAGTCGCCAAGCTGACCGCGTCGGAGGCGGCGATGTTCATCACCCATCAGGCGCTGCAGATCCACGGCGGCATGGGTTACTCGAAGGAAATGCCGCTGGAGCGCTATTTCCGTGACGCCAAGATCACCGAGATCTACGAGGGCACCAGCGAGATCCAGCGCTTGGTGATCGCCCGTAACGAGACCGGGCTGCGCTGATTGGCGAGGCCGCGGCGGAAGCCGGCACTGCGGGGCCTTTTCAGGTCAACCTGTTTCCCGCGCTGTCGATTTCGCGAAATGAGCCGGCGGCGAGGTCGTGGGCCACTCGAGCATAGGCTCGATCGGCGACCAGTTTCCCCTGTCCGTTGACGAACAGGCAGCGTTCGGTCGTGGCGCTGGTCCACACCAGCTTCGCACGCTGGCAACGGCCATGGTCGTCGGGCAGTTCGAACCACCGCCCAGGCGTGAGTTGGCGAACCTGACGCAACGCATCGGTGAAACTCGGGGCGGCGAGGTGCGCTGTAGCCGGCGTTGCGGTCGTTGCTTCTGTACATGACTCGGGCTCATCTTGCGCTGCAAGTGCAGCATCGACCGAGGCCCCTTCGATCGCCCCAATCTCGGTCGCCACCTGGGCAGGTGGGGTGAGCGACAGCAGGTGTTCGCAGTGGTCGCTGAAGCCGCGCACCACGCGGTTGGCTTCATGGTCGACGATACGGGCGGAGTGCAGCGCCGAGCGCAGCGATTCGCCGATCGCGGGCAGCATCTCACGCCAGTGCGCCTGTTCGCTTCGCGCGGACTCAGGATCGAGCGCCCAGCCGATGTCCCGCACCAGCTTGCAGGCGTTGCGCCACTCAGTTGAGCTTTCGCCGCGACGTGCATGCACCGCCTGAAGGTGTCGGCGCAGCGGGCCGCGCATCACTTCGCAGATGCTCTGCGGCACGTGCGCTTGGTCGATCACGCCGCCGAGCACGGCATCCGCGGAATGTTCCGCGGCGGCGCGAAGCTCGCGCGCGCGGGTCAGTTCGGCACTGCGACGTTCGGCAATTTCCAGACGACGGCGTTCGCGAGCAAGTTCCCGTTCCTGCGTTTCGGCGGGCACCGCGTTGGCTTGTTCAGGCTCCAGCGCTGGCGTGGAGGCGGCCTCGGGGGCGGCATCCGCGCCATTCTGGGACAGCCACTCCGCCACCTGTGCCATGAGGGCGTTCAGGTCGGTGCCGGAAATTGCTGCCGCGGATGCGGCCGCAACGGCTTGGGTTGCCGCAGCAGCGGGCGGGGACGCTGGCGGCGCGGGGCCTCGTGAAACGGCGGGGGTTGCGCGCAGTTGCGGAAGCACGCCGTGCGCCAGCAATGCCGAGTTTGCGAACTCAAGCACCGGTTCCATCGCATTTGCGAGATTTCGCTCCAGTTGCTTGAGCACGAGCAGCCGGGATTCCATGCCGAGTTCGATCGGAGCGATTGCGGCGCGGCACATGTGCGCGATGGCTGCGCCGCAAAACGGGCTGGTCATGCTCTCATTGAGCCCGAGCAACACTTGCAGCCGACGCCGCACCTGATGGCGGACGCGTGATGCCACGTCCTCGCAACACGTGCCTATGCGAAGCAGTGCCAGGTCCAGCTCGAGATCCTCATCTGCGACCAAGTGAAGTTCGCCGCCCCCTCGCTTGGCGGCTTCGTTCCCGGGCAACGGCTGGCCCATGTTGCGGAATGCGTGCCGGCAGGCTGTGCGGAAACGATTGGCAGCGATGTCGCGGTCATCGCGGAGCTGTCTCTGGTCGTCGAAGTACTGCGCCTGACGCATGCCGTTGTTCGCTTGCTGCGCACGACCAAAGAGAACTTCGTCGCATGCGGACAGCGTGTCCAGCAATACAGCGACCAGAATCCGGGTAGTGCGTGTCTCGATGTCGAGGAGCACATTGGACCGAGGCTGCTGGACTGGCCCCGTGTCAAGTTCGACCCTGTCTTCCATCGCTTCGGCCCGCACTTGGATGGCGTCAGGATACCAACCGACACGAGATTGTTGTATGTCAACCGCGGCAATCGACTGACGCCACGACCCTGACCTCATGCTGGCGCCACGCTTGTTCGCACTGTCAACCGATGCGGTCCGGCGTCCTCATGCGGCGCGACTGCGTTGCGCCGTCACGAGCCTCAGCTTCACGGCTTCGAGGGCGCGCTGGAACAATGGTGCCTCTTCGATCGGCTTGAGATGTCCAAGCATCCACTCGCTGGCCAGATTCTGGAAAGTACGGTCTGCGATCATCTGACCGTTGCGGTTCACGAACAGGCAGCGTTGCGAAATGGCGCTGTTCCAGATGAGCTTTGCGCGCTGGGTTTCTCCCTTGCCATCAAGCAGTTCGACCCAGTTGCCGACCACCAGGTTGCGTACCTTGTCCAGTGCGTCGCCGTATGTGATGCCGGTTTTTGCAGCGTGCTCGATGATCTCTGCCGGCGGCATCTCGGCCTCGGCATCCACCTGCGGCGCAGGCGCATCCGGCATCGTTTCTGGGTCAATCCGGGTGAATGAATCGGGCGTTGCGCCGGGCGCCAGTTGGGTGGCTGCGACCAGGTCGCGGTAGCGATTGCGGAACTCGACAACGACACCGTCGATGTCGTTGTCGTGCATGCCTACTGCAGTGAGCGCGCCGCGCAGCGCGGTTACGATGTTCGGCAGCATCGCCTGCCAGTGCGCGCGCTCGACCGAGATCGTTTCCGGATCGAAACTCCAGACGATGTCGCGAACCAACTTCTTTGCTGACTTCCAGTCTTTCGAGTCCTCGCCGCGACGGGCATGGACCAGCTCCAGGTGCCGGCGCAGCGGGCCGTTCAGCAGAGTGCCGACGACCGGGGGAACCGGTGTCTGGTCGAGTACCTCGGCGATCGTCTGCTGGCTGGTGCGTTGCGCTGCAATCCTGCGTTCCTGCGCCTGTGCGGCCTCGGCGGAGCGCTTTTCCAGCAGCTGCGAACGCTTCTGTTCGCCGGCGATGAATGCACGCAGGTCCTGCTGCACGCGCTCAACGCCCTCCGGATCGAGTTCGCTCTCGGCGACCGCGTTGGCGACCGCACTCTTGATTTGACCGAGCACACGCCCGTCTCGATCACTGTCCGCCGACCACGAACGACCGATTTCGGCGGCGCTCTCCATCAGCGCTCGCAGCGGATGCTCGGAACCATTGAACAACTGCGCTCCGCGTAGCGCGCTGCGCAGCAGCGGCATCCGCAGTGGCGTGAGCGACTGCTGGACTTCCCTGGGCAGGGACTCGTCGCGGGCGACGAAATCGAACATCAGTGACACCAGATCGATGGCATTTTCCACGGGCTCGGCCAACGTCGAAGCGCCTGGCTGCCCATTTGGACCTGCGCTCAGCATGCCGCGAACGGCCTGCGCAAACTGGTTGCTGTCCAGAGTGCCGGGATCGCGCAACTGGCTCAGTTTCTTGTCGGCGGCGGTTGCATCGACTTCAGGCGCTTGGCCATCGCTGCTGGGTTGGCGCGGTCGTGAAGCGGTCAGAAGGCGGGTAATCTCGCTGGCGAGAGCGCCCAGATCGATTTGCGGTGCCGCCGCGAGCTGTGGCGCCGGCACAGCCGGGGCTTCTGCCGCTGGACGCGTCGGTTCACTGGCCCGTCGCGCATAGGTGAGCTTGATCTCGGGCAGTACGCCGGCCTCGTACAGCAGCTTGTTTCCATCCTGAACCGCATCTGTGCTGCCATCGGCAACACCGCGTTCGATGCGCTTCAGCAGCACCAGCCGCGATCCGATTCCGATGGGCAAGCTGGCGACCGCCACTTTCACGAACTCGGCGATCATGGCGCCGGACAGCGGCATCAGGGTGTCGGCTTCGGCACGGCGGAATAGGTGCTGCAGCCGTCGGGTGAGTTCCAGGCGCGGTCGCGTCGCGCTCTCGTCGCATCGTGCGGCAATGCGCGACAACGCGAGCGAGAGCTCGAGTTCACCCTCGTCGACCAGGCTGAGCTCGGCTTCGGTTGCTTCGGCTGGGTTGCTGGCCTTCAGCAGCTGTCGACCGTTGCCATAGAGCGTGAAGGCGCTTCGCAGCGCACCGTCGAAACGTTCGGCGGCGCCATCACGAGTGCGTCGCAGCGCGCGCACGTCGTCGAAATATTGCTGCCTGAGGTTGCCGTCGGGTGCCTTCTCCGACATCTCGAACAGCACGTCGTCGATCTCGGAGAAAGCGCGCACCACCGCCGGTGTCAACTGCGACGAGGCAAGGTCGCGCAGGCTTGCCAGCAACTTGAGCGCGGCGCTCGCCGCGTCGGAGCTCGCGTTCCCGGCATCGGAGAGTGGGCGACGCGCGTTGATGTCGACGATGTTGGCGCTGCTCATGGACGTGCCCCGATTCCTAGGCGCAACTTTAATCCGCTGGTCGCCGGAAAGTGTGCGGTCATTCACAAATTCGGCAAACTCTGACGCGCCGCGTCAGTGTCACAAACGACAACAATTTCAGGGGTTTGCGACCAAAGGTTGCCCGGAGTGACAAGCTTGGTGAGCATTCGCTTTCAAACGCTTGTTTCTCTGGCTCTGGTTTCGCGCCAGCCGCTATCCTTCGCGCCCCTTGCAGGTCATATGGTTGTGAACGTCATGCCCGAGAAAAATGCGCTGGTCGACGCGATCGTCGCCGGATTGAAATCGGAGTTCAGCGCCGCCCGCCTGGGTGTGGCGGAGACGTTCGCGACGCTGCTGCTGCGGCGAGTTCCGGATGAGGACATGGCGGCTCGTGAGGTCGCTGACTGGGCCGGCCTGGTACGCGATGCGCTCGACTTCATCCAGGTGCGCAGCGGCGATCGGGAGGCGGTGCGCGTGTACAACCCGAGTCGCGCGGAACACGGCTGGGAGTCGACGCATACCGTGGTCCAGGTGCTCACCGACGACATGCCGTTCCTGGTCGATTCGGTGACCATGGCAATCGCTGGCTGCGACAACCTCGTGCACGCGGTGATGCATCCGGTGCTGCAGGTGGACCGTGACGCGGGTGGTCACGTGCTCGGCATGCACGAAGAGGCCGCTTCCGGCGCGCGTGGGCGCATCGAGTCGTTCATGCATTTCGAGATCGACCGTCGCGCCGACCCCGAGGAAATGGCGCGCGTGTCCGAGACCGTGCTGTTGGCCTTGCACGACGTACGCGCCTGCGTGCGCGACTGGTCGGCGATGCGCGCGCGCATGCACACCATCGCCGGAGAACTGGCTTCGCGGCGACTGCCGGTGGACGCCGAGGCGCGCGCCGAGTTGCAGGAGTTCCTGCGCTGGGCGGCAGACGACCATTTCACCTTCCTCGGTTATCGCGAGTACCGCACGGTACGCGACAGCGGTGAGGGCATGTTGCTCACGGTCGAAGGTTCCGGTCTCGGCATCCTGCGCGATGCCGAAGCCAAGACGCGTCCGCTGAAATCACTGTCGGCGCGCGATGTACCGGCCAGCGAGGGCGGCAAGGTCGTGATTCTGACCAAGACCAATGCGCGCTCGAACGTGCATCGTCCCGGCTACATGGACTACATCGGCATCCTCAGCTTCGACGAGCAGGGAGTCCCGGTTTCCGAGGAGCGCTTCCTCGGCCTGTTCACCTCGTCGGCTTATACCGCTCGGCCGTGGGATATCCCGCTAGTGCGCAAGAAATACGAGTCGGTGATGCGCGACTCCGGGCTCAAGCCGGCCGGGCACAGCGGCAAGGCCTTGCGCCACATTCTTGAAACCCTGCCGCGCGACGAGATGCTGCAGGCCGCCACTGGTGAACTGTTCGATACCGCGATGGCGGTGCTGGCGCTGCAGGAGCGAGCACGCACGCGCCTGTTCCTGCGCCGCGACGTCTACGGGCGATTCTATTCCTGTCTTGTGTTCCTGCCGCGTGACCGCTTCACGCAAACCGTGCGCGAGGGCGTCGAAGTACTGCTGCGCGAGGCGCTCTGCGGCGAACGCGTGGACTCCACCGCGCACGTCGGCGATGAAGTGCTGGCGCGCCTGCATCTGACCGTGCGCCCGAAGGCCGGCGCCCATGTTGAAGTCGATGCCGCTCAGCTGGAGGCGCGCATCGCCCAGATCGTGCGCAACTGGTACGACGAGTTGCGTGACCTGCTGGTGGCGCGACATGGCGAGGAGCGCGGCCTGAAGCTCGCCGCCAAGTACGGCAAGGCCCTGCCGGGGGGATACATCGAGGCCAGTTCCACCGAGGTTGCTGCAGCCGACGTCGACACTTGTGCGTCGCTGAAGAGTTCGGACGACTTGCGTCTGGGGCTTTACCATGCGCCCGGCGACGACAGTCGCCTGCGCCTGAAGCTGTTCCGCTTCGGTGCCCCGATCGCGCTCTCGGAAGCGCTGCCGATGATGGAGAACATGGGACTGCGCGTGCTCTCCGAGCACCCTTACGAAATGGCGTTGACCGGTGGCGCGCGCATCTTCATCCAGGATTTCGAGGTGCAGTCGCAGGCAGCCGGTATCGCCGTCGATCCAGCCGTGGTGCGCGAGGCGTTCCAGGCCGCGTTCGAGCGCACCTGGCGCGGCGAGGTCGAGAGCGACGGCTTCAACCGGCTGATCCTGTCGGCGCAGATGGACTGGCGCCAGGTTGCGATGTTGCGCGGATACTGCAAGTACCTGCTGCAGACCGGCGTGCCGTTCTCGCAGGCCTATATGGAAGAAGCGCTGAACCGTTACCCGCACATCGCTCGGCAACTCGCCGAACTGTTCGAAGCGCGCTTCGATCCGGCACGCACCGATCGCACGGTGCAGATGGATGCCGCTTCGAAAGCGCTGAAGCTGATGCTCGACAGCGTCGCCAGCCTCGACGACGACCGCATCCTGCGCAGCTTCATCAGCGTGATCCAGGCCACGTTGCGCACCAACTACTACCAGCTCAAGCACGACAAGGCGCGCGACTACCTGTGCTTCAAGTTCGATCCGGCCAAGCTGCCGGATCTGCCCAAGCCGCGCCCGTATCGCGAGATCTTCGTGTACTCGGCGCGTGTCGAGGGGGTGCATTTGCGCTTCGGACCGGTGGCCCGTGGCGGGCTGCGCTGGTCGGACCGGCGCGAAGACTTCCGTACCGAGGTGCTGGGTCTGGTCAAGGCGCAGATGGTCAAGAACACGGTGATTGTGCCGGTCGGCGCCAAGGGCGGTTTTTTCGTCAAGAAGCCGCCGATCGGCGGCGACCGCGACGCCCAGCTCGCCGAAGGCATCGCCTGCTACCGCATCTTCATCAATGCATTGCTCGACATCACCGACAACTTCGTCGAAGGCAAACTGGCCCATCCGCAGCTGGTGGTGCGCCATGATGGCGACGATCCTTATCTGGTGGTCGCGGCCGACAAGGGCACCGCGACGTTCTCCGACATCGCCAACTCGATTTCGCTCGAGCACGACTTCTGGCTCGGCGATGCGTTCGCATCGGGCGGCTCGGTCGGCTACGACCACAAGGGCATGGGCATCACCGCCAAGGGCGGATGGGAGTCGGTCAAGCGTCACTTCCGTGCGCTCGGTGCCGATTCGCAGTCGCAGGACTTCACTTGCGTCGGCGTCGGCGACATGTCCGGCGACGTGTTCGGCAACGGCATGCTGCTGTCCGAGCACATTCGGCTGCTCGCCGCGTTCGATCATCGCCACATCTTCCTCGACCCGAATCCGGATGCCGCAGTCTCGTTCAAGGAGCGGGCGCGCCTGTTCACGGTGCCGCGTTCGAGCTGGGACGACTACGACAAGTCGCTGCTCTCGCATGGTGGCGGCGTGTTCCCGCGCGCGGCCAAGACCATCGCAATTTCGCCTGAGGTACGCGTTGCTCTCGGTCTCGACGAAAGCGTCGAGTCGATGACGCCGAACGAGCTGATGACCGCGATCCTGAAAGCGCCGGTCGATCTGCTCTGGAATGGCGGCATCGGCACCTACGTGAAGTCCTCGGCCGAGACCCACGCCGACTGCGGCGACCGCGCCAACAACGCCATCCGCGTCAATGGCCGCGACCTGCGCGCGAAGATCGTAGGCGAGGGCGGCAATCTGGGCATGACCCAGAAGGGTCGCGTCGAGGCGGCGTTGAACGGGGTGTTGCTGAACACCGACTTCATCGACAATTCGGCGGGTGTGGACACCTCGGATCACGAGGTCAACATCAAAATCCTGCTCAACGAAATCGTCGCCGGCGGTGCGCTGACGATGCCGGCGCGCAACGAGTTGTTGGCGGCGATGACCGACGAAGTCGGCGTGCTGGTGCTGCGCGACAACTACCTGCAGAACCAGGCGATCAGCGTCATGGAGCGCATGAGCGTGTCGCGCCTCGGCTCGAAGCAGCACTTCATTCGTACGCTTGAGTCGAAGGGGCTGCTCGATCGCCAGCTCGAGTTCCTGCCCTCGGATGCCGAGTTCACCGAGCGCAAGGCGCGCGGCCTCGGATTGACCCGCCCTGAACTCTCGGTGCTGCTCTCCTACGCCAAGATCGTGCTGTTCAACCAGCTGCTGGAATCCGACGTGCCGGAAGATCCGTTCCTGTCGGCGGAGCTGGTGCGTTACTTCCCGAAGCCGCTGCAGAGCCGCTACGCGAACGAAATGCAGGGGCATCGCCTGAAGCGCGAGATCATCGCCACTGCGGTGACGAATTCGATCGTCAACCGCATGGGTGCGACCTTCGTCATGCGCATGCAGGAAGACACCGGCGAGACGCCGGCGCAGATCGCCAAGGCCTATGCCATCGCCCGTGAACTGCTCGACTCGCGCAGCATCTGGGCGGCGATCGAGGCACTGGATGGCAAGGTGCATGGCGATGCGCAGATCGACGCGATGCTGCAAGTGTGGAGCCTGATCCGCAACCTGACGCGCTGGCTGCTCAACCTGCCGGGTGAGCGGCTCGATATCGCCGGTGCGGTCGCGCGCTACGGGACCGCATTCAAGGAACTGCGCGACGGTCTCGCCGATGTGTTCGCCGACACCGATCGGCAAATCGCGAAGCAGGGACGCGAGCGCTGGATCAATGCCGGCTTCGACGAGGCGCTGGCCAACAGGCTGTCGGGTCTGCCGGCGTTGGCCTCCGGGCTCGATGTTGTCGAGGTGGCGCTGGAGCGAAAATTGCCTTTGAAGCAGGTCGCCAAGGTCTACTTCAGCCTTGGCGAGGCGCTGCACTTGAAATGGCTGATGCAGAAGATCGATGAGTTGCCGGTGGAAGGTCGTTGGCATGCGCATGCGCGCGGCGTGTCGCGCGACGAGCTGTTCGCGCAGCAGCGCGCACTCGCTGCGCAGGTGCTGGAACGCGGTGATGGCCGCAGCGACGGCGCGGCACTGGTGCAGACCTGGATCCAGCGCGATGACGCGCCGCTCAAGTTCACGCTGGCGATGTTCTCCGACATGCGCGCACAGGTGAACATGGATTACCCGACCGTCTCGGTCGCGGTGCGGCGGTTGGCACAGCTGGTGCAGGCGGGCACGCGCGCGTAGAGGGTGGCGGGCGCGTTCTGCCTCAGCGCGGCGACGGATCGAGGACGCGTACTTCGATCGCGTCGTACGAGCCGTTGCCGGCGAGCGCCAATATGCGCTGTGTGCCGCTCTCGACGAAGCGGTGCTCGATCGGCTCGGCCGCAGGGCTTACGGCAATCAGCTTGCCGTTGAGCAGCCAGTGCACATCGCCTTCAGCGCCGAGTGCGCGCAGGCGGGCGGCGGGGGGATCGCTGACACCGGGCGGGCGGCGCAATACGGCGCCATGGATCAAACCATCGATGTGCAGGCGGCGGGCGATCTGGCGTTGCGCGTCGCGACATTCGGGGGCGAACACGGGAGCACTGGCGGCGTTGCGTTCGCGTCGCGACAGCCAAGGCTCGGCGAGCAGCGGCCAGTGCGCAATCGTGGTCGCGGTCGATGCCGATTCCGAACACGCGGGCAGGATGCGTTCACCGCGCGCGTTCACCTGCACGACTTCACGCAAGGACTCACTGGCCGCGCTGCCACGCGCCGGCAGCGTCGGCGGGATGCGGCCATCGAGGATCCAGGCTTCGCGCTTGCGATGGCACAGCGTCGGTTCGGCAGCATCGAAAGCCTCGCCGAGCGGCCAGCAGATCTCCGTCTTCGACACCGACTTCGGCTGCGTGTCGAAACTCGCGGCGCCATGCACCCGCGGCAGGCGGTCGGTAACCGCAAGCAACAAGGGCAGCGCCGTTGCCGCACCGTACTGGCCGGGAATCGGTGTGCCGTCGGGCCGACCGACCCAGACCCCGACCGTGTAATGCGGCGTCACGCCGATCGCCCAGGCATCGCGGAAGCCGTAACTGGTGCCGGTCTTCCAGGCGATGCGCGTGCGCCGACCGGTGTCGATCAGCCCCGCGGGATCACCGGGACGACCATGGTCTTCGAGCATGCGGCGCACGACCCAGGCGGCACCTGCGCTGACGATACGACGATCCTCACGTGTGCTCTCGCGCTGGAAGCGCACCGGGCCGGCGAGTCCGCCATTGCCGAACGCCGCATACGCGCCGACCAGTTCATCCAGCGAGGTCGCCGTGCCGCCGAGTGCCATGGTCAGGTTCGGTTTGGCGCCGAGCGGCAGATCGAGCTTCACGCCGACATGGCGCAGACGCGCAGCGAATGCGTTCGGCGTGACGCGTTCCAGCACGTCGACTGCCGGCACGTTCAAAGAAAGGCGAAGCGCCTCCGCGACCGACACCGGGCCGTTGAAATCGTCGCCGAAATTGGCGGGACGATAACCGGCGAAATCCTGCGGCGCGTCGACCAGCAGGCTCTCGGAATGGATCAGACCCTCGTCGAGCGCGAGCGCGTACAGGAACGGCTTTAGCGTCGAACCCGGCGAGCGCCGCGCCGCGACCATGTCGACATGGCCGTGGCGGGCTTCATCAGCGAAGGTGGCCGAACCGACGTAGGCGAGCACCTCGCGCTCGACATTGTCGATCACGATCGCCGCGGCCGAGGTCTTGTCGGGTAGGCGCGAGATCCAGCTACCGATGCGCTCCTCGAGCGCGCGCTGCGCCTGCGCATCGATGGTGCTGGCGATCACCCGCTGCTGCGGATGTTCGCGGCGCATGCGTTCGGCGAACAGCGCGGCCAGCATCGGCGCGCGCAGGCGGCGCGCGACCACGTTCTCATCACGCGCCTCATCGATCACTGCCGCCGGCCAATCGCCGAACTCGGCCAGCCGCGCCAGCACCTTGTCGCGCGCGATGCGTGCACGCTCGGGATGACGGTCGGGACGGTTGCGGCTCGGCGACTGCGGTAGCACCGCGAGCAGGGCCGCTTCCGAATGCGAGAGTTGTGCGGAAGGCTTGCCGAGATACGCGAACGACGCCGCCTGCACGCCCTCGATGCTGCCGCCGAATGGCGCCAGGTTCAGATACAGCGTCAGGATGTCGCGCTTGCTGAGGCGGATCTCGAGCTGCACGGCGCGGATCATCTGCCTTACCTTGCCGAAGCCTGAGTGCGGGATCGGCTCGATCAGGCGCGCGACCTGCATGGTCAGGGTCGAACCGCCGGAGACGATGCGCCCATGCCAGGCGGCCTGCGCGACCGCGCGAGCGAACGCGAACGGATTGACCCCGGGGTGATGCCAGAACCAGCGGTCCTCGTAGCCGAGCAGGGCCTCGAGGTAACGCGGCGAGACCTGCTCGATCGTGACTGGATATCGCCACACGCCCTGCGCATTCGCGAACGCGCGCAAGGGCGTGCCGTCACGCGCCAGCACGAGGGTCGCGCTGTCGTCGGCGATGTCCGGAATCGGCGGCGGGAACAGGCGATCGAGCAGCACGATCAGCGCGAGCGCGACGAGCGTGTTGCGGAGCTTCCTGTAGGAGGGCCACTTGTGGCCCGATGCTCTCGCTCTGGCATGCGAAGAGAGCCAGAGCATCGGGCCACAAGTGGCCCTCCTACATGGGCGAATCATTCCGGCGACACCACCCTGATCGTCGCCGGCACCGCCTCGCCGATACCGCGCAGGGTCGGGCGATACATGTCCTCGACGAGGGATGACGGCACCTTGTACGTGCCCGGCGACACCGCGCGCACGGCATAGAACAGGCGTGCCTTGGAGCCGTCGTAGAGCTTGATCGCGGCGACGTAGCGGTCCTCGCGGTATTCCTCGAACGCGATCTCGGCTTCCGATCCGCGCTCCGACAAGGTCACGCCGTCAATGGTCACACTGGACCACTGGCTCTGGTCGCCGAGATTGAAGTTCTCGATCTCCAGCCCCCCGGGCAGCAGGTCGACGATCAACGCGTCCTTCATCATCTCGTCCGATTCGACCGTGACCATCGCGACCAGCGAATCACCCTCGGTCAGCGGCTTGCCGTCGTACTTCGTGCCATCCAGACGGTAGTAGTCGCGACGCACGGCGACGCCATTGCTGCTCTGCTTGGGCGCGCTGCTCGGGTAGCCGACCACGTCCTCGGTCAGGTAGATCGGACCATCGCCACGCACGTCGAGCTTCACGCCGGCGGCCAGATCGGGTGCGGTGAAGCTGCGCGCGATCTGGGCGGTCGGCGCGAACGGTTCGTTGAGTTCACCGGCGAAGACATCTCCCTCGATCTTGCGGTCGGGATCGTTCAGCAGTGCACGGCCGAGGCGGAACAGCGCGATCTGTTCCTGGGTGCTGAAGTAGAAGCGGCCGTCCCAGACATTGCGTCCGGTGATCTCGCGCGCCATCGCGAACACCTTGGCGTCGTAGGCAGGCTGCGCCAGCCCGGCTTCGTGGGTGAGCGCGACCATCAGCGCCAGATCGCGCAGGTCGGTGCCGTAGTCGCCGATCCAGGCCGGGCGCTTGAACTCGCGCGTGAACGCTTCCTCGATCGCCTTCTCGCCGCGATCCTTGTCGCCCTGCAGGACCAGCGCGACGCCGAGGTGCACCAGCGGCAGCGGCGCGATCAGCTTGCTGCGCTCGTTGTCGTACAGCGCGCGCAGGGTACCGAGTGGCGCACGCTTCTGGCGCGCGAGCACGTAGCCGGCATGCATCATCTCGGCTAGGCGCAGATGCTCGGAGTACTCGTAGTCGTAATGCGGATTGCCGCCGGCGAGCAGGTCGTCCTCGAGGCGCTTCAGGGTGCGGTCGAGCAGGGTGGCCGGCGGTTCGAAGCCGGCGTCCTTGGCGGCGACCAGCATCTCCGCGACATAGGGCGTGATCGTCGAGACGATGTAGTCGCCTTCCGGCCACATGTTGAAGTGGCCGTTCTCGACCTGCATCGAGGCCAGGCGCGAGAACGCGACGGTCATGCGTTCGGCGCGTTCCTTCTGCGTCAGCGGGCTGACCGCAAACTGCTTCGCGGTGGCTTCATCGAGATAGACGAGCGGGAACGCCTTGCTGGTGGTCTGCTCGACGCAGCCGTAGGGGTACCCGATCAGGTCGGCGACCACCGAGCCGAACGGCAGTGGCGGCAGCGTGCCGAGCGTCACCCGCGACACCGTCGACTCGCTGACCAGGCCGCTGCGCAGCGATGGAGCAGGCGTGATCGTCGGATTCGCGCCGAGCACCTCGACGCGCGCGCGGCGTTCGACCGGATAGGCCGGGCGCACCGCAAATTCGATGCTGCGGTCGACGCGGATGTCCTTGCCGCGCACTTCGATCCTGACCTTGGCGACGCCGAATTTCTCGCGCGCGCTGAGCGGGAAGTTCAGCGTGGTGCGGTCGCCGTCGGCGAGCTTGACGTTGCGCTTGCCGTTGCCGACCTGGATGTAGTCGCCGCCATCGACCAGCACTTCGTAGCTGCCTTCGGCGCCGCTGAGGTTGTCGAGATCGAGCGCCAGTTCGGCGCTGTCGCCGCTGGCCATCGCACGCGGTGCGCTGGCTTCGACCACGAGTGGTGCCTGCACGATGATCTCGCGCTCGCCGGCGCCGTACTGGCTCTCGCCGAACGCGACCGCGGCCAGGCGCAGGGTGCCGTTGAAGTCCGGCAGCTTGAGCGCGATCGCGGCATTACCCTGCGCATCGAGCGCGACCGGGGCATTGAACAGGTCGATGGTCTGCACCTTCACGTTCGGGCGCTTGGCCTGCGGCAGGCCGAGCAGCGCGGCGTCGCCACCGTAGCGCAGGCGCGCTTGCAGGCCGTCGAGCGATTCGATGATGCGGCCGAACAGGTCGTAGGCATTGATGCCGTGGCGACGCGGCGAGAAGAACCACGCGATCGGGTCCGGCAGCGGGAACTGGGTGAGGTTGAGGATGCCGACGTCGGTCGCCGACATCGTGACCTGCGCGGTCTTGCCGGCGAGTGCCGGCGCGGCCAGCTTGACCTCGATCGATTGGTCCGGGCGCGCCTTGTCCGGCGCAGACACGCTGACCTCGACCTTGCGGCTCTTGCGATCAAGCGGCAGGTGGATCACGCCGACGGCGCGATTGGGCGTGATCTTCTCGGCTGAGGAACCGGGGCGGAACACCAGCGCGGTGATGTACAGGTCGTGGCGGTCCCATTCTTTCGCGACAGGAATGTCGAGCGTGGTCTCGCCGCGCACGTCGATGCGTTGCTGCCACAGCAACTGGTCGCTCTCGACCAGGATCAGCGCGCTGCCGGCATGCGGCGGCTTGATCGCGATCTTCGCGGTGTCGCCGGGCGCATAGGCGGCCTTGTCGAGCGCGAGCTTGACCTTGTCCGGGCGACTGCCGCGGTCCTGGCCTTCGTTGTACCAGTTCCAGCCCGCAGTGAAGGGCAGGCGCGTGGTCAGCTGGGTGGCGGGATCGAAGATTTCGAGGCGGTAGCCGCCCCAATCGACGCGGGCGTCGTAACGCAAGCGGCTTCCCGCAGCCACATCGATACTGCGTTCCTCGACGGTTTCGAAGCGCGACAGATAATCGCTCTGCCAACCGCTGCCCGAGACCCAGCGCCAGTTGTAGTTGCGGATCTCGCGCAGCAGCTTGAGCTTGAGCCCGGCGCCGGCGAGCAGGTCGCCGTTGGGATTGCTGCGCACGATCTCGAAACCGGCGTTGTCGCCGGGATCGGCACCGTCGGCCAGGTCGAACAGCGGCCGCGCACCGACCAGTTCGCTCGCCGGCCATATGGTGCGCTTGAGCGGACGAGTGACGGCACGGCCGCCACTCTCGAACAGGGAACCGACCACGATCACCTGCAGCGGCCCGGTCGGCGCCTTGGCCTCGTCGATCGCGATCTCGGCTTCGAGCAGACCCTCTTCGTCGAGCACGTCGTCGAGTGCCTCGCGCGGTTCCTTCGGCAGCTCGGCGAGCGGGTCGCCGAAATGGAAATCCTTGAGTGCCGCGACCGGATGCACGTCGGCCTGCACCGACACGCGTGCGGTGAAGCGGTTGCCCGCGGCCGGTGCGCCGTACAGCCAGTCGCCATCGACCTTGAGTTGCAGCGCTTCGCCGGCCGTCAGCGTCGGCTGCGCATCGAGCACCAGCTTCATGCGTTCGGGAAGGAACTCCTCGACGCGCACCGGATAGCTGACCGGATTGAGCATGCCCGGGTCAGTACTGAAGTCGACGCTCCATTTGCCGGTCGGCACGTCGCCATCGAGCACGCGTTCGTAACGCACGTAGTTCAGTGCGCCAGGATCAAGTTGGGTGCGGGCGAGTTCACGGCCATCGGGCTGGCGCAGCGACACGAACAGCGGCTGCTTCGCGACCATGCGACCGTCGAAGTCGCGCAGGATCGCATTCACGCCGATCATTTCGCCGGGCCGATAGAGATCGCGGCCCGACCACGGGAACACGTCGAGCGGCAACTGCGAGCGGCCGGCGATCGCGAACTCGGACAGGTCCAGTGCCGGGGTGTTGAAGCTGAGCAGGGCATGGTCGTTGCCCCAGTTCGCGACCAGGGTATCGGCGGCGCTGAGCGTGTAGGCGATCATGGCCAGGCCGTGGTCGTCGCTGGCCGCGGACACGAGGGTCTGGCCCTTGCGGTCGCGGATCTCTATTGCGACGTTCGGTTTGGCTTCACCGGTCTCGAGCGAGGTCGTGTGCACCAGCAGCTTGTCGGCGTAGGCGCGCACGTGCAGGCCGATGTCGCTGACGAAGAACATCGCGGTGTCGTATTCGCCGCGATAGCTGCCGGCCTTCTTCAGCACGGCGTAGTACAGGCCGGGGGCCTTCATTTCGTCGATGTCGCGGATCGGCAGGTAGCTGACGCTGCGCTCGTTGCGTTTCAGTTCCAGCGCGAAGCGGTTCGCATAGACCGACTCGCCGTACTTGGTCAGCTGGTCGACCGACCAGTTCCAGCGCGTGCCGTTCTTCTGGAACTCGTCGATGAACGGACGCACCTGCTGTTCGCGGATGCGGAAGAACTCGACATCGGCCTCGGCGACGTTGACCGAGACGATCGGCAGCCCGCGCGATTCGTGCTGGGGCAGGATGTGGCCATGGCTGGCAAAGCCGATCACCGGCTCCTGTTCGCCGGCATAGACCTCGTGGGTCTGGTCCTTGCCGAGCGAGCGGCCGTCGGTCGCCATCAGGCCGCCCCTGATCGTCACGACATAGGTCTTGTCGGCCTCGAGATACGGGAAGCGCAGCTTCTGGCCGTCCTCGAGCATCCAGCTGCCGTCCGGCTTGGCGCCGTCCTTGAGCGTGATCGCGATCAGCTCATCGAAGGCCTGCTGCGACACCAATGGCTGCGAGAACGGCAGCACGATCGAGGCGCGACCGTCGTAGGACTCGCCGATTGGCGTGTCCAATGCGAAATCCTTGCGTGCCGCAGCTGCCGCCGTGGCCTCGCTCTGCTGTACCTGCGGTGGCGCGCCGCTGTCGCGACCTCCGCAAGCAGCCAGTCCGAACAGCAGTGCCAGTGTCCATCCCGACCATCGCGCCATACGCATGTGTTGTTCCCGCAAGTTCGCGCGCGAGACCCGTTCCCGCGGCGTGGCGGAAGTATGCCGCGCGGGTGTTGCCGCGTGTTGCGCAATGAGCCCTTGCGCGGCCCGGACTCGGCCCGCTTCGGGCGAATTGCGGGCGCGCTCACTCCTGGCGCAGCGCTTCGGTCGGGGTGACGCGGGTGGCGTGGCGCGCGGGCAGCACAGTGGAAAGCACTGCGGTGGCCATCAGCAACAATGGCACGCCCACATAGGCCACCGGGGTGAACGCCACCGACCAACCGAGCGTTCCCGAGGCCAGCCAGGACACCAGCAAACAGACCGGCAGTCCGATGACCACCCCGAGCACCACCTGCCGCAGCGCACCGCTGAGCACCAGTCTCACCACGCCGTTGGCCGTGGCGCCGAGCGCGATGCGCACGCCGATCTCGCGCGTGCGGCTGACGACGGTGAATCGGACCACTCCGTAGAGGCCGACCGCCGAGATGAGCAGGGCAACGAGGCCGAGCACGCTGGCAACGCTGCGCGCGATCTCGAACGGCAGCCGCTGCATCGCCACCACGTCGGTCAGCGCCCAGGGTTCACAGGGCCTCGCTGCGTCGATCTGATTGCAGATGCGGATCAATTCGCGCTTCGCCGCTGCCGCTTGCCGCGGATCGACTGCAACCACCAGTTCGTTCAACTGGCCCGGCGCGAGCGGCGCGGGCAGATAGACCGCGCTCTCGTCCATGCCCGTGAACAGCAGGCCGCTGGCGACATCGGCCGCGACACCCACCACTTCGACTTCACCCACGATTCCGGCGTTGCCGAGTCCGAGCACATCCAGCGGGTCCGGCGGGAACTGGATGCGTTGGCCGATCGGCGACTGCCCGGGCCACAGGTCACGCGCGGTGGCGGCGCTGACGATCGCGACGGCAGCGCGGTTCGTGGCTTCATCGGCACGAAAATCCCGACCCAGTTCCAGCGGGATGCCGAGTGTCGAGAAGAAGCGTTCGTCGACGCGATTGAGGCCGACCGAACGGCTGCGTTCGCCGACCTGCGCCGGTGCCGGCGAGGGCCAGCCGTACAGCGGCACACGCATCACCGCGGTGCTGCCGACGACGCCAGGCACCTGCTCGATGCGGCGTCGCAGGGCCGCATCGGGGGCGGGATGGCGCAGGTCGAACAGGCGTTGTTCGTCAAATCCGATGTCAATGTGCTGGGCGCGGTGCGCAGTCGCCACGATCAGCGCGGCCACCACCAGCAGGACCAGGCTGGCGGCGATCTGCGACACCATCAGTGCCGCGCGCAGTCGCGACGGCGTGATCGATCCGATCACCGAGTCGCGACGCGCACCAGCGGACAGGTTGCGCCCGGTGCTGGCCAACGCCGGCAACAGGCCGAAACTCATCGTGGTGATGCCGGCGAGGACGGTGGCGGCGAGGAACACGCGCCAGTCGATGTGGATCGCGATTGGTTCCATGCCGAGCCCGATCATCATCGACAGCGCGTAGCGATGAAGCGGTTCGACGGTCAGCGCGCAAAGCACGAGCCCGAGTGCCGCGGCAGCGGTCGCGAGCAGGCTGCATTCGGTCATCAACTGGCGGACCATGCGCCAGCGCGAGGCACCCATGCTGGCGCGAATCGCCAGTTCCTGTCGCCGTGCGGTGGCGCGGGCCAGCATCAGGTTGGCGAGATTGGCGCAGGCGACGACCAGCACCAGCAAGACCAGCGCGAAGATCGGCACCGCGGCCATGTTCAGGTCTTGCGCATCGCCGGCGGCGAGCAGGGAAGTGCGCTTCAGCAACTGCACGCTGGCGATGTCCTCGTCCTTGCCTTGGCGCGAGGCGAGCGCCTGCAATGCGGGCAACAGGCGCTGGCGCAGACTCTCGGGGCTGGCCCCGCTCGTGAGCAGCACGCTGAGGTCATAGCCGTCGCTGTAGTCGCTGCCCGAATAGTGGCCGCGCCAGGTGGCATAACCCTCGGTCGTGATCCAGAACTGAGGCGGCAGCGGCTGCAGATCGAGAAAATCCGGCGGCATCACGCCGACGATGGTGAACGCGACGCCGCTGAACATCAGCGACTTGCCAACGACATTCGGGTCCGAATGGGTGAGCACGCGCCAACCCGCGTCGCTCAGCAACAGCGTCGGCGCGGCGCCAGAGACGTCGTCGCGGGCATCGAGAATGCGCCCGATCCGCGGTCGCGACCGCAGCAGCGGCAGGTAGTCGCCGTTGACCGCCAGGCCATAGGCGGTGCGCGGCGAACTGCCGCCGAGCATCATCCGCACCATGTTGCTGATCAGCAGCCCGCTGCTGTCCGATTCGATGGCCGGGCTGATGCTGCGCAACTCGTCGGCAGTGGGTCGTACCCGGCGCGAGCCGTCTGCACCGTACAACCGCACCAGGTCGATCACTTCGCCGCGTTGCACGATCTCGGGCGTGCGCAGCAGGTAGCTGCCGTAGACCGAGAACAACACCAGGTTGATGGCAATCGCGGCGCCGAGGATCAGTGTGGCCGACAGCGTGAACAAGGGGCTGCGCGCCAGGCTGCGCAAGGCACGGCGCAGTTCGCCGGACCAGTCGTCGAAGGCACCGAGGCCGAGTGCATGGCGTACCGAGTCCTTGTGCAGCTCGACCATGCCTAGTTCGATGCGCGCGATGCGCGCGGCTTCGTCGGCGGCAGTGCCGCGACGGATCAAGTCGTCACGTCGCGACTCGAAATGGAATTGCAGTTCGCTGTCGAGGTCGCGCTCGAACTGGCGGCGATGGCGCAATCGTTGCCACAGGTCTCTCAGGCTCATGCCAGTGCCTCCAGGTTCGGCGTCGCCAGCACCTGCTCGAGTGCTGCCGAGAATCGTTTCCAGTCGGCGGTGTCACTCTTCAGGCGCGCCTTGCCGTCGCGCGTCAGCACGTAGAACTTGGCGCGGCGATTGTTCTCCGACACGCCCCATTCCGACTCGATCAAGCCCTGCTGCTCGAGCCGCGCCAGGGCCGGGTAGAGCGCACCTTGTTCAACCAGCAACGCATCGTGCGACGCGCGCTGGATGCGCAGCAACACGCCATAACCATGCTCGCGACCGAGCGACACGGCCTTGAGCACCAGCAGGTCCAGGGTTCCGGGAATGATCGGGGCAGGGTTCATGGTCTCGCCTAAGAAGTTTAGGCAAGCCTAGCGCATTCCCCTAAGTCGTCAAGGAGAGAGAGGCATGACTGACGACAGGGCGGACTCAGCGCGACGTCGCGGTCATCGCCAGCGCCACTGCCTGCGCCACTTCGATGCCGTCGATCGCCGCGGAGTAGATGCCGCCGGCGTAACTCGCGCCTTCGCCGGCGGGATACAGGCCGCGGGTGTTGATGCTCTGGTAGTCGGCGCCGCGGTTGATGCGGATCGGTGAAGAGGTGCGTGTCTCCACCGCGGTCAGGATCGCGTCGGGCAGCGCGAAGCCCTTGAGCTGTCGATCCAGCGCCGGGATTGCTTCGCGCATCGCGGTGATCGCGTAGTCGGGCAGGGCGGTGCTCAGGTCGCACAGGTGCACGCCGGGTTGGTAGGAGGGCAACACGCTGCCGAACTCGGTCGATGCGCGGCCGGCCAGGAAGTCGCCGACGCGTTGTGCCGGCGCGAGATAGTCGCCACCGCCAAGTTCAAACGCGCGCCGTTCCCAATGGCGCTGGAAGTCGATGCCGGCGAGCGCGCCGCCGGGATAATCTTCGGGGCTGATGCCGACCACGAGCCCGGCGTTCGCATTGCGTTCGTTGCGCGAATACTGGCTCATGCCATTGGTGACCACCTGGCCCGCTTCCGACGTCGCGGCGACCACGGTGCCACCCGGGCACATGCAGAAGCTGTACACCGAGCGGCCATTGCGGGCGTGGTGCACGAGTTTGTAGTCGGCCGCGCCGAGGATCGGGTCGCCGGCGAAATCACCGAAGCGCGCCTGATCGACCATCGACTGCGGATGTTCGATGCGGAAACCGATCGAGAACGGCTTGGCCTCGATGTGCACGCCCTGCGCGTACAACGTCTGGAAGGTGTCGCGCGCGCTGTGCCCGACCGCGAGCACGACGTGGTTGCTGCGCAGTTCCTCGCCGCTGGCGAAACGCACGCCGCGCACCTGGCGATCGTCCATCAGCAAGCGTTCGACGCGCGCTTCGAAGCGGATTTCGCCGCCGAGCGCTTCGATATCGCCACGCATCTTCTCGATCATGCTGACCAGGCGGAAGGTGCCGATATGCGGCTTGCTGACGCAGAGGATTTCCTCGGGCGCGCCGGCAGCGACGAATTCCTGCAGCACCTTGCGGCCGTAGTGGTGCGGGTCCTTGATCTGGCTGTACAGCTTGCCGTCCGAAAAGGTACCGGCGCCGCCCTCGCCGAACTGCACGTTCGACTCCGGGTTCAACACCTTGCCGCGCCACAGCCCCCAGGTGTCGCGGGTGCGCTCACGAACCGCCTTGCCTCGTTCGAGCACGATCGGGCGGAAACCCATCTGCGCCAGGATCAAGGCCGCGAACAATCCACACGGGCCGAAACCGATGATCAGTGGTCGTTCGCGCAGGCCACTCGGCGCTTGCGTGACGAAGCGGTAGCGCATGTCCGGCGTCGGTCCGACGTGGGCGATGCTGCGTTTGGCAACACTCGCCGCTGCAGCGTCGCCGAGCTTCACGTCGACGGTGTAGATCAACAGGATGGCGCGGCGCTGGCGCGCGTCGTAGCTGCGCTTGTAGACCGTGAACTCGAGCAGGTCCTCGGTGTCGATGCCCAGGCGCTGCACGATGGCCGCGCGCAGCGCCTCCCCGGGGTGGCCGAGCGGCAGCTTGATTTCGGTGAGTCGCAGCATGGGTCGATTCGTTTCAGGTTCGGCGCGCATGCTAGTCGAGACCGGGGGATCCTGCGCGAACTGCGATGGGCTCAGGGCGAACGGTCGTGATTCCGTTCGTGGTGAGCCTGTCGAGCCATGGACGGAATGTGCGAGGGTTTCGCAACGCCCTTCGACAGGCTCAGGGCGAACGGTCGTGATTCCGTTCGTGGTGAGCCTGTCGAACCATGGACGGAATGTGCGAGGGTTTCGCAACGCCCTTCGACAGGCTCAGGGCGAACGGTCGTGATTCCGTTCGTGGTGAGCCTGTCGAACCATGGACGGAATGTGCGAGGGTTTCGCAACGCCCTTCGACAGGCTCAGGGCGAACGGTCGTGATTCCGTTCGTGGTGAGCCTGTCGAACCATGGACGGAATGTGCGAGGGTTTCGCAACGCCCTTCGACAGGCTCAGGGCGAACGGTCGTGATTCCGTTCGTGGTGAGCCTGTCGAACCATGGACGGAATGTGCGAGGGTTTCGCAACGCCCTTCGACAGGCTCAGGGCGAACGGTCGTGATTCCGTTCGTGGTGAGCCTGTCGAACCATGGACGGAATGTGCGAGGGTTTCGCAACGCCCTTCGACAGGCTCAGGGCGAACGGTCGTGATTCCGTTCGTGGTGAGCCTGTCGAACCATGGACGGAATGTGCGAGGGTTTCGCAACGCCCTTCGACAGGCTCAGGGCGAACGGTCGTGATTCCGTTCGTGGTGAGCCT
The DNA here is from genome assembly GCA_016703225.1 of Lysobacterales bacterium. Classification (NCBI taxonomy): domain Bacteria; kingdom Pseudomonadati; phylum Pseudomonadota; class Gammaproteobacteria; order Lysobacterales; species Lysobacterales bacterium. The sequence continues at coordinate 348,126 of JADJCM010000003.1, forward strand.
GTCGAACCATGGACGGAATGTGCGAGGGTTTCGCAACGCCCTTCGACAGGCTCAGGGCGAACGGTCGTGATTCCGTTCGTGGTGAGCCTGTCGAACCATGGACGGAATGTGCGAGGGTTTCGCAACGCTCTTCGACAGGCTCAGGGCGAACGGATCATGTGGGCAAGCTCAGGGCGAACGGATCATGTCGGCAAGCTCAGGACGAACGGAGTCAGGATTGAATGAGCCAATCGGCTGAAGATGCTGATGTCATCGTGATTGGCGGCGGTGCTGCCGGGTTGATGTGTGCGCTGACCGCCGGCCAGCGCGGTCGGCGCGTGCGCGTGATCGAGCACGCGAATCGGGTCGGCAAGAAGATCCTGATGTCCGGCGGTGGCCGCTGCAATTTCACCAATACCGGCACCAGCGCGGCGAATTTCATTTCTGCGAATCCGCACTTCTGCAAGTCGGCACTGGCGCGCTTCCGGCCGCAGCAGTTCATCGACCTGGTCGATCGCCACGGCATTGCGTATCACGAGAAGGAACTCGGCCAGCTTTTCTGCGACGAGTCGGCGAAGTTGATCGTGCGCATGCTGCTGGACGAATGTGCCGCGGCCGAGGTGCAAATCGACACGAGTTGCACGGTCGAGGGCGTGCAGCAGGTCGAGGACGGCTTCATGGTCGACACCGCACTCGGCCGCGTGCGCGCGCCGGCAGTGGTGGTCGCGACCGGCGGCCTGTCGATTCCGAGCATGGGCGCGAGCGGATTCGGCTTCGAGCTGGCGCGCCAGTTCGGGCACTCGGTATTGCCGACGCGTGCTGGCCTGGTGCCGCTGACACTCTCCGGCAAGCACCAGGAGCGATTCGAAGGCTTGAGCGGCGTCGCCTTGCCGGTGTCGGCGCAATGCAACGGCCAACGCTTCGACAACTTCATGCTGATCACTCATCGCGGCGTCAGTGGTCCGGCGATCCTGCAGATTTCCTCGTACTGGCAGCCGGGCGACGACCTGCGACTCGATTTGCTGCCGCAGACGAACGCGTTCGATGCACTGAAGCGGCTGCAGGCGCAACGCCCGGCGGCCGAGTTGCGCACCGTGCTCGCCGAACTGCTGCCCAAGCGCTTCGCCGAGCGCTTGTGCGAAGTCTGGTTCGAGTCACGCCCGATCAAGCAGTTCAACGATCCGGCCTTGCGCACCATTGCCGCGCAACTGCAGGACTGGCCGCTGGTCGCCAGCGGCACCGAAGGCTATCGCACCGCCGAAGTCACCCTCGGCGGCGTCGACACCGACGAACTGTCTTCGACCACGATGCAATCCAAGCGCGTGCCCGGCCTCTACTTCATCGGCGAAGTCGTCGACGTCACCGGCTGGCTCGGCGGCTACAATTTCCAGTGGGCGTGGGCGTCTGGCCATGCGGCCGGGATGGCGGTGTGAAGGCAGCGCAGTGGCGGGCCGCTACGCCGCAATTTTCGTCACGACCAGCGATGCGCGCAGGCCGAGTGCGGCAAGTGCGCACTCGAGCTGGTCGAGCGTGGATTCGTGGTCGATGTCGAGGATGCGACGCACTTGACGGGCATCGACACCGAGTCGTGCAGCCAGCAGCGTCTGGGTCATGCCGGCCTGGCGCATGGCGAGATGAATCGCGAACTTGAAGGCCACCCGCGCAGGCAATGTGATCAGAGGCTGACCGCGAGTCGGTTTGGACGCTCGCGGCAATGGGCGCCCGGCATCGACGTATCCGGAAAGCGCCACCAGCAAGGCGTCTTCGGCCAAGGCCAGGGCTTCCGCTCTGGACACGCCTGCCGTGATCGCCTCGGGAACATCGACAAAACGCACGCCCACTTGCCCGCTGGCGTAGCGCTTCAGCGTAACCGGGTAAGCAAGGCTCATCGATTCAACTCCTTCAGTCGCGTGCCCAGTTGTTTGCAGATGTCGTCGAGGAAATCGGGGTCAAAATCGGTATCGCCATGGGTCGGCACTGTGGCCTGCCGATCATTCAGGGTAACCAACACATGCCCACCCTTGCCGCGCCCTTGGTCAATCGTCGCGCCATGCGCCTTGAGCAACCTCAGGAACTGGCGTGTCTTCATCGGCCGAAAGATAGGACACAAGTGTCCTGACATCAATGGACCGACGGCAAGACGCGCCCGCGGCGATCTCGGCGCGGGCTCGGGGCTACAGTTTGGTTTCGACGGGATCGTGGGACGAAGACGGTCTTGCGTGGCGGCACTCCCTGCCTGGGCTTGCCATGGAATTCCCGGCGCCTCGCTACACTCGGCGCTCACGGCATCGGCGGGAGACGAGTATGGCGGCAGTGATGCAGACGGACTCGCGCGCGACCGCGGGACCGATCGTCACCGTGCGCGGCCTGACCAAGACCTACGCCAACGGGTTTTCGGCGCTGAAGGGCATCGACCTCGAAATCCGGCGCGGAGAGATCTTCGCGCTGCTCGGGCCGAACGGGGCCGGCAAGACGACGCTGATCAGCATCATCTGCGGCATCGTCAACGCCAGTTCGGGTTCGGTGGTCGCCGATGGCTTCGACAATGTGCGCGAGTTCCGTGGGGCGCGGGCGCGCATCGGGCTGGTGCCGCAAGAGCTGCATACCGACGCGTTCGAAACGGTGTGGGCCACCTGCAATTTCAGCCGTGGCCTGTTCGGCTTCAAGCCCAACCCGGCGCATGTCGAACAGGTGCTCAGGGACCTGAGTCTGTGGGACAAGCGCAACGACAAGATCATGACGCTGTCCGGTGGCATGAAGCGGCGCGTGCTGATCGCGAAGGCGCTGGCGCATGAGCCGAGCATCCTGTTCCTCGACGAGCCGACGGCCGGTGTCGATGTCGAGCTGCGCCATGACATGTGGAATGTCGTACGTCGGCTGCGGGAACGCGGCGTCACCATCATCCTGACCACGCACTACATCGAGGAGGCCGAGGAGATGGCCGACCGTGTCGGCGTGATCCTGAAAGGCGAAATCATCCTGGTCGAGGACAAGGCCACGTTGATGCAGAAGCTCGGCAAGCGCGAACTGGCGCTGCATTTGAACGAGCCGCTGGCCGCGCTGCCGGTGGCGCTGTCCGACTTCTCGCTCGAATTGCAGGAAGAGGGGCTGGTGCTCGTCTACCGATTCGATGCCGGTGGCGAGGCCACCGGGATCTCGCGGCTGCTGAATCGACTCGGGGGCGAGGGCATCGGCTTCCATGACCTGAAGACCAGCGAAAGCACGCTCGAGGAGATCTTCGTCAGCCTGGTGAGGGAGCGCGCATGAACTGGCTCGCGATTGCCGCAATCTACAAGTTCGAAATGTCGCGCTGGTTCCGCACCATCGGCCAGAGCGTGGCTTCGCCGGTGCTGTCGACCTCGCTGTATTTCATTGTGTTCGGTGCCGCGATCGGCGCGCGCATGGGCGCCATCGACGGCGTCGCCTACGGTGCCTTCATCATCCCCGGCCTGATGATGCTGTCGATCTTGAACGAGAGCATCGGCAATGCCTCGTTCGGCATCTACTTCCCGAAATGGTCGGGCACCATCTTCGAGATCCTGTCCGCGCCGGTGTCCTGGGGCGAGATGTTGCTCGGCTACGTCGGCGCCGCGACCACCAAGTCGATGCTGCTCGGCGCGCTGATCCTGGTCACCGCGCGCGTGTTCGTCCCCTACGAGATCGCGCATCCGTTCTGGATGTTGTGCTTCCTGCTGCTCACCGCCGCGAGCTTCTCGCTGTTCGGGTTCCTGATCGGCATCTGGGCCGACAGCTGGGAGAAGCTGCAGACCGTGCCGATGCTGGTGATCACGCCGCTCACCTTCCTCGGTGGCGCGTTCTACTCGCTCGACATGCTGCCCTCACCGTGGCGCGAGCTCACCTTCTTCAATCCGATCGTCTATCTGATCTCCGGCTTCCGCTGGAGCTTCTACGGCGTCTCCGACGTGCAGATCGAGATCAGCCTCGCCGCCATCCTCGGTTTCCTGCTCACCTGCATCCTCACCGCCCGCTGGATAATCCTGAGCGGTTATCGACTGAAGCGGTGAAGCCAGCGTCAATCGATGCCGTCCTTTCCGAGAAGAACAAAGGATTCGTCGACGTCATTCGACAATCAGGGTATAGGCGATGTCCTGCAACATGCCGCCGTTGCTGTACTGACCGCCAAACGACAGTGTGTGCCGGCCTTTTGCCAGAGGTTTCAGCAGCACCCAAAAACCGTCCGATGCCGACGGGTAGGCGTCGTATGCGCCGGGGACGCCTTCGAACACGTTGAAGCAGCTCGACGACCGGATCCTGCGTCCGCGTAGATTGTCGATGGGGGTATCGTCGAGCACCGCGAACAAGTCGATTGCGGAGTCGTTTTTTAGCGCAGAGAGTTCTTTTGCGCGCTCGCAGGTCAGCGCGTCAGTTCCACGTGGACGATAGTGGGCGAAATTGATGATGGGGAAGAAGATGCTTTTCCCATGAGGAACGGTACATGTGCGCGCGATCCGCGACGAACCAAATCCGCCGGCAAGAAACCATACGCCTCCCTTCTGACCCACCGCGCAATGCACCCCTTGTACATCCTTCAGCGGGTGTTGGTCGTCGGGAGCCGATAACGCCCATTGCCACCATCGCTCAGAGAGCTGTTCCGGCGTCATGCCGGTCACGGGAACGTTCTTGGTGGTCTTCTCTGCAGCGCGCACTTCGCAAGCGCCGGTGATCAGGTTCAATGCCGAAATCAAGACAATGAAGCGTGGAATATTCCTGATCATGCGATTTCCAGTGAGTTGAATTTGCTTCGGTTGTCGTCGTCGTTGCCGGCAGAACTTCGGGCAATCCCTGGTCTGACGATGGACAGAGGGCGGAATGCGCTCCGCCTCCCATGGTACTTCGACCAATCGCTCGCGGTACAGTTCGCCGGGCAGATTCCGACGAAGGTCACTGCACCATTCAGAGACTCTCGGTCGACGCTGCCTCGGCAAGGTTTTCGCATCAATTGCGCTGAAATGGCCACCCGCACCACCTGCTTCCGCGATCGGAGTGATCGATGTCTACCGCCATCGTCTGGTTCCGTCGTGATCTGCGCCTGATCGACCATCCTGCGCTCGATGCAGCGGCGCAGAGCGGGCTGCCGCTGGTCGCGTTGTATGTGCACAGTCCGGAGGAAGACGGAGCCTGGCGTGCGGGGGCAGCCAGCGACTGGTGGCTGCAGCAGAGCCTGGTTGCGCTCGATGCCGAGTTGCGGGAGCGCGGTGGGCGCCTGCTGGTGCGGCGCGGGCCGGCGCTGGATGCGATCACGCGCTTGATCGGCGAGACCGGTGCCGTGGCGGTGCATTGGAATCGCCTGTACGAGCCCGCGGCGATCGCGCGCGATCAGGCGATCGAGCAAAGGCTGGCGACCGATCGGATCGCGGTCGAGAGTCACAATGCCGCGCTGTTTGTCGAGCCGTGGCAGGTTTCGACCCAGACCGGGCAGCCCTACCGCGTGTTCACGCCGTTCTGGCGCAATGCCCTCGGACGCATCGCGGACGCGCTGCCGCTGCCGGCGCCGCAGGCGTTGCGCTGGGCGGGTGCGGCGCTGCCGAGCGAAGCCATCGAGTCGCTGGCGTTGTCGCCGGCAGTCGCCTGGGACGGCGGGCTACGCGCGACCTGGACGCCGGGCGAGCAGGGCGGGTTGATGCGCGTGCGCGCGTTCGCGGCGCAGGCAACGCGCTACGCGCAGGAGCGCGATCGGCCGGACCTCACGGGCACCTCGATGCTGTCGCCGCACCTGCATTTCGGCGAGATTTCTCCGCGTCAGGTATTGGCTGCGCTGCAGCTCGAAGCCCAGGGCGATCCGGGCTTCATGGAACGCATCGAGCCCTTCGTGCGCGAGCTCGGCTGGCGTGAGTTCGCGCACCATCTGCTGTACCACTTTCCGGCGACGGTCGAGCACAACCTCAATGCCCGCTTCGATCAACTGGCGTGGGCCGAACCGGAACCGAAGCTGCTGCGGGCTTGGCAGCACGGCCACACCGGCATCCCCATCGTCGACGCCGGCATGCGCCAGCTCTGGGAGACCGGCTGGATGCACAACCGCGTGCGCATGATCGTCGCCTCGTTCCTGACCAAGAACCTGCGCTACCACTGGATCCACGGCGCGCGCTGGTTCTGGGACACGCTGGTCGACGCCGATCTCGCCGCGAACACGCTGGGCTGGCAGTGGGTAGCCGGAACTGGCGCCGATGCCGCGCCCTATTTCCGCATCTTCAATCCGGTGCTGCAGGGCGAGCGCTTCGATCCACATGGGCACTACGTCAAGCGTTACCTGCCCGAGCTGGCCCGGGTTCCGGCCGCGCGCGTGCATCGTCCATGGACGCTCGCGCCGGCGCAGCAGGCCGAGTTCGGCGTCAGCGGCGTGTATGCGAGGCCGTTGGTGGACCTCGCCCGCAGTCGTGAAGCGGCGCTTGCAGCCCATGCGCAGATGCGCGCCGCCGATCCTCGTTGACGCATCCCGGACGCACCGGTACAACCGAAGCAGGCATTCGGAAACGGGGAGCGCGGGTCATGGCGGTGATGACGATGGGGCGGCGCAATCGCGAGCCGATGTCCAAGGTGGACACCGCGTGGTTGCGCATGGAACGCGCCACCAACCTGATGATGATCAGCGGCGTGATGATGTTCGAGTCGCATCTCGACATCGACCGCTTCAAGCGCATGCTGCGCGAGCGCTTCCTCGCCTATCGCCGTTTCCAGCAGAAGGCGGTGGACACGCCCGCTGGCGCCTACTGGGAGACCGATGCCGACTTCGATCTCGACTGGCACGTGCGGCTGACCGCGCTGCCCGGCAAGGGCGGGCGCGAGGAGTTGCAGCGGCTGGTCTCGCATCTCGCCTCGACGCCGCTCGATGCGTCGAAGCCGCGCTGGCAATTCCACGTTGTCGAGAAGTACAACGGTGGCAGCGCGCTGATCACGCGCATCCACCACTGCTATGCCGACGGCATCGCGCTGATCCAGGTGCTGCTGTCGCTGACCGATGTGAAGCCCTCGCCCGAAAAGCACATCGAACTCGCCAAGACCTGGCTCAGCGAGGACCGCGGCTCGGTACTCGAGCGCCTGTTGCAGCCGGCACGCGAGGGGCTGACCAGCGCGTTGCACATCGGCGAGAAGGTGATCGAGAAGGGACACGAACTGCTGCAGCATCCGGAGATGGTGCAGAAGCTTGCGCACGAAGGCGGCGAGATCGCACGCGAGCTCGCGATTGCCGTCAGCCTTCCCGACGATCCGATCACCCGTTTCAAGGGATCGCTCGGTGTCAGCAAGCGCTGTGCCTGGGCCGAGCCGCTGCCGCTGGAGGAAGTGAAGATCGTTGGCCGCGCGCTTGGCTGCACCGTTAATGACGTGCTGCTGGCCTGCGCCGCCGGGGCCTTGCGCTCCTATCTGCTGGAGCGAGGCGAAGACCCCGAGGGGCTGACCATCCGCGCCACCGTGCCGGTCAACCTACGACCGCTGGAGCACGCCAAGAAGCTCGGCAACCACTTCGGGCTGGTGTTTCTGAACCTGCCGATCGGCGAGTCGAATCCGTTGCGGCGGCTGGAGCGCGTCGCCGAATGCATGCGCGAACTCAAGCGCTCGCGCCAGGCCATCGTTGCATTCGGATTGCTCGCCGCCTTGGGCATGGCACCGGCGGCATTGCAGAAGACTGCGCTCGAGATGTTCAGCCGCAAGGCGACCGCTGTTGCGACCAATGTGCCGGGACCGCAGATGCCGCTGTTCTTCGCTGGTTGTCGCATCGTCGAGCAGATGTTTTGGGTGCCGCAGACTGGCTCGATCGGCATGGGCATCAGCATCCTGAGTTACGATGGCGCGGTGCACTTCGGCCTGATCACCGATGCCAAACTGGTTCCCGATCCGGAGGCGATCATCAATCGGTTCGCCACCGAGTTCGAGAAGCTGTTGCTGATCGCGCTGATGGAAGACTGGAACACCGACATCACGCCAGCCGACGCCGAGGCCACGCTGCGCCGCTTCGTCACTGGCCAGGCCGCGGTGCCGAAGTCGAAGGCGAAGGCGAAGCCCGCGTCGAAGCCCGCTGCAAAGCCAGCAGCAAAGCGCGAAACCCGCGCCGAGGCGCAGCGGCGCAAGTTGCGCGAACTGGCCTGAATCCTGCGTCGGAGCGCACGCCTGCGCTGCGCGGGCTGTGCTAGTTTCGCGCCCCGATCCAGACAGGGAGACTTCCATGATCCACAAGATCCTGCGCGGCATCGTGCTGGTCGCGTTTGCGGCCGGACTGCTCGCGTGCAACACCGTCAAGGGCGTGGGCAAAGACTTGCAGAAGGCCGGCGAGAAGATCGAAGACAGCGCGGAGAAACACTCGTAGCCTCGGGCCGGCATCGGCGACGCAGCGTTCGCTTGAAAATGAAACACCCGACGTCGCCGCCGGGTGTCTGGTCGATCTGGTGGGCGGTACAAGTTTCGAACTTGTGACCCCTGCCGTGTGAATGCCTCCGAGGCTAGCACACCAAGGCGCGAACATGCACATGGAGGCACCTCGCTTCCCTTCTATATCAGATAGATAGGACAGGGAGCAAGTGCAGGATTGTGCTTGACGATTCGCCCCCGTGCCCTCAAATTGGACCACAGGTGGACCACGCAACGGGATGAAGCCTCTTCCGTCATTCAGGAGAGGTCTTCATCCATGAAAGCCAAGATCACCGCTCAGCTTGTCGCCGCATTGCAACCGGCCGAGCGCCCCTACGATGTCCACGACACGGACCTGCGCGGGTTTCAACTCCGGGTCCATCCCTCCGGCACCAAGACCTTCCTGTGCGTCTACCGGCTGCGCGGGAACGGTCGCAAGAACCGCTACGTCATCGGCCGCACTCCGCCGCTGACGCCGACCCAAGCCCGAGACGAGGCCAAGAAAGTATTGGGCGACGTGGCGCGTGGCATCGATCCCAACGAAGCGAAGCGCGAACGTCAGCGCGAACAGCGGAAGCCGACGCTCAGCCAGTTCCTTGAAGAACACTACGGTCCATGGGCCGGGACGCATCTTGGTACGGCGGAAATGACCCTTGCCCGGCTTCGACATTCCTTCCATGACCTGCTCGACAAGCGGCTGGACAGCCTGACGGCATGGCAACTCGACAAGTGGAAGTCCAATCGCCTCAAGTCCGGCATCAAGGCAAGCACGGTCAACCGCGAGATGGCTGCGCTTCGTTCAGCCCTGACCAAAGCCGTCGAATGGGACCATTTGGTGGATCATCCGATGCGAAAGGTCAAGCAAGCGCGAGTGGAAGACGATCACCGTGTCCGGTACCTGAGCGATGATGAAGAGAAGCGCCTTCGGCAAGCTCTCATGGACCGTGAAGATGCAGCAAAGACGGCCCGTGAAAGCCATCGTCGGTGGTTGACCGAACGCGGACTGGAACCAGTGGCTGCCATTGGAACCGAAGACTATGCCGACCACATCCAGCCTATGGTCCTTCTCACCATCAACACGGGGCTTCGTCGGGGAGAAATGTTCAAGCTGCGCAGGACCGATATCGACATGGAGAAGCAGCAAGTCAAGGTCCGTGCAGCCGCCGCGAAGAGCGGGAAGGCTCGGCATGTTCCCCTGAATACCGAAGCATTCGAGGCGGTCACGCGCTGGATGCGGCAGCATCCGGGTGGGCCGGATGACCTCATCTTTCCGGGCAAGGACGGCAAGCCCATGACCAATATCGATTCGTCATGGCGGACCGTTTCCGCCGCAGCGAAGTTGAAGGACTTTCGCTGGCACGATCTTCGGCATCACTTCGCGTCGCGGCTCGTCATGTCGGGCGTAGACCTCAACACCGTTCGGGAACTGCTCGGCCATGCCGACTTGAAGATGACGCTTCGCTACGCGCATCTCGCGCCGGAGCACAAGGCTAATGCCGTAGCTAAGCTGGTACGGGCAGCATAGGAAGGCAAGATGACTCGCTCGCAGCCCCCTCCTACATGGATCAATGCATACAACGGCAGCCCTGAGTTCTGGCCGCCGTACTGGGATCGCACCGTTCTGGCACGCATCATCGACAGCCCGGCGCTATGTGATCGCTTGGAAGCGATAGCGCATGAATGTGGTCGGAACGTCGGGCAAGAAGTCTTGGAAGCTTGTCTGTCGGCGCGTGGCTCATGGGAGGCGATGCCAAAGGTATCGGCAAGCGAGCAGCATGAAGCTGTCAATGATGTTCGCGGGCTCGTTGAAAAGCTGACGGTCTCGATGAAGCGCCATGAACAGGCACTTCGAGCGCACTGCGCATTGCCCCTCACAGTCGAGACGCTGTTTCCTGAAACTGATCGCGACTATTTGCGCAAAGCCTCTGGCGAGGCATCCCCGCTCTGCTTGCAAGCGGTATTGCTTCGACTGCACGACCTGTTGCGCGAGCCAACAACATGGGAAGGAGGCATGAAGCGCCCCTCGAAGCCGCATCACCGTAGTGCATTCCGGACATCTGTCGCGCAGCACCTGATTCGACTGCTCCGCGATAGAACCGGCAGGCCGCAGTACAGCGTCGTCGCGGACTTCGTGAATGTCATCGTCGATGATCCCGACGATCCTATCCACCACACACACATCGCCAAGCTCGATCCGGGCGAGTGAAGCCTGTGAAGTAGCCAGCATGCGCGTCAAGGAAGAAACGTCGGCAATCAGGGGCGTTTCTTCCTAACGACCCGTCCACGGTCTCGCTGACCCTCGTCGCACAGCGAGGGTGTTCCTCGCATCAGAGGACAAATCATGCAGACCACTGAACTTGTGCGTGGAATGACGGAAGAACAGGCTGCCGCCTATCTGGGAATCTCCCGCTCGACCCTGCGTCACGGCCGTTGCGATGGTCGCCGCGACGGCCGCATGCCGCCTCCGCCCTTCGTCCGCCTTGGCCGGAAGATCGTCTACCTGAAAGACGATCTTGACACGTGGCTGGCGCAGAACCGTTGCGACCTGTCCGTCCGCCAGGAGGTGGGCCATGGCTAACGGTCAGCGCAAGGAGAAAGTCACTGCGGAGCATATCGCTAACCTTCCGGATCGTAGCGGGCGCATTTTTCGCATCCGCGCTCCGGGCGGCTGGATCGTCATTGGCAGCCTTTTGTGCACTGACAGGGATGGCAATGTTTCGTCCATGGCCTTGACTTTCGTTCCGGACGATACGGGAGCATGGATGGCGGAGGAAGGCAGCGATGACTGATCTTCGTCCCGATATCGAACATGCGCGCCAGTTCCTCGCCATGTTCGACTCTGACCCCGCCAGCTTCACTTTTCAGGTACTCCCCGAAAAGGAAGGTTGCCGGATTGCGCGCACGATTTTTCACGGATCGATTGATGAACTGGCTGCCCAACTCACGGCGGCCAATCAGGCTGGTGCCGGGGTCTTCTTCATGGTGAATGCTGGTGATCAGAAAGGCAGGAAGGCAGAGAACGTAGTGCGCGTACGCGCGCACTTCATTGACCTCGACAAACCGGGCATCGATCCGGTGCTTACGGCCGAACTGCCACCGCACATCATCGTGGAGAGCAGCGCGGGAAAGTGGCACGCCTACTGGTTGGCGGAGGCTGGGGCCTCGCTCGACGAGTTTCCGGCGTTGCAGCGTTCGCTCGCGGACCGGTTCGAAGGTGACACCTCCGTAGGCGATGTTTCGCGCATCATGCGCTTGCCGGGCTTCTACCATCAGAAGAAGAACAGCATCCCTTTCATGACGCGCATGCACCTTGGAATGGGAAACTGACATGCTGCCGATCAAGCTTACCGATCCGGGACAACGCTACTCTGCCGCCGCGTTGAAAGCGGGTCTGCGTTTGGTCGCATCGACAGTTCCGCCGTCGTCTCACGCCAACTTTCATTCGTCCCGTATCACCGGGGCAGCGGGAAGCCCGCTACTGCACAGCCACCCGGATGGTGAGCGCACGGGCGCGCTGACCAAGCTTGTCGGGCGTTTGATCTCCAAAGGACTGGACATCGCTGAGGTGGAGCGAATCGCGCTTGACTGGAACGCTCGCCAGAATCCGCCGCTCGACGCGGATAAGGTGCGTAGCACCGTGGAGAGCCTCGCAAGGACCGATGCGCGCAATCATCCCGAACGCCACAAGGGGCAGCTAACACCGCTGTTTGACATTGCCGAAGCTGACATCAGCCACTGGCTGCGCACAAGTCCGCCTGCTCGACGTTGGCTGTTGCAAGACATGCTGCCCATGGGGATCGTCGGCATGATCGTCGCCCCGGGGGGCACCGGAAAGAGTCAGTTCGTGCTGCAACTCGGCGTGGCTGTCGCGACTGGAATCCCGCTTTGCGGCCTGTGGCAACCCAGCGAACAAGGAAAAGCACTGCTGCTTCTGGCCGAAGACGAGATGGATGAGGTAAGTCGTCGGCTGCATCGCATCATTACGGAACTTGGCCCCACAAATCCGGGAATGGTTTCTGATCTGGAACAGAAGCTGTTGGTAAGGTCGCTGATGGCTGCCAACAATTTGATGACGCGTGCTCCGCGTCACGGAGACGTAGAAGCAACAGACTACGTGGATCGCCTGCTGATGACGGTCGCAGGCATTCCCGATCTGAAGCTCATCGTGATCGACCCCGCGTCCCGCTTTCGCGGTGGCAACGAAAACTCAGCCGACGACGTTACGCGGTTCATCGAGCAGTTGGAGCGTCTGCGTCAAGCGACGGGCGCGACTGTTCTGGTCTGCCACCATGCCAACAAGTTAAGCATGAATGAAACGACGGGTGTGCGGGGTCAGGCTGCCACGCGCGGTTCCAGCGCCATGACCGATGGCGTGCGCTGGCAGTTGAACCTCTCTGCGGTGCCGAAGAAGACGCTGCAAGGACTGGACGTGAGCAAGCGCTATCTCAATGCGGAACTGACCAAGAGCAACTATGGCCCGCCCATTGATCCGGAAATCCTGATCCGCAAGCCGAACGGCTATCTGACGAGCCTCCGTGCTGCCGGTGTGCCCGTGACACTTGAAGATCGACTGCTTCAATTGATCCGCGACGAGACGCAGGCGGGTCACACCTATTCGGCCAACGGGATCGAGAATGCGTTCGGTGGCGAGAACGGCCGTCTTTCGGCCGGGAAGCTCAAAGTGCGGGAGGCGGTCAAGCACCTGATCGCGGCGGGGAGTCTGCGGAAGCAAGGACGAGCGCGCCACCTCGTTCCGCTCGCCGGCAGTCCGCCCAACGCCAAGCCGTAGGCCGATAGCTCGGTGGCTCGATATCCTTGCGTTACGAGCCTATCGAACGAACGGACCTTTCAATTCAAGTACTTGCGCTCGACACCCATCGAACGATGAAGCCTGAAATTCCTTTTTGAATCAGACTGTTATCGGCCGATCCCCCTACTACTAGGGATGGCCGCCATCGAAGGCGGCCAATTCTTCATCGCTCATGGCGTGCAGCTTCTCCAAGTAGGCCGCGCCGTCGGCGGACAGTGTGACGCGCTGCGGCTGCGGCGCGTAGAAGCCACACATCTTCGCCACCTCGCGCCAACCAGCGATCATCGCCATGGCATCGGCTTTCTCGGCGGCAAGCGCGATGGCGTTCTGCACCTCGGCAAGTACCCGTTCACGAGTGACATTCAGCGCCCGAGCGTTCTCGGCCTCACGCACTGTCAGTGCAGCCCGAACGTTAGCATTGGTTAGCAGCCTTGCCGCCGTCACCTTTGCGGAACGCTTGGAGTAGCCGGCACGTACCGCCGCCCCTGCGCCGTTCCGGCTGATCGCGTACTCGTCTACGAATTGCGCTTGGCGTTTTGAAATTCCCGGATTCATACGGCTGAAAGCTACCTGCATCTGGAAAGCTGATCTTTGGCCTGCCTTTCTAGCTCGACATACTGCCCAAGTGGCATATCTTGCGGTGCCGCGTTAACGGTTTGCCAGTAGATGCGCTGGCAGTTCTCTGACGGTTCTGGCGATGAAGGCAGAACTGATCTTTGTCCAGTTGTCGAAGCAGTCGAGGAAGCAGCGGGAGGTGAAAACACCGCAAACACTGCGAGTTCCAAAGACCTCTCCGTTGTGTGGCCTGCTCGCTTGTACTCTTGCATCCGGGCGGCTACTTGATCGGTCAGTGCTTTGTCGAAGTGCGGAGAGTCCGGATTGATCTGGGGAATCTGCCGTTCATAGGCCCGTAGCGCCCTATCGTATGCACTGGTTTGGTAGGCAACCAATGCCTGCTGATTCTTCCAAAGCCCGAAGGTCGTCAATCCGATGGGAATGAGTAGGATCAGCCACGCGAATCCGCTCTCGCGCCTCATGAACTCGAAACACATGAGGACCGCAAGTGTCGGCACGATCACGAGTGCAATGGGAATCGCGCGGCCGAGGACCGTTCCCCACACGTAGCCCGAGAAGAGATTGGCCCCGACGAAGCCCAGCAGCCCGGACCTCCCGTCTGAGCCCCCTAGATAGGTCAAGTACCATGCAACCACCAGCGAAAGGACGAGGCCGGTAGCCAGATTGCGTGCAAATGCGTCGCTCCATTTTCTTGCTGCGCTCGCAGCAGGAAGGCTTATCTTCTTGCCGTCGTCGTAGGCCTTGGCAGCTAAAAGTTTGGCTTGCTCGGCCATGTTTTCTGCTTGCTGCTTGAATTTACCCTTGACAGCATCTTCGACAATCTGCTCCGCCAAAAACTTGAGATAGACAGCTTTTGTTCGTGCAGCATCACCCGCCGCATGCGCCGCCGCCTTGAGCATGAGGCCGTCCCGGATATGCCCGGATTGGATTTCTTCCGCCGCTGCCTTGTAGGCCCACTGGTCGGCATGCCTACGTCCGAAAAGGTCTCGCAGAGTGCTCCATGCCATTGCAATGCGCTCCTGTGGGATGTTCGACACCGCTACTGTTCGGTCACGACCGGCAGCGGCCAGCTAGGTGGGCCTGCTATCACCACAGCTTGTCCACGCCGGAACTGGCCGGACATCAACATTATGTGTTGACAGGCAACAGATAGGATTCTGTCCCGAAAAGCCTGTCGAGACAACCATTTCTGTCGATTTTAGGGGCGACAGATATGGTCGGGTCAAGGCAATCAGGAACTTCGATAGCGCGCCGCCTTGGGGCGAACATCGCCGCCCTGCGCAAGGCGAGGGAGTGGACCCAATCCGACCTTGCTGAGCGGGTGGGCGTAGACACCGAGACGATCTCCCGTTTCGAGCGGGGCGCGACGCTTCCATCTCTGCTGACCTTGGACAAGATCAGCAGGTCCCTGCGGGTTGGCGTCGGAGAACTGTTGGCCGAAAGCTCGGCACAACCTGACGATCAAGCCTCCACACTCAGCGCGTGGCTTGCTGATCTTGATGAGACCGACCGAACCTTCGTGCTCGACCTCATCAAGCGGACCTGCAATCACCTGCGCGACCGCGAAGTCTGAGCGGCGGATTTCCGTAACCGCGAGGTACCCCCACCCCCGTCTATGGGAATGCCGGAGGCCACTTCGGATTCGGTTTCCTGTCGGCCCGAAGGGGCCCCATCCGAGCGTCGTCCGAGGACGCAACGTCAAATTGCGGTTCTCCATGGTCGAAGCCTTCCTCCGTCAGCTTCGACCAGACTTCATCGTTTGGCAGCGCATAGGCTGTCAAGGGTTCGCTCTGCCGGTCTTCGACCGCCCTTGACAGCACCTACCATCCCGCAAGGCTCGGTGTTCTTGTTCTGAGAACGTAGCAGCCCGACGCCACATCCAATGTTCCCCGGCGCTACGCGCCAGATGCCCGCTGCGCGTGCGCACTCCCGCGCATGCAGAAGGAAACCACCATGATCGCATCGGGCATCTTCGTCTTCCTCAGCGTCCTGCTGATCTTCTTCAAGTTGTCTCGGCACTGGCAGCTTCGCTTGCTGGGCAGGCCGCTGCTGCTGGACTTGTCAGTGGCCTCGGCGACGTTGCTCCTTCATTGGGGAACGTTCACGGGAGTCATGGCGGCCACCATCGCAGGACTTCTCACCAGCGTATCCACGAGTCTCGCCCGCAGAGTCTTCGGCTATGCGCGAGGCAGTACGTATTACCCCGGACTACTGCATATCCGGCACTGATCGGCCCCTCACCAAACCTCATCCACCGAGCCCGCGCAACGCGGGCTTTTTCATTTCTTGGAGCCCCGAAATGAGCACCATCTATCAGCGCATTACGCAGACCATTCTGGACAAGCTGTCTTCAGGCGTCGCCCCTTGGGTCCGCCCTTGGCGCACCGTTGCCGATCCGATTCCGTGCAACATGACCACGAACCGCCCCTATCGAGGCATCAATGCCTTCATGCTGCACCTGCTCGCGGAGGAAGCCGGCTATTCGTCAAATCGCTGGCTAACCTACCGCCAAGCCGCTTCGCTAGGAGCGCATGTCAGACGCGGCGAGAGAGGCGTTCCCGTCATCTTCTACCAGCGACGCGAGCCGGGCTCAGAAGCTCAGGATGTGGAGTGCGCGAATGGCAGCGGGGCGCGCTCCCCGATCATCCGCGTCTACACCGTGTTTAGCGTCGCTCAGATCGATGGCTTGCGGCTGGACGCACAGGACAACAGCCACGTACCTGAAGATGCAAATGAACGAGCAGAAAGCCTGCTGCGCCTGTCAGGCGCAATGATCCGGCATGGGGGAAACCGGGCCTACTATCGTCCGGCGACCGACTCGATCCAGTTGCCTGAGCCAAAGGCGTTCGAGGATGCGGGCGCATACTACGCCACGGCACTGCATGAACTGGTTCACTGGACAGGCCGCGCTGGCCGGTGCAATCGAGAGTTCGGCAAGCGTTTCGGTGATCGCGCCTACGCGGCCGAAGAGCTTGTCGCGGAACTTGGCTCTGCCTTCCTCTGCGCCGACTGCCGGGTGGACGGTCGGCTGCAACACGCGGAGTACATCGGCCAATGGGTGGCGTTGCTAGAGCATGACTCCCGAGCCATCTTCGTGGCCGCCACCAAGGCACAGCAGGCGGCCGACTACCTTCAAGGCGTCCGCGACGCGGCCTGTGCTGTCGCTGCCGCCTAAAGTTGCGCTCGCGGCTTCGCCGCTTCATTGTTGAACCGTCGCGCGTCATTGGAAGCCCTGCGAAGGCTTCCGCTAGACCACGGCCAACCGGCTTCATCCCGTCGCAAGAACACTGGACCACATGTGGACCACGGGCTTTTCGAGCGCCAAGAAAAAAGGGCTACGATTGCTCGTAACCCTTTGATCTTATTGGTGGGCGGTACAGGGTTCGAACCTGTGACCCCTGCCGTGTGAAAGCAGTGCTCTACCGCTGAGCTAACCGCCCGAATGGGATGCCCGATTTCGGGGCGCGGACTATACGGGCCGGCGCTGCGACGGTCAACCGGATGAACCTTTCGGTCGGAGATGCGAGCGATTAGCATAAGCACATGACCGCCGCGACCCGCATCGTCCTGTTTGGAGCTTCCGGCCGCATGGGCCAGGAAATTCTGCGCCTTGTCCCCAACGAGCCTGGCATCAGTGTGGTATCGGCGCTGGTGCGACCGGGTTCGGTGCTGGATGGAGAGCCGGTGTGGCCGGGCCGGACGTCGTCCCTTGTCTACGAGCGCACGCTGGAACCCGAGCAGCAGGGCGAAGTGCTGGTTGACTTTTCGAGCCCCGCCAGTTTTGACGCCGCGCTCGCGCTCGCGGTGGAGCGCGAGATGGCCTTCGTCAGCGGAACCACGGGTCTGAGCGATGCGCAGCACGACGAACTGGAGTCGGCGGCGCAGCGCATTCCGGTGCTGTGGTCGGCCAACTTCAGCATCGGTGTAGCGCTGTTGCGGAGGTTGGCGCTGGAAGCTGCGAGCCTGCTGGGTGAGGATTTCGACATCGAGATCATCGAGGCGCACCACCGCTTGAAGCGAGATGCTCCCTCTGGCACCGCCCTGGCTCTGGGGCGCGCCATCGCCGATTGCCGTGGCCGCAGTCTCGACGAGGTCGGCGCTTTCGTCCGGCATGGCAAGGATACGCAGCGCCGTCGCGGTGAGATCGGCTTCGCGAGCGTGCGTGGTGGCGATGTCGTCGGCGATCACACCGTGTTGTTTGCCGGCGACGGCGAGCGACTGGAGCTCACCCACCGCGCGGGTACGCGCGCACTGTTCGCGCGCGGCGCCTTGCTCGCGGCGCGATGGATCGTCGGGCGATCTGCGGGCAAGTCCACGCTGGACCAAGCCGTGGCCGCCGCCGCGCCGGATTGAGGTCGTGGGCTGCTAGAATCCCGGCCCGCTCGCGGCGTCCGCCCATCTCGGAGCGTTTTCATGCACAGTCTTCCTGCACTGCTGGCCCTCGCGGACGGCAGCGTGTTTCGTGGTACCTCGATCGGTGCCGAGGGCCAAACCACCGGCGAGGTCGTGTTCAACACGGCCATGACCGGCTATCAGGAAATCCTGACCGATCCGTCCTACAGCCGTCAGATTGTGACCCTGACCTATCCGCACATCGGCAATACCGGCTGCAATGCCGCCGATGTCGAGTCGAATGGCGTGCATGCCGCTGGATTGGTCGTGCGCAGCGCAACCCGGCGAAGCGATCACTGGCGCAGCGAGATCTCGCTGCCGGAGTACCTGAGCCGGCACGGCATCATCGCCATCGCCGAGATCGACACGCGTCGGTTGACGCGCATCCTGCGTCAAAGCGGGGCACAGTCCGGTTGCATCGTGGCCGGCGACGAAGCAGGCGACGTTGAAGCCGCGTTGGCCTCGGCACGCGCCTTCCCGGGGCTGAAGGGCATGGATCTGGCCAAGGTAGTGAGCACGTGCCAGTCCTATGGCTGGGAACAGGGCAGTTTCGACCTCGATCGTGGGGTCTCGACCAGGGATTGCGGCGAGTTGCACGTGGTCGCCTACGACTTCGGGCTCAAGCACAACATTCTGCGCATGCTGGTCGATCGCGGCTGCCGCGTCACCGTGGTGCCGGCGCAGACACCGGCGCGCGACGTGTTCGCCCTGAAACCGGACGGCGTGTTCCTGTCGAACGGTCCGGGCGACCCGGAGCCCTGCGACTACGCGATCGCGGCGATCCGCGAGTTCATCGCCGCGCGCGTTCCGACCTTCGGCATCTGCCTCGGCCATCAACTGCTTGGGTTGGCCGCGGGTGCGAAGACCCTGAAGATGAAGTTCGGCCACCATGGTGCCAACCATCCGGTGATCGACCTCGATACAGGGCGGGTCATGATCTCGTCGCAGAACCACGGCTTCGCGGTGGACGAAGCGACGCTGCCAACGAATGTACGGGCAACGCACCGCTCCCTGTTCGATGGCTCGCTGCAGGGCATCGCGTTGACCGACGCGCCGGCCTACGGTTTTCAGGGTCATCCGGAGGCGAGCCCCGGTCCGCACGATGTCGCCGGCGTGTTTGCCCCGTTTGTGCGGGCGATGCATGCAGCGCGTGGCGTGATTCGTGCTTCGGAACAGGCAGTGTCTGCTTGAGGACGGCCATGTCGCGTGTGTCATTTCGCTTCTGTCTGATCGCCGTGCTCGCGGCGCCTGCTGCCGCGGTTGCGAAGCCGGTGTTCGATCCGCTCAATTCTCCGGTACCGGCTACGACCAAGGCGGCGCCGGCACCCGCTGCGGCAGTTCCGGCCAAGGCGCCGGTGGCGCCGGTGCCGGCCAAGGCGCCGGTGGTCGCGACAAGCCCTGCCGCCGCCGCACCGGCCCAAGCCGCTTTCGATCCGCTGCATGCCGCCGGTCCGCGTGTAGTCGCGTTCGACGAGCTGGAGCAATACGTCGGCAAGGCGATCCAGATCAAGACCAACATGCGCACCACGCGCAAGGGCACACTGAAACGGTTCAACCGTGCCGGCTTGATCATCGCCGACGTGAGTCGCGGCTTCTCCATGGAAATCGACATTCCACGCAGCACCGTCGTCGAAGTGCAGGTCAAGGACTGACTCTGGCCGGGTGCAGGCAGTCCGCGTGCTGGCGCGATTCGCGCGCGCGAACCGGCTAGAATCCGCGCACTCCCAAACCATCGAATCGTTCCGCACGCGAGTGCGGGGCCGAGGTGTCCATGCCCAAGCGTTCCGACCTCAAGACCATCCTGATCATCGGCGCCGGTCCGATCGTCATCGGCCAGGCCTGCGAGTTCGACTACTCCGGCGCACAGGCATGCAAGGCGCTGAAGGCCGAGGGTTATCGCGTCGTGCTGGTGAACTCGAATCCGGCCACGATCATGACTGACCCCGAGATGGCGGACGCGGTCTACATCGAGCCGATCACCTGGCGCACCATCGAACGCATCATTGCCAAGGAACGCCCGGACGCGGTGTTGCCGACGATGGGTGGCCAAACCGCGCTGAACACCGCGCTCGATCTCGCCGACCACGGGGTCCTGGAAAAATACGGCGTCGAGATGATTGGCGCCTCGCGCGACGCCATCCGCATGGCCGAGGACCGTGAACTGTTCCGCCGCGCCATGCTCGACATCGGCCTCGAGTGCCCGAAGGCGGAAGTGGCGCGCACGCTCGAGCAGGCGCTCGACATCCAGACCCGCGTCGGCTACCCGACCATCATCCGCCCCAGTTTCACGCTGGGCGGTTCCGGCGGTGGCATCGCCTACAACCGCGAAGAATTCGTCGAGATCATCAAGCGCGGTCTCGAGCTCTCGCCGACCAGCGAAGTGCTGGTCGAGGAGTCGGTGCTCGGCTGGAAGGAATTCGAGATGGAAGTGGTCCGCGACAAGGCGGACAACTGCATCATCGTCTGTTCGATCGAGAACTTCGATCCGATGGGCGTGCACACCGGCGACTCGATCACCGTGGCGCCGGCGCAGACCCTGACCGACAAGGAATACCAGCGCCTGCGCGACGCCTCGATCGCGGTGCTGCGCAAGATCGGTGTCGACACCGGTGGTTCGAACGTCCAGTTCGGCGTGAACAGCGAAAACGGCCGCGTCGTCGTCATCGAAATGAATCCGCGCGTGTCGCGTTCTTCGGCGCTGGCCTCGAAGGCAACCGGCTTCCCGATCGCCAAGATCGCCGCCAAGCTCGCGGTTGGCTACACGCTCGACGAACTGCGCAACGACATCACCGGCGGTCTCACGCCGGCCTCGTTCGAGCCGGCGATCGACTACGTCGTGACCAAGATCCCGCGCTTCGCGTTCGAGAAGTTTCCGGCCGCCGATTCGCGCCTGACCACGCAGATGAAGTCGGTCGGTGAAGTCATGGCCATGGGCCGCAATTTCCAGGAGTCGCTGCAGAAGGCACTGCGCGGATTGGAGACCGGCAAGGTCGGGCTCGATCCCACGCGCAGCGAGTTTTCCAGCGAGGACGCGCTGATCGAATTGAAGCGCCAGGTGCGTGAGCCGGGACCGGACCGCGTGTTCTATGTCGCCGACGCCTTCCGTGCCGGGCTGACGCGCGAGCAGATCTACGAGCTCAGCTTCATCGACCACTGGTTCCTGCGCCAGATCGAGGAATTGGTGCAGATGGAGGGCGCAGTCGCGCAGCGCGGCCTGGCTGCGCTCGACGCGACGCGCCTGCGCGAGCTGAAGCGAGCCGGTTTCTCGGACGCGCGCCTGGCGCAACTGGTGGGCACCAACGAGGACGCGATCCGTCACCTGCGTCGCGCCTTGAACGTGCGCCCGGTTTACAAGCGTGTCGATTCCTGCGCCGCCGAATTTGCCACCAATACCGCGTACATGTACTCGACCTATGAGGAAGAGTGCGAGGCGGCGCCGACAGAGCGCGACAAGATCATCGTGCTCGGTGGCGGGCCGAATCGCATCGGCCAGGGCATCGAGTTTGACTACTGCTGCGTGCATGCGGCGCTGGCGCTGCGCGACGACGGCTATGAAACGATCATGGTCAACTGCAATCCGGAGACCGTGTCGACCGACTACGACACCTCCGATCGCCTTTATTTCGAGCCGCTGACGCTCGAAGACGTGCTTGAGATCGTTGGCCTTGAAAGGCCCAAGGGCGTGATCGTCCAGTACGGCGGGCAGACTCCGCTCAAGCTGGCGCGCGCGCTCGAGGCGAATGGCGTGCCGGTGATCGGCACCTCGCCGGACTCAATAGACCTGGCCGAAGACCGCGAGCGCTTCCAGAAACTCGTGAGCGAACTCGGGTTGCTGCAGCCGGCGAACCGCACCGCGCGTAATCCGGATGAAGCGCTCGCGCTTGCGCGCGAGATCGGCTATCCGCTGGTGGTGCGTCCGAGTTATGTGCTCGGCGGCCGGGCGATGGAGGTCGTGCATGGCGATGCCGACCTGAAGCGCTATATCACCGAGGCAGTGCGGGTGTCGAACGAGTCGCCGGTGTTGCTCGACCGCTTCCTCGACAACGCCGTCGAGGTCGATGTCGATCTGATCGCCGACCACACCGGCGCCACCATGATCGGCGGCATCATGGAGCACATCGAGGAGGCCGGCGTGCATTCCGGCGACAGTTCCTGCTCGCTGCCGCCGTATTCGCTGTCCGCATCGATCCAGGATCGTCTGCGCGAGCAGGTGCAGGCGATGGCGCGCGCGCTCAAGGTGGTCGGGCTGATGAACACGCAGTTCGCGATCCAGGGCGAGACCATCTTCGTGCTGGAAGTGAATCCGCGCGCTTCGCGCACGGTGCCGTTCGTGTCCAAGGCCACCGGCATGCCGCTGGCCAAGATCGCCGCGCGCTGCATGGCTGGGCAGACGCTGGCGGCGCAGGGTGCAACACGCGAGATCATCCCCGGCTACTACTCGGTCAAGGAGGCGATCTTTCCGTTCCTGAAGTTCCAGAACGTCGATCCGATCCTCGGCCCGGAAATGCGCTCGACCGGCGAAGTCATGGGCGTCGGCCGCAATTTCGGCGAGGCGTTCGCGAAGGCGCACGAAGCCGCGAACATCAAGGCGCCACCGCTCGGCAAGGTCTTCGTCAGCGTCCGTGACGCCGACAAGCCGCGCGTCGAAGCGGTGGCCGAGGAATTGTTGCGACGCGGGTTCACGATGGTCGCAACCAGTGGCACCTGCGACTACCTGCGGGGCATGGGCTTTCCGTGCGAGCGCATCAACAAGGTGCTCGAAGGCCGGCCGCACATCGGCGACGCGATCAAGAATGGCGGGATCGTGTTCATCATCAACACCACCGAAGGCAAGCAGGCGATCGCTGACTCGTTCTCGATCCGCCGCGATGCCTTGCAGCACCGCGTCACCTATTCGACCACCGTCGCCGGCGCGCGCGCATTGCTGCACTCGCTCGACTATCGCGATTCGGAGCGGGTCAGCTCGCTCCAGGAACTCCACCGGGAACTGCAGTCATGAGAAGACCCCCTTTGACCAAACGTGGCGTCGAGCGCCTGCGCGACGAACTGGATCGGCTGAAGTCGGTTGAGCGGCCGCGCATCATCCTGGCGATCGCCGAAGCGCGCGCGCATGGCGACCTCAAGGAAAATGCCGAGTATCACGCCGCGCGCGAGCAGCAGGGCTTCACCGAAGGGCGCATCAACGAACTCGAAGCGGCGCTCTCGTTTGCCGAAGTGATCGACGTGAGCCAGCTGTCGGCCGGGACGCGCATCGTTTTCGGAGCCACGGTCGAACTGCTCGAACTGCACAACAACAACCAGATCACCTACCAGATCGTGGGCGAGCTCGAGGCCGACATCAAGCAGCGGCTGATCTCGGTGACTTCGCCGATGGCGCGCGTGCTGATCGGCAAGAGCGAGGGCGACACCGTCGAACTGCATGCCGCGAACGGCATTCGCGAGTTCGAGATCATGGCGGTTCGCTACGAGTAGTCCGGTGCCGGCGCTGCTGTGGTTGCCGGCGCGGCGCCGTCTGGGTGCGCTGACCGCACGCCTGCCGAAGTTGCGCGCAGTGCTGGAGCAGGGCTCGCGTCTCGCCGATGCCGAGCCGGGCTGCGGGGGCTTGCTCTGCGGTGTGTTCACCGGGTTGCCAGCGGAACTGCCGACGGCGGCGCTGACCCGAATCGTGGATGCGCCCGATGACTGTGGCGGGCGTTGGCTGCGTGCCGACCCCTGCATGTTGCGCGTCGAGTCGGCGGGGGTACGCATGCTTGCCTGCGGCGCACTGGCACCGAGCGCGGATGAGGTTCGCGATTTCTGCGCGACGATGCAGCCGCTGTTCGCCGATGCCGGCTGGGTCTTGCATGCGGCCGCGCCCGAGCGCTGGTACGTGCGCCCCGATGCCGCGCATCCGCGCCTCGGCGGCCAGGACCCGGAGCTTGTGCTCGGGGCCTACATCGACGCCGCCTTGCCTGTCGGTGATGCCGGCCGCGCGACGCGGCGCTGGCTCAATGAACTGCAGATGGCCTTGCATGAGCACCCCTGCAATCGTGCACGCCGCAGTCGCGGCCAGCCGGAGATCAATAGTCTGTGGCTGCACGGTGATGGCGTTGCGCCGGGGTCACTGAGGACCGCCATCGCAGCGGCGCATTCGCATGACCCGCTGCTGCGCGCCTGCATGGCGCTGGCCGGTGTGCCGGCACTCGCTCGCCCCAACGGCGAGACTGACCGCATCCTGGTCGACGCGCGCGACGCTGATGACGACGCAACGGTCGAGTTGCTCGGGCGCCTGCTGGATCGACACCTGTCCTTGCAGCTGCAACTGGAAAGCGGCGAACGCTTTGCCTGGCGGCCCTGGCATCGCCTGCGATTCTGGCGTCGCGCGACGCCATGATGGCAAAGCTGCGCCGCCGCATGGTGCCCGATGTGCCGTTGCTTGCGGACGCGGCACTACATCCGGTGCTGGCGCGCGTTTATGCAGCCCGTGGCGTGGTTTCCGGCGACGAACTCGATCTGCGACTTACGCGCATGCTGGCCCCACAGGGTCTCGGTGGACTTGATGCGGCTTGTGCGCTGCTCGGCGCCGCGATCGCCGCCGATGCGCGCATCCTGATCGTTGGCGACTTCGACTGCGATGGAGCGACCGGAGCAGCCGTTGCCTGGCGCGGATTGCGCATGCTCGGCGCGCGCCGTGTCGAGGTACGGGTGCCGAATCGCGCGATCCACGGTTATGGCCTGACCCCGTTGCTGGTCGAGGAAATCCTCGCTGCCGGTGCGCCCGACCTGCTGCTCACTGTCGACAGCGGCATCGCCTGTCTGGCCGGCGTGCGCGCGGCCAAGGCGGCGGGCTGCACGGTGCTGGTCACTGATCACCATTTGCCACCAGCGGAATTGCCGATGGCCGATGCGATCGTCAACCCGAACCTGCGCGGCGATGGCTTTGCGAGCAAGGCCCTGGCGGGCGTCGGGGTCGTGTTCTATCTTCTGCTGGCACTGCGTGCGGCGCTGCGCGATGCGGGCGCGTTTGCGCAGCGCGAGGAGCCGGATCTGGCGGTCCTGCTGGATCTGGTCGCGCTCGGTACCGTCGCCGACCTGGTTGCGCTCGATCACAACAATCGTGTGCTGGTCGCGGCCGGACTGAAGCGCATCCGCGCGGGCCGGGCAAGCGCCGGTGTCGCCGCGCTGATCGAAGTCTCCAAACGTCGTGCGGTCGATCTGACCGCCACCGATCTGGCCTTCAGTCTCGGACCGCGCGTCAACGCTGCCGGGCGACTGGAGGACATGAGCCTCGGCATCGCCTGCCTCTGCGCCGACGATCCGCTGGTGGCGCGCGAACTGGCCGCACGCCTCGATGCGATCAATTCGGAACGCCGCGGCGTGCAGCAGGACATGGTGGCGCAGGCGGAGGCGGCCGTGGCCGGTCTGCGTCTGGATGGCGAACTGCCGGCCGTTCTGTGCCTGCATGAAGCAGATTGGCACGCCGGTGTCGTTGGTCTGGTGGCTTCGAAAATCAAGGAGCGCGTGCATCGCCCGGTGTTCGCGTTCGCGGCGGCTAGCTCTGGCAGCGACGAGCTGAAGGCCTCCGCGCGATCGGTACCCGGCGTGCACCTGCGCGACCTGATCGCCGAGCTGGACATGAACGAACCGGGCCTGATCCTGCGCTTCGGCGGCCATGCGATGGCTGCCGGTCTGAGCCTGGTCGCCGCGAATCTGCCGCGCTTCCGCGTTCTGATCGAGGAACTGGCGAACGCACGCATCGACGCCGCGCTGCTGGCGGCCGAGGTGTGGACCGATGGCGCGCTCGATGGCGACCAGATCGACCTCGTCCTGGCCCAGGCGTTGCGCGATGGCGGACCCTGGGGCCAGGCATTCCCCGAACCGCTGTTCGACGGGGAGTTCGAGGTCAGCTCGGCGCGCGTCGTCGCTGAGCGCCATGTCGCGATGCGCCTGCTCGATCCGAGCGGCTTGGGGTTCGATGCCATCGCCTTCGGCGCCTACACCGGGAAACTGCCCAGCGGTCGCATCGGCGCCGTGTTCCAGCCCATCGTTGACGAATGGCGCGGCGAGCGGCGGGTGAAGCTGCTGATTCGGGATTTCGCAGCCGCTTGACGCGGCGTTCGAGCGCGGGCGCGCGGGCGGCTCTGGTATTCTCGCCGGCCGTTTTTCAGCGAATCACGATCATGATCGAAACCAATCCGATTGCCGGCCGCATCGCGGATCTGCTCGAGCGAGTCACTTCGCTCAGGGGGTACCTTTGACTTCGACAGCAAGAGCGAACGTCTCGAAGAAGTAAGTCGCGAACTCGAACTGCCGAGTATCTGGGACAATCCGACGCGGGCGCAGGAGTTGGGGCGCGAACGCGCACTGCTGGAGAAGATCGTCGGCGAGATCTCCGGACTCACGCAAGCATTGACCGAGGCCGGCGAGCTGCTGGAACTCGCCATCGCCGAAAGCGACGACAGCACCGCGATCGCCGTGCGCGATGACCTTGATGCCCAGGCGGCGCGCGTCGACAAGCTCGAATTCCAGCGCATGTTCTCCGGCAAGATGGACGCACACAATGCCTTCGTCGACATCCAGGCCGGCGCCGGCGGCACCGAAGCGCAAGATTGGGCCGAGATGCTCCTGCGCATGTATCTGCGCTTCGCCGAAAAGCGCGGCTGGAAGGCAGAGCTGCTGGAAGCTTCGGAGGGCGAAGTGGCGGGGCTGAAGTCCGCAACTTTTCGAGTCGAAGGCGACTATGTCTACGGCTGGCTGAAGACCGAGACCGGCGTGCATCGCCTGGTGCGCAAGTCGCCGTTCGATTCCGACAACCGTCGCCACACCTCGTTCACCTCGGTGTTCGTGGCGCCGGAAGTCGATGACGACATCGACATCGAGATCAATCCGGCCGACCTGAAGACCGATGTCTATCGCTCGTCCGGTGCCGGTGGTCAGCACGTCAACAAGACCGAATCGGCGGTGCGCATCACGCATGTGCCGACGAACACCGTGGTCGCCTGCCAGACGCAGCGCTCGCAGCACGCCAATCGCGATCACGCGATGAAGATGCTGAAGGCCAAGCTCTATGAGCTCGAAATGCAGAAGCGCAATACCGAGAAGGCCGCATTGGAAGCGTCGAAGTCGGACATCGGCTGGGGCTCGCAGATCCGCTCCTACGTGCTCGACCAGTCGCGCATCAAGGACCTGCGCACCGGCATCGAGCGCACCGACACCCAGAAAGTCCTCGACGGCGACCTCGACGAGTTCGTCGAAGCCAGCCTCAAGTCCGGCCTCGAAGCCGGCTCCAAGCGCGCAGACGCCTGAACCCGGGAATGACCATGACCGACAACGCTACGCCAATCGTCGACGAGAACCGCCTGATTGCCGAGCGTCGCGCCAAGCTGCATGAACTGCGCGCGCACGGCAATGCCTACCCGAACGACTTCCACCCGGATGCCTTCGCCGGCCAGCTGCAGGACGACTACGCCGACAAGGAACAGTGGAGCGCCGAGGCCATCGACGGCCTGGCGCGCCGGGTGCGCGTGGCGGGACGCATGCTCGCAAAGCGCATCATGGGCAAGGCCGCGTTCACGCAGATCCAGGACCAGAGCGGGCGCATCCAGCTGTTCCTGCAACAGAGCACGCTCGGTGATGCTTACGAGGCTTTCAAGAGCTTCGACGTCGGCGACATCGTTGGCGCCGAAGGGCAGGTGATGCGCACCAAGACCGGCGAGCTGTCGATCAAGGTCGATCAGTTGCGGCTGCTGACCAAGTCGCTGCGGCCGCTGCCGGACAAGTGGCATGGCCTCGAGAATGTCGAGCAGCGCTATCGCCAGCGCTACGTTGACCTGATCGTCAACGAGGATTCGCAGCGCGTGTTCGCACTGCGCTCGAGAGCCGTACGAGCCATTCGCGACTTCATGGAAGGGCGCGGCTTCGTCGAGGTCGAGACGCCGATGATGCATCCGATCCCGGGCGGCGCCACCGCGCGTCCGTTCGTGACGCACCACAACGCGCTCGATCTGCAGATGTATCTGCGCGTCGCGCCGGAGCTGTATCTGAAGCGGCTGGTCGTCGGTGGGCTCGATCGTGTCTTCGAGATCAACCGCAACTTCCGCAACGAGGGCGTGAGCACGCGTCACAACCCCGAATTCACCATGCTCGAGTCGTACGAGGCCTACGCCACGTTCAACGAAGTCATGGACATGACCGAGGCGATGATCCGCTGCGCCGCACAGGCCGGCGCCGGCACCACGTCATTGAACTGGGAAGGCCGCGCCATCGACGTGGGCCCGGCCTTCGCGCGCACGCGCATGGACGACGCCGTGCTCGCCGCCAATCCCGAGATCCGTCGCGAGCAGTTGCGCGACCGCGAGGCCATGGTCGCGCACTGCGCGCGCCTCGGCATCCACGTCAAGAAGGACTACGGCTGGGGCAAGATCCTGCTCGAGATCTTCGAGAAGACGGTCGAGCAGCACCTGGTGCAGCCGACCTTCATCACCGCGCATCCGACCGAGGTGTCACCACTGGCACGCGCGAATGATCAGGACCCCGGCATCACCGATCGCTTCGAGTTGTTCATCGGCGGCAAGGAATTGGCCAACGGCTTCTCGGAGTTGAACGATCCCGAAGACCAGGCCGCGCGTTTCCTCGCTCAGGTGGAAGCCAAGGACTCCGGAGACGACGAGGCCATGCATTTCGACGCCGATTACATTCGTGCGCTCGAATACGGATTGCCGCCGACCGGTGGACTCGGTGTCGGCATCGACCGTTTGGTCATGCTGCTGGCCGACGTGCCGTCGATTCGCGACGTGTTGCTGTTTCCGTACATGCGTCCGGAAGTCGAGCGCTGACACGCTGGCGGCGCATCTCCATGATACGCCGCCGCTTCGCGGCTCAGGACGCCTGCTTGGGCGCGTCGCGCAGTTCTCGGCGCAGGATCTTGCCGACGTTGGTCTTCGGCAGCGAGTCGCGGAACTCGATGATCTTCGGCTGCTTGTAACCGGTGAGATTGTCCTTGCAATGCGCCTTGACCTGCTCGGCCGTCAGGCCCGCGTCCTTGCGCACGATCACCAGCTTCACCGCTTCGCCGGACTTGTCGTCGGGCACCCCGACCGCGGCCACTTCCAGCACGCCGGCCATGCTCGCGACCACATCCTCGATCTCGTTGGGATAGACGTTGAATCCCGAGACCAGGATCATGTCCTTCTTGCGGTCGACGATGTAGAAGAAACCGCGCTCGTCGTACTTGCCCATGTCCCCGGTGCGCAGCCAGCCATCGACGATGGTCTTGGCGGTGTCTTCCGGGCGCTGCCAGTAGCCCTTCATCACCTGTGGGCCGCGGATGCAGATCTCGCCGATCTCGCCGAGGCCGAGAATCTTGCCGTCCTCGTCCTGGATGCACAGGTCGGTCGACGGGGCAGGGAGGCCGATCGAGCCGCTGTATTCGGGGTTGTCGAGCGGATTGATCGTGGCCACCGGTGAGCTTTCGGTCATGCCGAAGCCTTCGATCAGTGTGCAGTTGGTGACCTTCTTCCAGCGCTCGGCGACCGCGCGTTGCACTGCCATGCCGCCACCGAAGCTCATCTTCAGGTGCGAGAAGTCCACCTCGGCGAAGCCCGGCGTGTTGAGCAGGCCATTGAACAGCGTGTTGACGCCGGTGATCGCGGTGAACGGTGTCTTCGCAAGTTCCTTGACGAAGCCGGGCATGTCGCGCGGATTCGTGACCAGGACGTTCAGTCCGCCGAACTTGATGAACACCAGGCAATTACAGGTGAGTGCGAAGATGTGATAGAGCGGCAGGGCGGTGATCATCACCTCCTCGCCGAGCTTGATGTTGGCGCCGAACCAGGCCGACACCATCTGCATGTTCGCGATCAGGTTGCGATGCGTCAGCATGGCGCCCTTGGCGACGCCGGTGGTGCCGCCGGTGTACTGCAGGAAGGCGATGTCGTCGGCGACCAGGTCCACTTTCGGCGCCGGCTTGCGCGCACCGGCCGCCAGGACCTCGTTGAAGCGGATGGCGCCCTCGATGTGGTAGTCAGGCACAATCTTCTTGACGTGCCTGGCGACAAAGTTCACGAGCAGCGACTTTGGGAAGCCGAGCAGGTCGCCGATCGCGGTCGTGATGACATGTCGGATCGACGTCTCCTCCAGCACATCGCTCAGCGTCGCGGCGAAATTGTCGAGCACGACAATCGCGCTGGCGCCGGCATCGTTGAGCTGGTGCTTGAGCTCCCGGGCGGTGTACATCGGATTGGTGTTGACCACGGTCAGGCCGGCGCGAAGTGCGCCGAAGATCGCGATCGGATACTGCAGCAGGTTGGGCAGCATGATCGCGATGCGATCGCCCTTCTTCAGCTGCAGATCGTTGAGCAGGTATGACGCGAAGTTGGCGCTGAGCGCGTCGAGGTCGTCGTAGGTAATGGTCCTGCCCATGTTGGTGAAGGCGGGCTTCTGGCGATAGCTGTCGCAGGCTTCGCGCAGTACCGAGACGATCGAGCCATAGGCATTGACATCGATTTCCGCTGGCACGCCCTTCGGATACGTGGTCAGCCAGGGTCGCTCGATCTGCATGCGTGTCTCTCCGGTGTCTCTTGCTGCCAATTGATCGCGGAATGCATGCGCATCCGACCCCGTCGGATTGCATCACAGGGGTCCTATCCAGACAAGCAAGCGGCGATTGTCAACGTGCAGTTGCGGGAACCGCGCGACGGTCGAAAGACGCCACAGAAGGCAGCGACAGCTGTTGACGGACGACGATCAGCTGTTATGATGCGCGCCCTTTCGCGGGGGCCATAGCTCAGCTGGTAGAGCGCTACAATGGCATTGTAGAGGCCGCCGGTTCGACTCCGGCTGGCTCCACCACGAAAGGAAGCAAGTCCCCATCGTCTAGAGGCCTAGGACACGGCCCTTTCACGGCTGTAACAGGGGTTCGAATCCCCTTGGGGACGCCAGACCGGGGCCGCCTGTGGGCGGCCTTCGTTTTCATTGCGATCGGATAGGGTGGTCTGTAGTATCCGGCGCATGACGGCTTTGGCCGAACAAGGCGATGGACTGCACGGTGAGACGGCAGTTCGGTCTGCACCGGGGGAGGTAGGGCATGTTGATTCTGACGCGTCGTGTGGGTGAGACGCTGATGATCGGAGACCAGGTAACGGTCACGGTACTCGGCGTGAAAGGCAACCAGGTTCGCATCGGCATCAACGCACCCAAGGATCTCGCGGTGCATCGGGAAGAGATTTATCAGCGCATTCGGCGCGAGCAGGAGGGGCACAAGGAACCCGCCCCCGACTCCGGCGAGAACGCGAACAAGGTTTGACGGTTCCGGAGAGATGCCCGAGAGGCCGAAGGGGCTCCCCTGCTAAGGGAGTATAGGGTCAAAAGCCTTATCGAGGGTTCGAATCCCTCTCTCTCCGCCAGTCAAGAAACGGCCCTTCGGGGCCGTTTGCTTTGGTGCGGCGGCCTCAGTCGCTTGCGTGAAAAGTTCGCAGCAGAGTGTTGACGATTCGATCGGAGCCCTTCATAATTCCGCTCCTTGCTTGCGCCCGTAGCTCAGTTGGATAGAGTACCAGGCTACGAACTTGGTGGTCGGGAGTTCGAATCTCTCCGGGCGCGCCAACATGGTTGAGACAAAGCGGGGCGCGAAAGCGCCCCGCTTCGTTTGAACGAAGTGGTTGCGGCGAGTGCTTTGATTTGGTTCTTCGTTGACGTTGTGGGTTGCGGTGCGTACCATGCGGCGGCTTCTGTCACCGTCTGAAATGCGACGCAGCCAGAACCAGCGGGGTATAGCGCAGTCTGGTAGCGCGCCTGCTTTGGGAGCAGGATGTCGGGGGTTCGAATCCCTCTACCCCGACCATCTGGTCCCCTGGATTCGGCGCCTGTAGCTCAACCGGATAGAGCACCGGCCTTCTAAGCCGGCGGTTGCAGGTTCGAGTCCTGTCGGGCGCGCCACCGGGGCAAGTTTTTGTTCGGAGTGGTGGATATAGCTCAGTTGGTTAGAGCATCGGATTGTGATTCCGAGGGTCGTGGGTTCAAATCCCATTATCCACCCCAGTTTTCCAGTGTGGGCCGTTAGCTCAATGGTAGAGCAACGGACTCTTAATCCGCAGGTTCTAGGTTCGAGTCCTAGACGGCCCACCACCTCCTCTCACTCTCAGGTTCAGCTCACCGCGGTCGACGGCTTCATGCGAAAGTGGCGGAATCGGTAGACGCACTGGATTTAGGTTCCAGCGGGGCAACCCGTGAGAGTTCGAGTCTCTCCTTTCGCACCAGCGCCGCGCCGCGCACTCAACAACGTTCAGTTTTCGGGAGTTTCCATGCAAGTTTCGATCGAACAGATCAGCACTCTTGAGCGCAAGATGACGGTGCGCGTTCCGGCAGCGCGCTACGAGGAGCGTGTGCGCGATCGAATTCGCGAGCTGGGACAGAATGTTCGTTTGAAAGGCTTTCGGCCCGGCAAGGTGCCGAGCACGGTGATCGAGAAACGCTTTGGTGAACAGGTGCGCTCGGAGATCCTCGGTGACGTGATCGGTGGCTCGTTCCAGGAAGCCATCACCCAGCAAAAACTCCGTCCGGCGATGTCGCCGCGAATTGCTCGCGACGCCGACGCGCCCAAGGAAGAGTTGGTCTACACCGCCACCTTCGACGTGATGCCGGAAGTCGGTGAGGTCGATGTCGCCAACCTGGCCTTGACCCGGCTGGAATCGCGTGTCGACGAAGCTGATGTCGAACGCATGATCGAGACGCTGCGCCAGCAGCGCCGTCAATGGAGCCCGGTGGATCGCGCTGCGCGCGTCGCCGACATGGTTGTGTTCGAGTTTTCGGCGCAAGCCGGCGACGCGCGCTTTCCGGCGTCGGGCAGCGAGCGCGCCGGTACGGTCATCGGTTCGGGCGCACTGTTCAAGAACTTCGAGGACGCGTTGCTCGGACTGAGTGCCGGCGAAGAGAAAGATGCGCGCCTCGAATTCCCCGCCGATTTCCGGGATGCACTGCTGGCCGGCAAGACCGCCGACGTGCACCTCAAGGCGGTGCGCGTACAGGAAAGCAGCTTGCCCGAAGTCGATGCGGCGTTTGCCGCGAGCTTCGGCATCGACGGCGGCCTGGAGAGGTTCCGCCAAGATGTGCGCGCCAATCTCGAGCGGGAAATGCGCACCACGCTGAACGGTCGTAACAAGCTGCACGCTGTCGACACGCTGGTATTCGCGTTCAAGGGTTTCGACTTGCCGAAGTCGCGCATCGAGGCGGAGACGCGGGCTTTGCTGGCGCAGGCTCAGGAATCCGCGACCCGCGCCGGGCGCGAGTCTGAGGCGCCGACGGAAGCAACCGAGCAGATGCGCACGGTGGCGCGCAATCGCGTACACGCCAGTGTCCTGCTGGAAGAACTGTCGATCCGCAACCAGATTCGCCCCACCCAGCAGCGCGTTTCGGAGATGCTCTCGACCATTGCATCGACCTATGAAGAACCGCAGAAGGTCGTCGAAATGTATCTGCATGACCAGCAACTGATGTCCGGGTTGCGCATCCGCGCGATGGAAGATGAGGTCGTCGACTGGGTGTTCGGTCATGCCAAGGTCACGCCGCAGTTGGTGACGTTCCAGCAACTGATGCAAGCGCCTCGTTGAATTGATGCGCCGTTGCCCCCACCACTGCCCGACCGCTGACGGAGAGACACGGTGATCACAGGATTGAATCTGGTACCGATGGTGGTCGAGCAGACCTCGCGTGGCGAGCGTGCCTACGACATCTACTCGCGACTGCTCAAGGAGCGCGTGATCTTCTGCGTTGGTCCGGTTGAGGACTACATGGCCAACGTGATCGTTGCGCAGATGCTGTTTCTCGAATCCGAGAATCCGGATAAGGACATCAGTCTATACATCAACAGCCCCGGTGGCTCGGTGACGGCTGGATTGGCCATTTACGACACCATGAAGTTCATCAAGTCCGACGTGAGCACGATCTGCATCGGCCAGGCGGCCAGCATGGGCGCGTTCCTGCTTTCTGCGGGCGCGAGGGGCAAGCGCTACTGCTTGCCCAATTCGCGGGTGATGATCCACCAGCCTTCGGCCGGATTTTCCGGGCAGGCTTCGGACATCGCCATCCATGCCAAGGAGATCCTGGCAATCAAGGCCAAGCTCAATGCGATGCTGGCAGATCACACCGGACGGGCGTTGGAGCAGGTCGAGCGCGACGTCGATCGCGACTACTTCATGAGCGCCGAGGAAGCCAGGGACTACGGTCTGGTTGATTCGGTGCTGGCACAACGTCCCAGCGAGAGCGTGAAGGCCGGCTAGTCCGGACCGGAACTCCGAGAAATCGCGTGATTCCCGCGCCAAAAGCGGGCGGGATTCGCTGTGCTATTCTGCGCCCCGAGCGGCATCGCAGCAAGGAACACAAGGCAAGATGAGCGACGATCGAAGCACCCGCGGCGAGTCCACCAAGGTTCTCTACTGCTCCTTCTGCGGCAAGAGCCAGCATGAGGTGCGCAAGCTGATTGCCGGACCGTCCGTGTTCATTTGCGACGAGTGCGTCGAACTGTGCAACGACATCATCCGCGAGGAACTCGAGGAGAAGGCGGCGACGGCGCGCAGTCACTTGCCGAAACCTCGCGAGATCCTGGACACGCTGGATCAGTACGTGGTCGGCCAGCCGCGCGCCAAGAAGGTGCTCGCGGTGGCGGTCTACAACCACTACAAGCGGCTGGAGTCCAGGCAACGCAGCGACGAGATCGAGCTGTCAAAGAGCAATATCCTGCTGGTCGGCCCGACCGGTTCGGGCAAGACGCTGCTCGCGGAGACGCTGGCGCGGCTACTCAATGTGCCGTTCACGATCGCCGATGCGACGACGCTCACCGAGGCTGGATATGTCGGCGAGGACGTCGAGAACATCATTCAGAAGTTGCTGCAAAAGTGTGACTACGATACCGAAAAGGCGCAGACCGGAATCGTCTACATCGACGAAATCGACAAGATCTCGCGCAAGTCGGAGAACCCCTCGATCACCCGTGATGTGTCTGGCGAAGGCGTGCAACAGGCGCTGCTGAAGCTGATCGAGGGAACCATTGCTTCGGTTCCTCCGCAAGGTGGCCGCAAGCATCCGCAGCAGGAGTTCCTGCAGGTGGATACGCGCAATATCCTGTTCATCTGTGGCGGAGCCTTCGCCGGCCTTGAAAAGGTCATCCAGGCGCGTTCCGAGTCGACCGGGATCGGCTTCTCGGCCGAGATTCGCAGCAAGGAACGCCGTGCCAGCGTCGGCGACGTGCTCAAGACCATCGAGCCTGAAGACCTGATCAAGTTTGGGCTCATCCCGGAGTTCGTCGGCCGCTTGCCGGTGGTGGCGACACTGGACGAACTGGACGAGGACGCCCTGATCAAGATCCTGAGCGAACCCAAGAACGCCATCACCAAGCAGTTCCGCAAGCTGTTCGAGATGGAAGGTGTGGAACTCGAGTTCCGCGAAGATGCGCTGCGTGCGGTGGCGCGCAAGGCGCTGAAGCGCAAGACCGGAGCGCGCGGTCTGCGCACCATCATCGAGCAGG
This sequence comes from Lysobacterales bacterium, assembly GCA_016703225.1. Taxonomy (NCBI): domain Bacteria; kingdom Pseudomonadati; phylum Pseudomonadota; class Gammaproteobacteria; order Lysobacterales; species Lysobacterales bacterium. The sequence goes on from JADJCM010000003.1 coordinate 383,744, forward strand.
TGCTGCTCGACACCATGTACGAGCTGCCGTCACTGGAAAATGTCAGCAAGGTCGTGCTTGACGAAGGCGTCATCAATGGCTCGGCGGAGCCTTACTTGATCTACAGCGGCCTGCCGCAACCAGTGGCCCGGGTGGCTTCCGGGGACTGACCGGGGCATCCGGAACGCTTGCAAATCGCGGCGCGGGCCCTTACTTGACGCAGCATGTTCGCTGGCGCACTGTGCGCTGGCACGCCTCCTATGGAGAATCGCATGACTGCCAGTACCCCAGCAGCGGTGAATGTGAGCGTACCGGTGCTGCCGCTGCGCGACGTTGTGGTCTATCCGAGCATGGTCATTCCACTCTTCGTCGGGCGCGAGAAGTCGATTCGCGCCCTGGATGCGGCAATGGAGGCCGATCGGCATGTATTTCTGCTGGCGCAGAAGAGCCCAGACACCGACGATCCCGGCGCCGATGAACTCTTCCATGTCGGCACGCTGGCGACGGTGTTGCAACTGCTGAAGCTTCCGGATGGCACGATCAAGGTCTTGGTCGAGGGCGGTGCCCGTGTTCGCGTCACGCAACTCAACGATGGTGCGAGTTTCGTCAGCGCCAGCGCGGAGCCCATCGAGTCCGGCTCGCAGCGGGACGAGCGAGAGTTGGAGGCAGCCTCGAAGTCGCTGCTATCCATGTTCGAACAGTTCATCAAGATCAACCGCAAGGTACCGCCTGAGTTGATGACCACCTTGTCCGGGCTGGATGATGCCGGGCGCCTCGCCGACACCGTCGCCGCGCACCTCTCGATTCGCCTGCAGGACAAGCAGCGTGTACTGGAAGCGGTCGATGTGTTCGAGCGACTGGAACTGCTGATCGGTTTCGTCACCGGCGAAATCGACATGCAGCAGATGGAGAAGCGCATTCGCGGCCGTGTCAAGTCGCAGATGGAGAAGAGCCAGCGCGAGTACTACCTCAACGAGCAAATGAAGGCGATCCAGAAGGAGCTTGGCGAGATCGACGAGGCTGCACCAAATGAACTGGAGGAGATGGCCAAGAAGATCGCGACCGCGGGAATGCCGAAGCCAGTTGAGGCAAAGGCACGGGCGGAACTGGCCAAGTTGAAGCAGATGTCGCCGATGTCAGCCGAGGCTGCCGTCGTGCGCAACTATCTCGACTGGCTGGTCGGCACGCCGTGGAAGAAGCGCTCCAAGGTGCGTCGCGATCTGAAGCAGGCGGATCTGGTGCTCGACGAGGATCACTACGGACTGGAGAAGGTCAAGGAGCGCATTCTCGAGTTCCTGGCGGTGCAGCAGCGCGTGCGCAAGTTGAAGGGGCCGATCCTGTGTCTGGTCGGTCCGCCCGGTGTCGGCAAGACCTCATTGGGGCAATCCATCGCCAAGGCTACCAATCGCAAGTTCGTGCGGATGGCGCTTGGTGGCGTTCGCGACGAGGCCGAGATCCGCGGGCATCGCCGAACCTATATCGGCTCGATGCCGGGCCGCGTCATCCAGAACCTGTCGCGGGTCGGTGTGCGCAACCCTCTGGTCATGCTCGACGAGATCGACAAGATGTCGACGGACTTCCGTGGCGACCCGTCCTCGGCGCTGCTGGAGGTGCTCGACCCCGAACAGAACCACACTTTCAATGATCACTACCTCGAGGTCGATTTCGACTTGTCCGAGGTGATGTTCATCGCCACCGCGAACAGCCTCAACATTCCACCGGCGCTACTCGATCGCATGGAAATCATCCGTATTCCGGGCTATACGGAAGAGGAGAAGATCAGCATCGCATCGCGCTACCTGGTGGCCAAGGAAATGGCTGCCGCCGGACTTGCGCCGAGCGAGCTTCGCATCAAGGACGACGCGCTGCGCGATATCGTGCGCTTCTACACGCGCGAGTCCGGCGTGCGCAACCTTGATCGCGAGATCGCCAAGATCTGCCGCAAGGTGGTCAAGGAGATCCTGTTACAGGCCGAGCAGACGCGTCTCTCCGGAAGCGGCGTTGCTGCGACGCCTGGACTGATGGAAGTTGGAGCTGAGCAGATCGAAAAGTACCTCGGCGTGCGCCGCTTCGATTATGGCCGTGCCGAACAGCAGAACGAAGTCGGACTGGTGACTGGGCTGGCGTGGACGCAGGTCGGTGGCGATCTGCTCAGCATCGAGGCGGCGACGGTTCCAGGAAAGGGCAAGCTGATCCACACCGGGCAACTCGGCGACGTGATGCAGGAGTCGATCCAGGCAGCGTTGTCGGTGGTACGCGCGCGCGCTGACCATTTCGGAATCGACCCCGAGTTCAACCAGAAGGCCGACATCCACATCCATGTTCCGGAGGGAGCGACTCCCAAGGATGGACCGAGCGCAGGCATCGCGATGTGTACCGCGCTGGTCTCGGCGCTAACCAAGGTGCCGGTGCGTTCGGATATCGCCATGACCGGAGAGATCACGCTGCGCGGGCGCGTGTTGCCGATCGGCGGGTTGAAGGAGAAGCTGTTGGCCGCGCACCGCGGAGGGATCAAGCTGGTCGTCATCCCAGAAGACAATCGCAAGGATCTTGTCGACATGCCGAAGAACATCGCCGAAGCGATCGAGATCAAGCCGGTGCGATGGATCGACGAGGTGCTCGACATCGCACTTGAACGGCCGCTCATGGCGGTGCGCGCGCAGGTCACGCAAGCGGAACCGGTGACTGTCGACGCGCAAGCAACCGCGAAGATCGAAAGCGAAGTCAAGGGTGATGGGGCGTCGCGCAAACACTAGGCGCAACCCGCGTTTTTCCTAGCGGTTTTGTTGCGTGCCCAGAAATGGACTGGTATAAAAGCGCGCCCACGCCGCATGCGTTTCAGTGATCGAATCGCTGGATGCATGGGTGGTGGATCCGGTTCGGCGAAGTGCGGTTCGCCTCGCGCGACGGAACGATGCCCAAGCTGATTACCCAGAAATCCTGAGGGAGTGACACATGAACAAAGGTGATATCATCAACGCGATCGCCGATCACGCTGAGCTGAGCAAAGCCGATTCCGGCCGTGCACTCGATGCGCTGATCGAAGTCGTCAAGAAGTCGCTGAAGAAGGGTGACAGCGTGTCGCTCGTCGGCTTCGGAACCTTCGCGGTTCGCAAGCGCGCAGCGCGCACTGGTCGCAACCCGCGTACCGGTGCGACGATCAAGATCAAGGCTTCGAAGATTCCTGCCTTCAAGGCTGGCAAAGCGCTCAAAGACGCTATAAACTAGCGCGCTTTGCTGGGTGCTTAGCTCAGCGGTAGAGCGTCGCCCTTACAAGGCGAGGGTCGGGGGTTCGAAACCCTCAGCACCCACCAGAAGAAAACGGAGTGGTAGTTCAGTTGGTTAGAATACCGGCCTGTCACGCCGGGGGTCGCGGGTTCGAGCCCCGTCCACTCCGCCAACTCCTGCAAGGGCGCCCGTAGTGGCGCCTTTGTTTTTTGCGGTGAAGCGCATCGCGGTGCGCCCATTCGAGAGCCATCCATGCTGCAGAGTATTCGCGACAAATCCGGTTCCAAGATCGCCTACGCCATCCTTGCGCTGTTGATGGCGGCGTTCATGTTCTTCGGCATTCAGGGGTATTTCGTCGCGAGCGGCGATACTGGCGTGGCCAAGGTCGGAGGCACCGACATCAGCTCGGGCGCTTACCGCGAACGCATGAACGAGACGCTTCAGCGCATGCGCACGATGATGGGCGAGTCATTCCAGTCCGAGTTCTTCAACACGCCGCAGTACAAGCGCCAGGTTGTCGATCAGCTGGTCGATGAGGAACTGATGACCCAGGCAGGCGCAGCTGCCGGCGTGGCCGTTTCGGACGCGCGTCTGCGCGAGGAGATCGGCAAGATCGAGGCGTTCCATGTCGATGGCGCATTCGATGGCAAGCAGTACGCGCTGGTGCTGCAGGCCAACAAGATGACCATTGAGCAATTCGAGCAGCGCATGCGGCGCGATCTCGCCGTGCGTGAGTTGCCGTCCCAGATCGCCGCCAGTGCTCTGGTCACCGAGGCCGATGTCGACAGCTTCCTCCGCCTTCGCGACCAGACGCGCAGCTTCCGCTACCTGGCGCTGAATACACCGAGCGTCACTGCTGAACAGGTCAGCGACGAGGAGGCCAAGACCTATTTCCTGAAGAATCCGGAGAAGTTCGCGACCAAGGAACAGGCGTCGCTCGAGTACATCGAGCTGAACGCTGCGACCTTGCCGGTTCCGCCCGCCGATGAAGCCACGCTGCGCGATCGCTACGAGCAGCAGAAGGCCACCCGTTTCGGCAGCGGCGAACAGCGCTTGTCCTCGCACATCCTGGTGTCGGTGGCCGCGGGTGCCGAAGCAGAGGCGCAGAAGGTCGCGCTCGCCAAGGCCGAGGCTCTGCTGGCCAAGGTCCGTGGCGGCGAGAGCTTCGATGCCGTCGCGAAGAGTTCGTCCGAAGACGTGGGTTCGAAGGAGAGCGGCGGCGATTTGGGCTGGATCGAGAAGACCGGCACGTTCGAGCCGGCGTTCGAGGAAGCCCTGTTCGGTTTGCAGGTGGGAGCGGTTTCCGACCCGGTTCGCACCGATCAGGGTTATCACCTGATCACGGTTCGCGAGGCGCGTTCCGCCAGTTTCCGCCCGTTCGAGGAGGTGCGCGCCGAGTTGGAGAGCGAATACACGGTCGGCGAGCGTGAGCAACTATACGGTGAACGCTTCAACGATCTGGTCGATGAGGGATTTGCGAGCCCCGGCTCGCTGGAACCTGCAGCGAAAGCCCTGGAAGCTTCGATCCAGAAAACCGAACTCTTCGATCGCGATTCCGGTGGCGGCATTGCCATGTTCCCGAAGGTGCGCGAGGCGGCGTTCTCGGATGCGGTATTGCTGGAGCGCAACAACAGCGAGCCGATCGAGTTGGGCGAGAACCACGTGGTCATCGTGCGCTTGCTTGAGCACAAGCCGTCGCTGCCACGCAAGCTGGAAGACGTGTTGGCTGAGGTCAAGGGCTTGCTGGCCATCGAGCGCAAAGGCAAGCAGGCGAAGGATGCCGCCGATGGCTTTTACAAGCGACTGCGGGCGGGAGAGACGCTGGATGCCCTGGCTGCATCGGTGAGTGCGCAAGTGACTTCGGCCGAAGGCGTGGGTCGCAACGCCATGACCCATGATGCCAAGCTCGTGACCGAAGCCTTCAAGCTGCCGCGGCCGCTTTCCGGCAAGGTTTCCCCCGCCCTAGTGCAGGGAGGTGATCAGCGCCATGCATTGCTCGAACTCACGGCGGTCACGGACATCGATGTCAAGAGCATCGACGCTGCAGCACGCGACGCTGCCCGTGCCAGCCTCAAGTCCGGCTTGGCGAGCAGCGACAATGAAGCGTTGCGCGACGCCTTGCGCAAGCGCGTAGCGATCGTGGTGCATGAGGACCGGCTCTGATCGCGGCGTTAGGATCAAAATGAAGAAGGGCGCCGCGAGGCGCCTTTTTTCTGCGCCGCTCGGGCGACCTCAGATGCCGGTCATGCCCAGGATGTTGTAGCCCGAATCGACGTAGCTGATCTCGCCGGTGACGCCGGCGGCGAGGTCGGAGCAGAGGAACGCGCCGACGTTGCCGACCTGCTCGATGGTGACGTTGCGACGCAGCGGCGAGGTCTCTTCGACATGTTCCAGCATCTTGCGGAAATTGCTCACGCCGGCGGCGGCCAAGGTCTTGATCGGCCCGGCCGAGATACCGTTGACACGGATGCCTTCGGGGCCGAGGCAGCGCGCGAGGTAGCGCACGTTTGCCTCCAGCGAGGCCTTGGCCAGGCCCATGACGTTGTAGTTGGCCATTGCGCGCACGGCGCCGAGATAGCTCAGTGTCAGGATGGCGCTGTCGTGGCCGCGCATCATCGGCCGTGCCGCCTTGGCCAGCGCCGCCAGGCTGTAGCTCGAGATGTCGTGGGCGATGGCGAAGCTCTCGCGCGAAATGCTGTCGAGGAAGTCGCCCTGGATCGACTCACGTGGCGCGAAGCCAACTGAGTGCACCAGGACATCCAGCTGGCCCCAGTGCTGGCCGAGTTCTGCGAACAGGGCCGCGATCTCGGTATCGGAGGCGACATCGCAAGGGAGAACGATCTCCGAACCGAACTCCTTTGCGGCATCCTGCACACGCGACTTCAGCCGGTCGTTCTGGTAGCTGAAGGCCAGGATGGCGCCTTCACGGTGCATTGCCTCGGCGATGCCGGAGGCGATGGAACGGTCGCTGGCGATGCCGATGATCAGTGCACGCTTGCCTTGCAGGAAGCCCATGGAAGATCTCTCGTCGTGAACGCTGGGAGCGCAGTCTATCCGGCGGCTTTCGACGACGGCAACGATGCACAGGCGTATCGGATCAGGGCAGGCGCAGGATCTGACCCGGGTGCAGCACGGCACTCGCATCGAGGGCATTGGCGGCCAACAGTTCGGCGAGCGAGAGCGCGTAGCGACGGGCGATGAGCCAGGCTGACTCGCCGGCGCGCACGACGTGGGTCTGGCCATGCGATGCCGCCGCTGCGACTGCCGGAACCGGCTCCGGTGTTGCGGTGGCGAAAGCCTGTGCGGCGGCGGTGGCGAGCCGCCGAGGTACCAGCACGTCGGCGGCGGCGTCGACGTGGCGGCGCGTCCAGGCTGGATTCCATTTCTGCCATTCGGTTGGAGTCGCGCCGGCGAGGGCCGCGAGTTGCGTGACCGGCATCGCGGCCGCAAGGTGCAGCGCCACGAGCTGCTCCTCGCGATCTACCTCGGGCAAGGTCAGCGCGAACTCAGACGGCGCAGCGATCACGCAGGCCAACGCGCGCAGTTTGACCAGATGTTCGTGTGTGATCGGGCTGACCGCGAGTCTCTCGGGCGCGACCGTTGTACCCGGCGCGCGCCCGCGCTTGAGTGCACCTTTGATGCGGTATTCGCCGGCATTGTAGGCCATGGTCACCAATGCCCAGTCGCGATCAAAGGTGCGCGCAAGGTATTCGATCAGATCGAGCGCGGCGCGCGTGGCGGCGACGAAATCGATGCGGCCATCGTAGCCATGCTCAATTCGCAGACCGCGCCAGCGCGCCGTGGCCGGCATCAATTGCCATGCGCCAGCGGGGCGCCCACCACGCGCCCGAATCGGCTGGTAGCCGCTCTCAACGAAGGGCAGCCACACGAACTCCGAAGGCAGATCGCGTCGCGCCAGTTCTTCGGCGACGTAGGCGATCCATGGCGCTGCGCGCGTCAGGCTTTCGGCATGACGTGTCGGCGACTGCAGATAGATGCGTTGCCAGCGACGCACTGCCGGGGACGGCTTCGCGCAATTGGAGAACGCGTGGCGGGCGACAATGGCCTGCCACAGGGTCGCCTCCGCCGTGGCAGCGATCTCGGCGGGCGGCGCCACCGCAGCGGCCTCCATCGCGTGTGGCGGCGTCGGTTCCGGCAGCGGTGCAGACCGGGGCATAGGTTGTGCGTCATCGGCGGCGACCGGCTCGCCCGCAGGGGCTTCGCGTACCCGCTCCGGCGTGCACGCACCGAGCAGCGCCAGCAGCGCTGGCACGAACAGCCAGCGCAGTGGCCGGGGCTGGATGCATTGCCTAGACATGGCTGTTCTTCCATCGACGAAGTGCGGCGAAGACCTCGGCGGGGCATCAAGCGCCGTACCGAAATGTGCGTTGACGGCGGTGCGCACCGAGGCCAGATGGCAGCGCAGGAAGACGTTGCTGGCGAGTTCCTCGCCGAGTGCAAACGGTACGCTGGGGCCGGGATCGGCCAGTGCCAGCGCGCGCAGATGCACCGCTTCGTTGCCTGACTCCACGAGCGCGGCGAAACGCAGGTTGGCGCGGGTGTATTCGTGACTGCAGAACACCAGCGTGGCGGGCGGCAGCGCGACGATGCGTTGCAGCGAAGCATACAGATCCGAGGCCGACCCCTCGAACACGCGACCGCAGCCGGCGCCGAACAGGGTGTCGCCAACGAAGATCGCGTCTTCGAGCCGAAATGCGAGATGGGAGATCGTGTGCCCCGGGAGGTGCCAAACCTCGAATTCGGGAAAGCCACTGAGCCGGATGCGGTCGCCCTCGACGCATGGCGTGTTGATGCCGGCGATGCGCGTGTCGGCGGGGCCGAACACCGGGCAGTTCCAGTGCACGGCCAGGGCTTCGACGCCGCCGATGTGGTCGGGATGGTGGTGCGTCACCAGAATCGCGGCGGGTGTGAGCCGCAGCGATTCCATCGTCGCGAGTACTGGCGCGGCATCGCCCGGATCGATCGCAATCGCCTGCCGATCCGATTGCAACAGCCACAGGTAGTTGTCGGCAAAGGCGGTCACGGCATGTGCGGTCAGTCCCGCGAGGGGAGTGCTGGCGACCAGGGGCATGGCGGGAAACTTCTTTCGGAGCAAGCTCGGCTTGTATCACAATCGGGCTCCGGCAATTCCCGAGTCGCCCATGGTTTTGCAATCCACACCTGCAGTTGCCGTGCCCGCCAGTTGGTGGCAACGGCTGCTTGTAGCTGAACGCCAGACCCTGGCCGCGGGTTTGGTCGACGACGAGCGTGAGATCTGGCTTGCAGTGGACGGTGCAGCTGCGTTTGAACCGGCGCCAGGCGTGCTCGCCCTGGCCCAGCGGGGCCGACACCTGGAAGGCGATTTGCGCGCGATCGAATCACAGTGGCCATTGCGCGACGACAGTATCGATCGCGTGGTCCTGCAGCATGTTCTGGAGGCCGGTGGCCGCATCGAAGAGTTGCTCGATGAGTCCATCCGGGTGTTGAAACCGGAGCGCGGCATCGCGCTGTTCGTGGTCGGCGCGCTGGGTTGGACGCGCTGCAAGTTGCGCTTCGGAGACTGTGGTGCACCGCCGTTGCGGGTGCGCTCGACGCGGGCGTTGCTGGAGGCGCTGGCGGTGCGGGGGTGCGTCGATCTGCGGGTGTCGCAGGTCGATTTCGATGGCTTGGCCGAAGTGCGCATTGCGGCGCCCGCGCGGATCTGGTCCGGACTGTGCCTGATCGAGGCGCGCAAGCGGCGCGAACTGCCGAACGTACGCCAGTTGCGCGCGCGCAGCCGTGCTGCAACGCCGGTATCCGGATGGGTCGCGCGTCCTACTTCGCGCAGCGGGTTGGCGGCGTGAGCGGCGAGCGCGTGGCGATCTACACCGATGGTGCCTGCTCCGGAAATCCCGGTCCCGGTGGCTGGGCGGCACTGTTGCGTTACCGCGGTCAGGAGCGCTGGCTGAATGGCGCAGAGCCGCAGACCACGAACAATCGCATGGAGCTGACCGCGGCGCTGCGGGCACTGGAGTCGCTCAAGAAATCTTGTGCAGTGGATCTGACCACCGATTCGCAGTACCTGAAGCAGGGCGTCGAGCAGTGGATGGCGGGCTGGAAGCGCAACGGCTGGCGCACCAGTGGCCGTGATCCGGTCAAGAATCGGGACCTGTGGGAAGCCATCGATCGGGTTCTGGGGCTACACGAGGTGCGCTTCCACTGGGTGCGCGGCCACGATGGCCATGCCGAAAACGAAGCCGTGGACGCGCACGCGCGCGCCGCCATCCGCGACTTGCTGGGCCAGGAGCCACGCTGAATGCGCCAGATCATCCTCGACACCGAGACCACCGGCCTGGAAGTCTCGCGCGGCCATCGCATCATCGAGATCGGTTGCATCGAACTGTGCGAGCGCCGGCGCAGCGGGCGCGAGTTCCATCGCTATCTCAATCCGCAACGCGAGGTCGATCGTGGTGCCGCCGAAGTGCATGGTCTGAGCGACGAGTTCCTCGCCGACAAGCCGTTGTTCGCACAGGTCGCCGGCGAGTTCCTCGGCTTCATCGAGGGCGCCGAACTGATCATGCACAACGCGTCCTTCGACGTCGGGTTCCTCGATGCGGAACTGGCACGCCTGGAGCCCGCCGAAGGCCGGATCGGAGAGCGCTGCAGTGTGCTCGACACGCTGAAGCTGGCGCGGGAGCGATTTCCCGGGCAGCGCAATTCACTGGATGCACTGTGCAAGCGCCTCGGCGTGGACAACAGTGGTCGCGAGTTGCATGGCGCCCTGCTGGACGCGAACCTCCTCGCGGAGGTGTACTTGGCGCTCACCGCCGGGCAGGGCGAAATGAGTTTCGAGGGTGCTGTGACACCCGTCGGAACGCAAGCCGACCAGGCGCCGCGGGCTTTCCGTGGCGCGCTGCGCGTGCTGCGCGCCGGGGCCGAGGAACTCGTTGCCCATGAGGCTCGGCTCGATGCCGTGGCCAAGGCGGCCAAGCAGATGCCGTTGTGGCGCACGCTCCCCTCCTGATCATGCAGCAAGTGGCAATTCGCCTGCGGCATGACCGGCTTTGCTATCTTTGCCGGATGATCCCGCGCAGGCTCCGATCGGCATGAGTGTCACACAGGTCCTGAAAAGCGTCGATATCCCCGGATACCGCATTCTGCGCGGGCTGGGTGAGGGCGGAATGGCATCGGTCTACCTGGCGATGCAGGAGTCGCTGGACCGAGAGGTCGCGCTCAAGGTGATGGCGCCGACGCTGGCCGCGAACGCCGAGTTCACCGACCGCTTTCTGAAGGAAGGCCGGCTCACCGCCAAGCTCAGTCACCCGAATCTGGTCACGGTGTACGACATCGGGCAGCACGAGGGCGTGTACTACCTGGCCCAGGAGTTCATTCCTGGAGGTACCCTGCGCGAGCGCATGGACCAGGCGATGACGGTGCCGGCGATCCTCGACGTCGCGCGCGATGTTGCACTCGGTCTCGCCTATGCCCACGAGAAGGGTGTGGTGCATCGCGACGTCAAGCCCGGCAATGTACTGTTCCGTGCCAACGGCACCGCCGTTCTCGCGGATTTCGGCATCGCCAAGGCGATGAACTCGAACACCATGGCGACGCAGGCCGGCAATTCGATCGGCACGCCGCACTACATGAGCCCGGAGCAGGCGCGTGCTGAGAAGGTGGACGGGCGCTCCGATCTCTACAGTCTCGGCGCGATGATGTTCGAACTGCTCACCGGCGGTCCGCCCTACGACTCCAGCGATCCATACACGATCGCGCTGATGCACGTGACCCATCCGATCCCGCGCCTGCCGCAGAGTTTGGCCTGGTTGCAACCGCTGATTGATCGCCTGATGGCCAAGCTACCGGACGAACGCTTTCGTACCGGGGACGATTTCGTTGCGGCCTGCGACAAACTGATTGCCACCGCGCCCGAGGCCAAGGCGATGCGCGATGCGCAAACCACGCGCAAGCGGGCGGCGGCGCGCGTGGCCGTGGGACCGGTCGACCAGACTGCCGCGACGCAGCGCGGCTTGGCCGTGGAACCGGAACAGGCCGCTTCCGCGCAGCCGGAAGCGGCCAGGCCCTGGGTCTGGGCGCTGGTCGGTGCGGGCGCGCTGATCGCCGCGCTGTTCTCCTGGTCCAAGCTGCGTGCGCCGACCGCGGTGGCGGAGTCGGCGCAGCCAGTCGCGCCCGCAGTCGTCGAGCCGGACGCGGTCGGGGCCCCGCCGGTGATCGAGGGCGATGTCCAGTCGTTGCTCGCCAAGGCGAGCGGCTACGTGCGCGAAGCGATCGTGCCGAGCGGCGAATCGACCTTGGTCGGGCGCAAGCTCTCTTCGCCGCCGGGCGACAACGCGATCGAAATTTATCAGCAGGTGTTGCGTCTCGATCCGGGCAACAGCGAAGCCAACGAGGGACTGCTGCGGATCGCCGACTTCTACGAGTCCAAGGCGCGCGCGGCGCTCGATCGGGGTTCGGTCACCGGCTGCAACCTGTTGGCGGAGGCCGGACTGCTGGCGGTTCCAGACCGACCGACGCTATTGGCGCTGCGTGAGCGGGAGTGCCCGGCGCAGTGACGCACGCCGGCGCCTACTGGCTGCGCAGGAGGATCACCGTGACGTTGTCCGAGCCGCCGCCGTCGAGCGCGGCCAGGATCAAGTGATCGACGCATTCCTGGGCCGATAGATCGCTGCGTGCGAGCACGCCGGCGATGTCGGCATCGTCCACCTCTTCGGTCAGGCCGTCGCTGCACAGCAGCAGCTGGCTACCCGGGGCGAGGGTGCCGGTGACAGTCTCGACGCGCAGGCTCTGCGGATCGGTGACGCCGAGTGCCTGGGTGACCACATTGCGATGCGGGTGAGTGCGCGCCTGCTCGGCGCTGATGGCGCCTTGTTCGACCAGTTCGCGCACGTAGGAGTGATCCTGCGACAACTGGCGGAAGCGGCCGCCCTCAACGCAGTAGACGCGGCTGTCGCCAACCCATGCGATTTCGTAGTCGTTGCCCTGCACACGCACGGCAGCGATGGTGGTGCCCATCGGCAGCGCTTGCGGCCTGCGATTCGAGTGCTTGATGATCTCTTCGTCGGCCATCTGGATGGCGCGCGCCAGCAGTTCGCCGGCCTTGATCTCGCGTACCAGCGTATCGCGCGCCAAGGCGCTCGCGACCTCGCCGTTCTCGTGACCGCCCATGCCGTCGGCGACCAGCCACAAGCCGAGTTCGCTGTCGGCGTAGTAGGTGTCTTCGTTGTGCTCGCGACGGAGCCCGACGTGGGTGGAATGCCCGAATTCGATCATGTTGGCTGCAACTGCATATGGTCCCGAATTATGACGAGTTCGCGCATTCCGCCAAGCCCCCTCAGAACTCGATGCGAATGCCGATGGCGAGGCTGTCCGAGCTCATGCGCTCCTGACCGGCGACGTGTTCGTAGTACAGGTAGGCACTGCGTCCGCTGGCGAATACTCCGGACAGACCCAGCCCGATATTGAAGTAGTTGTCATCGATACGGTCGCTCTCGATCAGGATCGGCGTCTGCATCGGGTCATGCAGGAAGCGCGTGACCAGCAGTTCCGGGTCGTCCTCGAACTCGTTGACCCATTCGATCTGTGCGCTCGGCAGCAGCACACCCCAGGAGGTGCTGATGGCGTAGCTGAGCTTGCCGCCGACCACGCCCTGTAGGCTCTTGAGCGTGCGTCCATCGACCTGCAGCGCCAGTCCGGAACCGGCCGCCGACGGGTTCGACATGGTCTCGCTGTAACTGTCGAAGTCGATGCTGGTGTAGGCGGCGCGCAGGTAGGGGCCGAAACTCCATGCGCCCTTGTTGAAGTCGCGTCCGAGCGAGAGCGAGAACGACTGGCGGTCGCCGTCGGGAGAGGCCAGCGCGATCTGATCGACGCGGGTCAGGCCACCGGCGAGCGCGCCGATGCTGTAGTCGATGCCGCGTTCCAGATCGAACTGGTTGCTGCCGTAGCTGAGCACGCCGTCCACGTACCACTGCGAGCCAGAGAACCAGCTGGCGTAGCCGGAGACGGTCCAGCCGGTGGCATCCATGCCGCCGCGCGCGTTGGGCAGGCGGGTGTCGTTGCCGTTGAAGCCGAGCGCGGCGCCCAGCACCCAGGAATCGGTGGCGCGGTAGTCGACACCGGCGGTGACGTCGTAGCTGTCGTACTTGTAGCCCGGGTCGAGCGTGTCCGGATCGCGCTCACCACGACCGATGGTGCCGGTGGCGAAGAAGCCCCAGCGCGAGAACTCGGCGCCGACTTCTTCCGGCGTTTCGCCCACGGCGAGTGCGATCGCGCTCGGCAGCAAGCTGAGCGGAATCGCGCCGCCCGGCACCATCAGGTTCAGGCCGGCGAGGTCGAGCCCACGTGAGCCGGAGCGCAGTGCCGCGAAGCGCGACTTCAGATGGTCGAGTTGGCTCGTTGCCGCCGCCAATGCCGCACTGTTCTGCGACGAGGCCTCGTCGCCGAGCATCTCGCCGAGCGCGCGGTTCACTTCCGATGGATGATTCGCGGCGTTGCCGACGAGTTCGCTGCAACGCGCCAGCAGGTCGGCCTGGCCGGCGGTGAGGTTGTTCATGCCGGCGAGTCGCGGACAGGCGCTGTCGATGGCGATGGCGACGCCGGTTTCTGCGGCGCCGAGATTCGCCGTGTTGACCACGCCCGCGTTCAGCGCGAACTCGACCGCAGCGACCGCAGACGCGTCGCGGATGCGCGCGCTGACACGCACACCGAGCGGCAGTCCGATGCGGGCGATGGTCGATGCGGTGCCGTCGGCGGCCGTGGTGGCTTCGGTCGGGTCCAACGTCGCTTCGCTGCGATCGGCGCTGAAGGCGATCACGATGCCGGCGAGATTCTGGCCGTCCGGGGTGCGGGCACGAACGCGCAGTGGCGCGGAATCCGCGAGCGGCACCAATGCCTGGCCGTTGCCCGAGACGATCTCGAGGATGGTGCCGGAGGGTACCGTGGCGGTGGCGTTGAAAGTGACCGTGCCGACGCCCTGAATCGCTGCTTCGACCTGGTTGCAGCCCGGGCTGGGTCCGAGCGTGAGCCGGTTCTGGCTGTGGCCGAAGCTGTCGGTCTGGGTGCTCGCCGCGGTCAGGGTGCCATTGCCGCAGAGCACGCGCCAGTTCACGGCAAGGCCGCCGAGGGCCTTGCCCAATAGTGCCGCCGCCGGCTGGCTGATGCCGATCACCAATGGATCGGGCAGGGCGGCGCTGGCCGCGGCCGACTGGCCGTCGCCGGAGACAATGGCCAGATTCGGCACGAAGCTGGTCGCTACCGCGCTGGCGCTGATCTGGTTGGCGAAGGCGCGGGCGGTCACCGTGACTGCTCCGGCCGTGCCACCAAAGCGCAAGTTCGCGCGCACCTTGCCTTCGCTGTCCGTGGTCGCCGAGGTTGCGGTCAGCGTGGCCGCTCCGGCCACGCTGAAGTTCACGATTTCACCAGCGATCGGGCCGGAGTGGTTGTGCAGCCAGAACTCGATCGGCTGGTCGAGGGTGCCGCCGATCGGCCCGCTCTGGCCATTGCCGGCGCTTACCGAGAGCAGCGCGCCCTGGGCCGGGGCGCCGAGGGTGAAGTCGGTGCTGACGCTGAAGGTGCCGTCCACGGGCGTGTGCGTGGCGCGCACCACGATGTCGCCGGCGAAGGTGCCGAAGGTGAGCGTGTTGCTGGATCGACCATTGGCGTCGGTTTGCGAATCCGACGCGGTGAGCGTGGCGTTGCCCGAGATCAGTTGCCAGTCGATGCGTGCTGATGCCACCGGTACGCCCGAGCGCGTCAACTGCACGACCATCGGGTCGCTCAGCGTGCCTGCGGCGCCGAGCGGCGGCGCCGACAGCCGGGTCAGCTCCAGCACCTGACCTGGCGCCACGGCATTGGCCGTGAACACCACCGGCAAGTAACCCGGCGCACTGGCCTGAATGCGAACCTGGCCGATCTCGTAAAGCAGGCGCAGTTCGGCTTGGGCGATGCCGCTGGTGGCGTCCACTGGCGTAACGATGCTCGACTGACCGTTGGCACTGAAGCGGGCCTGGCCGGAGATCACGTTGAATTGGATCGCGCTCGCCGTCTTGCCGAGCGCGGCAGCGGCGACCGGATCAGGCGGAACCCGCACCGCCAGCGGGATCGGCAGCACGGTGCCCACCTCGCGAACTTGCCCATCGCCACCGGCAATGGCCAGCGGCTGCAGCGGCACCGGATTCAGGATTTCTGCATACGCGGTGGCCGGGGTGATCGTCGGTGCGGTACCAGCGGATGCGATCCCGATTTCTACCGGGCCGGGCGTGTTGCCGGCGACGATCGAGAACTGCCCGGTGGGCGGCAGGGTCGCATTCAGCGTGATCATCGCCGTGGATCCGCCGCTTTCGGCGATCACGGCGTCGCCCGACAGGATGCTCACCTGCGCCGTGGAGGGCGCGCTGCCAGCGGGGCTGCGTATCAACAACCCGTCGATCCGGAAGCCGATCGGTTCACTGAGCTGTCCGGGAAGGAGTTGCTGGTTGTCGCCGTTGGTGACGACGAAGGCGGCCGGTGCATTGACGCTGGTGTAGACGAAGACATCGGCAGCACCCGAGATCGCGATCTTCGCGGCCACCGGGCCCGGGGCGGTTCCGGCGACGATGCGGAACCTGGCCTCGCCGGTCATTGGATTCGAGGTCAGCGGAATGCTCAGGGCGGGCGCGCCGCCGTTCTCCACCAGCGCGCTGCCCTGCGTGATTTGCACCGAGCCCGAGAATGTGGAAATCGGGTAGCCGTAAGGGTCCATCACGGTCACGACATAATCGGGTCCGGTCTGCCCGGGCGACATCGGATCGACCCCGCCAGTCACGGAGGTCACATTGCTTCCGCCGACCACGGTGAACATGGTGGTTGGGGAGCCATAGCCCGGTGCACTGGCCGAGACGGTGATGCTTTGGCCGGCGGTCGCCGAATTCGAGATGTTGACCGGGATGCTGGCGATGCCGACGCTGTTGGTCACGACGGTGAATGGCGCGGGGATGCCGAAGGAACCGGGGCCCGAGATGTTGAAGGTGAACGGCACGTTCACCGCATCGAGCACCGAAGCTCCCACCTGGTGGGTGGCGTGCACCTGTGCATAGACGGTCGCGCCGGGTGTCGCGGTGCCGCTGCTTGACATCGTCGCCTGCGCATTGCTGAGCAGTTGGACGTTGATCGTGACCGGCGTGGGGGTGATGAGACAGCCGCTGTTCTGCGCTTGCACGCTGCCGCTGTAGGGGCCGGTCGCCGAAGAGACGCCCACGTAGACTTTCTCGCTATCGCCCAGTTCCCACGACATTGACCCCGGAGATGTCTCGGTCCAGGCCACACCGAAATTGGTCAGCGTGAGATTGCCATTGGAAAAGAAAAAGTTACCGTGGGGAGAACTGGACTGCCACGTAATGTCCTCCGGCGCTGGTGGCACGCTGCTGCCCATGGCGGAGAACAGATAGTCCACATCGACCAGAGTCCCCTCGACCACGGCAAAACTGGTGGTCGTGGGCGTGATGCAGGGAGTGCCGGCCCAGACTGGAGTGGTGCCTAGCCACACCGTGGTCGCGAGAACCAGCGAGCGCGACGCCAGCCTGCGGAGCAGAGACCCAACGGAGTGGATGGACGGCGTCATGGCGCGAACTCCTCTTGGACACTGTGGCTATACTCCGAGCCTACTACAGCGCCGTGCGGTGCAGGTAGCGCCCGGTGCGTCCCCAACCATGGAGCGCAAGCGTATGGCTGTCACCCAGATCCTGAAGTCGAGTTCCCTGAGCGTCGCCATCGCTGCGACCATGTTCTTGGCCGCCGTCCCGGTATCGGCGCCGCGCGCTTCGATCCGCAATGCCGAAGACCTGATGGTCGTCGACTGCCTGCTGCCCGGACAGGTGCGCAAGCTTGGCAAGGTCAGCACCTACATGAGTGCGCGCCGCCCGATCCGCACCATCCAGTCCGATTGCGAGATCCGCGGTGGCGAGTTCGTTGCCTACGACCGCGCGAATTACGAAACCGCGCTCAAGGTGTGGATGGGCCAAGCCGAGTCGGGCGACGCCGAAGCCCAGAACTACGTCGGCGAGATCTATGACAAGGGCCTGGGTACCGCACCCGACCCGGCGCGCGCCGCCGGCTGGTACGAGAAGGCCGCCGCACAGGGGCTCAAGCGAGCCAAGATCAACCTCGGTTACCTGTATGAGCAGGGTCTCGGCGTGACCAAGGACATGACCCGGGCACTGAACTTGTACCGCGAAGCCTCGGGGCTGACTGGCGATGACCTGATTTACGCATCGACCATGACTGCCGCCGTCAGCGCCCGCGAAACCGAGATCGCCGGCCTGCGCCAGGACATTGAACAGCAGAAGGCCGCGGCTGCGGCCTTGCGTGCCGAAAACGAGCGGCTGAAGGGCGAGATTGGTGAACGCAAGCGTGCGGTCGAAAGCGCGCAGGCGGAATTGCAGCAGACACGTGAGCAGTTGGCGGCGAAACAGGCCGAACTCGGCGCTGCCAGTCCCGACCTGGTCGCGCTGAATGACAAGCTGGCGCGCGAGCAGGAGCGCATCGAGCTGGAGCGCGCCAAACTCGAGCAGGACCAACAGCGCTTCAACGTCGCGCGTGCCGCCGACCAGAAACGGCTGGCCGAGCTGCGCGCCGAGGAAAGCGCGCTCGACGCCAAGGTGCGGAGCGGCGGTGCCGAAGCTGCTGCCGCGAGCGGCGAACTCAAGCGCGTGCGTGTGGCCGCGTCCGACCTGGCGCTTGAACTCGACGCCGCGCTCGGGCGCATGAACTCGCTGGAGGCGGCACTGAAGGAGAAGGATGCGCAGCTGAAGGCCGAGCTCGAACGCTTCGACGCCGAGCGCAAACAGATGCAATCCGCTGTCGCCGCCTCGCGCGAAGATCGCGAACTGCTGCTGCTGCTGGAGCAGCAATTGACCGCGAAGCAGCGTGAAGTGGTGCGCCAGCGCGCGCAGATCACGGCACTGGAACAGCACGTCGGCGGCGGTGTGGCGGGGAGCGCCGTGCCGGTGCTCGCCGGCAGCGGCCCGATGGTCGAAATCCTGGAACCGGCACTGACCGTGACCCGTGGCCGCACCGCCGCACTGGCGCCGAAGGGCGAACAGACCGAGGTGGTGGGCAAGGTCATCGCCCGCGCTGGCGTGCAGTCGGTGCTGATCAACGGTACCAGCGTCACGGTTGGCGGCGACGGTATGTTCCGCGCCCGCATGCCGGTGGCGGCTGAAGGCACCAATGTCGCCGTCACCGCAGTCGATCGCACCGGTGCCCGCAGCGGCGTCGAGTTCCTGTTGCTGCCTTCGGCCTCGGCTGCTGCAAGCGGCGGCATCGCCCAGCGCGCAGCCCCGGGCGGCGTCAAGCTCGGCAACTATCACGCCATCGTGATCGGCAACAACCAGTACACCGACTACCCGGCACTGAGCAGTGCCAGCAACGATGCCGACAAGGTCGCCGGTGTGCTCGCCCGCCGCTACGGCTTCACCACCACGCTGCTGAAGAACGCCAACCGCTTCGAAATCCTCTCGGCGTTGAATGCCAAACGCGAAGCGTTGGGACCGGATGACAACCTGGTCGTCTACTTCGCCGGCCATGGCGAAATCGACGCGGGCACCAAGCAGGGTTACTGGGTGCCGGCCGACGGCCGTCGCAGCACGCCGAACAGCTGGCTGTCGAACCGCGCCATCAGCGACATCCTCAACACCATGAACGCGAAGCACGTGATGGTCGTGGCCGACTCCTGCTACTCGGGTGCGATGACCCGTGCCGCGGTGCCGACCTTCAGCAGCGCCATGCCCGACAAGGCCTGGGGGCAGTGGGTCAAGGCGATGAGCCAGAGCCGCTCGCGTACCGCGCTGACCTCGGGCGGGTTGGCGCCGGTGCCGGACACAGGTCGCGGCAACAACTCGCATTTCGCACTGGCGCTGATCGCCGCGCTCGAGGACAACGCGCAATTGCTGGAAGGGCAGCGACTGTTCCGCGAAGTGTCCTCGTCGCTGGCGTTGGCCGCGGCCGAGTCGTCGCTGGTGCAGTTCCCCGAGTACGCGCCGATCCAGTTCGCCGGGCATGAAGCCGGCGAGTTCTTCTTCCAACCCAAGGCGTCCGGTTTGGCGCTGGCGGGCGGAGTGGCAGGGGCGGCGCAGGCTGCGCCCTGAGTGACAGTCCCGGGGCCGGCGCGGGAGAATGCCCGGCCCCGACTTGAAGGACTGCGCATGGACCTGCTCGAAACCGTCGAACTCGAAACCGGGCCGGACCCGCGCTTCAGCGTGCTGTGGCTGCACGGCCTTGGTGCCGACGGACATGACTTCGAGTCGGTGGTGCCGCAGTTGGTGCGGCCGGAATGGCCGGCGATTCGTTTCGTCTTCCCGCATGCCCCGATGCGACCGGTGACGGTCAACGGCGGCATGCGCATGCGGGCCTGGTACGACATCTCCGGCACCGAGATCGCGCATCGCCAGGACGAGACCGGCATCCGCCAGTCGATGCAGCAGATCGACGCCTTGCTGGCGCGCGAAGCCGCCCGCGGCATCGCGCCGCAGCGCCAGTTCATTGCCGGATTTTCGCAAGGAGGCGCGATCACGCTGTCGGTGCTGGTGCGACGGCGCGAAACGTTGGCTGGCGCGATCGCGTTGTCTACGTACCTGCCGCTGGCCGATCTCGCCGAACACGAATGGGCCGAAGCGGCGACGGCGATTCCGTTGTTCATGGCGCACGGCAGTCTTGACCCGGTGGTGCCGCAGGGGCTTGGCCTGATGTCGCGTGAATGGCTGACGCGCCACGGCTTCAAGGTCGACTGGCACAGTTACCCGATGCCGCACAGCGTGAGCATGGACGAAATCCGCCAACTCACGCAGTGGATCGGCGAGCGTCTGCGCGCCACCGCATGAGCGGGCGCGGCGCCAGCGCGAAACCAGCGCCGGGCTGGATGCCGGACTTCTGCAGCCTGCCGATCCTCGGCAGCGTCGTGCTGCTGGTCGAGTTGATCGTCGTGATCGTGCTGATCGCGCCCGGACAGGGTGGCTGGCCAACCTTGCGCGACCTGTTCGCGGCCAGCTTCCTGGCGCAGTGGGTGGCGATGATCAGCGCGGCCTTGTTGTGCAAGCTCGGGCCATGGCTCGGGCGGCGCCGTTTCTGGTCGGGCGGCATCATCGCGACCTTGCTGCCGGCCCTGGTCGCCGCTTGCTGCAGCATGATCGCGGTCTCGCTCGATGACTCGCTGGCGCTGGGCTGGATTCCGAGCGCCGAGGCGGGCACCTTCCTTTGGTCGAACGCGGCGCTGGCGGCGGTGATCGGCCTGCTGATGTTGCGCTACATCTTCGTGCTGCAGCAGTGGCAGCGCGGCGTCGAAGCCCAGGCCGCGGCGCGCATCGAGACGTTGCAGGCGCGGATCCGCCCGCATTTTCTTTTCAACAGCCTCAACGCCATCGCCAGCCTGGTGCGCATCGACCCTGGCAAGGCCGAGACCGCGGTAGAAGACCTGGCAACGGTGTTCCGCGCCACCCTGCGTGAGGAGCGCGCCGACCACAAGCTCGCCGACGAACTCGATCTGGTCGACCACTATCTGGCGATCGAGGCGCTGCGCCTCGGCGAACGTTTGCAGGTCACGCGCGCGATCGAAGCGGGCCTGCTCGAACAACGCGTCCCCGCGCTCAGCCTGCAGCCGCTGGTCGAGAATGCGATCCACCACGGCGTGCAGGCCCTGCCACAGGGCGGGGTGATCGCGATCAGCGCCTGGCGCGAAGGTCCGCAGTTGTGCCTAGGCGTGCGTAACCCGAAGCCGCTGCATGCCGCGCCACGGCTTGGCGGCAACCATATTGCGCTCGGCAACATCCGCGAGCGCCTGCGCATGCGCTACGGCGAGCGCGCGGCGCTTTCGGTCGACGCCGGCGCCGACTACCATGCCGTCACCCTGCGGATACCGATCGATGCGAATCCTGATCGTTGACGATGAACCCCTGGCGCGCGCGCGCTTGCGCACCCTGGTCGAAGAACTCGGCATGCCCGGCGTGGAAGTGGCGGGCGAAGCGGTCGATGGCGTCGATGCCATCCTCGCGCACGAGAGTGCGGCATTCGACGTAGTGTTGCTTGATATCGCGATGCCGCGCATGGATGGCCTCGAAGCGGCACGTCACCTGTCGGCACAGGAGCCAGCGCCGGCGGTGATCTTTTGCACCGCCTTCGACGAGCACGCGCTCGCCGCATTCGAAGCACATGCGGTCGACTATCTGGTCAAGCCGGTTGCGCGTGAGCGTCTGCGCATTGCCATTGAACGCGCGCGCCGCTTTTCCGGCGACCAGATGCGACGCGTCGGCGAAGAAGTGCAGCCGCAGGTGCGCTCGCACATCTGCGCGCGCATCCGTGGCAGCCTGCGGCTGGTGGCGGTGGCCGACATCGCCTATTTCCTGGCCGAGGACAAGTACGTCGTCGTACACCACGATGCCGGCGAAGTGCTGATCGAAGAATCGCTGAAAGCACTGGAAGACGAGTTCAAGGATCTGTTCGTGCGCATCCATCGCAATTGTCTGGTCGCGGTCGGTCGCATCCTCGCGCTCGAACGCAACAGCGAAGGCGGCACCATGGCGCTGGTGCGCGGGGCACCGAATCCGCTCGAGGTCAGCCGTCGCTGCCTGCCGGCGGTGCGTGATCTGGTCAAGCATCTCTGAGGAATCCGAACATGGTTGGAAGGTTGCGCATCGCCACGCGCAAGAGCCCGCTTGCGCTCTGGCAAACCGAGCACGTGGCACAACGACTGCGTCAAGCGCACCCCGGATTGAGGGTCGAGCTGTTGCCGCTGTCGACGCGCGGCGACGTCGTGCTCGACCGCTCGCTCGCGGCCATTGGCGGCAAGGGCCTGTTCCTCAAGGAACTGGAAGAGGCGATGCAGGAGGGCCGCGCCGATCTGGCCGTGCACTCGCTCAAGGACGTGCCGATGCAGCTTGATCCCGGTTTCGCGCTGGCGGCAATCCTCGCACGCGCCAATCCCTACGATGCCTTCGTGTCCAACCGCTTCGCCGAATTCGACGAGTTGCCGCAACGTGCCGTGATCGGCACCTCGTCACTGCGGCGCCACGCGCAGATCCGCGCACTGCGTCCCGATCTGCAGGTGCGTGACCTGCGCGGCAACGTCAACACGCGCCTGGCCAAGCTTGATGGCGGCGAGTACGACGCCATCGTCCTCGCCTGCGCCGGTCTCGAGCGGCTCGGCTTCCACGACCGCATTCGCGCGCAACTGATGCCGCCGCGCTTCCTTCCGGCCGTAGCACAGGGCGCGATCGCGATCGAAGTGCGCGAAGGCGATGCCGCAGTCGGCGCGCTATGCGGCGTGCTGCACGATGTCGAAACCGGGTTGCGGGTGCGCGCCGAGCGCGCGATGAACCTGGAACTGCACGGCTCCTGCCAGGTGCCGATCGCCGGCTTCGCGACGCTGGTCGATGGCCAGCTGCATCTGCGCGCACTGGTCGGCGACACCGTCACCGGCGAGATCCTGCGCGCCGAGGCCAGCGCCGCCGCGGACGATCCGGAGAGGCTTGGACGATCCGTAGCCGCGCAGTTGCGCGCGCTGGGTGCAGACCGGCTGCTGCACGCAGCGCACTGAGTCCCGCTCGCGCTGGCGCCCTCAATTTCCGCCGCGCCATGCGCAGTTGTGTCATTTGTGCCTGTCTCCCGATAGGCAAATCAGGGACTTACGCGATTGGTTGCGGGAGCTTGGGGGCTCCGGAGCCCGGGACCGTCGACGGTAAGAGGCATCCACGGGCTACACCGTCCATCCGTGCAGTTGATGTCGGGTATCGCCAGGAAATTGCGCTGCTAGACGCTGAAGCAACCAAACGGATTCGAGGGCAATCATGAGGTCATCAATGCACCGCGCTCCGCCGAGTGTTCCCTGCCGCTCGCGCGATTCCCGCTGCAATGCCGGCGTTCGGCTCGTCGCCGCCCTCGGGCTGTGGCTGGGACTGGGTCTGGCGTGCGCAGCCCAGGGCCGGGAGGGCATCGCGAGCGCTTCCGGTGCGCCGAACGTTTCCGGCGAATTGCGCATCGCATCCTGGTCGGCTCCGCAGTTCCGGCTGGGCAACCCGAACGACGACCCGCAACTCGGTGAGGGCGCGCCCGGTCAATTGTTCGGTGACTCCATGGCGCTGGATGGCGACACGCTTGCCGTCGGCGCTTGGCGTGGCTGGAACGATCAAGGCCAGCCCACCGGTGCCGTCTACATTTTCGCCCGAGTGGGTGGCGAGTGGGTGCGTCAGGCCAAGCTGCTCGCGCCGGATGCAAGAAGCTACGACGCATTCGGCGGCGAACTTGCACTGGAGGGAAACACACTGATTGTCGGTGCACACAACTATTCGCGCCCGCCATTTTCGTACCAGGGTGCTGCCTACGTGTTCGCGCGCGACGCGCTCGGTTGGCACTACCAACAGACGTTGCTGGAAACGACACCACAGTCCAGCGGCCGCTTCGGCGCGGTGATCGCGCTGAACCAGAACACCTTGGCCATTTCCTCGCCTGTGCGCCAGATCGGCGCGCTATCCCGTGCCGGCGCGGTGTACCTGTTCGCACGCAACGGCGGTCAATGGCAGTCCCAGCAGGAGATCACCGCACCGGAACCGGTAGCGGACGGCGTGTTCGGCAGTTCGCTGTTGCTGTTGGACGACGAACTGCTCGTTGGCGCCAGCGGTGAGGAACAGAAAGCCGGTGCAGCCTATGTCTTCGGGCGCGAGGACACGCTCTGGGCCATGCGTCAGCGCTTGGTACCGCAGGTCGCCAACGCCCAAGACCTGTTCGGCACAGACATCGCTGGCAACTCCGACCGCGTGCTGATTTCCAGCCCCGCGCATTGGATAAACAGCAGCGCGCCTAGCCAGGTGATCGAATGGCGACGCATCGCCGGTCAATGGGTCCAGGGCCAAAGTTTCAGTACCGAGATGCTGCCGAACTTGAGCAAATTCGGGCGCGGCCTCAACTATCGCGATGGCCGATGGCTGGTGAGCGCCGTGTACATGCCGTCAGCGCAATCCATGACGGGCGTTGATCTGTTCGTGTATGAAGTGATCGCCGGTAGCCTGAGCCGCACGCAGCAGATCGGCTTGCCTTATGCGGGCGGCAGTGGCTACGGCGTGCGTAGTCTGGCGTCGAGCGCAGATCAGGTGCTGGTGGGCTTGCCGGAGAGCTTTGCGTTTCCGTACGCCGAGGCGGGCGAAGTTCGTGTCCACGACATGGTGCCACCTGGCGCTGGCGCCCAGTTGACCTTGAACAACGGCGGCACAGCGACCGGCGAAGGTTTCGGTAGCGCAGTTGCGGCAAACGCGGAGTGGTTGCTGGTCGGCACGCCGGGTGAGCGGCGCCGTTCAGCCACGGCGGGCGCGGTGTTTGCATACCCGCGCGAAGCCGTCGATCAGGTACAGCCGGCTGCGCTGTGGGGCAACGATGCTGTGCCTCGCGATCGCTTCGGCTCGACGCTTGCGTGGAGCGATGACACGCTGCTCGTCGGCGCACCGGGCAACGCCGGTGCGGTTTATCACTTCGCGTGGGTCGGTTCGCAGTGGATGCAGATCGACAAGTGGCCGGCGCCGTCCTCAACAAGCCAATCGCTGTTTGGCAACGCGATTGCGGCCACCAGCCAGCGGGTAGTCATCGGCGCCGAGAATGAACCCATTCCCGGCACCGGCGGATCGGGCGTGGCCTATGTCTACGAACGCGGCGCTGCCGGTTGGCAAGCCCCGGACCGTCTGCAGGTCAGCGACGCGGACTCGCAGTCGAGCGTCGGCCGAGCCGTCGCCATCGAACAGGACACCATCGCGCTGGGCGCCGTGCCATTCATTGCCAACCCATTCGGGTTCCCTGAACTGGGCGAAGGCGCAGCCTATGTGTTTGTCCGAACCGCGCAAGGTTGGGTTGAGCAAGCAAAGCTGCTCCGACCGATTGACGAGGACCTGCCTGGTGCGTTCGGCATGGCCGTTGCCATGCTTGGCGAGACGCTGTTTGTAGGCGCACCGCGTGCGGAGCAAGTTCACATCTTCATGCGGCAGGGAGAGAACTGGTCCTGGATGGAGATGCTGACTGCGCCCGACGCCAGCCTGAGTGGATTCGGTTCGAAACTCGGCGTGAGCGATGGACAATTATGGGTCGGTGCCGAAACCGGAGTGGGTGGTGTGCATCGATACCAGCTTCGCGATGGACACTGGCAACTGCAGCAGTCATTTGCGCTGGGCGGTGAACCCCGGTTCGAATCGTATTCCACAAGCTTCACCGCCGTCGGCGACCACCTGTATGTGGGTGCGCCGGGAACCCCCGGTCACTCGCCTGGCATCCACCGGGCCGGCTCGGTGTTCGTGCACGAACTGCCCTTGTTCTCCGATGATTTTGAGCGCTAGGGAAGGGCTGGTGCTGGTCTTCCCCACGCACGTGGGGAGTTCTGGCATCATCGTTCCCGAGCCGATGCTCGCGCGCTGCGTTGCGCGGACAATGCGATGAACACTGCCGCAGGTCAATGAGCGTTCTCGCGACAGCGCCCGAGAGTACCGGCTCGATCAGAACCCGTAGACCAGATTCACCGTGGTCAGCGTGTCGGTCTTCTTGATCGGGGCCACCACGTCAGTGTTGTGACGCACCTGAACGCCGGCTTTGATCGCGAACTTCTCGCTCATCGCCACCTGCACGCCGAAATCGTTTTGCGCGAAGGTGTTGTCGTTGCCGCCTTCCACCAGGAACGTGTCGTAGAGCGAGGTGTTGCCGGTCAGCTTGTGCTTGAAATCGACGAAACCGCGGCCGACGAAGTCGCCCTCCGCGTCGAACTCGACGTAATGCCCGGGCGCCGGCGTGGTGACGAACAGGTCGGCCGGCCGGTAGCGGCGATAACCGGGGCCGGCCTCGAACGCGAGCTGAGTGCTGTCGTTGTCGATCGCCTTGTAACCGAAACCGATGGCAACGGTGGCCTGGTAGTCGTAAGGGGCGAAGTCATCGTTTTCGTAGCGCGCCGAGCCCACCAGGTAGGCGCGCTCGTTGAACTTGTAACCGGCTTTGCCGCCGAGTTCGAAGCGGTTCGCGGTTTCCAGGTTCGTGCTCTCGGCGCGCAGCGCCAGCGCATAGACGTTGTACAGCCACTGGTCTTCCTCGAACTTGAAGTCGAGCTTGCCGTTCACCGTCAGGTTGTCGGCATTGCCACTCGACAGCACCAGGCCGAACTCGCCCTGACCGGTCCACTCCTGTGCCGTGGCGGCGAACGTGATCGCCGAAAGAATGGCGATCGCGAGGGTCTTTGGGATCATCCGAAAACTCCTTAGAAAATGCCCTCGCCAGCAGGCGGCGTCATGGGCGAAGCCGCGCATCCTAGGCGGCGCCAATGAACCGGCAATGAAGCTGCGTCGACGGTGCGCGTCGAGGCAGCTGCCAAGAACGTCTCAGAACGGCCAGTAGTGCGGGACCAGCCACATGCTGACGCCGAAGAACAGCGCGTTCAGCGGGATGCCGACGCGGGCGAAGTCGGAGAAGCGGTAGCCGCCGGCCTGGTAGACCATGGTGTTGGTCTGATAGCCGACCGGGGTCGCGAAACTGGTCGACGCCGCCACCGCCACGACCACCAGGAAGGGCATCGGGTCAACACCGAGCGCATGTGCGGTGGAGATCGCGATCGGGGCGAGCAGCACCGCGGCGGCGTTGTTGCTCATGAACTCGGTAAGCACGGCGGTGGTCAGGTAGATCGCAGCGAGCGCGGCCAGCGGGCCATGCACGCCGATGTGGCTCTGGACCAGGAAGGCGATCTCGCTGGCGATGCCGTGTTTATCGAGTGCGGTGCCGAGCGGAATCAGGCTGGCGAGCAGGATGATCACCGGCCATTCGACTGCGCGGTAGGCCTGTTCACGGCTCAGACAACGGCTCGCGACCATCAGCGCGGCACCGGCCACGGCAACGGTCTGGATCGCCACCCAGCCCATCGCCGCAAGTGCGATCACCGCGCACATGATGGCGACCGAGAGCAGGGCGCGCAGGCGGCCGTGCTGCTGCGTCGGCCACTCCTTGAGCACGATCAGTTCGGGACGGCCACGCACGCGCTCCAGTTCATGTTCGTCGATCAGCATCAGCAGCGCGTCGCCGGAGGCGAGCAGTATCTGGTCGAGTGCGGTGCCGCGCAGCACCTGGTCACGGTGGCGCACGGCGACGATCAGGGCCGCATCCCCGAGTTCCATGGTGAGGGCTCCGAGTGGCCGCCCGTGCAGTCGCGAGTGGGGTGCGATCAGCACTTCAAACAGCTGGCGGTCACCGGCCTTGGAGTCGACGCCCAGCTGGTACTCGGCATCGATCTCCAGGCCCGTTTGGGCGCGCAGCGCCGTCAGCTTGTCCAGCGGGGCGGCGACACGGATGACGTCGCCGGCGCGAATCGCGTCGGCGCGGCGCGACCACAGCCGGCGCTGGTCGCGCAACAACTCGATCACGGTGACGCCATGGTTCTCGGCGAAGCGCGATTCGCGCAGGGTCTGATCGATCAACGGCGAACTGGCGCGCACGCGCAGGTCGGTCACGTATTCGCCGACGCCATAGCTCTCGCCGAGGCTGCGATCCGGATGGGTCGGCAGTAGCCAGCGTCCGAACAGCATCAGGAACAGCACGCCAGCACCGAACAGGGGCAGGCCGACCTGGCCGAGTTCGAACATGCTGAAGGCACGCAGGCCTTGTGCTTCGGCGATGTTGCTGACCAGGATGTTGGTCGAGGTGCCGATCAGAGTGCACACGCCGCCGAACTGCGCCGCATAGGACAGCGGGATCAGCAGCCGCGACGGCGCAATCCGGCGCAGTCGCGCCGCCGCCACCACCAGCGGCAGCAGCACCGCCACGGCTGCGGTGTTGTTCATGAAAGCCGAGACCGATCCGGCCATCAGCATCATCGCCAGCAACAGCATGCTGGGCCATTCGCCGGCACGTGCCAGCAATCGAGCCGCGCGTTCGAGCACGCCGGTTTCGCGCAGCCCGGCGGACAGCACGAACATGGCCGCTACGGTCAGCACGGCACTGCTGCTGAAGCCGGCGAATCCCTCGCTGGGCGTCACCACGCCCGCGAGCAGCAGTACCGAAAGTACGCCGACCCCGACCACGTCCATCGGCAGTCTTTCGGTCAGGAACAGCAGCACCGCCAGAGCCAGCACGGCGATGGTGATCCAGGCCTCGGGGGTCATGGCGGAACTCCATTCATGCGTGGATTGGAGCATGTGTGCCGGCGCTGACCAAGGTCGTCACCGCTTGGGGATGCCCATGCACTCGTCGCTGGTATTCGGGTCGTCGGGATCGTCGCAGCCGCGCGGCACGTAGAGGTCGGTGTGGTGCGCGCGCTGGATCTCGCGACCGGGGTCGCGGCCTTCGGTGATGCCCATGAAGTCGGTGACGTTGTTCGCACCGCGCGTGCTCATCAGCTTGTGCATGACCGCAATCGCGACCCGTTCCGGGCTCGGCGGCGGCCGCTTGAACACGATGCCGGCGTCGATGAAGGCTTCGGCGCGTCCGGAGATCGGCGCTGCAACACGACCGTCGGCCCGCGTGCCTTGCCCCGCAATGTCGGAGGCGACGCCAGCGATGTCGCCGAACAACTGCGCGCTATCGATCGCAGTCGGTTGCGGCTCGATGTTCGACGTCGTGGTCGCGGGGGTGCGCGCTTGCAGCACCGCCCGCACGACGCTCGGTCGCGGCGTCGGGAAGGGCACGGCGTCGATGCGTTCCGCCGCGGCCGGCGCGGGCGGCGCCGGGGCTGGTTCGTCGAACTCGACGATCAACGTGGCTGGCGTTGTTGCGTGTGCGGTCGTTGCGGCGCGTTGCCATGGCGTCGGTGCGCGCAGCAACCACCAGGCCATGGTCGCGTGCAACAGCAGGGTGAAGGCTATCGCCGGGGCCGCGCGCTGCAGCTGTTCGCGCGCGGTTTCCGGCAGTCGTGGTGCCGTGGGGATGGGCCAGTCGCTTCCTTGCATCATGGGCGGTCTTGTACGCGCTCGGGGATTTACACGATGTTAAACCGCGTTACCCTCGCGCCAGCCACGGAACGCCGACATGGACCGCTACGAACGCACGCTCAAGCTGCATCGCATGCTCAAGACCTCGCGTTATCCGGTCGCACTGAGCCGGCTCTACGACGAACTCGAGTGCTCGCGCGCCACGCTCTACCGCGACATCGCCTTCCTGCGCGACGCCCTCGGCGCGCCGATCGAATCGGACCGCGACCAGGCGGCAATCTTCTATGCCGGCGCTGATGCCGAGACCTTCGAGTTGCCGGGACTGTGGTTGTCGAGCGCCGAACTCGAGTCGCTGCTGGCGATGCACCAGCTGATCGCGCGCAGCGGTGGCGAGGTGTTGTCGGGAGCGCTGGCGCCGCTCAAGGCGCGCATCGACAAGCTGCTGTCCGACCAGTCGCAGGGCAAGCGCTGGCCGCTCGAACGCATCCGCGTCACGCGTGCGCTGTCGCGCGTGATCGACGAGATCGTGTTTCGTCGTGTCGCCAGCAGCGTGCTCGAACGACGCAAGCTGAAGTTCGGCTACCGCGCTCGTTCGACCAATGCGGTGACCGAACGCCTGGTCTCGCCACAGCGACTCACGCATTACCGCGAGAACTGGTATCTCGACGCCTTCGATCACGAACGCGAGGCTCTGCGCAGTTTCGCGCTCGACCGCGTGCGCGATGCTGCGGTGCTGGATGCGCGCGCCGACGATGTCCAGGAAACCGAGCTCGACACCCACCTGGCCTCGAGCTATGGCATCTTCTCGGGCGCACCCAAGGCCTGGGCGACGATCCGCTTCTCGCCCAAGGCTTCGCGCTGGGTCGCCGACGAGCGCTGGCATTCCAAACAGGAAGGTCGTTTCCTTGACGACGGCCGCTACGAGCTGCGCGTGCCGTACTCGAACGCGCGCGAGCTGCTGATGGATGTATTGCGCTATGGCCCGGACGCCGAGATCGTCGCGCCGATTCCCTTGCGCGAGGAAGCGCGGATCCAGTTGCAGTTGGCGTTGTCGAACTACGACCCCGGACCAGGCTGAGCGCGTCTCAGCCGGCGAGACCGGCCTCGGCAAGGCTGCGCGCACTGGTCGAGGAGAGCGTCATGTCCACGTCGATTTGCCCCTATTGCGTCTGGGCCGCCTGCGGTCTGTCACTGATGTTGTGCGCGCCGGAATTGCTGTCCATGTCCACGCCGATCGGTCCGGCGCCGCTGTGGTTGTTGTTGGTTCCGTTCGCCAGCGCCCTGCTGCGACGCGGTTTCCGGGCCGCGAACGCCTGAGAACCACCGCGCTTCCGGCGAGGGGGCAGAGGCATCCCTGCTAAGCTACGCGCCCTTTTTTGAGGCCGTGGACCCGATGAAGATCCGTCATGTGCATGCGCGCGAAATTCTTGATTCGCGCGGCAACCCCACCCTTGAAGCCGAAGTGACGCTGGAATCCGGAGCGATGGGCCGCGCCGCAGTGCCGAGCGGTGCCTCGACCGGATCGCGCGAGGCGGTGGAACTGCGCGACGGCGACAGGACGCGCTACCTCGGCAAGGGTGTGCGCAAGGCGGTTGCAAACGTGAACGGCGTCATCGGCGCCGCAGTTGTCGGTCGAGATGGCAGCGACCAGCGCGGGCTCGACGATGTGTTGATCGCGCTCGACGGCAGCGACAACAAGGGACGGCTCGGTGCCAATGCGCTGCTCGCGGTGTCGATGGCGAATGCGCACGCGGTCGCCGCGGCCAAGGGTCTGCCGCTGTGGCATCACCTCGCCGGTGATCGCGAAGCGCTGTTGCCGGTGCCGATGATGAACATCATCAACGGCGGTGCGCATGCCGACAACAACGTCGATCTGCAGGAGTTCATGGTCATGCCCGCCGGCATCGGCAGTTTCTCGGAGGCGCTGCGCTGCGGCACCGAGATCTTCCATGCACTGAAGTCGGTGCTGAAGGCACGCGGTCTCGCCACTGCCGTCGGTGACGAAGGCGGCTTCGCACCCGACCTGCGCTCGAATGAAGAAGCGATCGAGACCATCCTGGAAGCAGTGGCCAAGGCCGGCTACAAGGCCGGCGAAGACGTGTGGCTGGCGCTCGATGCCGCCGCGTCCGAGTTCTACAAGGACGACGGCAGGTACCACCTCACCGGCGAGGGCAAGAAGCTGAGCTCGGAGCAGATGGTCGAGTTCTATGCCGCGTGGTGCGCGAAGTACCCGATCGTGTCGATCGAGGACGGCATGGCCGAGGGTGACTGGGACGGCTGGAAGCTGCAGACCGAGCGTCTCGGCAAGAGCGTGCAACTGGTCGGCGACGATCTGTTCGTGACCAACCCGAAGATCTTGCGCGAGGGCATCGACAAGGGCATCGGCAATGCCATCCTGATCAAGGTCAACCAGATCGGAACGCTCAGCGAGACGCTCGACGCGATTGCGCTGGCGCACGCCAACCGCTACGCCGCGATCATCTCGCACCGCTCCGGCGAGACCGAGGACACCACCATCGCCGATCTGTCGGTCGCGACCACCGCCACCCAGATCAAGACCGGTTCGCTGTGCCGCAGTGACCGTGTCGCCAAGTACAACCAGCTGCTGCGCATCGAGGAAGTGCTCGGCGCGAAGGCGCGCTACGCCGGTCGTGCCGCCTTCATCAGCCTGCCGGCATTCCAGTAATCGAACTCGGTGAAGCTGCGCCATCCGTATCGCTGGCTGATGCTCGGGTTGATCGTGTTGCTGATCGGCCTGCAGGCCAAGCTGTGGTTCGGGCAGGGTGGGCGGCCCGAGGTGCAGCATCTGCAGGAGCGTGTCGCCACCCAGCGGCGCGAAAATGCCGAGCTGCGCAAACGCAAAGAAGCGCTGGCGGCGGAAGTGGAGGATCTGAAGTCCGGCACCGAAGCGATCGAAGAGCGCGCGCGCAGCGAGCTCGGCATGATCAAGCCGGGTGAGGTGTTCTACCAGGTGGTGGAGCCGGAAGCACCGGCCAAGGAGAGCGAATGATCTGGTGTGTGGTGCCCGCCGCGGGAAGCGGACAGCGCTTTGGTTCGGCCCTGCCGAAGCAGTATGCGCCGCTGGTCTCGGAGCCAATGATCGTGCGCACGCTCGATCGACTGGCCGCGCACCCGCGCGTCGCTGGTTTGATGGTGGCGCTGGCCAAGGATGATCCACACTGGCCCGGCATCGAGGAACTCGAGGGCAAGCCGGTGCGCACCTGCATCGGCGGCGAAGAGCGCGCGCAGTCGGTGCTCGCAGCACTCGACGCGCTCGCCGGCACCGTGGCCGATTCCGATTGGGTACTGGTACACGACGCCGCGCGTCCGTGCATCCGCCATGGCGATATCGACGCGCTGATCGAACAGGGCACGCGCCACGACGACGGTGCCATCCTCGCCGCGCCAATGCGCGACACGGTGAAGCGCGGCGCCGCTGGTGGCCGCATCGAAGCCAGCGTGCCGCGCAGCGAGCTGTGGCGCGCGCTGACGCCGCAGCTGTTTCGCTTCGGGCGGCTGCGCAGCGCTTTGCGCGCGGCCCTCGCCGAAGGCAATGGTGAGGTCGCGATCACCGACGAGGCATCGGCGATCGAGCGCAGCGGCGGCCGACCACTGTTGGTGGTCGGTGCCGACGACAACATCAAGGTGACGACGCTGCACGACCTGGCGCTCGCCGAATTCATCCTGACTTCGCCGGCATGAGCCACCGCATCGGCCACGGCTACGACGTCCACGCATTCCGCGATGGTGACCATGTGATGCTCGGTGGCGTGCGCATCGCGCATGAGCGCGGCATCGACGCCCACTCCGATGGCGACGTGGTCCTGCACGCGCTCTGCGATGCCTTGCTGGGGGCGCTCGCGCTCGGCGATATCGGCCAGCATTTTCCGCCCTCCGACGCGCGCTGGAAGGATTGCGACAGCCGCGTGTTCGTGCGCCATTGCGCGACCTTGCTGGCCGAGCGCGGCTGGCACGTCAGCAATTCCGACATCACCGTGCTTGCCGAGGCGCCGAAGATCGGCCCGCACCGCGAGGCCATGCGCGCCGCGATTGCACAGGAACTCGGCATCGAGATCGAGCGCATCTCGGTCAAGGCCACGACCACCGAGAAGCTCGGCTACATCGGCCGCCGCGAGGGCCTGGCCGCGGAAGCCGTGGTGTTGATCGACCGGATCCTGCGATGATCGAGTTGCCGTTCGCCCACGGCGGCGCTCCGCTGCGCGGTCGCCTGCGAGCCGAGATCGAGGACTTCTTCGTCGAGGAGCAACTCGGCTTCGAGGCCAGCGGCAGCGGCGAGCACTGGCTCGTGCATGTCGAGAAGCGTGGCGCGAATACCGGCTTCGTTGCCAAACAGCTCGCGAGCTTCGCCGGCGTGACCGAGCGCGACGTCGGTTATGCCGGCATGAAGGACCGTCACGCGGTCACGCGGCAGTCGTTCTCGGTGCTGGCGAAGAAGGGGCGGGACACCGACTGGACGCAGTGTGCGATCGAAGGCGTGAGCGTGCTCTCGGCACAGCGGCATGCCCGCAAGATCCAGCGCGGGGCGTTGCGCGGCAACGCCTTCGTGATCCGCCTGCGTGAGGTCGACGGTGACCGCGATCTTGCGGCCCAGCGCATCGTCGCGATCACGGCCATGGGCGTGCCCAACTACTTCGGCGAGCAACGCTTCGGACGCGGTGGCGGCAACGTCGACAAGGCGCTGGCGATGTTTGCCGGAAAACGTGTCGAACGCGCCGAGCGCTCGATTCTGCTCAGCGCCGCGCGTTCCGAAATCTTCAACGCGGTACTCGCCGCACGGGTCAGTGACGGCAGCTGGCAGCGTGCGCTGGACGGCGATGTGTTCCAACTCGACGGCCGTTCCGCGATCTTTGGCCCCGAACCACTTACTGACGAACTGCGCGACCGTGTCGCGCGCGGCGACATTCATGCCACCGGCCCGATGTTCGGCCGCGGCGAATTGCGCAGCACGCTGGCCGTGCATGCGCTGGAGTCCTCACTGTTCGCGCAGTTCCCGGAGCTCTGCGCCGGCCTCGCCGCCGCCGGCCTCGACCAGGAACGTCGCGCCTTGCGCCTGCCCGCACGCGACTTCCGCTGCGACTGGGATGGCGACACCTTGATCGCACGCTTCACCTTGCCCGCCGGCGCCTACGCGACCACCGTGCTGCGCGAACTCGTGGACTGGAACCCGGCGAGCTGAATCCGCTCGCCGGGTGCGACGCTCACAAGCCGGTGCTGTGGCTGACGTCGTCGATGTAGACGTTGACGTTGTAGCTGGTCTGCGCGCGGTACAGCCAGATCGCGTCGAGGGTGACGCTGGCGGCGCTGATCGTGCCGTTGCCGCCGGCCCAGGCGTCCCATTGCGCGGCGTCGTCGAGGCGCCATTCGAGCCAGGTCCAGGTGTTCGCCGGGATGGCCTTCGCGATGGAGCGCTCGGTGCCGTCACTGTCATCGACGCCCAGCGCAGCACTCATGCCGGTGCCGCCGGTGTAGATCCAGAAGCCGACCTTGCCGCCGGCGCGTGCCAGCGCGGTGTTCGCGCCGGGGCTGCCGGCGCCGGACAGGAATCGCACTGCCCAGGATGCGGTCGACGCGCTGTTGTCAACTAACAGGACGCGTTCCGAGCACGCGCCGCTTTGCGCGAACGTGCAGTAGCGGTCGGCGGTCGATGCGGTGCTGATGCCGGTGGTGCTGCCCGAGTAGGTCGGGCTGGTGGTGAAGTGGCCTTCACCCGCTTCGAAGTTGTCGAGCACCACGGTCTGCGCCGGATTCAACAGGTTGTAGTAGCGCGCCCAGTCCCAGTGGATGCCCGGGTCGGTGTGGGTGTTGTTGGAAAAATGCTGATGGCCTTTGATCTTAACTGCGGTTGAAAGCACATTGATGGTGCTGCCGGAGGGGCCGCTGTAGGCGGTCCTGCAGTCGATGCTCCAGACCGCGCAGAAGTGACGCGTGAGTGCGCTCGACGCGTTGTACATCGCACTCGTGTACCAGGCGCTGTTCGATACGTAGCCTTCGTGTTCGATGCCCAGCGTGTAGTCGTTGTGCGACTTGACGTGGTTGGCGACGCGATACTCGCGCACCATCTGCGTGAGCTGGCCGTCGGAACTGCGGATCACGAAGTGTGCGCTGACACTGTACGGGTTGCTCTGGAACCAGGAAATCGTTCCGGCGTAGCTGCCTTGGGTGATGTGGATCGCCACCGCCGTCGGCTTTGCGACCGAGCGTGCCGAGTGGTAGGGCGATGCGACCCAGAGTGCAGGTGCGTAGTCGGTGCTCTTTGGCGAAGGCGCGGTCGAGTGCAGGGTTTCGTCGCGCGGATCGAGCAGGTAGCCATCGGTTTCGATGCGATCCTTGCTGGCGTCGAGGCGCACGAACGGCGCGCCGAGCTTGGACAGCGTGTCGACGTCGAACGCCTTCTCCCATTCGATCGCGCGCTCGGGTACCGCGGCGCCGTCTTCGTTCACGCCACGGTCAAGCGCAAGAAGCACGTCGTAGGCGAAGCTGGCACGTGCAAATTGCTGGATGCGGCTCTTGGCCTCGCCGCCGAAACTCGCGTAACGCTGCAACACCTCGGCGTAATCGCTGGGCGCTGCCTTCGACGGCAGTGACGAGGCTTCTCGATCGAGCAGGGCGGCGGCAGCGAGGATGTTGTGGCGGGCATCGCTCGCCACCAGATCGCCGGGTACTCCGATCAGAGCTGCACCCGCTTCGACCTGGTTCGCGAAGCCTTCGCCGCGATACAGACCCATCACTCCGAACGCACGGGGTTGATGTTGGTGGGCGTCGGCACGCTTGGCCGGCGCCAGGTGTTGCCAACGACTCTGCGACCAGGCCAGGGCTTCGAGCAACCCCTGCGGCAGTCGTGGATAGCGGGCGTAGGCTTCGGCGAAGTGGGCCTTCAGCGCGGCGCGATCCGCGCTGGTGTCGTATTCGACAACATCGCGCGCCGAAGACGCGTCAGGCGCAACGAACTCCATCGCCTGCGCCGGCAACACGGCGAGCAAAGGCAAGGACAACAACAGTCCGCGAAGCATCCCCATGGTTTTCCCCTGTGATTGAAACGATTGCTTGAATCGTCGCGCAAGCGTCTCGCGACCCCGGACGGGATCGATCGGCAATGCTGCGGTGTTGCGCTTGATAGCGACGCGGCCCGTTGCGGGCAAGCGGCAGTGCAACAAACTGAGACAGGAGCGGCGGCCTCCGCCGGCTGGTCCTCGGCACCCGAATCAGTGAAAAGCGAAGTGGACTCCCTTCCGGGCTTGCTCGCGTCGGAGCGGCAGCCTCCGCCGGCTGGCCCTCGGCACCCGAATCAGTGAATACCGTTGCTCCCTTCCGGGCCTGGCGGGGTTTTCCACCTATCGTCGCGAGGAACCGACGGAGACCACCATAGAAACCGGTGCTTCCTGCCGTCGCACCGGCGAGCCGGAAACTTGGGGCAGGGTAGAGCTGGCGGAGCGAGAGGGATTCGAACCCTCGATACGGGTATAAGCCGTATACACACTTTCCAGGCGTGCTCCTTCAACCGCTCGGACATCGCTCCACTGGAACCCCGACGCGACCATGGCCGCGTCGGGGGGCGCGCACTGTAGCCGCTCGCGCGGCTTGGCTCAAGCCGAACTGGCCGCGCGCGCCCGGGGTTGGCACAATGCACGTTCCCAAACGGTGCCGTGATGTCGTATCAGGTCCTTGCTCGCAAATGGCGCCCGAAGCGCTTCGCCGAACTGGTCGGGCAGGAGCATGTGGTGCGCGCGCTCAGCCACGCGCTCGACAGCGGTCGCATCCACCACGCCTTCCTGTTCACCGGCACCCGCGGTGTCGGCAAGACCACGATCGCGCGCATCTTCGCGAAATCGCTGAACTGCGAACGCGGCACATCGGCTGAACCTTGTGGCGTGTGCTCGATCTGCAGTGACGTCGATGCCGGGCGCTTCTTCGACCTGCTCGAGATCGACGCCGCCAGCAACACCGGTGTCGATGACGTGCGCGAGTTGATCGAAAACGCGCAGTACCTGCCGGCGCGCGGCCGCTACAAGGTCTATCTGATCGACGAAGTGCACATGCTGTCCAAGAGCGCCTTCAACGCGCTGCTGAAGACGCTCGAAGAGCCGCCGGGTCACGCCAAGTTCCTGCTCGCGACCACCGATCCGCAGAAGCTGCCGGTCACCGTGCTGTCGCGTTGCCTGCAGTTCAACCTGAAGCGACTGACGATCGAGCAGATCGTGTTCCAGGTCGACCGCATCCTCGCCGCCGAGCAGATCGAGCACGATCCCGAGTCGGTGCGCGAGATCGCGCGCGGCGGCAATGGCAGCCTGCGCGATGCACTGAGCCTGCTCGACCAGGCGATCGCGTTCGGCGGCGGCAAGCTGGTTGCGTCCGAAGTGCGCACCATGCTCGGCACCATCGACCGCGGCGCGGTCACCGACTTCCTCGATGCGATCGTGCGCGACGATGCCGCCGCGCTCGCCGCGCTGATCCAGCAGGCCGCCGAATTCCAGCCCGACTACGCGACCGTGCTCGACGCCTTCGCCGAAGCGATGCACGCGATCCAGGTCGAGCAGTTGATTCCGGGCGCGGCCAGCGATGCCGCCTGGCCGGTCGCCGGGTTCGCCCAACGTCTGGCGCCGGAAACCGTGCAGCTGTTCTATCAGCTGGCGATCACCGGACGCCGTGATCTGGCACTGGCACCTAGCCCGCGCATCGGCTTCGAGATGACGCTGATGCGCATGCTCGCGTTCCAGCCGGCGCCGGCTGCCGGTGATGCACCGGTCCGCAGTACCAGCGCTCCGCGAACGATGTCTGCTCCTTCGCAGTCGCCTTCCCAGACGGGGCCGGAGCGTAGCCCGGTCGCGAGTGCCGCGGCGATGGTGTCGATGCAACTCGGCGAAGCGGTCGCCGCGCCCCGAGCAGCGGCGTCGATGGCGATGCCTGCGGCCGCGGCGCAACCGGCGCCCGCGCCGGCTGCGACGCCGGCGCAGCGCTTCGATCCGGCGGCGTGGATGGATTTCGTCGACCACTCCGAGTTGCGCGGACCTGCGCGTGAATTCGCAGCCAACCTCGGCTTTCTCGGCGACGATGGCGAGAACATCCGCGTATCGCTTCCCGCCAGCCACGAGCACCTGCGCAATGAGTTCGCGTTGCGCAAGCTGCAAGATGCGCTCGCGGTCGGCACCGGCCGCGGCGCGCGTATCCAGGTCGAGATCGCCGCCGTGATGGGCGACACCGCTGCGTCCCGCGCGGCGCGCGACCAGAGCGAACGCGATGCCGCCGCCGAGGCCGCAATTGCCGCTGACCCCTTTGTGCAGCGCGCGATCCGCGAGTTCGGCGCGCGCATCCTCCCCGATTCCACCAAACCTCTCGACTAAGGAATTCCCATGCGCGGTCCACTCGGCAACATCATGCAGCAAGCGCAGAAGATGCAGGAAAACATGAAGCGCGCGCAGGAGGAGCTTGCGAACGTGGAGGTCACCGGCAGCGCCGGCGGGGGCATGGTCAGCGTGACCATGAACGGTCGCCATGAAGCACGCCGCGTCAAGATCGACAAGGCGCTGATCGGCGACGACATCGAGATGCTCGAAGACCTGATCGTTGCCGCCACCAACGACGCCGTGAACAAGGTCGGCGAAGCCGCCGCGGCGCGCATGGCCCAGGTCACCGGGGGCATGAACCTGCCGCCGGGATTCAAGCTGCCGTTCTGATGGCGACCGCTTCGCCACTGCTCGATGCCCTGATCGAGGCCTTGCGCGTGCTGCCCGGCGTGGGCGCGAAGTCGGCGCAGCGCATGGCCTTCCACTTGCTCGAACGCGATCGTCCGGGTGCGCAGAAGCTGGCGCACCAACTTGCGCTTGCCGCCGAGAAGATCGGTCACTGCAAGCGCTGCCGCACATTCAGCGAGGGCGAGCTGTGCCCGGTGTGCAGCAGCCCGGCGCGCGACGCGGCACTGTTGTGTGTGGTCGAGTCACCGACCGATCAGCTCGCGATCGAACAGGCGACCGGATATCGCGGACGCTACTTCGTGATGCTCGGCCGACTCTCGCCACTGGATGGGCTCGGCCCCGAGGAGCTTGGGTTGGACCTGCTGGCACGGCGGCTGGCGGAGGGGGAAGTGCGGGAGCTGATCGTCGCCACCAATCCGACCGTGGAAGGCGAGGCCACCGCGCATTACCTGGCGCAGTTGGCGAAACACGCCGGCGTGCGCGCGAGCCGGCTGGCGCATGGCGTGCCGCTGGGTTCGGAACTGGAGTTCATCGACCGTGGCACGCTTGCGCATGCCTTTGGCGGTCGCCTCGAATTGACCTGACGGAGAGACCATGTCCGACACCCTGTTCAGCAAGATCATCCGCCGCGAGATTCCGGCCGCCATCGTCTACGAAGACGAGGAGGTTCTCGCGTTTCGCGACATCCAGCCGCAGGCGCCGGTGCACGTACTGTTCGTGCCCAAGCGTGCAGTGCCGACGCTGAACGACCTCGGGCCCGACGATGGCGTGCTGGTCGGGAAGCTGTTGCTCGCTGCCGCAGCCTACGCCAAGCGCGAAGGCTTCGCCGAGCGCGGCTACCGCACCGTATTCAACTGCAACGCCGATGGCGGGCAGAGCGTCTATCACATCCACCTGCATCTTCTCGCTGGCCGCCAACTGACCTGGCCGCCGGGCTGAAGACTCAGCGTCGGCTGCGGAATGCACGCAGCTCTCGCGCCAGCCGCAAGCGGTGGCTGAGGTCCTGGTCGTTGGCGGAGACGCCGTAGCGCTGTTCGGCGAAGCGGCGCGTCAGTTCGAGAATGGCCGGCGCCGCGGACGGCAACTGTTGCGCGGCGCGTTCGCCGAACGTGATCGGTCCCTCGGCTTCGGCTCGCGCAACGCCGGCCCGCGCCAGGCGTGCGCCGAAGCGACGATAGGCAAGCAGAAGCGGGTCGCGTGTCTGCGGCGTGAGCCCGCGCAGGCTGAGCCAGACGCCGAGCAACAACCCGATGCCACCGAACACCAGCAAGCCACCTCCGAGCGCCTGCCAACTCATGTCTTCCAGACCCACCTGCTGCAGCAGATTGCGTTGCCGCACCGCGTCGAATTCGATCACCGCCTGGCGCCAGTAGCGCGCGATCAGGTCGAAGCGGTTGCGCCACTCGGCACCCCAGCCTTCGCTATACCAGGAAGCAGCCTCTGGCAGCGCTGCGCTGAGGCTGCCGCGGTTGATGCGTTCGGGCGCCACCGCCGCAGTCGGATCGACGCGCACCCAGCCGCGACCTGTCAGCCACACCTCGGTCCACGCGTGTGCGTCCGAGTTGCGCACGATCCAGTAGTCGCCGGAGGCGTTGTAGCTGCCGCCCTGATAGCCGGTGACGATGCGCGTCGGCACGCCGGCGGCGCGCATCAGGAAGGCGAAGCTGGAGGCGAAGTACTCGCAGTAGCCGGCCTTGGTGTTGAACAGGAAATCGTCGACGGTTTCCACGCCGAGCGGCGGCGGTTCGAGGGTGTAGGCGAAATCACGATGAAACATCTGCAGCGCGGCGTCGATGATGGCGTCGGCATTTCCGTTATGCGTGCTGCGCCAGCCGGCAGCAAGCGCGCGTGCGCGCGCATTGCCGGTCTCGGGCAGGCGCAATGCGGCCCAGCGCTGGCCCAGGGCCGGGTTGACGTCAAGCTGGTAGCGCCAGGCGGAGCGGAAATTGGCCTTGCGCGGGCCGATGATCGGGCGGAAGCTGGTGACCTGGCCATCGCCGCCGATGCGCGTGCCCTCCGGAGTCTGCAAGGCGAAATCGAGCGGGAACCACCAGTTGCGCTCGCTGGGTTCCATCAGCACTTCGTAGTCGACGACGCTGTCGGGCGGATAACTCAATGCGCCAACCCGCGAACCGCGAAACAGATCGGAGCGCGACCATTCCTGGCCGTCGAACGACCACAGCACCGGGCCACGCCAGTAGCGCGACGCCGGCGGCGGCACCGCGCCCTCGAAGGTGACGCGGAAGGCCGGGGAATCGTCGTTCCACAGCGCGCTCAACTGTCCGGGACGCATGCGGTCGGAGATGCCGGTCTTGCCCTGCGTCGCATCCCAGGGCGCACCCCACAGCGGCGACGACAAGCGGGGAAACAGCACGAACACGATCAGTGTCAGCGGGATCGCCGCGGTGGCGACGCGCGCGCTCAGCCGCAGTCCGCGCCGCAGCCGGTCGAACCACTGCACGGAAGCGTCGTCACGGT
Source organism: Lysobacterales bacterium (assembly GCA_016703225.1). Classification (NCBI taxonomy): domain Bacteria; kingdom Pseudomonadati; phylum Pseudomonadota; class Gammaproteobacteria; order Lysobacterales; species Lysobacterales bacterium. The sequence continues at coordinate 425,034 of JADJCM010000003.1, forward strand.
CGTTGCTGGCCACATGCAGCACCACGAAACAGGCAAGTGCGACCAGGCAGAAGTACAGCGTCAGCAACATGCCTTGACCGAACAAGAACCCGATCATGCAGAAAAACAGCGCGGCCGCGGCGGTGACGCGCGCATCGCGCAGGGTGGCGGTCTCGAACAGTTTCAGGAAGATCAGGCCACCGAGCAGGGCGCTGCCGCCCTCGCGGCCGATCGGAGAACCGGTGGAATAGACCAGCAGCCCGAGGGTTGCGAACAGCAGGGGAATTCGGATCAGCGCCGGGGCCGCGCGCACGCGCTGGCGCGCCAGCCAGGTGGCAAGCAGCAGCAGCAGGCCAAGCCAGAGCGCGTAGACAGCGGGCATCCAGTGCAGCTGCCCGGCGAGCAGCAAGGTGTCGAGGGCGAGCACCAGCGCGTAGCGACTGCGATCGATCGCCGGATTCATGGCAGCAGCGCCAGTTCGCGCAGGCACGTGGCCGCGAACGCGGCGCCGCTGCCGGGGCCGAGTTCAGCGTCCGGCAGGCGCAGGCGAAATGGAATCTGGCGGTCGCGCGCTTCGATCACCCAGCGCGTCAGCCGCGAGATGCGCGCCTCCTTGTCGAGTTGCACCGCCTCCCAGTCGAGCATGACTGCATGGCTCTGCGGATCGGCGAACTCCTTGACCAGCAGTCGCTCCAGCCGCGCGCTCGCCTTCCATGCGACGTGCTTGGGCGGATCGCCGGTGCGGTGCTCACGCAGTCCGTGCCAGTCGTCGCCGGGGAAGCGCAGGCGCTGACCCTGCTCGCGCGGGTCGCCCAGCGGCAGTGTCGGGGCGCCGTCTTCCGGCTTCGGGTACACCAGCACCTGCACGTCCGGATGCAGCACCGACCAGGCCCAGGTGATGCCGAATGGATACTGGGTCCAGAGCCGGAAGCGACCGACCGCCATTCGCCCGCGTCGCGTCGTCGGCAACAGGATCTCGGCCTTGCCGTCCGTGTCCGGCTGCAGCGTGAAGCAGGTCGCGCGTTGCTCCTGGTCGAGCACCAGTTGCGGACGTTCGGCGCCGGCGCCAGCGTGGAAGCCCAGGCGCAGGCGCAGGGGTTGCCCGGCATGCACCGGGTCGGCGCCGACACTGCGCAACTCGACCCGGTTCAATTGCGCAACGCAATGGTGGAATCCGATCATGGTCATGGCGATGACCAGCAGCGCCAGCAGCAGGGCCGGGTTGTTGTTGAAGTTCAGCGCACCGATCAGCATCGCCAGCAGCAGCACCGCGAACGCGAGCCCGAAGCGCGTCGGCAGGATGTAGACGCGGCGCGGGTGCAGCCGGATCGGCAGTGCCTCGACCTGGCGATAGCGCGTCAGCGCCGGCAAGCGGCGTTCGGCGTAGCGCATCAGGGCGTCGCGCCAGCGGGCCCACATGTCAGTCGACGCGCACCGACTTGACGATCTCGGCCGCGAGCGCGGGGCGCGCCAGTGTCGCTTCGGAAGCCGGCACCAGACGGTGCGCGGCGACTGCGGCGAAGACCGCTTGCACGTCCTCGGGTAGCACGAAGCTGCGGCCGCCGAGGAAGCTGACCGCGCGCGCGCCTGCGAGCAGGGCCAAGCCCGCCCGTGGCGACAGCCCGATGCGGATTTGCGCGTGCTGGCGGGTTGCGGCGAGCAGGCGCTGCACGTAGTCGATCAGCGCGGCGCTGGTGGTGACGTGCGCGACGCGGTGCCGGATCTCCAGCAACTGCGCGCTGTCCAGGCGCGGGCCGAGTTGCGTCAGCAGCTCGCGACGATCACAGGCGGCGAGCATCTGGCGCTCGCCTTCGGCATCCGGATAGCCGAGCGAGATGCGCATCAGGAAACGATCGAGCTGCGAATCGGGCAGCGGAAAGGTGCCGGCCAGGTCGACCGGGTTCTGCGTCGCCACCACCAGAAACGGCTGGGGCAGTGGTCGCGATTCGCCATCCGCGGTCACCTGCTGCTCGGCCATCGCCTCGAGCAGCGCCGACTGCGTCTTCGGCGTGGCGCGGTTGATCTCGTCGGCCAGCACCAGTTGCGCGAAGATCGGCCCGGCATGGAAACGGAACTGGCCGCTGTCGCGGTCGAAGATCGACACGCCGAGGATGTCGGAAGGCAACAAATCGCTGGTGAACTGGATGCGCTGGTAGCTGAGCCCAAGGCTGGTGGCCATGGCGTGGGCGAGCGTGGTCTTGCCGACGCCGGGCACGTCCTCGATCAGCAGATGCCCGCCGGCGAGCAGGCAGGCGAAGGCGAGGTCGATCTGCGCGCGCTTGCCGAACACCACCTGGTTGACCTGCTCGATCGCCGCGCGCAGCGCGACCTGCGTGGCATCATGGCGTTCGACGCGAACCGGTTCCACACTCATGCTTTCGACTCCCTGGCCTTGCGCCCGATGCTAGCTTGCCCGATGCGACGTGCAGAAGCCGCAATTGCCGCTGGAGCAGGGCATTGATGGCGTTCGTCGCCTGCGGATGGTGGCGCTGGCTGTGGCTGCTGCTGGCCGCCAAGCTGGCCCTCGCCCTGGCGGTGCCGCCGTTCGGCGACGAAGTCTTCTACTGGCAGGAAGGGCGCCATCTGGCCGCTGCCTACACCGATCTGCCGGCGCTGACAGCGTGGCTGGTGCGCGCCGGTTGTGCGGTGTTCGGCGACAACCGCTTCGGCCTGCGCGTCGGCTTCGTCTTGTGCGGGTTCGCCACCCTCTTGCTGCTGCTGCACTGGGCTCGGTTCCGCCAGGTGGAACCGCGCACGGTGGCAGCGTATGCGCTGGCACTGCCGCTGCTCGCCTTGAGCGGCCAGTTGGCGACGCCGGATGCGCCGTTGACGCTGGCTTTCATCGCGGCTGCGTATGCGCTGGATCGCGCGCTCGACGATCAGCGCTGGCGCCATTGGTTGCTGTTTGGCGCGGCGCTGGCGCTGGCCTGGCTGACGCACTGGCGCGCGGCGATGCTGTATCCGGTCGGGCTGCTGCTGCTTGCGATCAGCCCGCGCGCGCGAACCGCGGCCGGCAGCGCACGCTTCTGGATCGCGCAGCTGATCGGTCTGGTCGGCTTGTTGCCAACGCTGCTGTTCAACCTCGGTCACGACTGGATCGGGTTCCGCTTCCAGGCCGTCGAGCGCCACGCCTGGCAGTTCAACGCGATGTCCTTGCTGCAGCCGTTGGAGCAGGCGGCCACCGTGGGCGTGTTGCTGTACCCGCTGCTGCTGTGGGCGATGTGGCGCGCCTGGCAGCGGCGCCGCGAGCCCGGTTTCGATGTGATCGCGGCCATGGCAGTCGCGATCGCCGGCGTCTACTTCTTCGCCGGGCTGTTCGCCGATGCCGAGCGCACGCGTTTCCACTGGCCGCTGCCGGCGTATTTGCCGCTGCTGCTGGTGATGCCCGCACTCGTGCCAGCAGACGCGGGGCGTGGGCGGCAACGCTGGCAGCGCTGGGCGCGCGCCAGCGGGGGCCTGATGGCGCTCGTGCTCGCCGCAGTTCTGGTGAGTTTCGACCAGGTCGATGATCGCTGGCCCCCGGGCGGAGACCGCCGCATCGGTGAGCCCTTTCTCGGCTGGGGTGTCGCGGCCAACGAGACACGCCGGCAGCTTGACGCGCTGCCGGCGGACACGGTGCTGGTCGCCGACAATTTTCTGCTCGCGGCGCAGCTCGATTTCGCGCTGCGGGGGGTACGCCCGGTGTACGTGCTCGACCATCCGCGCAACCGCAAGCACGGACGCCAGCCGCAGCTTGCGATCTGGGGTCGCGACGAGCAGTCGCTGAGCGCGCTGCATGCGCCGCGAATGCTGCTCGTGGTCGAGGAGAATGCGCTGTACGCCGCCGACACGCTGCCGTTCTACCGGCGCCTGTGCCGCGACTTCGGTCACGTCCGCTTGCTGCAGGATCGCGCCCTGTTCGCAACCGCGAAGCGCTTCGTCTGGCTGGAACTGCAGCCCAATGTCGATCGTGACTGCCGGCTGCCACCTCTCGGCCTGCTCAATGCGCCGGTCGCTGGGCAACGCATGCGCGCAGGCGACGGCTTCTCGCTGTCTGGCTGGGTTGTGCGTGAGCCGCAAGGCATCGACGGCTTCGAGGTGCGCGTAGATGGCCGCCGCGATCCCGCGCTGAGTGCGAGCTACGGCACCGGCGCCGAATACGTGCGCTCCACCTGGCCCGACCTGCACGACCCGCACTGGCCCAACATTGGCTTCTTCCACCACCATGCCGGCGCCGACCTCGCGCCCGGCCGTCATCGCATCGAAGTGCTGGCGCAGGCCGACGGCCTCTGGCGCCGGATTGCGCTGGTGGACGTGATCGTCGAGTAGGCGGGTCAGCCTCGCCGATACCGCTGCCGCGCCGAGTTTCGCAGCAGGCGCCGCGGAGCGCTTTTGACAGTATGGCGGCCGCGCCGCATCATGGCCCCATGGCTACGGAAATCGTGTTTGAAGTCACCGACGCAACCGAGGGCGGCTATGTCGCCTGTGCCTTTGGTTTTGGCATCACCACGCAGGCCGAGACCATGGCTGAACTGCGCGCCATGGTCCGCGATGCAGTCGCCTGCTACTTCGAAGATCCAGCCCAGGCCCCCAAACTGATCCGCCTGCACTACGTCCGGGACGAAGTGCTGGCGGCATGAAGCTGCCGCGCGACTTGACCGGTGCCGATTTGGCCAAGGCGCTGCATCGGCTCGACTACGTTGTCACGCGCCAGAGTGGTTCCCACTTGCGCATCACTACGCTTCGCGGTGGGGAGCACCATGAGGTAATCCCCAATCACTCTCCGATCAAGATCGGAACGCTGCAGAGTCTGCTGCGAAACATCGCCGCACATCACGGCATGGCCGTGCCGGACCTGATTCGGCAACTGGAGCTTTGAGCGAAAGGGTCGAGCGTCGGCGACGCATTCACCCCAGCGGATCGACTCCGAAGCCGCGCAGCAGGCGGGCGGTGGCGATCAGCGGGAGGCCGATGAGGGCGGTGGGGTCGCGGGTTTCGATGGCGTCGAACAGGGCGATGCCGAGGCCTTCGCACTTGAAACTGCCGGCGCAATCGAGCGTGGCTTCCTGGTCCAGATAGCGCTCGATCTCGCGACGCTGAAGGGTGCGAAAGCGCACGCAGGTGAGGTCGCGCTCGACCCGACAGGTGTCCGTTGCAACATCGAGCACGGCAACAGCGGTATGAAATACGACTTCGCGACCGGATGCGTGCAGCAATTGCGCGATCGCCGCCTCGCGATGCATGGGCTTGCCGAGCAGTCGTCCGTCGGCGCTGGCAGCCTGGTCGGAGCCGATCAGCAATGCATCGGGAAAGTCGGCAGTCAGCACGCGCGCTTTCGCGATCGCCAGTCGTTCGCTGAGCGCGGCCACCGGTTCCTGCGGACGCGGCGCCTCGTCGATCTCCGGTGCGGCGCAAATGAACGGCAGCCGCAAGCGCTCCAGCAAGTCGCGGCGGTAGCGGGAAGTGGAGCAGAGCACGATTGGCCGCGACACCGGATCAGCCCTCGGCAGCGCTGTTCGAAACCACCGGTGCCTGCGTTCCGAGCAGCGCGTCAGATTGCGCGTAGGCGGTTTGCAGTTCGCTGCCGGCCTGCTGCAGGCGAGCCAGTTGCTGCTCCAGTTGCAGCAGCGACTTGCGCGCGGTGTCGCGCACTTCGTGCAGCTTGGCGATCGGCGCGGTGGCGGAGTGTTCGCGGATCCACAGGCGATGGCTGAGCACGCGCTTCATCGCGTCCTGGATGCCGGCCTCGGAAGCGAGCGAGGCGCGAGCGCTCTCGGTGATATCGGCTGGCAGTCGTCCGAGCATGCCTTCGAGCTCGCGCATGCGCGTGCGAGTGTCGAGCAGACAGGCTTCGAGGGCGTCGGCATCGTCGAGCAGGGCCTGGATCGCCAGATTGCGCCGTTGCTGGCGCCAGTTTGCGACGGCGAAACCGAGGCCCACGGCCGCGATGACGACGAACAGGGAGAGGATCAGCGGCATGCGGCGGCCCCGGCAGAGGTGGCGGAAGTCTAGCGGCTTGGCCCGAATGCCGGCCAATTGGCGGCCCCAGCGCAAAATCCGGATTGACTTCAACGGGTTCGCTGCCTAGTATCCCCGCCCTTATGTCAGCGGCCTTCCCCGAAACCGTCGATGCGTGGCGGATGGTGACATCCCACCGTCGCTTCATCGGGAGTCTGCCGATCGCCGCGTTGCCGCGTTTGTGCGAGAGCCTCGCCGATCCGTCCGGTCAGTTGCGCTACGAACTCGAGTTCGGGCGTGACGGACTCGGGGTCGCGTTTCTCGCGCTGCGCGTCGAGGGTGCACTCTCGTTGATCTGCCAGCGCACGCTCGAAGCGTTCGCCTGGCCGGTATCGCTGAGCGCGCGCCTGGGCCTGATCCGACTCGAGGCCGATGAAGCGGCCTTGCCGCCGGGATACGAGCCCTTGCTGGTGGCTGGCGACGGCGGACTGCGCCTGTCCGATGTGATCGAAGACGAATTGATCCTGGCCCTGCCGATCGTGCCGACCAAGCCCGGCGCGGACGAAGCCGGGGAAATCGTCTTCACGACCGAAAACGCCGAAGCGCGTGTCCGTGAACATCCGTTCGCGGCGCTCGTATCGCTCAAGAAGCAATAGTTGGAGAAACGAAATGGCCGTCCAGAAAAGCCGCAAGACCCCTTCCACCCGCGGCATGCGCCGTTCGCACGATGCGCTGACCGTGAAGCAGCTTTCGACCGACAAGGTCAGCGGCGAGACGCACCTGCGTCACCACATCACCAAGGACGGCTTCTATCGTGGCAAGAAGGTCATCCAGACCAAGGCCGACAAGGTCGCATCCAGCGAAGATTGATCCCGCCTCCGCAAGGAGTCGTGCCTGTCCGATCGAACCGGTGTGACGAACGCCGGTTCGTTTTTCTTTGGCGGCGCCACCGGACTGCGTGACGCTGCCCATTCCCCGGGGAAGGAATCGTGATCTATTCGCGCATCGTGGGCACCGGCGCTTATCTGCCGGAGAAAGTGCTGACCAACGCCGACCTCGAGAAGCTGGTCGACACCAACGACGAATGGATCCGTGAACGCACCGGCATCCGCGAGCGCCATGTCGCCGCGGAAGGCCAGACCACCAGCGATCTTGCGGTCGAAGCCGCGAAGCAGGCGATGGCCGCGGCCGGCGTCACTGCGGCCGAGATCGATCTGCTGATCGTCGGTACCACCACTCCGGACATCATCTTCCCGAGCACGGCCTGCCTGGTGCAGCATCGCCTCGGCGCCAACGGCTGCGCCGCATTCGATGTCAATGCCGCCTGCTCGGGTTTCATCTTCGCGCTCTCCACCGCGGACAAGTTCGTGCGTTCGGGATCGAGCAAGTGCGCATTGGTGATCGGTGCCGAGACGCTGACGCGCATGCTCGACTGGTCCGACCGCGGCACCTGCGTGCTGTTTGGCGACGGCGCCGGCGCGGTGGTGCTGAAGCCATCGGCCGAGCCTGGCATCCTGTCTACGCACCTGCATGCCGACGGTGCCTACAAGGAACTGCTGTACAACCCGGTCGGCGTGTCGGCGGGGTTCAAGCTGGACGAGAAGAACGCCGGCGTGCGCGTGATGATGACCGGCAACGACGTGTTCAAGGTCGCGGTCAAGACGCTCGACGCCGTGGTCGAAGAGACGCTGAGCGCGAACAACCTGCAGAAGTCGGACATCGACTGGTTGGTGCCGCACCAGGCCAATCTGCGCATCATCACCGCCACCGCGAAGCGCCTGGACATGCCGATGGATCGCGTCATCGTGACCGTCGACAAACACGGCAACACCTCGTCCGCGTCGGTGCCGATGGCGCTCGATCATGCGGTGCGCAGCGGCAAGATCCAGCCCGGCCAGATGGTGCTGATGGAGGCCTTCGGCGGCGGCTTCACCTGGGGTTCGGCACTGGTGCGTTTCTGATCCCGTTTCTTGGGCCGTGTCTGCGGCGAGGGTGATCGGGCCACAAGTGGCCCTCCTACATGTGACGTGTAATTCGGGAGAAATCGATGCCATCCAATCTCGCCTTCGTGTTTCCGGGCCAGGGCTCGCAGTCGCTTGGCATGCTGGCCGATCTCGCAGCGGCGTCGCCGACGGTGCGGGCCACGTTTGAGGAAGCCGGCCTCGGCTGCGGTCTCGATTTGTGGACGCTGAGCCAGCAAGGCCCAGAGGAGCAACTGAATCGCACCGAGCACACCCAGCCGGCATTGCTCGCCGCCGGTGTCGCGGTGTGGCGTGTCTGGAATGAACGTGGTGGAGCGCAGCCGGCGGCATTCGCTGGGCACAGTCTTGGCGAATACGCGGCGCTGGTCGCGGCCGGTGCACTGTCGCTGGCCGATGGTGCAGCCCTGGTGCGCGAGCGCGGTCGCCTGATGCAGGACGCGGTACCGACCGGCGTCGGCGCGATGGCAGCGATCCTGATGGCCGATGACGCGGTGATCGCGCAGGCCTGCGTTGACGCGGCCCAGGGCCAGATCGTCGCGCCCGCGAACTTCAACAGCCCCGGCCAGACCGTGATCGCCGGCCATGCCGAAGCGGTGGATCGTGCGATCGCATTGCTTGCCGAGCGTGGCGTCAAGAAGGCAGTAAAGCTCGCGGTCTCGGTGCCTTCGCACAGTGCCTTGATGCAGCCGGCTGCAGATGCGCTGCGCGCGAAGATGCAGACGCTGGCGTGGACGCTGCCGGATCGCCCGGTGATCCAGAACGCCGATGCACTCGCGCAGGATTCGATCGCTGCGATCCAGGACGCACTGGTGCGCCAGCTCTACCTGCCGGTGCGCTGGACCGAGTGCGTGCAGGCGCTGGCTGCGCGCGGTATCAGCCGCATTGGCGAGTGTGGCCCGGGCAAGGTGCTCGCCGGTCTGTGCAAACGCATCGACAAGGGCCTCGATGGACGCGCGCTCGCGACCGACCTCGACGCCGCCCGCAACGACTGGACCTGAGGAAGCCCCATGCAGATCAATCTTCAAGGCGAGATCGCGCTCGTCACCGGCGCCAGCCGCGGCATCGGCGCGGCCATCGCGGACACGCTGGCCCGAGCCGGCGCGAAAGTCATCGGCACCGCCACCAGCGAATCCGGTGCGGCTGCGATCAGTGAACGCATGGCCGCGCTCGGCGGCGTCGGGCGCGTGCTCGATGTCGGCAGCAGCACGTCGGTGGATGCACTGGTCGACGCGGTCAGCAAGGAATTCGGCGCGATCAGTGTTCTGGTCAACAACGCCGGCATCACTCGCGATGGTCTTTTGATGCGCATGAAGGACGAGGACTGGCAAGCGATCCTCGATACCAACCTGAGTTCGGTTTACCGCACCAGCAAGGCAACGATGCGCGGCATGATGAAGGCGCGCAAGGGGCGCATCATCTCGATCGCTTCCGTGATCGGCGTGATGGGCAATGCCGGCCAGGCCAACTACGCGGCGGCCAAGGCCGGCATCATCGGCTTCTCCAAGTCGCTGGCGAAGGAGATCGGCAGCCGCGGCATCACCGTCAACGTGGTCGCGCCCGGCTTCATCGAAACCGACATGACCCGTGCGTTGCCGGAAGAGAACAAGAAGGCGATGATGGATGCGATCGCGCTCGGCCGCTTCGGTGCGCCCGAAGACATCGCCAACGCCGTGCTGTTCCTCGCCTCGCCGCTGGCCGCCTACATCACCGGCGAGACTTTGCACGTGAATGGCGGCATGCACAGGGGGGGGGGGGGGGGGGGGGGGGGGGGGGGGGGGGGGGGGGGGGGGGGGGGGGGGGGGGGTGGTCTGGGGCGGCCCCCCGGGGGGGGGGGGGCGCCGGGGCCGGCGCCCGCGGGGGCCCCCGGGGGGGCCGCCCCCCGCCGGGGCCCGGCCCCGGGGGGCGGGGCCGCCGGCCGGGGGCCGCGCGCGGGCGGGCCCCCCGCCCGGGGGCGCCCCCGGGGCCCCCGCCCCCCCGCGGCCCCCCCCCCTGGGGGGGGGGGGGGGGGGGGGGGGGGGGGGGGCGCGGCGCGCGCGCGGGGGGGGGGCCGGGGGGCGGGGGGGGGGCGGGCGGGGGGGGGCGGGGCGCGGGGCGCGGGGGGGGGGGGGCGCGCGCCCCGCGGGGGCGGGGCGCGGGGGGGCGGGGGGGGGGGGGCGGGCCGGGGGGCGCCCGCGGGGGCGGGGCGCGCGGGGCGGGCGGGGCCGCCGCCCCCGCGCCCGGGGCGGGGGGGGGGGGGGGGCGGGCGGCGGCCGGGGGCGCGCCGCGGGGGCGGGGGGGGGGGGGGGGGGGGGGCCGGGGGGGGGGGGGGGGGGGGGGGGGGGGGGGGGGGGGGGGGGGGGGGGGGGGGGGGGGGGGGGGGGGGGGGGGGGGGGGGGGGGGGGGGGGGGGGGGGGGGGGGGGGGGGGGGGGGGGGGGAAGGTCTGAGCGCGCACCATACGCCCCCGCTCCAACGTGTGTTTGAGCCAAAGCCGAATCTTTGCTCTACAATGCGCGCCGCTTTCAACCCCGGACCTCCTCCGGGGTTTTCCATCCCGGAGGTTTCAAAGCAATGAGCAGCATCGAAGAACGCGTCAAGAAGATCGTCGTCGAACAACTCGGCGTGAAGGAAGACGAAGTCACTGCGAACGCGTCGTTCGTCGATGATCTCGGCGCCGACTCGCTCGATACGGTCGAACTCGTCATGGCGCTCGAGGAAGAGTTCGAGTGCGAGATCCCGGACGAAGACGCCGAGAAGATCACCAGCGTCCAGATGGCGATCGACTACGTCAAGGCGCACGTCAAGGCCTGATCGCCCGTTGCGGCGGATGTGAACTGCGCCCGCGTGGCGCAGTTTGCGTTTTTGCCGATCGAACTTTGTGGAGTGAGCCATGAGTCAGAAGCGTCGCGTCGTCGTCACCGGCATGGGCATCGTCTCGCCGGTCGGCAATTCCATCGCCCAGGCCTGGGACAACATCGTCAACGGCCGCTCCGGCATCGGGCCGATCACCGGCTTCGACTGCAGTGCCTACAACACCCGCATTGCCGGCGAGGTGCATGATTTCGATCCGACCACTTTCGTGTCCCCCAAGGACGCGAAGAAGATGGACCCGTTCATCCACTACGGCCTGGCCGCGTCGATGATGGCGTTGCAGGACTCCGGGCTGGAAATCACCGACGCCAACGCCGAACGCATCGGCGCCATCGTCGGCTCCGGCATCGGCGGCATCCGCGGTATCGAGGAAACCACGCTGACGCTCGACAAGGGCGGTCCACGCAAGGTGTCGCCGTTCTACGTGCCCTCGACCATCATCAACATGGTTTCCGGCCAGCTCTGCATCCTGAAGGGCCTCAAGGGCCCGAACTTCTCGGCGGTATCCGCCTGCGCCACATCCAATCATTCGATCGGCATGGCCATGCGCCTGATCCAGTATGGCGATGCCGATGCCATGGTCGCCGGTGGCGCCGAGTTCGGCTCGGCGCCGACTTCGGTCGCCGGCTTCTGCGCGATGCGCGCGATGTCGACGCGCAACGACGACCCGACCCGCGCCTCGCGCCCCTGGGACCGCGACCGCGACGGCTTCGTGCTCGGCGATGGTGCCGGCATCCTGGTGCTGGAGGAATACGAAGCCGCGAAGGCACGCGGCGCGCGCATCTACTGCGAGCTCGCCGGTTTCGGTGCGAGTTCCGACGCTTTCCACATGACCGCACCGAGCGAAGACGGCGACGGTCCGGCGCGCTGCATGGCGGCGGCGTTCCGCGATGCCGGCGTCAACGCCGATCAGATCGAATACCTCAATGCGCACGGTACCTCGACCCCGCTCGGCGATCTCGCCGAGACGCTGGCGGTGAAGCGCGCACTTGGTGCACATGCCTACAAGACCATGGTCAGCTCGACCAAGTCGATGACCGGGCACTTGCTCGGTGCGGCCGGCGGCGTCGAGGCAATTTTCACCGCCATGGCGCTGCACACCGGCATCATTCCACCGACGATCAACCTGGAGAATCCGGGCGAAGGCTGCGATCTCGACTACGTGCCGAATGTGGCCCGCGAGAAGCAGATCACGGTCGCGATCAGCAACGGCTTTGGCTTCGGCGGCACCAATGCGTCGGTGGTGATGCGCAAGCTCTGACCTCACCGCGCATGATCCTGATCCGCGAGCTGGCGTGCATCCCGGACCTGCTCGCGCTGCATGCAGCCGAGCCGGCGCGCTATCCGGTGTTGCTGGAGTCGGTCGCCAGCGGTGGCGACAGTGCCCGTTACGACCTGCTGTTCGCGACCACCGGCGAGGTGCTGTTGCGCGATGGCGACGGAGCAATCCTGGGGCCGCATGCCGAGTGCGGCAGCTTTCTCGCGGCATTGGCGGCTTGGCAGCGCGAAGTCGCGCTACCCGTGGTCACGGCCACACAGCCCTTTCGCGGCGGCTTTGCGCTGCTGCTCGGCTATGAACTCGCGGCAGAAGTCGAGCCAAGCCTGCGGCTGCCGCCGTCGCGACTGGCGGTGCCGCAGGCGATCGCCTGGCGCACGCCGGTGGCGATCGTGCGCGACCGCATCCTTGGCCGCGCATGGGTCGCCGGCGAGGCGACGCACCCGGATCTGATCGAACGTGCCTGCGTCGATGCTGCGATCGAACGCGGCCCGATTCCGCCGCAGCGCCGGCTTGCCGCGATCGCAGAGGAAGCGCCGTCGCGCTATCTCGACGGCGTGCGTCGCGCGCTCGACTACATCGCCGCCGGCGACGTGTTCCAGGTGAACCTGTCGCGGGCCTGGCGTGCGCAGCGCCCGCATGGGTTGGACGCGGCTTCGATTTATGCGGCGCTGCGCGAGTCGAATCCGGCGCCGTTTGCGGGGCTGGTGCAGTGGGACGATTGGGCGCTCGCCTGTTCTTCGCCCGAGCGCCTGGTGTCGCTGCATCAGGGCGTGCTGCAGACGCGGCCGATCGCGGGTACGCGGCCGCGCTTTGCCGGCGACGATGACGCTGCGCGCATGCGTGAACTGGTCGGTCACCCGAAGGAACGCGCCGAGCACATCATGCTGATCGACCTCGAACGCAACGATCTCGGTCGCGTTGCGGTGCCGGGTTCGGTCGTGGTCGATGAGCTGATGACGGTCGAGAGCTATGCCCATGTCCACCACATCGTGTCGAACGTGCGCGCCGAGCTGCGCGCCGGGCTCGGTCCGGTGGACGCGATCCGCGCCGTGTTTCCCGGTGGCACCATCACCGGATGTCCGAAGGTGCGCTGCATGGAGATCATCGCCGAGCTCGAGGGCGAAGGCCGCGGCTTCTACACCGGAGCGCTCGGCTATCTCGGCAGCGATGGCGAGCTGGACCTGAACATCCTGATCCGCAGCATGACGATCGCGGGCGACGCGATCGAGTTCCGCGCCGGCGCCGGCATCGTCGCCGACTCGGACCCGCAGCGCGAGCTCGAGGAAACCCGGGCCAAGGCGCGCGGCCTGATCCGCGCGCTGGTCGAGGAAGCGCAATGATCGCCGCCTGGTGCAATGGCCAGCCGATCGAGTCGTGGCCGCTGGATTCGCGCGCCGCGCATTACGGCGATGGTGCGTTCACGACGCTGCGCGTGCACGACGGGCAGGTTTGCTGGTGGCCGGCGCATCACGCGCGTCTGCGTGCGGCGTGCGCGCTGCTGCATCTGATCGAGCCGCTGTGGGCGGAGGTCGAAGCGCTGTTGGCGCGCGCAGCCGCGGCGCCCGCGGCGGGCGTGATCAAGCTGATGCTGGTGGCGCGGGCGAGCGGTCGCGGCTATGCGCGCGCATGGCCAAGCCCGAGCGATGTGTTCGTGCTGGTGTATCCGGCGCCGGCACTGCTGGCGGCGCAGTATCGCGATGGCGTCGTCGCCGAGTTTGCGCCAGCGTTGCAGCTGGATGGGAACACCAGCGGTTGCAAGACCTTGTCGCGACTCGATCAGGTGCTGGCAGCCGCCGCAATGCCGGATCGTGCGACGCTGCGCTGTGACGCTGATGGCTTCGTGCTCGGCGCGCAGTCGGCCAATCTGTTTGCGCAGTTCGGAACCGTGCTGGCGACGCCACCAGTGGGCGTCGGCGTGATCGCCGGTGTGACGCGCCACACGCTGCTGCAATCGCCGCCGCCGGGGTTTTCGGTTAGGGTGCAGGCCATGCACCGCGACGCCCTCTCGCATGCCGACGCCCTGATCCTGAGCAATGCCGTGCGCGGGTTCGTGCCGGTCGCGCGCCTTGGCGAGCGTCACTACCGGCGACGCGATGCGATCGATGCATTGCAGCGTCGTTTCCACCCCGAACTCGGACTTCCGGTGCCCTGAGATGCGCATGATCCAGCGACTGTTGCTGTTGCTCCTCGTCATTGCCCTCGGTGCCGGCGCCTACCTGTATCGCGACTACCGGCTGTTTTCCGACCGGGCACTGCGGATGCAGGCGCACGAAGTCGTGCTCGACGTGCATCTCGGTACCTCGTTTCGCAGCATCGTGCGCAAGATCAAGGCCGCGACCGGCAATGATGCGCCCTGGTGGTACTGGCGTGCGCTCGCGCACGAAATGGGCGTGCTCGACGGTCTGCACGCAGGCGAGTATGCGTTGACCCAGAACATGACGCCGCGGCGGCTGCTGCGGCGCATGGCCGACGGCGATGTCATCCACCACCAGTTCACCATCATCGAGGGCTGGCGGTTTCGCGAATTGCGCCTGGCACTGTCGCGCGAAGAGAGACTCGAACAGACCCTGAACGCGCTGTCCGATGACGACGTGATGGAGCGCATCGGTGCCGGCGGCGTGCACCCCGAAGGCCGCTTCCTGCCTGAGACCTACTCGTTCGTGCGCGGCCAGAAAGATGTCGACGTGCTGAAACGCGCCTACAAGGCGATGCAGTCGCGGCTTGCCCAGCGCTGGGCCGAGCGCGATCCGCAACTGCCGCTCGGTTCGCCCGACGAGATGCTGACGCTGGCCTCGATCGTCGAAAAGGAAACCGGTCGTGCCGGAGAACGGTCGCGCATCGCCGGCGTGTTCGTGCGGCGCTTGAAGATGCCGATGATGCTGCAGACCGACCCGACCGTGATCTACGGCATCGGCGACAGCTACAACGGCAACATCACCCGCCGCCATCTCGAGACCGACACGCCCTACAACACCTACACCCGCTTCGGCCTGCCGCCGACGCCGATCGCCTTGCCCGGCGATGCGGCGCTGCTCGCGGTCGCGCGTCCGGCCGCGGGCGACGAGTTGTATTTCGTCGCCAAGGGCAATGGCGAGCATGCCTTCTCGGCGACGCTGGCCGAGCACAACCGCGCCGTGCGCGAGTACCAGTTGCGATGAGCCGCGGGCGCTTCATCACGCTCGAAGGCGGCGAGGGCGCCGGCAAGAGCACGGTGATGGCGGTGATCGCCGCGACCCTGGCCGAGTGCGGCATCGCCTGTGAACTGACCCGCGAGCCGGGCGGCACGCCGCTGGCCGAAGCCATCCGCGCGCTCGCGCTCGATGCCCGCTGGACTGGCGTGATGCAGCCGGAGACCGAACTGCTGCTGGTGTTCGCGGCGCGCGCGCAGCATGTTCGCGAGCGCATATTGCCGGCGCTGGCGGCGGGTCGCTGGGTGGTGTCGGACCGCTACACCGACGCGAGCTATGCCTACCAGGGCGGCGGACGCGGGCAACCGCTGGAGCGCATCGCCGCGCTCGAGCAATGGGCAGCGCCGCTTGCGCCCGATCTCACCCTGCTGCTCGATGTGCCGGTGGAGCAAGGCCTGGCACGCGCATTCTCGCGCGGCGAACGCGACCGCATGGAGCGCGAACAGGCCGAGTTCCACCAGCGCGTGCAGGACGCCTATCACGCGCGTGCCGCCTCCGATCCGGCGCGCTTCCGCGTGATCGACGCGCGCCAGTCGCAGGCCGAAGTGGCGGCGGCGGTGAAGTCCGAGCTGCGCCGCTGGATCGACGCGCCATGAGCCTGCAACCCTGGCTGCAGCCATTGTGGGAAGGGCTGTGCGCGCGCATCGATGCGCAACGCTTTCCGCATGCGCTGTTGCTCACCGGACCGAGTGGTCTAGGCAAGCGCGATCTGGTCGCGGCCCTGGTCGAACGCATGCTGTGCACCGCGCCGGGCCTCGACGGCTTCGCCTGTGGCCGCTGCCGTGGCTGCACCCTGCAGCGCGCCGGCACGCATCCGGACCGGGTGACGGTGCAACTGGAGGCACGCGACGACGGCAAGCTGCGCACCGAAATCACCATCGATCAGATCCGTGCACTCGGCGAGCGTTTTGCGTCGCGTCCTTCGTTCGGTGGCTGGCAGGTGGTGGTGATCGATCCCGCCGAGCGCATGAACACCGCAGCCGCGAATGCGTTGCTGAAAACCCTGGAGGAACCGGCCGCGAACACCGCGCTGATCCTGATCGCGGATGACCCGGCGCGGCTGCCGGCGACCATCCGCAGCCGTTGCCAGCGCATCGAACTGCGACCGCCGGAACTCGCGCTTGCGCGTGCCTGGCTGATCGCGCAGGGCGCGGCTGCGGCCAGCGTCGACGAAGCGCTGCTGCTCGCCGATGGCAATCCCGGCGCCGCCAAGGGCCTGCTCGATGCCGATGCCGGGCGCGTGCTCGATGCGCTGATCGGCGATCTGGGGGATGCCGCGCGCGGGCAACCGCTTGCTGCGATCGCGGCGCGCTGGGGCGAGCAGGACTGCGAATTCCTGTTCGCGATGCTGGCGCGGCTGGTGCTGCTGTCACTGCGCCCGCCGCTGCCGTTGCCGTCGTCCGCGCGCGTCAGCGCGATCGCGCGCTTGACCGCGCCGGCTGATTTCCGCAAGCTGCAGACATGGTGGGATCACCTGAACCTGGCGCGGGCGCGCTTGTCGACGCCATTGCGCAAGGATCTCGCGATCATCGAATTGCTGGACGAATGGCGCGCTGCGGTCAACGCGAACGCCGCCTGAGGAGTCGGAGATGGGCGCAACACCAGGTGCAATGGGGGGCATGCCGCGTCAGGGCATCCTCTCGCTCGCGATCAAGGACAAGGGCGCGCTGTACAACGCCTACATGTCGTTCGTGAAAGGCGGCGGCCTGTTCGTGCCAACCACCAAGCGCTACAACCTCGGCGACGAAGTGTTCATCCTGCTCTCGCTGATGGAAGACAAGGACCGCCTCCCGGTCGCCGGCAAAGTCGTCTGGATCACCCCGCAAGGCGCCCAGGGCAACCGCACCGCCGGCATCGGCGTGCAGTTCAACGAAACTGCCGACGGTGAAACCGCCAAGTCCAAGATCGAAGCCCTCCTCGGCGCCACCCTCAACGCCGAGCGACCGACGCATACGATGTAAGCGAGCGGCGTGACGACCGCCGCCAGTTTTCCGGTTTCGTCGCGTCTCATCGGCTTTACTGCGCGCGGCAATCGCGCCATTTCCCGCAGAATCATCTGTCCATGCGTCGTCACGCTTCGTTGACAAACTGACACACGGCGCTAAGATCCCCGCCCTCGCTCGGGCCGCGTTCTGCGCCCGCCCGGGTCCGTCTCTCGGCGGAGCCAGCAATCTCCCTGTTTTCCAACCTGCGGCGCTGGTCGCGGCGGGTGTCCTTTTCCTTGAGGAATCCCCTGATGCCCTCCGTCACCCAAACTCCACTTGCGTGCATCTCTTCGGCGCGAGTCTTCGGGCGCTCAGATGCTTCCCGCGCCACCGCTGCGCACGCCGGCGTCTTGCCTCGCTCGCATGCCTTGCGCCTGCCGCCGTGGTTGGCGGTGCTCTCGATGCTGATGCTCGGCCTCGGCGCGTTGCCGGTCGGCTCGGCCGCGATCGTGGTACCGGCTGCCGGCGCGTCGGCAGTCGTTGCCGCAAAGACCGACGGCATCTTTGGCAGCAGCTTCGAGGAAGGCGAGCAGAACTGCGCGACGCAGGGCGATGCCGACGACGACGGCCTGCTCGATCTCGCCTGCATCGAGGAGTTCGTGCCGCCCGATCCCACCGTTGTCGCGCCCCCGATCGATCCCACCGTCGCCACCGATTTTCTCGATGTGAGCGAGTTCATCGCGTTTGGTCCGCAGCCGATCCAGCGCGGGCTGCCGCAGGGATTGGTCGAGCGCTACAGCGCGGCGATCCTGCGCGGGCGCGTGCTCGACGAAGACGGACAGCCGCTGCCCGGCGTGCTGGTGCGCATCCTCGATCATCCCGAGTTCGGCTACACCTACAGCCGCTTCGACGGTCATTACGACCTGCTGGTCAATGGCGGCGGCGACTTGATCCTCGACTTCCAGAAGTCGGACCGGCTGCGCGTGCAACGCCAGCTCCGCACCACCTGGCGTGACTGGGCGCTGGTCGATGATCTGCGCATGATCGCGCTCGATGCGCAGATGACCGCAGTGGTGCTCGGTCCCTCCGCGCCGGCGCAGTTGGTTTCGGGCAGCAGCATTCTCGACGAAGACGGTACGCGCCAGGCGCGCGTGTTCTTCCCGGCCGGAACCGAAGCGACGATGACGCTGTCCGATGGGCGCGAGGTAGCGATGCCGGTGCTGAACTTCCGTGCCACCGAGTACACGGTGGGCGCGGGTGGGCCGGAGCGCATGCCGGGGCAGTTGCCGCCGACATCTGCCTACACCTATGCGGTGGAGTTGTCGGCCGACCAGGCGTTGGCTGTTGGCGCCAAGCGTGTGCAGTTTTCGCAGCCGGTGGGTCTCTACGTCGACAATTTCCTCGGCTTTCCGGTGGGTCAGAGCGTGCCGGCAGGCTGGTACGACTTCCGTGCGGGATCGTGGGCACCTTCCGACAACGGCCGCGTGATCAAGATCGTCGGCGTCGAGAACGCGCTGGCGCAGATCGACATCGACGGGAGCGGGCTGGCGGCAACTGCCGAGGCCTTGACCGAAATGGGCATCTCCGGCGCCGAGCGCGCGCGCCTCGCGCAAACCTACGCCGTCGGCGCCGAACTCTGGCGCACGCCGCTCGATCACCTCACACCCTGGGACTGCAACTGGCCCTATGTGCCACCAGATGACGTTGAGGAACCGACCGACCCAGACCTTGAGGACGACCCCTACGACGATGATCCGGCGAACGATCCCGATAGTGCCGAAGACGACGACGAGACCGACGATCCCGAAAAGGAGGATTGCGAGGAGGGCAGCATCTACTACTGCAAGACGCAGTCGATGGGCCTGAAATTGCCGCTTCCCGGCACCGGCAATGGTCTGAGCTATCGCAGCGACCGGATCAGTGGCGCAGCGATACGGACGCGGATTTCGTTGCGACTCACCTCCAACACGCTGCCGGGCAGTCTGCGCAGTGCAGCGGTCAGTTTTCAGCTACTCGGTGTTCGGCAAACTCGAAACTTGACCTTGCTGCCGGCCGAGGGTGGCCGACAGCGGCTGCAGGACTCGAAGGCGCTGTTCGATGTCCCCACTCAAGATGCCTACCGCCGCCCAGGCTGGCAAGGCGCGATTCCCTACTCGTTCGAATTGCACTACCGCTATCCGGCTCGATACGTGGCGCCGAGCGAATTCGCGCGCGCCTTCGCGCGTTTTTCCGGCTCGTTGTCGACTGGCGGTCTGACTGTGACTGGGCGTGGCGGTTCGGAGATCACATTGACCAAGCAGTGGCGGCCGGAGTCATTGCCGCTCGCCAAGTCCGTGTCGTGGAATGCCGACGGGCAGGGGATGGGAGGCTGGAGCATCGACTTGCATCAGGTGCTGGATCCGGCCGCGATGGTGGTATTTGGCGGCAGCGGTGGTCAGCGCAAGATCGAACCTGGCCGTGCCGGCATCGGCGGCGCGACATTGACGAGGTCGACAGGAGGCGTTCCCTTGGGCCGGTTGTCGAACCGGCTTACGCCCGAGGGAGGGATCATCGCGCTCAGCGGGCACGAGGATGCAGACTACCTGTACTGGGAAACACTGGGTGAGCAACGGCCGGACGGACAGTGGCGGGAGATTGCGCGATCTTGCATCGGAATGCTCGGTCGAAGCACGGGAGAGGACGGGCTCGGTTGCCCCGCGGGCTCAACGCTTTGGTCTGAGGAAACTGTGGCGCCGCAACCCGATCATCGCGGTCGGATCCTGTTGATGGACGCGCAGGGGCTCCTGCGGATTGATCGTACGGGTCGATTGCAGCGGCTGGTTCCCATCGAGACGCTCGCGGCGGCGAATTGTGCGTCTGGCCCTCAACGTCAGATCGCAGCATTCATGGACCAGGTCTACCTCGCTTGCGCCGGGAAGATCTACGTCGCCGATCAGGGTGGTCTGAGCCACGTCGCCGGCGGCGGCGCCGATACCGGCGAGAGCGTTCCAGCGCGCGAAGCGCTGCTCGGCGAAATCCGGGCGCTCGATACCGACCTCGACGGCGATCTGATCGTCATCGCCGGCACACGGGTTCGCCGCATTTCTGCACAGGGCCTGGTGACGACCTTGGCCGGCAACGGACTGGTCGGCTCGCCGGAGGAGGGAGCGCCAGCCACCAGCCAACCTCTCGGCAATTTGCTCGTCCTGGCCGTAGGTCGCGAGGGAGTCCTCTACTTTACGGACCGGGACGGGGCCAGCGGTGGACGGCTACGCGAAATTTCGCGGGACGGCCGGATCTTCACCCGAGCGGGTGGCGGCGCGCTTGGCTGGGACGCGGCCGGGGGTAACCGGGCGTTCGCGCGCAATTTGCGCTTGGGCATTGGCGTCCGGCCCATGCTGCTGCCCGACGGGGTGGTTCGACTGGTTGACTACGGCTTCTCCAACGACTTGCTGACCTTGGGCCAGACCTTTGCCGATACCTCGCATGTGTCCAAGCACCTGATTGCAGAACAAGATGGCTCGGCAGTGCAGGAATTCGACGCCCGCGGTCGGCATCTGCGGACGCTGCATCCGCTCACCGGTGGCGTGCTGCGGTCCTATCAATATGATGGCAGCGGCAGAATCAACGCCATCGAG
Source organism: Lysobacterales bacterium (assembly GCA_016703225.1). Classification (NCBI taxonomy): domain Bacteria; kingdom Pseudomonadati; phylum Pseudomonadota; class Gammaproteobacteria; order Lysobacterales; species Lysobacterales bacterium. The sequence continues at coordinate 445,789 of JADJCM010000003.1, forward strand.
GATGGTTTCGGCAATCGCACGTCGATCACCCGCAATGCGAACGGCTTCGCCATAGCCGGACCTTGGGGGAGTACGTCCACGTTCCAGACCAGCCCGCAAGGGCGCATGGTGCACGCGGAACTGTCGGGAGGAGACACATGGTCGTTCGAGCCAGACATCAATGGCTTCTACACCAGCGCAGTGACGCCGCGCGGCAGTCAAAAGTCCTACGAATGGCATCCACTCAGGCTGGGACGATTGTTGTCCACCACGGATGCGAGCGGCCGCACTTGGAACTCCTTCCCCCGGGTCTGGCCCAGTCGTTGGGCAAAGAGCGGTGAACGCATTTCACCTCATCTCCGCCAAAGCCATACCAGCGTCGAGTTCGATCGGCTGGGTGGTGTCAGCCGCTACAGTGTGCGCCGCGACCGCTCCTTTACGCGTTCGAGCGAACGCCAGGATGGATCGGAGCAGTTCAGCGACAGCCAAGGTCGCACAGTCCAGACGCGGGGCGCGTTCGACCCGCAATTTCCGCTCGCCAGCTACGCCGGGCGCAGCCAGGGTCTCGGCGCCGTGGTCGAGCAGCGCCGTGATTTCCAGGTCGCCGGCGATGGCTCGCTCGGCACGATCGACCGCACCGAGACGACGGTGGTCGATGGTCGCACCTACACGCGCCATTACGACAGCGCCACGCGCACCTGGACCTCCACCTCTCCGCAGGGCCGCCAGCACACGGCGCAGTTCAACCTGCAGGGGCAGCCGGTGCGGCAGACGGCGGGTGGGTTGGCCGATGTGGCCTATCACTATCGCGCCGACGGTCGACTGGACGAAGTTCGCGTCGGCGCTGGTGCAGACCAGCGCGTGATCCGTGTCGGTTACGGCGCGCAGGGTTACCTCGAATGGGTCGAAGATCCCGCCGGCCGCCGCGTCAGCTATGACCGCGACGACGCCGGTCGTCCCGAGCAGATCACGCTGCCGGACTCGCGCGTGATCGGGCTCGGTTGGGACGCCGAGTCGAACCTGACGCGGGTGACTCCGCCCGGTCGTCCGGCCCACGAGTTCGACTACACACCCACCAACAAGCTGGCGGCCTACCGACCACCGTCGGCGGGTGCGGGCGACTGGCACACGAATTACCCGCGCGATCTGGATTCGGAGCTGACGGCAGCCGTGCGGCCCGATGGGCGCAGCGTCTTGCTCGGGCGCAGTTTCGGAAGCTCCGCGGTCAACAGCGTTGCCTACTCGGGCGGGAATCGCGGAATTGCGCGAACGGCCGGTCGGATCGATGCAGTCTCTGAAGGCGACAACCAGCTGAACCTGAGTTGGAACGAGGAAGTCCTGGGTGCCCAGATCTGGTTCGGCCCGGAACTCAACGGCCGCGTCGACTACACCTACGGCTCCGGCCGCCGCATCCAAAGCCTGAGCGTGGTCGGCGGTGCGGCGGTGACCTATGGCTATGACAACGACAGTCTGGTCACTTCGGCGAGCGTCGCCGGCGCAACGCTGACGCTGAGCCGTCACGCCGCGAATGGCCTGCTCACCGGCACGCAGATCGGCGGTCTCGGCGACACCTGGACCCACAACGACTTCGCCGAACCGCTGAGCTACCGCGCGACCTACAATGGCGCCCCGATGATGGAATCGACCTACACCCGCGACCGCCTCGGCCGCATCGCCACACGCAGCGAGAACGCGGGCGGAGCGGGGTTTGCGGAGGCGTATGGCTATGAGCTCTCAGGCCGGCTTGACACGGTGCATCGCGGCGGTGCGCTGGTGAGCGACTACGGCTTCGACTCGAACGGCAATCGCACCAGCCACCGCATTGGTGCGGCGTCGCCGTTGCGGGGTCGGGCGTGGCCTTGCCTGGGCGATCTCGCGGGGACTGCCGAGGTGACGGTCGCGGGCAGTTTCGATGCGCAGGATCGCATGCAGAGCTATGGCACCTGCCAGTACGAATACACCCGCAACGGCGAGCTGACGCGGCGCACCGACAGCGCCAGCGGCGCGGTGACGAACTACCAATACGACGAGTTCGGCAACCTGCGCCGCGTCGATCTGGCGGACGCTCGCGTGGTCACCTACCACATCGACGGCCTGAACCGTCGCGTCGGCAAGAGCATCGACGGCGTGCGCCAGTGGGGCCTGCTGTACGCGAACCAGCTGGAACCCGTGGCCGAACTCGACGGCGCCGGCAACATCGTCGCCAGCTTCCTCTACGCCGACCGCCCGCACGTGCCGAGCCTGATGCTCAAGGGCGGCCACACCTACCGCATCCTCAGCGACCACCTCGGCAGCGTCCGCCTGGTCATCGACCTCGCCGACGGCAGCATCGCCCAACGCCTCGCGTATGACGAATACGGCAACATCGTCGAAGACACGAACCCAGGCTTCCAACCCTTCGCCTACGCCGGCGGCCTCTACGACCGAGACACCGGCCTCACCCGCTTCGGCGCGCGCGACTACGACCCGCTCAGCGGGAGGTGGACGGCGAAGGATCCGATTGGGTTCCGAGGGCGCGACACCAACATGTATCGGTATGCTGCGGGGGACTCGATCAATTTGATTGATCCCTCCGGTTTGGCACCGGGGGACAGGTTTGATACGCACCAAGCCGCTGCGGTCGACGCGCTGCGGCATATCTGGGAAAAATACCCGGATAGCCCAATCCGTGAATATTGCGGATGGATTCGGCAGGACGGCGATTGCTTCACGTACGAGGAGCCCAAGCCGGGAACGCCACCGGATGATGTCGGAGATGGTGCGAGGGGTGAGTGTCGGGTCGGAAGGCCCGATTCGGACGATGTGGCGTGGTACCACAACCACATCAAGGACCCCGCTTTTTCTGGTCCCGACAAGGTGGTAACCGATCATTTCGAGAAGACCGGATACTCGGGCGTCAAGGACGCTTCGGGTACTGAGTCATTTCATCACTTTGAACCGGGTTGGGATGTGGATGCGGCTAGCTCGCAGCCGTTCATCCCCGTCCCTGACTGATGAGCGGAGGAGGGCGCATGTACAACAAAGCTATATCGGCGGCTCCGATCCTTGCGGCACTCGGTGCGATCCTGGTGACGCAGTTGGTATCACACGGACGCGAAGAATCTGGCGCGCACACGGGATGGGTGGCGCTGACCGCACTCGTCGCCAACCCAAGTCGCTTCGATGGGCAGGAGTTGACGACGTTCGGCTATTACCTAGTCGGTGTTGAGCAATCTGCGCTGTGTCCTCAACCACGAATGGCATGGACCAGTGACTGCATTTTTCTGACGCGCAAGGCGAGTGCGGCCAAGATCGACAAGCTGACCGGTCGTCCGGTAATGGTTAAAGGTGTATTCCGCTACGGCGATAACACGCCGGGAGAGTTCTACAGTGGGTGGCTAACCGTCACGAAGGCATCGGCAGTGCCGGAAGTTCGGAACAGCGATGACCGATAGTCGGATCGGCGCCGTGAGATCAAGTATCGCGATTGTTGTCGTCGGATGCGCAATCGTCGTCGGCGGATGCATGCACGGGGACCCTCCGAACGCAGAGCAGATTCGCACGGACATCGATGAAATGCTGCAATCGTCCGGAAGTCGTGTGAGGGCACAGTCGGTGCTGCGCGTGATGCCGGAAGACGGATGGAGCGATGGCGTGGAATTGAGTGTGACCGTGGAGGTGCGATGTTCGGGTCAACCGGGCGTCGATTGCATTGGTGAGGATGCACCGCCGACTGGCGAGCTGCAGTTTCAGGCTTCATACCAGCGTACCGCCGATGGCCGCTGGCGCCTGCTGAGAATTGAGCGCGCATCCGACGTTGCCCCGTTGCCCCGATGATGGAATCGACCTACACCCGCGACCGGCTTGGCCGGATCAGCACGCGCAGCGAGAGCGCGGGCGGGGAGGGGTTTGCGGAGGCGTATGGCTATGAGCTCTCGGGCCGGCTTGACACGGTGCATCGCGGTGGTGCGCTGGTGAGCGACTACGGCTTCGACTCGAACGGCAATCGCACCAGCCACCGCATTGGTGCGGCGTCGTCGTTGCGGGATCGAGTGTGGCCTTGCCTGGGCGATCTCGCGGGGACTGCCGAGGTGACGGTCGCGGGCAGTTTCGATGCGCAGGATCGCATGCTGAGCTACGGCACCTGCCAGTACGAATACACCCGCAACGGCGAGCTGACGCGGCGCACCGACAGCGCCAGCGGCGCGGTGACGAACTACCAATACGACGAGTTCGGCAACCTGCGCCGCGTCGATCTGGCGGACGCTCGCGTGGTCACCTACCACATCGATGGACTGAATCGTCGCGTCGGCAAGAGCATCGACGGCGTGCGCCAGTGGGGCCTGCTGTACGCGAACCAGCTGGAGCCGGTGGCCGAACTCGACGGCGCCGGCAACATCGTCACCAGCTTCCTCTACGCCGACCGCCCGCACGTGCCGAGCCTGATGCTCAAGGGCGGCCACACCTACCGCATCCTGAGCGACCACCTCGGCAGCGTCCGCCTGGTGATCGACCTTGCCGACGGCAGCATCGCCCAACGGCTCGCGTATGACGAATACGGCAACGTCATCGAAGACACGAACCCAGGCTTCCAACCCTTCGCCTACGCCGGCGGCCTCTACGACCGAGACGCCGGCCTCACGCGATTCGGGGCGCGCGATTACGACGCGGTGGCGGGGAGGTGGACGGCGAAGGATCGACTCAATGTGATTTCTGCCTACCCAAATCGCTACTACTACTGCGGCGATGATCCAATAAACCTTTTGGACATAAATGGCGAAGTTTATTACGTTATTGCGGTTGCTGCGATTGCAATAGGTGTGGGTTGGTACATTGTCGACAAACATGTTATTTCGCCGTCTGAAACGAGCGAGCATTTTGCTGAAATGGCACAATCAAAAATTGACGTCGATAATATAGATAAGGAAATCGATAGACTGAATGACATGCTAGATAGGTGTCTATACAACGAATGCACAGCAGAAGAACAGGCTATGTGCAGTGACGGTACGGTTGAAGACAGGATCTTGGAACTTAAGAAGGAACAAATTGGAGAAGCGTGGCAGGCCGGCGAACACGCGAAGGAGGCGGTGAAGTCAAACATGCCGTTGCCATCGATCAATGATTTGTCGAAGCCGCGATGAGGCGGTCGGCTAGATGGTTCGTTTTCGTGCTGGTCTGCATACTTGTTGGTGCAGCCGCGAGATCGACAATTCACTTCTTTGGGCACGTTGCCATCATCGGCGGAAGGCCAGTTATCTTGCCCTCTGGTGGATGGGTTCTGGAGAGGGGGCAAGGTGACAATCCACTCACGTCTGCGTACCAAGCAGGGAAGCGAGGCCGGCCGCCGATCTGGTATGAGATTGGGACGAGCAAACAGATTGAATCCAGAATGCCTCGGGTGATTTCCAAGAAGATTTGTGCAGGCAATCGAAATTGCGTCCTGGTTACGCATTTCGATGATGGCGATGTCCTGTGCTACGTGAGGGTCTTTCGACTGAAGGAAGGTTTGCTCGATGTGTCGGCCGAAGTGCTTTCAAGAAGGCGCGACTTGGGCGTCCGATTCTCATACTGGTGGACCGATCCCCGTGAGATGAAGAGCATCGCGGATGCGTTGATAGAAAGGCCCACCGCACATTGTTTTGAGGGGGCGTGGCCGAGCGGCTACGTTCCAGCGTGGCGTGCACCGGTAAGCGACGGTCCTGAAACCGAGAGCGAGCCGACTCAAGAGTTGAGAATGTCGGTTAGTGAAACGAGGGCGGAATCGGAATGAACGTCAGCCACCGCATCGGTGCGGCGTCGCCGTTGCGGGGTAGGGTGTGGCCTTGCCTGGGCGATCTGGCGGGGACTGCCGAGGTGACGGTCGCGGGCAGTTTCGATGCGCAGGATCGCATGCTGAGCTACGGCACCTGCCAGTACGAATACACCCGCAACGGCGAGCTGACGCGGCGCACCGACAGCGCCAGCGGCGCGGTGACGAACTACCAATACGACGAGTTCGGCAACCTGCGCCGCGTCGATCTGGCGGACGCTCGCGTGGTCACCTACCACATCGATGGACTGAATCGTCGCGTCGGCAAGAGCATCGACGGCGTGCGCCAGTGGGGCCTGCTGTACGCGAACCAGCTGGAACCGGTGGCCGAACTCGACGGCGCCGGTAACATCGTCGCGAGCTTCCTTTACGCCGACCGTCCGCACGTGCCGAGCCTGATGCTCAAGGGCGGACACACCTACCGCATCCTGAGCGACCACCTCGGCAGCGTCCGCCTGGTGATCGACATCAATGACGGCAGCATCGCCCAACGCCTCGCGTATGACGAATACGGCAACATCGTCGAAGACACGAACCCAGGCTTCCAACCCTTCGCCTACGCCGGCGGCCTCTACGACCGAGACACCGGCCTCACCCGCTTCGGCGCGCGCGATTACGACGCGGTGGCGGGAAGGTGGACGGCGAAGGATCCGGTGGGGTTTTCGGGAAGAGAGACCAATTTCTATGCATACGCACTGCTGGACCCGATCAACTATCTGGATGTCGAAGGAAAGCCTGCATGGCTGGCGGTTGTGGTGGTAATTGCCGGCGTGATCGCTGCGGTTGAAGTGGGTTCTGAAATCTTGGACGCTGCGAGTGCTGGCTCAGAAATGGCCGAGAAGATGGATCGCAATCGTGCAGCCCGCGAAGCACTGGATAAGTGGGAAAAACTATCGCAGGAGCAGCAAGAAGCCATCTGTCCAGACCCGGATATGATGAACCTCCTGCTCCTGGAGCAGTTCAACAGCGCGAGAGACGGTCAACGAGAGGCCCTCAATCACCTGCTCAGTGAAACGGCGGACGTGGCGGAGGAAACTCTGGTGCCTGACCAACTCGACGCACTGCGTGCGCTTGGGAAGTTGCACAAGATTCTGGAGGCCGCCAAGTGAGGAAGGTGATCTTCGGCGTCTGGCTGCTGGTCGCGGTGCTCGGGGTTGCCTTGCTGGCGATTCGGGCCTGGTTCGAGTCGACCGTTCAATTTGGAGGCAAGGCCATTACTTTCGTGCCGGGGCAGGGACGCAGCGGCGGTCTGGATCGGAGCACAGGTGCGACGATGATCTTGTTCAATGACATCCAGAAGGGGGCGTCGGTGAACATCGGTGGCGAATACCTGATGATGCGTATTGCGGAGCGGAATCAAGCGTGCGGCCCGAACCAGCGCGGTTGCATGCGCGGTTTCGGTCGAGACGGTGGGCAATGCCTGCTCGCGACTGTCGGTGCCGTTCGACTCTTGTACGTTGTGTTGCCGAGAGAACCGGTGATCGAGGTCATGTATAGCGGCGAGGCCACGGTCGCGGACGCAATCCTCAGCGAGCTGGAGAAGACGCTGGGGCAAACGATCATGGACGCCGACAGCCGGAGTATCTGTCTGGATCTAGAGCACGCCGTGCGCGCGTACGAGTGTCCTCCCAGCAACCATGGGAAGTGCCAGATCAACCGGACACGCGCTGACGGCGTTCGGGGGGACGATGTTCGCTAGCCGCATCGCCACACGCAGCGAGAACGCGGGCGGAGCGGGGTTTGCGGAGGCGTATGGCTATGAGCTCTCAGGCCGGCTTGACACGGTGCATCGCGGTGGTGCGCTGGTGAGCGACTACGGCTTCGACTCGAACGGCAATCGCACCAGCCACCGCATCGGTGCGGCGTCGCCGTTGCGGGGTCGGGTGTGGCCTTGCCTGGGCGATCTCGCGGGGACTGCCGAGGTGACGGTCGCGGGCAGTTTCGATGCGCAGGATCGCATGCAGAGCTACGGCACCTGCCAGTACGAATACACCCGCAACGGCGAACTGACGCGGCGCACCGACAGCGCGACCGGCGCGGTGACGAACTACCAGTACGACGAGTTCGGCAACCTGCGCGGCGTCGATCTGCCCGACGGCCGCGTCGTCAGCTACCACATCGACGGATTGAATCGCCGCGTCGGCAAGAGCATCGACGGCGTGCGCAAGTGGGGCCTGCTGTACGCGAGTCAGTTGGAACCGGTGGCCGAACTCGACGGCGCCGGCAACATCGTCGCCAGCTTCCTCTACGCCGACCGCCCGCACGTGCCCAGCCTGATGCTCAAGGGCGGCCACACCTATCGCATCCTGAGCGACCACCTCGGCAGCGTCCGCCTGGTGATCGACCTTGCCGACGGCAGCATCGCCCAACGGCTCGCGTATGACGAATACGGCAACGTCATCGAAGACACCAACCCCGGCCTCCAACCCTTCGCCTACGCCGGCGGCCTCTACGACCGAGACACTGGCCTGACGCGATTCGGTGCGCGTGACTACGACCCGATCAGCGGGAGGTGGACGGCGAAGGATCCGATACGGTTCTGGGGTGGAGACAGTAACGTCTTTGCTTATGTTGGCTCGGATGCTATTAACTATGTAGATATAGGTGGAAAGTCGAAATTTGACAGGTGGTGGGGGCTGCCAGAAAAGTTCAGGCGTTGGTATCACAGGAACAGCAAGGTCGACGGAGCTCCGGATATTCCAGATCGCGAGGCTGCGATGGAGTTGTTTGATGAATGGAAGAAACTGGGGCAGCCGGGGCCAGACAGCAAGGGAAGATACCGCAAGTATGAAGAGGGTTTTTTTGATCCCGAGATGATTTTTGATGCCATGGGGCCAACTGGGTTTCTGTTTGCTCCTTCTGAGTTTGGCTGTGCTGACTTCGACTGCAATCCGCGTGACGGCATTGACGACAGGGATGTCGTGATAGGAAACGGCATTCCATGCAGCGATGATTGATAATGTAGGAGGCGTATGAATATGAGTGATTCATGGTCTGTCGTGTGTGATATTGAAGTGTGTTTTCCTGGGGCAGAGATGAAACTGGTTAGCGGTTCGTTCCACATCATTCCGAAGAATCATGGTATTGAAGATCGCTCTCAAAGTGGATGGGGGCCAACGATTCGTTTGGAGGAGGGATGGAGTGGGGATCGCAGAAGGATCTCAGATTTGATTCATTCATTTATCGAACCTTTACATGATTCGATCGCTAGAGTTAGCAATCATGGGTTTTCGCCACTTGTTCGAGTGGGTGTGTTTGTTGCGACAATGTGCTTTACCGTTAGGCTTGAGCCAGCAACCGCGAACCTGCTGGCTCAAATGGGTGCCACGCTTGAATTTTCGGTTTACCCGGGCGATGTCGTTGATGCTTGAGCCATGACAGCGACTTCGCCTAACCAATGAGCTACCGCGACCTACAGTGGCGCCGCTGTGATGGAATCGACCTACACCCGCGACCGGCTTGGCCGGATCGGCACACGCAGCGAGAGCGCGGGCGGGGTGGGGTTTGCGGAGGCGTATGGTTATGAGCTCTCGGGCCGGCTTGACACGGTGCATCGCGGTGGTGCGCTGGTGAGCGACTACGGCTTCGACTCGAACGGCAATCGCACCAGCCACCGCATCGGTGCGGCGTCGCCGTTGCGGGGTCGGGTGTGGCCTTGCCTGGGCGATCTCGCGGGTAGTGCCGAGGTGACGGTCGCGGGCAGTTTCGATGCGCAGGATCGCATGCTGAGCTACGGCACCTGCCAGTACGAATACACCCGCAACGGCGAGCTGACGCGGCGCACCGACAGCGCCAGCGGCGCGGTGACGAACTACCAATACGACGAGTTCGGCAACCTGCGCGGCGTCGATCTGGCGGACGCTCGCGTGGTCACCTACCACATCGATGGATTGAATCGCCGCGTCGGCAAGAGCATCGACGGCGTGCGCCAGTGGGGCCTGCTTTATGCGAGCCAATTGGAGCCGGTGGCCGAACTCGATGGCGCCGGCAACATCGTCGCGAGCTTCCTCTACGCCGACCGCCCGCACGTGCCGAGCCTGATGCTCAAGGGCGGACACACCTACCGCATCCTGAGCGACCACCTCGGCAGCGTCCGCCTGGTGATCGACATCAATGACGGCAGCATCGCCCAACGCCTCGCGTATGACGAATACGGCAACATCGTCGAAGACACGAACCCAGGCTTCAAACCTTCGCCTACGCCGGCGGCCTCTACGACCGAGACACCGGCCTCACCCGCTTCGGCGCGCGCGATTACGACGCGGTGGCGGGAAGGTGGACGGCGAAGGATCCGATTGGGTTTGGGGGTGGAAGCTCTGGCTTGTATTCGTATTTGGCGGGTGAGCCGCTAAACGCGTTTGATCCGAGCGGATTTACCAGATGCGATATAGATTTTACGCGAGATTTTGTTCAGGCAAACTTGCCTGGAGCAAATATGCCCGCCGAAATTGGCACGATCACATCGCATCCAGGGCATCTCGGACGCACGTTTCACCCGAAAGATCAGAAAAATCCAAATCCTGGCGAGTATACGGTTCAGGTCAATGACACGTTCTTAGAACCTTTAGAAAGGGCTGGTTTGGATGATCTGTTGGAGGCGCTGGTTCACGAGTCGATGCACGTGGCGCAGCCTGATTCTGCGTGGACTGAGCCGAATCCGGAGAAGAAGCGAGCGTTTCACGAGGAGCTGACGCACGACGCCGCAAATACGGCCATTGATTTGCGTGACAAGTTTCACGACGAGAGGCGAAAATGGAAATGCGATTAATCGTCGTTTGCGGACTGCTTTTGAGCGCACTGTGGGTCGGTGAGTCTCGGTGCTCGGATGATGACGAATTCTACGACGCGCGCTTGGTCACAAACGCGAGGCTGGTGTTTGCTGCCGAACTCGCCGATCTGACACAAAGCGCTGGAAATGGGCCGAAGCACGCCCCATCGGACCGGATGGCACAACGCATCGACACGGTTGCTGCGGGTTCCGGCGCTGAGGTATCCCCACCTTTTCGCGCGACGATGCCCTGCGAAATCAAAGCGATAGCTTGCGGAGCGACATGAGGTCGGTAATCGTTCGGGTGTCTAGACCAAGGATCACCGACGCTCATGCGCCCCAGCGCCATCTTGCCGCAATGCCTCCCCTCTGTCTTCTCCACCCTGCACGCAGCAACCGCCACCGTGCTGCTCAAGGCGCTCGATGCGCTGGCTAGCGGTAGCTGGTTGACCATGACCGAGATCGCGCGCCACTGGCCCGGTGCGATGCGCGTCGCCGCACCACTCAAGGCGATCGACCGCCTGCTGCGCAGTGCACCGCTCGAACGACAGCGTGCCGCCATCTATCAGGCGATGTTGCGTTGGCTGATTCGCGAACCCCACCCGTTGATCGTCGTCGACTGGTCCGACCTCAAGCCCGATGGCAGCTTCAAACTGTTGCGCGCCGGCCTGGCGGTGCGCGGGCGAACGCTGACGCTCTGGGAAGAAGTCCACCCCCGAGAAAAGCGCCGGTTCGGCAGTCGTGGAGCGCGCCTTCCTGCGCAAGCTGGCGAGCTTGCTGCCGCAAGGTTGTCGACCGGTCATCCTGAGCGACGCCGGATTCCGTCGACCATGGTTCACGGCAGTCACCGCACTCGGCTGGGATTACGTTGGACGAGTGCGCGGCACGGTCCATGTGCAGCCCGTCCGGAAGGCTGCGATCAACGCCGCCGACTGGTTGCCGTGCAGCGCGCTCCACGAACTGGCCTTGCCGGAACGCAGCCGTGAACTCGGTGCCTTTCATCTCGGGCGCACCAAGACCGTAACAACGCGGATCGTTGTCCACCAGTCGCGGCCGAAGGGGCGTCGCGCCTTGACCCGGCGCGGTGCGCGTCGACGCGACAGCACCAGCCAGAGCGCTGCCCGCTCGGCACGCGAACCGTGGGTTCTCGCCACATCGCTTCCACCCGAGCGCGGCACACCGGTGCAACTGGCGTGCCTCTACCAGCGCCGCATGACCATCGAGCAAGGCTTCCGTGACCTCAAGAGCGGAACCTTTGGCGCCGGCTTCGAACACAGCCTGACCCGGAAAGACTCCCGCCTCTCCAACCTGCTCCTGCTGTTCGCACTCGTGCAACTCGCGACCTGGCTTGTCGGACTGCACGAAGAACACCAGGGCCGCGGCGGCAGGCTCGAAGGCAAAAACACCTGCGTGCGCAGCCACCACTCCACCATGCGCCTCGGCCTCGAAGTCCTGCGCCGACCCGCTTGGTGGCCGTCGCCGCATCAACTCCTCCGCTTCCTCTCGCACCTGGCGCATGGCGCTCCACCACCGCTTCAGACCTGCCCGCTATCATGAAAAACGTGGGGATACCTCAGGTTCCGGCGTCGTGCTCGGACTGCACCTCGCCGAGTGTCGAGAATATGCCGAGGGAGACTACGCCCCCTCTCATTGCGGAGACGAGGAAGTCGTCGTCTTCGAACTCGATGGCCCTGCCGATTCGGTCGAGAGTGAGGCTGTGGAGCTGTCGGTGCGCGCGGCGGGCATGATGCTGGGGTCGCGCTTCGGTCCGACTCGGTCCGCATGTCTCGGGTTGGCAACACGGGCCGTCGTGAAGCGGGTTTCGGCCGACGGCAACAAGGTGCGGCTGGAGTTGAACGCTCGATTCTCTCTGAGGAGTCAGGCCGCGAAGCCACGCGATTGCGGCGAACGAACGATCAACCGGACGTTCGAAGTCGAGTCTCGGGCGTTGGATGTTCGGCGCAATGGATCCAAACAATTGTTCATGGATTCGCATTGGTGAACTCTCCAGCCTCGACACGGTGCATCGCGGCGGTGCGCTGGTGAGCGACTACGGCTTCGACTCGAACGGCAATCGCACCAGCCACCGCATTGGTGCGGCGTCGCCGTTGCGGGGTAGGGTGTGGCCTTGCCTGGGCGATCTGGCGGGGACTGCCGAGGTGACGGTCGCGGGCAGTTTCGATGCGCAGGATCGCATGCTGAGCTACGGCACCTGCCAGTACGAATACACCCGCAACGGCGAGCTGACGCGGCGCACCGACAGCGCCAGCGGCGCGGTGACGAACTACCAATACGACGAGTTCGGCAACCTGCGCCGCGTCGATCTGGCGGACGCTCGCGTGGTCACCTACCACATCGATGGATTGAATCGCCGCGTCGGCAAGAGCATCGACGGCGTGCGCCAGTGGGGCCTGCTGTACGCGAACCAGCTGGAACCGGTGGCCGAACTCGACGGCGCCGGCAACATCGTCGCGAGCTTCCTCTACGCCGACCGCCCGCACGTGCCGAGCCTGATGCTCAAGGGCGGCCACACCTATCGCATCCTCAGCGACCACCTCGGCAGCGTCCGCCTGGTGATCGACCTTGCCGACGGCAGCATCGCCCAACGCCTCGCGTATGACGAATACGGCAACGTCGTCGAAGACACCCAACCAGGTTTCCAACCCTTCGCCTACGCCGGCGGCCTCTACGACCCCGATACCGGCTTTACCCGCTTCGGCGCGCGTGACTACGACCCGGTGGCGGGGAGGTGGACGGCGAAGGATCCGACGAGATTTCGCGGTCTTGATACCAATCTCTATGCCTACGTTAGGAGTAACCCAGTTAATTGGCTTGATCCCCTCGGGCTTTGGAATTACGCCAGCGAATACAGCACGACGGGTGATGCCCTAACTGAGAACATGACAGCAGTTGAGGACATCGTTGACCAAGCGTATCGAGATGCCAGCGGAGACGAAGAAGCCGAAGCAACTGTCACCTACACTACAAATGGACGGCATGGTGCAAATTCTCTGCACGACGATGGTGATGCGATTGATCTGCGAGTCAGAGATCTGACTGATGAAGAGCGCCAAGAATTCGTGGACAATCTGATTGAAAACCTCGGAGATGATTACGATGTTATCGATGAAGGCGATCATGTACATTGCGAATATGATCCTGACTAAGTGTCTTGCGCTCGGTGTTTTGACTGGGGCTGTGTTGTATGCAGCAGGCGCGCTCTCCGGCAATGCGGTCGCATTTCAGGGTGGGTGCGCGGTAGACTTTGATCGTGATCGGCTGGACGATCTCGCACTTCTTGTTCGGCGAGATGGCCTCGTGGAACTGATTGTCCTGTTGCACAGAGAATCGGGTTATGACGGGCGCGTGCTCTACCGCGGCAAGGAAGGTAATTTGCTGGTCTCTTGTCGCTATGCGAAAATAATCACGTCAACGGCCGCCGGAAAGGGCAGTAGTTCGGTGCCAATTGCGATAAATGGGATGGTTGTAGCCTTGGCCCAGCCTGAATCATCCGAGACACTCTTCTATTGGCGTAGAGACGGGTTTGAAGAAGTACAGATTTCAGACTAACCCTGAGTCAAGGATCCAGGCGGGGCGCGGACGCTGAGGTATTCCCGCGAAGCTGGTTTACGCAGAAGAGTTGGTGGAGTTTGTTCAGGCACCACGCGAGCAACCCGGTCCCTGGCCTAGGCACATGCCGAGCAACATCGACGCATTTGCATCAGGGCGCGGCATCGTCTTGGGAGTGCTGAACAACGAATGCGGTCGTTCACCAGCGCCGGGATACGCCCCTTCAGGCTGCGATGGACAGTGGTTGATGGTCATTGAACTTGAGTCTCTCCCGGTTGCTGGTGAAACACTCAGGCTTGGCGACAGGAGAATCCGTGTTGCGGGTTTGTTCCATGGCGATCGTCACGCGGGAGCGCGATCTGGGTGTCTCGGCTATCCAACCGAAGGGTCGCTGCAGGTGGCCGAGCGCACCGAGGCTGGCCTTGGAATCAAGATCAGGTTCGAGTTCAGCCTGTTGCAGCATGCACGGTATCCGGCAGAGTGCGGTCGGCAAATGGTGGACGGTGACTTCGTTTTTGTCGAGACTTCCACCAACGACTTTGCGACCGGCGGACTCGACAAGTTGTTCTAGAGAGCGAGGGCGGGATTGAAGTGACGACGCTGCTGGGGCGAATGGCGCTGCTCTTGTGCATCGGCGGGGTCTCGGGCTTGGCATTGCTCGGATTGCGAGACGTGGTCTTGAAAGATGTTGACTGCGTGTGGTGTCGGCGGACGATTTCGCTCGTGTTCTCTCCGGCGGACCACAATGCGCCGATCGCGCTTGGTCGTGTCGAGGGAAGCGTTTCGCGGCAGTTCCTGTTCGGACGGTACGTGGGGCCATATTTCGTGCAGGTCTATGGCGCGCGCGAGGGCAGACGCCCGCCAGCGCTGGTCGACCTCTCCTGCTCCACGCCCGTTGCTTGGACCTCGACCATTGCGGAGGAAGGACGCAACGAGGTGGTCTCGGTGCTCGGGCGCGGGTTCATCCTCGGCGAGATTCGATTGACGCCAGAACACGTGCGCGGACGCCAGCGCATCGAATGCGAGTTCGTGTTGCGCGACGCGGAAGGGCTGCTGTTGGCCGTCAGTCGGAAGGCCGAGCTATGACGGCGGAGCCGGATGGGAATCAACTCCGGTCGACGCGACCGCATGCATCGTTGCGGCTGGATGCGGCGGTGAACGGAACGGGTGAGTCGATGAGGCGAGTCGCACTGACTGTGCTCTGCCTCGCCGCGGCGGTTGGGTTGGGCGGCGTCATATGCGTGCAAGCGACATCCGGCTTCGTGGTGAACGGCAATCCGGTGCCGTCGCTGTGGGGGCTCTTGTTTGGCACAGTGGTGTCGTTCGTTGTGCCATGGGTTCTGGGGCGAGAAGTGCGCGGTGCGTGGAATGGCTCGCGGGCTTCGCTGCGATCTGGCCTCGCGCTGGTTCTATTGGCGTTCGCAACGCTGGTGCAAACCGCGCTGCTCGGGCTGGGAATCGTGGTCGCGAATGCGCATGGGATGAGCCCGCTGACGGTTCTGCACGGGCTGTGGATCTCGATGTTCCTGCTTGGGTTGCTGATGGGGCTGAGGATGCCGCATGGAGAATGATCGAGGCCATCTTGCTGGGCAGAGCGCCGCGCACGGCAGGAGTGCGGGCGCGGTGGGGGCTGAGCGGCTGTTGATCTCGCTGGCACTGGCGTTCGTGGTGGTGTTGTTCTGGGCGTTGCTGTTCGGCTTCTTCGGCAGCGGGATACCGTGGCTCGATGTGTACTTCCCGGGCTCGGGCCGGTACCACGACCAGGCGCTGGCGTTCGTGCCGTTCGCGCGGGTGTTCCTGCCGACGCTGGTGCTGTCGATCGGGCTGGTGGGGGTCGCCGCTGCGCGCAGGCGCTCGTTTCCGGCCTATGCGGGCACCTTTGCCTGGGCCGTGTTTCTGGGGTGGGTGCTGGCGTTCTTCGGCTGTGTGGTGATGACCGATGCAACGACCTTTGCATCGGTGCCGGTGGGGTCATGGTTGATCGCGGCAGCGGGCTCGGGTGGCTGGCAGTTCGCGATTCCCTGCGCATGGACGCATCTTGCGTTGCTGCGGCGCTACGAGCGGGACACGGGAGTGCGGACTTGAACTGGGCGCTGGCGGCGACGGTGGGCGGGTTGCTGGTCGGGGGTGTCGTGCATGCTTCGCGTTTGGCGAGGCGGCGCATGGCGGCGCGCTTCGCGGGACGGGCCGTGCGGACGCCGCAACAACTTGCGGAAACGCACTTCGCGGACTTGCCTTCGGATCGCGTCGAGCCGGCGCTGTGGCATCTGGCGGCAGAACTGGATGCGCCCCTGGAACGCTTGCTGCCGACCGATCGTTTGGCGCACGAACTGTGTGCGGACCCCGGGTGGGAATTCGACTCCGGACATGGATTGCTGGCTGCGGAGCTGCGCCGCTGGGCCGCGGCCCGAGGTGCGCGCTTCGAAAGCGGTTCCATCGAAACGGTCGAGGACTACGTGCGCGCCTTCGCCCGCTGGGCGCCGATCTGAAGGCCGCGCCATTGGCGGAACTTCCCTGCGGCGGTAGAGTCTGAGGCGTGATGAAACGGTTTCGAGCCCGCTGGATGGAAGTTTGCATGCGCTGCGCGCTTTGCGTGCTGGCGGTGGTGCAGGCGTTGGGCGGGGTGGCGTGGTTGCCGGGGCGGGTGGGGGAGCAGGCGCCTGCGCTGCGCGAGGTGGTCGAGACAGTGATGACGCCGTGCGGGCATGCGTTGAACGTGACGCCGCCGCGCGCTGGCGACGTGGGCGATGCGGCGGCCGGTGGACGCGAGCCGGCGTCGATGCCGTGTTGTGACGAGGGCGAGGATTGCGGCGTGGCGTGTTATCGCGCCGGACTGGCTTCGTTGACGATCGATTTGCCGCTGCCGCCGCGGGTTGCGCCGGTCGCTGCGCCCGTGACCGTGCGCGTCGCACGCCTGCTGCCGGGGCCGCGGGTTCCGCCGACGCCTCCTCCGATCCTCGCCTGAACGACTGATCCGCATCGCGGCGCTGCTGGCGTTCGCGCGTGTTCGCGTTCCCGAGGAATTGCCATGTCCCGTTGTTCTTTGCCGCGCTTGCGGCCTGTCGCGCTGGCGTTCGCCGCGCTGATCTCCCTGCTGTGGCTCGGCGCCTGCGCGCGTGAGGTGCCGGTCGCCACCGCCCAGGCCGCGCCCGCAGCCCTGGCCTTGCCGGGCGCGGAAGTGGCGCCGCTGTATGTGTGTCCGATGCATCCGCACATCACTTCGCACGAACCCGGCAAGTGCCCGATCTGCGGCATGGACCTGGTGCTGAAGAAGCCGCTGAAACCGACGCCGGCAGCGGCGCCTGCGGCCAATGCGGTCGTGGTCGATGCCGCCGTGCTGCAGTCGCTCGGGGTACGCACGGCGCCGGTGCAGCGGCGCGATCTGCGCACGGTGTTGCGGGTGCCGGCGCTGGTGGTGGCCGACGCGGGCGGAGAAGTGCGGCTGCAGGCGCGCGTGTCCGGCTTCGTCGAGCGCTTGCGGGTGCGCAACACCGGTGCTGCGATCACGGCCGGCAGCGTCGTCGCCGAGGTTTACGCGCCGGAACTGGTGCAGGCGCAGGAGGAACTGCTGCTGGGTGGCGATGCCGCCGCACCGGCAGCCGAGCGCCTGCGCCGCTACGGCATCGCCGAGCGCGACATCGATGCGGTACGCGCTGCCGGTACATCGCAGCGCCGGCTGCCGCTGCGAGCGCCGGCGAGCGGCACCATCACGTCGATCGGCGTGCGCGAAGGCAGCAGCTTCGACGCCGCCGACGTGCTGGTCGAAATCGCCGGGCGCGGCGGCGTGCGCGTCGAAGCGCAGCTGTTCCCGGCGCAGCGGCCGTTGCTCGGGACGCCGGTCGAGGCCGACTTCACGCAACCGGGCGTGGCGGACGCGCGCTGGGCCGGGCGCGATCCTCAGTGGCTCGACGTGGTCGATCCGGTCACGCGCACGCTCGGTCTGCGTTGGCGTGTCGATGCCGGCGGCGAGCTTGCGCTCGGCACCGTACTCGACGCTGAGCTGCGCGGCCCGCTGCGCAGCGACGTGCTGGTGGTGCCGACTGCGGCGGTGATCCGCACCACTGACCAGGCGCGCGTGCTGCGCGAAGACCAGCGCGGCGTGTTCGTGCCAGTGCCGGTACACCTCGGCGCGCGCTATGGCGACGAAGTCGAGATCCTGCACGGGCTCGCCGCGGGCGAACGCATCGTCGTTTCCGGACAGTTCCTGCTCGACAGCGAGGCGCAGCTGCGTGGCCCGCAGCAGATGGAAGTGCGCAGCGCGGGCCATCGCCATGATTGAGCGCATCATTCGCTGGTCGCTGGCGCAGCGCGCGTTGGTGCTGGTCGCGACCGTGCTGCTGACCGTGGCGAGCCTGCTCTCGCTGCGTGGGCTCGCGCTCGATGCCATCCCCGATCTCAGCGACGTGCAGGTCATCATCCGCACCCCGGCCATGGGGCAGGCGCCGCAGATCGTCGAGGACCAGATCACCTACCCGATCACCACGCGCATGCTGGCGTTGCCCAAGGCGAAGGCAGTGCGCGGCTTCTCGATGTACGGCGACTCCTTTGTCTACGTGCTGTTCGAGGACGGCACCGACCTGTACTGGGCGCGCTCGCGCGTGCTGGAAGCGTTGTCGCAGGTGCGCGGCGAGCTGCCCGATGGCGTTGACCCGGTGCTCGGTCCGGACGCAACCGGCGTCGGCTGGGTCTACCAGTACGCACTGGTCGATCGCAGCGGCGGCCACGATCTGGCCGAACTGCGTTCGTTGCAGGACTGGTTCCTGCGCTTCGAGCTGCAGCGCGTGCCCGGCGTTGCCGAAGTGGCCAGCGTCGGTGGCTTTGTCCGTCAGTACGAAGCCGTGGTCGATCCGCGCCGGCTGCAGTCCTACGGCATCGGCTTCAACCAGCTGCTGATGGCGATCCGCGCCGCGAATGCGGAAGACGGCGGCGCGCGCATCGAGATGGCCGAGGCCGAGTACATCGTGCGTGGTATCGGTTACCTGCGCTCGCTCGACGATCTCGGCGCGGTGCCGACCGGCGTGCTCAAGGACGGCCGCGCCGTGCTGCTGCGCGATGTCGCCGAGCTGCGCTTCGGCCCGGCATCGCGCAACGGCATCGCCGAACTCGACGGCGAGGGCGAGGTGGTCGGCGGCATCGTGGTGATGCGCGACGGCGAAAACGCCAAGGCGGTGATCGATGCGGTCAAGGTGCGCCTCGACCAGGTCAAGTCGCGCCTGCCGCAGGGGGTCGAAGTGGTCACCACCTACGACCGTTCGGCGCTGATCGCGCGCGCCGTGAACAACCTCAGCGTCAAGCTGGTCGAGGAGTTGCTGCTGGTGTCGCTGGTCTGCGCACTGTTCCTGTGGCATGCGCGCTCGGCGCTGGTGGCGATCCTGAGCCTGCCGCTCGGCGTGCTGGTCGCGCTCGCGATCATGCGCTGGCAGGGCCTGAACGCGAACATCATGTCGCTTGGCGGCATCGCCATCGCCATCGGCGCCATGGTCGACGCCGCGGTGGTGATGATCGAGAACGCGCACGCGCATCTGGAGCGCCACGCGCGCGAGCATGGCGTCGAGGCCGCCGGTCTCGACCACGCGCGGGTGATTGCCGCGAGCGCGGTCGAAGTCGGTCCGGCGTTGTTCTTCTCGCTGCTGATCACCGCGCTCTCGTTCCTGCCAGTGTTCCTGCTCGAAGCCCAGGAAGGACGCATGTTCGCGCCGCTGGCCTGGACCAAGACCTGGGCGCTGACCGTCGCCGCGCTGCTGTCGATCACCCTGGTGCCGGTGCTGATCGCGCTGTGGGTGCGCGGCCGCTTCAAGGACGAATCCGAACATGGGCTGACGCGGCTGCTGGTTGCCGGCTACCGGCCGCTGCTTGAGTTCGCGTTGCGGCGCCCGGGCGTGGTCGTGCTCTGTGCACTGCTCGGGTTGGCGAGCGCGTGGTGGCCGTTGTCGCGCACCGGCTCCGAGTTCATGCCGGAGCTGGAGGAAGGCGACCTGCTGTACATGCCGACGACGCTGCCGGGCTTGTCGCCATCGCAGGCGCAGGCGCTGCTCGGGCGCACCGACCGCCTGATCAAGTCGGTGCCGGAAGTGGCGCACGTGTTCGGCAAGGCCGGACGTGCGGAGACCGCGACCGATCCGGCACCATTGACCATGATCGAGAGCGTCATCCAGTTCAAGCCCGAGAGCGAATGGCGCCCCGGCATGACCGCGGAGAAGCTGCGCGCGGAACTGCACGAGAAGCTGCAGTTGCCCGGGCTGACCAATGCCTTCGTGCCGCCGATCCTCAATCGCATCAACATGCAGGTCAGCGGCATCCGCACGCCGCTCGGCCTGCGCGTGAGCGCGCCTGATCTGGAAACCCTGGCGCAGGCTTCGGAGCGGATCGCGGTGCTGCTCGGGCCGGTCGCGGGCACGCGCACGGCCTTCGCCGAGCGCGCCGCCGACGCGCGCGAGCTCCATGTCGTGCCTGATCGCGCGCGTCTGGCGCAGTACGGGTTCAGCATGCAGGAGGCGCAGGAATGGCTGGCGAGCGCGGTTGGCGGTGCGTCGGTCACGCGCGCCGTCGAGGGCCGCGAACGCTATCCGGTGAGCCTGCGTCTGGCACCGGAGTGGCGTGATTCGCCCGAAGCCCTGCGCGCCATTCCGATGGTCACGCCAAGCGGCGTGCAGTTGCCGTTCGGGCAGTTGGCCGAGGTCAGCATCGAGTCCGGGCCGCCAATGATTCGCAGCGAGGATGCACAGCTGTCGACCTATGTCTTCGTCGATCTGGACACGCCCGACCTGGCCGGCTACATCGCGCGCGCCGATGCGGCGTTGGCGCAAGGTGCGCTGCCGGCGGGGGCGCAGTGGCATTGGGTCGGCAGCTACGAGGCGCTGAGCCGTGCCGGCGATCGCCTGCGTGTCGCGGTGCCGTTCACGCTGCTGATCGTGTTCGCGTTGCTGTACGCGGTGTTCCGGCGCTTCGGCGAGGCGGCGCTGATCATGCTGACGGTGCCGTTCGCGCTGGTCGGCGGGCTGTGGCTGTTGTGGGCGCTGGGGCATGCGTTCTCGGTCGCGGTCGCGGTGGGTTTCATCGCGCTCGCCGGTGTTGCCGCCGAGTTCGGTGTGGTCATGCTGATCACCCTCGATGGCTCGGTGCGACACGCGCAGCAGGCCGGTCACTTGCGTGACGAGGCGGCGCTGGACGCGGCACTGCGCGAAGGTGCATTGCGGCGCGTGCGACCGAAGGCGATGACGGTGGTCACGATCCTGGCCGGGCTGTTGCCGATCCTGCTTGCCGAAGGCGCCGGCGCGGCGACCATGAGTCGCATCGCCGCACCGATGCTTGGCGGCATGTTGAGCGCGCCGCTGCTGTCGATGATCGTCTTGCCGGCGATCTACAAACGACTCTGGCTGCGGCGGATGCGGAGGGCCGTGCCATGAAATCGATCCTTGCGATCTCGCTGGCTGGCATGTTGATGGCCTGCGCTACGACGCGTCCGACACCGCCAGCGGCGGCTGCGAGCGACGACACCGCGGCACCGCTGACAGTGGACGAACCCTTGACCGCAGTGCGCGCGATGCAGGCCGCGCTCGCGCAGAACCATGAACTGCAGGCGGAGATGGCGCGGCTCGATGCCATCGAGGCCGAGCGCGTGCAGGCCGGGCTGCTGCGCAATCCGATGCTGAGCCTGATGCTGCTGCAGCCCGAGGGCGGTGGGCGCCTGGCGATCGAGGCCGGGTGGATGCAGAGCCTGTTCGATCTGCTGACACGCACGCGTCGCATCGACCTGGCCGATGCCAACGCGCGGCGCGCGCGTGCCGAGGTCGGCGCGCGTCTGCTCGACGTCGGCTGGTCGGCGCAAACCGCGTTCTACGACGCGGTC
Organism: Lysobacterales bacterium; assembly: GCA_016703225.1. Classification (NCBI taxonomy): domain Bacteria; kingdom Pseudomonadati; phylum Pseudomonadota; class Gammaproteobacteria; order Lysobacterales; species Lysobacterales bacterium. The sequence goes on from JADJCM010000003.1 coordinate 467,746, forward strand.
GCCGCCGCACAGCGCGCACAGCTGCTGCAGCAGGAACTCGCACTCGACGCCCAGGCACTCGATCTGCAGTCGCGTCTCACCCACAGCGGTCTCGCAGCGCAGCGCGAACTGCTGGAGCTGCAGGCGATGCAGGACGAGCGCCGGCACATGCTGCATGATTTGCATGCCGAGCAAGTCGATGCGCTGTCGATGCTGGCCGAGCGCATCGGTCTGGATACCCGTCACGGGCTGCAGCTGCCTGCGGACTTCGAACTGCCGGAATTGCCAATGCGCGAGGCTGCCGCCTGGCAGCAACGTGCGCTCGCCCAGCGCGCAGAGCTGTCGGCGAGTACTGCCGCGGTCGACGCGGCGAAGGCAGAGCGCGCACTCGAAACCGGCACCTGGCGCAAGACCGAGCCGGATCTTGGCGCGCGCATCGAGCGCGATGCCGAGGGCATGGCCATGACCGGTCCCGAACTGCGCGTCGCGCTGCCGATCTTCGACAACGGTCGCGCCCGCGCCGATCGCGCCGGCGCGATGGTGCGTGAGGCCGCTCATCGCGACGCAGCCCAGCGCCGCAATGTGTTGCTGGCGGTCGAGCGCGCGCTGGATCTGCTGCTCGCTGCCGCCGATCAAGTCGCCGGCACCGCCGAGCACCTGGCCCGCACCCAAACCGCCGACGCACTCGCCGAACGCCAGCACCGCAACGGCAGCATCGGCCTGATCGAGCGCATCGACGCGCAGCGCAACGTGCTCGCCGCCCAACGCCAGCAACTCGACGCACGTCTGGCGCTGGCGCGCGCTCACATCGAATTGCAGCGAGCGGTTGGGGGTGGCGGAGATTGAGGGGCAGCGAACGCGGGACGGGCCCTATGCCGCCGACTTCAGCGCTCGACGCAGTTCCTTGCGCAGGGTCGCGAGCGTGACTGGCGCTTGATCGGCATCGAGCGCGGCGCGCAGAGCGGCATTGATCGCGGTTTGATAGCCGCGCCCTTCCGCTTCGGCGCGCGCGCGGAAGGTCTCGATGATGTCGTCGTCGAGCATGATCGTGATTCGGGTCTTGCCTTTGCTCTGCGCCGCCTGCAGCCGTGCCAGATGCGGAACATCCTTTGCGCGTTTGGCCTTGGAGAAATCGTATTCAGCTCGCATAACTCGTCCTCTCGCGTGCGCTGGCCTTGCGGGCCGAGATGATGCGCGGGATTTCGCCGCGCAAGGTATAGGCAATCGTCAGGGTGCGCCCGACTTCACTGCGTCCGACCAGAAGCCACCGCGCCTCGCCCTCGCTCATGTCTTCCATTGCGAGCGCGTTCGGGTCCAGAAAGCACGATGCCGCTTCCGCAAAGCTCACGCCATGCTTGCGCAGGTTCGCATTGGCCTTGTCCGGATCGAATTCGATTTCCTGCGTCATGGCATGCATACAGTATGTGCATGCGCAAGCGGCAGTCAAGCGGCCAGCCCGGGGTGATGGTGCCGAGCAATCGCGGTTGCGGCTGACCGGGAGCCCGTGTTTCGCGGCACAATCGCGGCAGCCGCTGAACCTGAGGAGCGCGTACATGGATGCGACCGCGGTTGCGCTGGAACTGCTCGACGCGCTCGAGCGCGATGACCTGCCGCGGCTGCGGAGCGGCGTTCAGCGCGTGCGCAAGGAGCGTGTCGCGTTGCGGCGCGACGGGCTTGATCTGGTCGAAAGCGCGGTGCGTCTCGATCGTGCCGAGGCCTTGCGCGACTTGCTTGATCTGGGGCGCTCCGGGCAGATCTACGACCTCTTCGGAATCTACTCGCGCGCGTTGCTGACGCAACTGGCCGAAGCCTGCTTGGCGACGGGAAAGCTGCGCTGCCTGATCGAGTTGCTGATGCTGGGCGAGGTGTTGCCCCCACTGGGTCACGACGTGGCCTTGGTCGATCGGGTGGCGATGGCGGTGGTGGCCGAAATGCAACTGGAGGACGAGCGCGTGGCGTCTGTGGTTGCCGCCTGTGGCACGAACCGTGGTGCATTTCTCGTGCAGGCGCTGCGTTGCGGGCGCTTGCCGCTGGTTCAGCGTCTGGCAGCGACTTGCACGTCCGCCCAGGAGTACGGCGCCAGTGCGCTTGGCGAAGTGCCGCTGGTCGCTGCTGCCGAAGCCGGTGTCATCGATGCGCTGCGGCTGCTGGTCGCGGCGGGAGCGAAGCCCAATGTCGCCTGGCGGCGTCACGGCTACCCGCTGCACTTCGCCCTGCGCTGCGCGCGTCTGGCGCCCGCCGAACGGGCGGAACTGGTGCACGAACTGCTGCGCCTGGGCGCAGTGCCCGAACTGCGTGATGCGGACGGCCTGGACGCCTTTGCCCTGGCTGCCCAACGCCACGACAACGAAGCCGGACAAGTGCTGCGCGAACACGGTCGCGACTATGGCCCGCGACAATCACGCGAGGCGCGCGCACGCGGCGTCCGTGACATCTGCCTGATCTACGACAAGGCCGACGGGCTGATCTATCGCATCGGCCAGCCGGACACGCCGTTTCTTTCCGGCGGCGATTACGATGGACCCTGTCCGTGCAGCATCGAACAGTTTCGCGCCGACTACGAACAGGTGCGCAAGCGCCGACCGGAGTTTCCGCTCGACTGGTTCGAGCCCTTCCTGGCGCGCCTCGAACGCGGCCAGGAATTTTCCTACAGCGAGTTGTTCCGACAGGCGCCGCATATCCGTTTCGTGCGCTTCGACGCCACCAGCAACTGGAGCCAGATGGTCGATTGATGGGTTGGCGTCGAATTGCAGCGCGCGATCGGGGTCGCAGGACATTGCCGAGCTGTGACCACGACCGGCGGAACAATCGTGGCGAGTGGGCTCGTGCTGGTCGTAGATAACTTATGGATGGAGCGCTGGACGGAAGCGCAGGCGATTGGGTTCGAGGATGGCCAAGCGGCCAGGAATCTGCTGAACGAGCGCTGTTGCCGAGAGAAAGCGCGAGAGCAGCCCGGCCACATCGGCGGCTGTGCTGGAGTCGGACATGCGCAGAACCAGCAGACCCGGGCGCAGTTCCGGAGGAAATCGGCGAACGTCGGCGAAATCGAGATCGCGGCTGACGATCACCGCGTCCATTGCGCGTGCACGATCGTCAATGGCGGCATCGGTGGCGTCACCCAAGCCCAGATCGCGAACGTGGTTGGCCTCATGTCCGGCTTCGCGCAGGACCACAAGTGCCGAGCGCGGCATGTTCGCGTCGAGCAGGAACTTCACGCGGCCTGCGAAGGCAGGAGATGGAACGATTCGTCGCCCAAGCGCTCGCTCGCGAATTTCAGCGCAGCGCGAATGTCTTCTGGGAGCAGGTCGTATTCGCGCGCCACTTCCTCCATGCTCATGCCGCCCGCGAGACTACCCACGATGATGGCCACCGGAACGCGGGTGCCGCCGATCACCGGGCGCCCGCCGCAGATGGCGGGATCGATCTGGATGCGGGTGTCGCGAGTTTCGTTCATGGCCACGATTCTACGCCCGCGCTCAAAAAAAAACCCGCTTGCGCGGGTTCTTGTGGAGCCTGGTGCGATGGAGGGCGTCGAACTCGCGGCTCCACGCGTTGATGCGCCTCGACGGTCGCGATCGAGGCCGCAAATCTACTCACGAATCTACTCACACCAAGGTTGGGATGCACTGGTCAGCAGCGCCGAGTCGCTGTCGCGCGCGTCGCGCGCCAACGCTTGGCACAGCTCGAAGACTTCCTCGTCGTTCACGCCGGGGGGCTTTGGGGTCAGTCCGCCGTCTAGACGCAAAGTTGCGAAATTTCCTAGGCCAGAATCCGAAACCCTCCGACGCCGCTCGGCCCGTTCGTGTCGATTATGTCGACAACGTACCTGGAGCCGCACTGTGACCGAGACCTGCATCGCTGACGCCCAACAGTGGATCCGCCGCCTGCGCGCCGAGTTGGCCAAACTCGAAGCGTGCTCCGACTATCGGGAGCAGTTGCACATTGCCGACGACATTCGCGAAGAGATTCAGCGCGTAGAGCAGGCCATTGCGCAATCTCAGACGCGCCGCGAGCAGGCGTCCGCATGAAGTAGTGGGCTCCGCCGGCCGTGCCGGAGCAAGAGCCGGCCGCGAACGACTCATGGATGAGGCGCCGAAGACGATCGTGTTCAAGGAAGGCCAAGCGGCCAGGAATCCGAAGGACAAGCGCCGTTGCCGAGAGAATGCGCGATCGCAGGCCGACCACATCGGCAACCGTGCGTGAGTCGGGCACCCGCCGCAGATGGCGGGATCGATCTGGATGCGGGTGTCGCGAGCTTCGTTCATGGCCACGATCCTACGCCCGCACCCAACAAAAAACCCGCTCGCGCGGGTTCTTGTGGAGCCTGGTGCCGGTGGAGGGACTCGAACCCACACTGTGTCACCACAAACGGATTTTGAGTCCGAAAACGGCCATTCCTGCGGTATCCCGGCGCAATTGGATGCAGCCGTAAATTGCCAACAAAGGCAGCGTGTTATAGCCTAGGCGCAACGGATTTAACCGGGCCTAGTTCGATGCAGAAGGTATCCCCGCGGTATCCCCGCGTGCACAACGGACTCTTGCGGAGTTGCGTCTAGTGGCCGCGCTTTCGTTCGACTTCACGAACACGGCGATAGACGCGCTGCCATCGCCGCCGACCGGTCGTGTCGAGTACCGCGACGCCAAGAATCCAGCTCTCGTTCTGCGCGTCGCGAGTAGTGGCACGAAGTCGTTTTGCGTTGGGCGCAAAGTGGCCGGCCGATTCGTTCGCGTCACGCTCGGGACGTTCAAGCGCGCAACCGACTTGCAGCCGCGCATGACGGTCGACATGGCGCGCAAAGAACTCAGGAAGGCCGAAGGGAAGATCGCGACCGGCGAGAACGTCAACGCGGCGAAGCGAGCCGAGCGCGCTGTTGGTCGGAGCGTCGCCTATTGGCTGGCGGAGTACCTGGAAGCAAACCGCGATCTGAAACCGCGCACACGCAGCGACTATCAGAACGTGCTGCGCGAGTTCTGCGCGGATTGGCTTGAAAAGCCGCTTGCCGATATCACACGCGAGCATCTGAAGTCCCGGCATACGCGCCACGGCGCAGAACGATCGCGCGCGCGGGCGAACAACGCGGTGCGCGTATTGCGCGCGCTCTACAACTTCGCGGGCGTTGTTCCGAATCCGGCATCGAACCCGAAGCGCAAACGGGCAGGCGAGGCCGGCGCGTTCTTGTTCGACGTGAACCGCAAGCGCACGCTGATCCGTGATTCAGACCTTCCAGCATGGTGGGTCGCCGTGTCCGAATTGAGCGGCCGGCGGCGCGACTCAGGCGCGCGTGACGCATCCGACCTGCTGCGATGCCTGTTGTTGACCGGGCTACGCGCTGGCGAGGCCTGCGCGCTTGAATGGGCCTACGTCGACGATCGCGGCGGCATGATCGAGATCCCCGACACCAAGAACCGTGACCCCCACGTTCTGCCATTGGGGAAAGAGCTGCACTCGATTTTTCGCGAACGGTCCAAACACAGGCGTGGACGCTACGTCTTCGGATCGAAGTCGGAACCGGATGAACCTTTCAACTACAACACGCTTCGCGGCTGGTTCGAGACCGTCGCCGCGGAGTGCGGTGTCCGAGTGTCAGCGCACGATTGTCGCCGCACATTCGCGACCATCGCGGAGTCGTTGGACATCAGCGGCAGCACCGTCAAGCGGTTGCTCAATCACCGCACCGGCCGCAGTGACGTGACCGAGGGCTACATCGTTCCAAGTGCGGAGCGGCTTCGCGGTGCAATGCAGCGAATCGAGGATCGCGTTATCGAGCTGGCCAGCGTTTCGCATCAGGGGGACTCCGATGGCAAGTGAACGCAGCGTTGATGTTGAGATCGTGCTTCGGCCGGGCACAAGCGAGCTGATCGAACGCGCCGAGGCCGGCGATAAGGAGGCACTGACCCTGCTCTACGGCCACGCAAGCGCCTTCGTCGCGGCCGGCGTGCCTGTTCCCGCACCGATTGCCGCGTGGCTGGCGGCCCGGCTGCTGGCGGTCGCCCGCACAGTCCATTCCCGGCGCCATGACGACATCGGTCGAACCCATGGAGCGGCGCGCGGTGGCGGACGCGAAATGGCACAGCAACTTGCCGTGGACTTGCAAGTGCAGCGCGCGGGAAAGAAGGGCAGGCCTCCCAAGGTGGCGACTGACCGGCGATCCGAATCGCGCGCGCGCGAGGTGCTGCATTTCATGGAGTGGAAGGACCTCCTCCCGGAGGATGCGATCATTCGCGTCGTCGAGTACAACATGGAGAAAAAGCACCCCGTGCCGGCGTCGAGCGCGAAGTCTTACAGCGCCGCGTGGCAGAAGCACGGAGCGGAATTGATGCGCGAGGCCAAGATCGAATTCGCCGACCCGAAGAAGCGAAAATAAATGCACCGCATTCGATAGGGTGCAGTTCCGCATTCCGCGATATCCAATCTACGTCAGCCCGACGAAACCGGGCTGACGCCAAGCGCACCCGCTGGCGTCCCACGTCACCGGAGCACGCCGCATGAAACTGCTGAAACCGTCCGAAGTCGCCGAACGGCTCGGCGTCAAAGAATCCACGCTCGAAGCGTGGCGGTGCCGCGGAGGCGGGCCGGCACTCGCCTACGTGAAGATCGGCCACGCTGTTCGCTATCGAGAGCCCGACCTCGCGCGATTGATCGCTGAGAACCTGCACGATCGCGAGGCCGCCGCATGAACACCGCCGACCACCTGGCCGCGCTCGGTCGCCTCTACGGTCCCGGCGCCGGCGAATTGCGCAACACGGTCGAAGCCGCCGCATACGCCCTGGGCGAGTCTGCAGGCGACTTCCGCACCGTCGCGCATATCGACGCCGCGCTCGCGACTGTGGAGGGCTTGCGCCGCCACCTGCTGCGCCTGCGCGCGTGCATGGGAGAGGCGGATGGACGGGCCTGAAAACGCACACGCCCCGACGATGCGGGACGCGGCTGCCGACTTTGGCGAGTTCAGGCAGGCCGATGATACAGCGGCAGAGATAACGCTGTTGCAGCGCTATTTGCTGCTGCGAAATGCGTCAGTCGATAGGCGCTTGTCCGCCGCTGCTGTCGCCGTCCTGGCCGTCGTCGTTGACCACGTGAACAGTCGTACCGGCAAGGCATTTCCCGGCTTCGATCGAATGCGCGGCATCACGGGATTGCACCGCACGTCGGGAATGCGCGGCGCCGCAGAGCTTGAGCGATTCGGCTACATAGAGGTTCAGCGCGAACTGAATCGGCCAAACCGTTACCTGCTGACCGCGTGGCCGACAAGTAACGAGTGGCCGACCAGTCGCGCGAGTGCGACCGGTAGTGCAAACGCGACCGGTCATATCGACGCAACCGGTAGTGCGGAAGTGACCGGTCGCATCCGTGTATCCGACCGGTCGCATGCACGCACAAAACCGGTCGCATCCGTGCACAAGACCGGTCGCATAGATGCGACCCGAACTTGCTCTTTAACCAAAGAGCAACTTGATAAGAGCAATCAATCACCGGCTTCGCCTGGATATCGCTTCCATGAGTTCTGGGCGATCTATCCACGAAAGGAAGCGAAAGCGCCTGCAGAAAAGGCGTGGGCATCCGGCAAGCTGGATCAACTCGCCGACGCGATCAACGCTGATGTTGCAGCACGCATTGCCGCCTGCGATCAATGGCAAGACCGCCGCTTCGTGCCGTTGCCTGCCACATACCTGCGCGGGAAACGATGGAACGACGAATGGCGCTCTGACGATTCCACAACGCCACATCAGCGCCTTGGCGAAGACGGCCGGACCGACGACGAACTCGATGCCGCGGCTGCGCAACAACTTGCGCGCTGGAAAACGGGAGCAACGACATGAACCGCTTCGACGAGGCGATGGCGCGGGGCAGGGCGAACCGCGGGCCGTGGCAATGCCCCGAGCATGGCGTTTACGGCGATCGGACCGTCTACGGCCGCACTCCAACGGACTGCAGCGGCTGCAGCGATCGCCTGCGCGAGATCGAGCGCGAGCACGCCGAAAGCATGCGCACATTCCGCGCGTGGGACGAAAACGCCGGCGTGCCTACGCGCTATCGGTGCGCGACGATCGGCCACATCCAGCCGGTGAACGCGAGCGCGAAGCGGCTTCGGAGTTCAGTAGCCAACTACATGGCGAACATCGGCGATCGGCTCGCCGACGGCGATGGGCTGACGTTGCTCGGGCCCGTCGGCACCGGCAAGACGTTGGCGCTGTGCGCCCTGGTCAACACGCTGTGCAAAGACGGCGTGGCGGCGCAGTACGTCGGCTTCCCCGAGCTGGTCGCTGACCTGAAGGCGTCATTCGGCGAGCGCCACGCTGACGACCGTTCGCCGATGGAAGGCCCGATGAGCTGCGATCTGCTGGCGTTGGACGAGATCGGCGTCAAGGCTTTGACCGAGTTCGAGGCGGCGACGTTGTTCGCGCTGGTCGATGGCCGCTACACGCAGCGCGCGGCGACCCTGATCGCAAGCAACGCTCGCGAAAAAGAGCTGCCCGCGTTGCTCGGCGAGCGCGTCGCCGATCGCCTGCGCGAAACGAACTCGGTCGTCATCCTCGCCGGCCCTTCGCAGCGCGGCGTAATCCCGCCTTCTGGACCCGATGCGATTTTGCGGCCCAAGGCCGTCGAGATCTGCGTACACGATTTTGGCCGCTGGCAGACCCATGTCGTCGGAGCGCCGAAATGACTGCGAAGCGCTACGCGAACGCTCCCGGTTTGCGCTGGTTTCTGCGCCGCTCCAATCCCCCACACCCCCTACCGCCGAACCGGCGAAACCGGCGCAGCCGGTCCGCCAGTCTCGCGGGTTGCGCCAATTGCCGAGAACCGGCGAAACCGGCGAAACCGGCGCAGCCGACTACCGACGCCGCCGCGACGGCGAAACTTGATTCAGCCCAACCAAGGAACGACCCATGACGCCCGAAACCACCAGTCAGAACGACCGGACCGCCGCCGCCTTGCATGCCGCATTCGACCTGGCGCGCGAGATGCTCCGGGCTGCGCGCGCCGATCCGGAATGCGCGGAAGCGACGACGGCCGCGCGCCAACTGGTCGAATGCGGCGCGCGCTACGCGGTGACGTTCGCGTTCGGCGCGAAGACTGAGATTTTGCTCGCAGTGGTTGGCGAAGACGACGCAGACGACGCGCGCTTCCCGATCGCGAACGTCACCGTTGATCTGGCCGGCGGCGCTATCCACTGACCCGCGGCGAATTCTGAGCAATTCCCACCCACCGAAAGGAGCAAGACCATGATCGCCACCGCAACCACCGCAATCGCCATCTCCCGTGCGTCCGCTTCCGCCGATGCAATCCTCCAAGCGCTGCTCGCGTCGCCAGACCCGGCGACCCAGCGCGCAAGGACCCGCGCAGCGCACGCGGTGCGCCGGATGCGCGGACACGTCGAGATCACGCTCGGCATGGGCCGCAGGCGAACGGCGACGATCGCCGTGGCGAACGCCAAGCGCCGCGAAGAAATCGCGACGTTTGCCGTCCTGGCCGGAGCGGCGTGATATGGCACGCACCCGGCGACAACAACCCGCTGACGGGGCCGACGAACAGCACAGCGCGGCCAAGGACGCCTTGGGCGCGGCGCAAGCGCTGGCGCGCGAGATGCTGGACGTAGCGCGCAGCGACGCCCGCTGCGGCGAGGTGATGAGCAAGGCCCGTGCCGCGGTCGAACACGGCTCGAAGCTCGCGCTCGAATTCGAGTTCGGCGCGCAATCGCGAATCGTGCTCTCGGTGAAAGACGGGCGCGGAAATCGCGTCGCGCTCGCGTCGGTTCAAGTCATCACACCGAGCGCTCCGATGCATTGACCAGTTCCTCACGGAGCGCGCTATCATGCGCACGTCGCCGCGCAACGCGTCGACAAAGCGCGCAACGCGCTCCAGCTTGAAGCCTGATCCATCCGCTTCCCGGAGCCGTTTCCATGCGCATCGCAACCGCAACGCCTTTCGTTCTGAAACTCGCCAAGCCCGATGCGGCCGGCGAGTTTTCCGGCATCGCCGCAACCTGGGCCGTCGATCGCGACGGCGAAGCCTTCCGCCGCGGTGCCTTCGCCGAATCACTCGCGTCCTGGCGCAAGCGCGGCTCGCTGCCGCCGCTGCTCTGGCAACACGACCCAGCCGAACCGATCGGCGTCCTGATCGACGCGCAGGAAACCGCCGCCGGCCTCGAAGTCGTTGGACGCATCGCACTCGGCACGGACAGCGGCCGGCGCGCCCACGCGCTGCTGCAAGCCGGACCCGGCGCGCTCGCGCTGTCGCCCGGCTTCGTCGTCTTGGACATGGACCACGGCGCGCGCGTCCCGACATTCACGCGCATTGATTGGGCAGAGCTGTCGCTCGTATCAGTGCCGGCGCAGGCTGGCGCGATCGTGACCGCCGTCAAGTCCATGGCGGAACGATTCTCCAGCCGCAAAGACTTTGAACATGCAGCTCGCGACGCGCTGCACCTGTCGGCAAACGAAGCGAAACGTCTCGCTGCCGGCGGATGGGCTGCCCTGACTCGCGACGAGTCCGAAGCGGCCGAACACGCACCACTATCCGCGACCGTCAAGGCCGCACTTTCTCGAATCGCCAACGCGAGGTAATCGACATGAACACCGCAACCATTCGCACGAAGAACTATCAGGGCGCCGACGGCGACGCCGCCGCCGCGCTGTTGACGAAGGCCGCGCAGACGATCGAGGCCGTCGCCACCGAACAGAAGGAAATGAAGGCCAAGCACGGCGAGATTCTGGCGCGCCTGCAGGAAACGGAACAGAAGCTCGCACGCGATGACGGCTATGGCGCAGCCGCGCCCACGAACGCCGGCCGCATGCAGTTCAAGAGCATCACCGAATCCGAATCCTTCGAGCACTTCCGCCAGCGCCGCATGGATCGCAGCGAGCGCTATTCGCTGCCGCTGTCGATCAAGGCGCTGCTGACGGACACCGGCGACCCGGACACTGCAAACGGTCTCTATCCTGGCCGCGTGGAACGCCTGCCCGGCCTGCACGGCTACGCGATGCGTCCGCTTCGCCTGCTCGATGTTCTGACGGCAGTACCGCAGACGACCGGCACGTTTGAGTATGTCCGCATTTCGGCATCCGGCGGCGCTGAAGTCCAAGACGGCGAGGGCGACGAAAAGGCCCCGATGCGATTCGACGGCGAACTCGTCACCGGCCGCGTCGCGACGATCGCGGTGCACACGACTTGCAGCGCGCAAGTCTTGGATGACGACACGCAATTGCAGGCCGAGCTGTCGCGCATCCTGGCGCATTCGGTGGTGGCGAAGATCGAACAGCAATTGATCGTCGGCTCCGGAACCGGACTGCACATTGAAGGGCTGCACACTGCCGCCACGGCGATCGCGACATCGCCGGATTCAATCGTCGATCGCCTCGGCACCGCCATCGTTGCCATGGAAACCGACGGCCATTCGCCCAACGTGATTTTGCTGAACCCGACGGATTGGTTCACGGTCCAAACCATGAAGTCCGCCGATGCCCGCTACCTGTTCGGCAACCCCGCCGCGCCGGCAGCGCCGACGTTGTGGAACCGCGCCATCATCACCAATCCGAACGTTCCGGCCGGGACCGCAGTCATCGGCGACACGGCGCAAACCGAAGTCCGCGACCGCATGCAGCCGACGGTTTTCCTGTCGCGCGATCACTTGGACTACCGCACGCGCAATCTGGTCCTGATCCTGGTCGAGGCTCGCCTCGGTCTCGCGATCTTCAACGAATCGGCATTTCGCCGGGTTGACCTGGGCTCACTCACCTGATGTTGCCGGGATGGACTGACGATGCCCGGCTGCAACTTGTTCCGTCGTCAGTGCGGCCTGCTCGTGCCGCGTAGCAATCGAGCACGCCCCGAGCCGACTATCCACCGGCTCGGGGCACCTACCCCCGGTACGTGGTTGCGAACTTGGAATGCCTGAAATGAAGGCACGCGGCCGGAGTCACAAAAACCCGTCCACGAAACCGGAGTCCCGGCAGTTTGTAGGAGACCGACCATGGCCAGACCACGCAAACCGACTTCGCTGCTCGCGATCAATGGCACCCTGGCCAAGAATCCCGGCCGTTACGCAGACCGCGCCAGCGAGCCCGTAGACGATCGCGCGCTCGGCCCGCCACCGGACACCATGCGACCCGATCAACGCGCCGCCTGGCTCGAAATAGAGCGCTTGGCGCCATGGTTGCGATTCGGCGATCGCATCGCGGTTGAAGTCACTGCCGCGTTGCTCGCGACGTTCCGCGTTGGTGGCGTCGGCATGATGCCGCCGGCGATGCTGACGCGGCTCGAAACGATGCTCGCGCGCCTCGGGATGACGCCTGCGGATCGAAGCCGCGTCGCCGCCGGCATCGGATCGAGCGGCGCGGACAATCCATTTTCAGCACTGAAGCGCAAGCCGATCGGCTGACGCTTGTGCGGATCATGTGCTGAGACGCGGCGCGCCTACCTTGCGTCGCATGACCACCGGCTCCGACTTCCGTTTCGTTCTGACTGCCGACCTTGTTGCGGCCGCGCTGGATCAAGCGCAAGCGCTTCAGCAAGGCGCCTTGGACACGCTGGCTGCCTCACGATGCCATGCGCTGTTGCGCGAGCTTGCTGCGCGTCTGGCGCCGGATGCCGTTGACTGCTACGAACCGCGATGCGGGCCCGATCGCATGGCGGAAGCCTATTCAGCCTGGGCGGTCAATCGCTGCATCGTGGAGCGTGGGCACGTGCTCCGCTTCGCCGCGCGCCGCGTGCTCGGCGACGCGCATCATGGTCGGCGTGGTGCGGCTCACTTCCTGCGCGACTGCGGAACCGATGCGCTACTGCGGGCGGCGTTGGACGAGCTTCAAGGCATCGCGACTTCGCGCAGTGCCGAGTGCGGTCTCGGGCATCCTCGGACGAGCAAGCCGAGATTGACCGGCTGACCTTGGAGAGCTTGATCGAGTTCATGCCGGCGCCGGCTCTGAATGACGGCGCGCGGCGTCGGCGATCAACCGCTCCACCCTGGCCATCTCCTCCCGGATGCCTTCGATCGTGGCTTGCGTGCCGAGATAGTCGGGGCTCGATTCGAGTTCGGCAAGTTCGGCTTGCAGGCGCTTGATCCACTGGCGCGCGGATTCGGTGTCGGTCATGGCGGCTTCCGGAGACATGTCGCCATTCTCGGCCGTGCGGCCCGATCCAACATCGGACGGAATCGGAGAATGGGGTGCGAAATGTCGCAGGGCGAAGTGGGCGAATCGCTGAATTGCCCGACCTGCACGAAGGCCGAGCCGTCGCGGCGGTAAGCGCTGAACGTCCTGCACTCCCGACGCCGGCCGATCTGGCGCGACGATCCAAGGCTCGCGCCTCACCATCTGCGACCTGGCGCCGCCGTTGCTGCGAAACATCGGGACCGAGCCTGCGATCACTGCCGGGACCGCCTGCGACCGATGCCGGCAATCACCTGGAATCGAGGCAACAAAAAAGCCACCGCATGGGTGGCCTTTTTGTATTCTCAGGGTATCCCCGAGGTATCCCAACACTTAATGCGAATTCTAGGAAATTGCCGCAAGTGCTGGTGCCGGTGGAGGGACTCGAACCCACACTGTGTCACCACAAACGGATTTTGAGTCCGCCGCGTCTACCAATTCCGCCACACCGGCCGTGCAGGGGCGCGCATCATAGCGGGCGGGCGCGGTGGGAGGAAGGTGCTGGTGCAGCTACAGCGCGTTCAAGAACTCGGCGACCGGGGGCGCGAAGCGTTCGAAGTCGACCAGGAACGAGTCGTGGCCCTGGAGGCTCGGCAGCGCGTGGTATTCGACCACGGCACCGCCGCCGCGCAGGCCTTCGGCGATTTCGCGTTGCTGCTCGATCGGGAACAGGATGTCGGTGGTGACGCCGATCACCAGCGCGCGCCGCGCCTGGGTGCGGGCCAGCGCGATGTCGACGGCGCCGCCGTGGTCGGCGAGGTCGAACCAGTCCATCGCGCGCGACAGGTACAGGTAGCTGTTGGGATCGAAGCTGCCGACGAAGCGGTCGGCGTGCGCGTCGAGATAGGCCTCGACCTCGAACTCGCGCTCGAACGGGCGCGGGTCGGGATCGTGCATGCGCTTGCGGCCGAAGCGGTTGCGCCATTCCTGCGGCGAGCGGTAGGTGACCATGCCGAGCTTGCGTGCGATGCGAAAGCCGTTCTCGGGCCAAGCGTCGGCGCTGTAGTCGCCGTTCTTCCAGTTCGGATCGCGGCGGATGGCTTCGCGTTGCACGGAACGGATCGCGGTCGCGAACGGCAGCGAGTGCGGGGCGGTCGAGATCAATGCCAGGTTCGGCGCCAGGCCGGGATGCAGCACCGCGAAGGCAAGCGCGGTCATGCCGCCCATCGACGGGCCGACCAGCGCGCGCAAACGCTGGATGCCGAGCGCATCGAGCACGTGCCGCGCCGAAAGCGCGATGTCCTCGAGCGCGAGTTCGGGGAAGTCGAGTCGATAGGGTTGCCCGGTCGCCGGATTCATCGAGGCGGCGCCGGTCGAGCCCTTGCAGCTGCCGAGCGAGTTCACGCAGAGGACGAAGTGACGCGACGTGTCGATGGCCTTGCCCGGGCCGACCATCGCTTCCCACCAGCCCTGGCTCGGGTCGGCAGCGGACGAGGCCGCGTGTGCGCCCGGGGACAATCCGGTCAGGATCAGCACCGCGTTGCCGTGCTCGGCATCGAGCTCGCCCCAGGTTTCGTAGGCGAGGCGCGCGCCGTGCAACTGGCCGCCACGATACAGCGTGTAGGGCGATGGCAAGTCGAGATAGCGGGTGGCGCTCATGCGGGTCCGGGCAGATCGGGAGCGGCGAGCTTAGCCGCAGCGCGCGGCGTGGCTCAATGCAGGCAAGATGGCGCCATGGACGGAAACTCGCCGCAAGTCACCAGTGCGCAGTCAGGCCTGCACCCGCGCCTCGACGAGATCGTGCAGCGCCATCGCGAACATGCCTGGCGCGCGCCGCTGCATGCGCCCAGCGTGGCGCAGTTCGGGCGCTGGCTGGCGCAGCATGAGCGCGCGCGACCCCTGGTGCTCGATCTCGGCTGCGGCCACGGCGACAGCAGCGTGTTGCTGGCGCAACGGCATGAGGATGCGATCGTGCTCGGGATCGATCAGTCCGCGCATCGGCTGTCGCGGCTCGCGCCGGAAGGGTTCGCGGTGCATGACCGCGTCGTGCTGATGCGTGCGGAAGGCGCGACGCTGCTGCGCCTGCTCGCGGCGCAGGCGCTGCCGATTGAGCGGCTCTACCTGTTGTATCCGAATCCGTGGCCGAAACCCGAGCACCTGATGCGGCGCTGGCACGGGCATCCGGTGCTCCCGATCTTGCTCGCGAACGCACGTGGGATCGTGCTGCGCAGCAACTGGCGCATCTATGCAGAAGAATTCGCGCGCGCGGCCGCGTTGTGCGGACGCCGTGGCCGGGTGGTGACGCTGCCCGCGGATGCCGAGTTGCTGACGCCGTTCGAGCGCAAGTACGCGGCCTCCGGCCATCCGCGCCACGAGCTCAGCATCGGCGATGCCTGATGTGGCGCTGGCGTTGCCATGACTCCCGGCACGGCGGTTTTCACCATGGCGTTGCTAGTCTGCCGCGACGCCGTGCGGACGGCGCACCTAACGGAACCGGACCATGACGCAAGAACTGCCTGCGGTCGCTGGCGACGCGATCGATGCAAGGCCAGAGCCGGCACCAGCGGAACCGGTTGAACTGACGCCGGTGGCCGAGGCCCAGCGCCTCGATGTGCTCGACGTGCTGCGTGGCTTTGCGTTGATCGGCATCCTGCTGATGAACATCGAGTGGTTCAATCGCGCCATCGCGGTGCTGACCATGGGCGACATGGGGCTGCGCGATCTCGATCACGGCGCCGGATTCCTGGTCAAGGTGTTTGTCGAAGGCAAGTTCTACAAGCTGTTCTCGCTGCTGTTCGGCATGGGTTTCGCGGTCATGCTGTTGCGCGCCGAGGAAGCCGGGCGCCCGTTCTTCGCCTGGTTCGCGCGTCGTGCCGGCGTGCTGCTCGCGATCGGCCTGGCGCACAGCATCTTCCTGTGGACCGGCGACATCCTGCACGACTATGCAATCGGTGCCTTCCTGCTGCTCGGCATCGCCTGGCTGCGCACCAAGCCGCGTTTCGCCTTCCTGCGCAATCCGCAGTCGCTGCTGCGAATCTCGATCGGCATGATGATCGTGCCGATCCTGATCATGTCCGCGGTCGGGATCGGCAGTGCCGTGACCCGTGATCCCACCGATATGCGCGAGCGCTTCGTGCTGAGCGAGGCCAAGCGCGCCGAACTCGAAAAGGCCTGGCCGAAGCGCGAGGCCGAGTTACTGGCCGAGGCGCGCAAGATCGCGCCGGGAGAGGTCGGCGAGCGGCCCGATGAAGACGAGGAAGACGCAGCCGACGCGCCCGCGACCGAGACTGCTGCAAAACTCGCTCCGCTCACTGGCGCAGCTCCGCAGGCAGTGGAGGCAGCAGGCGCCAAGCCCAGTGCGCGCGAGAAGAAGGCCGCGAGCAAGCAGGCGGCGGAAGACGAAAAGAAGTCGAAGGGCGACGCGAAGGCAAAAGCAAAGGACAAGCTGCCCGCCGAGAACTGGTTCAAGCGCCGCGAATTCCAGACCAAGGCGATCTTCTGGGAAGAGCAGGCGATGACCAGCCCGAGCTACGCCGTGGCCACGCGCTATCGCTGGGGGCAGACGCTGGAGAGCATGGCCGGCGCGCCGTTCTTCGCGCTGTTCCTGCTGCTGCCGATTTTCCTGCTGGGCTGGTGGCTGGTCGAGACCGGCAAGATGCGCAATCCGGAAGCGCATCTGAACCTGTTCCGCGCCATGGTCTGGGTCGGGTGGCCATTCGGGCTGGTGTTCGCGATGGCGGCCGCAATCCTGACCTACCACCCCGCCTGGGTCGAGGCGCGCGGTCCGGATGTCGTCACCCAGTCGCTGCACTGGTGCGGCCAGATGTTGCTGTGCGCTGCCTACGTCGGCAGCTTCGTGCTGCTGCTGCGCAAGGCCTTCTTCAAGCGGCTGTTCGGCTGGTTGGCGCCACTCGGACGCATGGCCCTGACCAACTACCTGACCCACTCGCTGGTGTTCTCCACCCTGTTCTACGGCTACGGCGCCGGCTGGTTCGGCCAGGTCTCGCGCTTCCCGCAGATGGGTCTGGTGCTGGCCATGATCAGCCTGCAAGTGATCGGCTCACGCGTCTGGCTCGCGCACTTCCACTACGGCCCGATGGAATGGCTGTGGCGCTCTGCCACCTATCTGAAGTGGCAGCCGTTGCGCCGCTGAAAACGGGGGCGGGACGCTGACCCCGTTTCTCAGCGCGTGGCTTCGAAGCGGACGTGGAAGCGGGCGCCGCCGAGTTCGGGGGAGGGTTCGACGTTGAGGTTGCCGCGGTAGCTGCGGACGATGTCCTGGACGATGGCGAGACCGATGCCGTGGCCCTGGACGCGTTCGTCGCCGCGGACGCCGCGCTTGAGCAGGGCTTCAACCTTGTCTGCGGGGATGCCGGGGCCGTCGTCGTCGACACACAGGTCGAGGCCGGGGCGGCGCGTGCCGGGTGGGTGGATGCGTGTGGCCTGCAGCACGACCCGGCCCTTGGCCCATTTGAATGCGTTCTCGAGCAGGTTGCCGAGCAGTTCGAGCAGATCGCCGGTTTCGCCGTAGAAGCGCGCCTGCGGGTCGATCTCGAACTCGCACAGTATGCCGCGGCCGGCATAGACCTTTTCGAGACCGGAGACGATCGCTTCGGCGTGCTTCTCGATCTCGATCGGCGCCGCAAACGGAGCGTGGCCGGAGGCGGCGGCGCGTGCCAGTTGGTAGGCGACCAGTTCATCCATGCGGCGCACCTGCTCGGCGATAGTGCCTTGCGTCGCGGCGTCCGGATCAGGTTGTTCGAGCTGGCCGCGGATCACCGCCAGCGGCGTCTTCAGACTGTGCGCGAGATCACCGAGCGTATTGCGGTAGCGCAGGCGCTGCTCGCGCTCGTCGGCAATGATGTCGTTGATGCTCGAGGTGAGCGGCGTCAATTCGCGCGGATAGCGGTCGGGCAGGGCATCGCGCTCGCCGCGCTCGACGCGCGCCAGATCGCTGGTGACCTGGCGTAGCGGGCGCAGGCTCCAACGCAGCATCAGCAATTGCACCAGCAGCAGCATCAGCGCAGAGGTTCCAAGGTGTGCGAACAGCGTGCGCCGATACACCGTGATCTGGCGCTTGAGCACCGCCTCGTGCTCGGCGACGAAGAAGGTGAGCCGCATCTCCTTGTCGCCACTGGACATCTCCCATGCCACGCCTTGGGCAAAACGGTAGACGCCACCGACGTTGGTTTCGATCGGGCCGTCGAACTGAGTACGGCCGGGTTCGAGGCGCAGGTCGAACGGCAGCTGCCGTCCGAGCGCCGAGGCCGAGCGCCATTCGATCTCCGGCCCGACGACGCCGGCGTAGAGCCCGGACTGCGGTCGATCAAAACGCGGCTCGGGCGGGATGTCGGGCAGGATCAGGCCGCCGCGGACGTTGATGTCGGAGCCGGACAGGTAGGCCCAGACATAGCTCTGCATTCGGTCGCGCATCGCCTGCAACGCGCTGCGCTTGAAGGCCAGGTCGAGGGCGTAGCCGGTGGCGCCGAGAAAGGCGGCGAGCGCCAGGCTCGCCGCCCACAGCAGTCGCGTCTGCAACGACAGGGCGCGACGCATGCGGCCGGCTTCAGTTCGTGCGCGGAATCGCGAAGCGGTAGCCGCGGCCGCGCACGGTCTCGATCGGCTTGAGTGTGGTATCCGGATCGAGCTTGCGGCGCAGGCGCCCAATGAACACTTCGAGCACGTTCGAATCGCGATCGAAGTCCTGCTGGTAGATGTGTTCGGTCAGGTCGGCCTTGGAAACCAGTTCGCCGGCGTGCAGCATCAGGTACTCGAGCACCTTGTATTCGTAGGTGGTGAGCTCGACGCTGTTGCCGGAAACGGCCACAGTCTGCGCCGTGGTGTCGAGTTCGATCGGGCCGCATTCGAGCTGCGGCTTGCTCCAGCCGGTGGCGCGGCGCATCAGGGCATTGATGCGCGCGAGCAGTTCCTCGACATGGAACGGCTTCACCAGGTAATCGTCGGCGCCGGTCTTCAGGCCTTCGACCTTGTCCTGCCAGCTCGAACGCGCGGTCAGGATCAGGATCGGGTACTTCTGGCCCATGCCGCGCAGCTTCTGGATCAGTTCCAGGCCGGTCATTTTCGGCAGCCCGAGATCGATGATGGCGACATCGAACGGAACTTCCTTGCCGAGGAAGATCGCTTCTTCGCCGTCGCAGGCGGTGTCGACGGCATAGCCTTCGCGCTTCAGGCGCGCGGCCAGGGTCTCGCGCAGCGGCGCTTCATCTTCGACGAGCAGGATCCGCATTCACTTTTCTCCTTGTTGTGGTGGCCGTCCGGCAGCTTCCGGCGCTTCGTTGTCGGGCATCTGTACCACGCGTACGCGGCCGGCCGGAGTCAGCAGCTTGACGCGGTAGACATCGCGACCCTCGTTGCGCATGCGGTCTGCCGACAGGATCTTGCCGCCGTGTTGGCGCTGGGCATCCTCGATTGCGCGGTGCATGTCCTGGCTGATTTCGCGCGGCATTTCGTAGCGGCTGCGCAGCGATTGCGCGCGCAGTTCGCGCGCGTCGCCACGCGGCGCAAAGCGGTCTTGGCTTGCGGGAGCAGTGGGCATGCGCTCGTAGCCGGAGCGACTGAAGCGCGAACCAGCATCGGCGGGCGCGCCGCCGCCGATTTCGGGTGCACGCGCGCTGGTCGGGGCTTCCGGGGGCTCGGCCGCGACATGCGCCGATGCCGCCGCGAGAGCGGCGAGGCAGGCGAACAACAGCGGGCGGGTTGCGGTCATGGCTGGATCATAGCCCCGGGCCAGTCCCCGGGAAACGAGGCCACGATGGTCCAGTGGCATTGAATCTCGGCTGAAGCGGATCAACCGGCGCCGAGCGCAGTGGCCAGCGCTTCAGCTTCGGCGCGCAGCGGGCGTGCCTGCGCCGGTTCGCGCAGCCAGCGTGCCAGCGTCTCCGGAACGGGCACGCGGCGACCGATCAGGGGCTCGACCACCGCCTCGAACTTGGCCGGATGCGCGGTCGCGACGATCGCCCAGTCACGCCGATCCCCGGCTTCGCGCCGCTGCGCGACGAACTCGGCGGCGGTCGCGGTGTGCGGGCAAATCACCGTGTCGAACTCGGCAAGGAAAGCCCCGACGCGGTGACGGATGGTGTCATCGTCGACCGCGAGCGCATGCAGACCGCTGCTGTCGGCGAACCCTGCGCGCAGGCGTTCGAGGTTGCTCGGCGCGCCCACGTCCATCGCGTTGGCGATGGTGGCGATCGAGGGATGCGGCCGGTATTCGCCGCTGGCGAAGAATTCGGGCAGCACGCGGTTGGCATTGGTCACGATCGCGATGTCGCCGATCGGCAGGCCGAGCGCGCGTGCCCAGACCGCAGCCAGCGCGTTGCCGAGGTTGCCGCTCGGGATCGCGAAGTTCAGGGGCGCGCCGCCTCGTCGCGCGTGGCGCAGGGCGGCCTGTGCGTAGTAGGCCATCTGCGGCAGCAAGCGGCCGATGCTGATGCTGTTGGCGCTGGTCAGCGGTACTGCCGCCTGCAGTTCGGCGTTGGCGAACGCGGCTTTGACCATGGCCTGGCAGTCGTCGAAGCTGCCATCGACGGCGAAGCTGGCGACGTTGTCGCCGAAACAGGACAGCAGGTGCTTCTGGCGCGGCGACACGCCGTGGTCCGGGAACAGCACCGCAACCTTGAAGCCAGAACGTCGGTGGAAAGCGCCAGCGACCGCCGAACCGGTATCGCCGCTGGTTGCGACCAAGACCGTCAAATCCGCGGCATCCGGTTCACGCAGACGCGACAGGCAGGCCGCGAGCACGCGCGCACCGACATCCTTGAACGCGCCGGTCGGGCCGTGGAACAGCTCCAGCAGATGCGTGCGGCCGTCGTTCAGCGCCACCAGCGGGGTGTCGAAGTCGAGCGCCTCGTGGCAGATCGCATCGACCTGGTCGGCCAGTGGCGAATCGGCGAGGAACGGGCGCAGCAGCGTGGCGGCGACGTCGCAAAGCGCGTCCTGGCCGGTGAAATCCGCGGCGGTGAGCCGCAGCCAGTGCTCGGGCACATACAGTCCGCCATCGCGCGCCAGGCCACGTTGCAAGGCATCGACGACGCTGCAGCGGTCGCCGCCGCGGGTGGAGATCACGTGCATGTTTCGATCCTCGCGCCGGGGGCGGCGACGGCTGAGACGAAGGTGCGTGCCGACAGGCCGGCTGCGGCAAAGGCGCGCACGGCGTCGTCCTGTGCGGCTTCCGCGGCGGCGCGCGTGGCGAACCAGCCGAACACGCTCGGTCCGGCGCCGGAGATGCTGGCACCGTAGGCATCGTGGTGGAGCAGCGCCTGTTTCACCGCGGCGAATCCGGGGATCAGGTCGGCGCGACGCGGCTCGACCAGCACGTCGCGCAGGCCGGCGCGGATCAACGCGTGATCATTCGTGTACAGGCCGACCAGGAACAAGGCCAGCGCCTCCGATTGCGGGACGAACTCGCCGATCGCGAAGGGCGCACGCAGGCGCTCGCGGGCGACGCGGGTTTCCACCACCAGGTCCGGATGCACGATCAGCGCATGCAGGCCGGCAGGTACTGGCAGTTGCACGCGTCGATCGCGCGCGGCCAGCACCAGGCCGCCGAGCAGACTGGGTGCGACGTTGTCGCCGTGGTGACCTCCGCTCGCCGCGAACTCGCCTTCGAGTGCATGCGGATACAGTGCTTCGAGCGGCAGCGGCGCGTCGAACAGCGCATTCGCGGCGACCAGCGCGGCCACCGCGGAGGCCGACGAACCGCCCATGCCCGAGCCGAGCGCGATGCCCTTCTCGATCTCGAGCGCGACGCCGAAATCGGCACCGCGCGTATGCAGCAGCGACGCGACGGCGCGCGCCCGGTGTTCTTCTCGATCTCGCGCGGCAGTTCCATCGGCAGGCCGCGGATGGCGTCGACGCGCACGCCGGGTGTCGCCGTGCGGGTCGCCATCACGCGATCGCCCGGGCCTTCCAGGGCCTGTCCGATCAGGTCGCATCCGACCGCGCAGTTGCCGATGCTGGCCGGGGCGAAGGCGACGGCGCGGTCGTGGCTCATACGCGCGCCCCGAGATAGGCGGCGACGCGCAGCAGGTCGGCGAACACGCCGGCCGCGGTCACGTCCGGGCCGGCGCCCGGTCCCTGCACCACCAGCGGGTTCTGGTTGTAACGCGCGGTGGTGAACTGCACGAAGTTGTCGGTGAGCTTGCCGTTGGCGAACGCATGCGACTTGGGCAACGCGCGCAGTCCGACGCGGGCGTGGCCTTCGGCATCGAGCGAGGCGACGAAGCGCAGCACCTCGCCATTCGCACGCGCCGTGTCGAGCTTCGCCTGCATCGCGGCATCGAGCTCGGGCAACTTCGCCATGAACTCCTCGACCGAGCCGCCGGCGAGCGAAGCCGGCACCAGGCTGTCGACCTCGACATCGCCGAGTTCGGTGGACAGGCCCAGCTCGCGCGCCAGGATCACCAGCTTGCGCGCGACGTCGCGGCCGTCGAGGTCGTCGCGCGGGTCGGGCTCGGTGTAGCCGAGGCGGCGCGCTTCGCAGACCAGTTCCGAGAACGGCTGCGAACCGTCGAAGCGGTTGCACAGGAAGGCGAGCGTGCCCGAGAACATGCCCTCGATGCGGTCGATGCGATCACCGGTGTCGATCAGGTCGCGCAGCGTCGAGATGATCGGCAGGCCGGCGCCGACCGTGGCCTCGTAGCGGAAACGAGCGCCGGATTCGCGTGCCTGATGCTGGATCTCGCGATAACGTGCAAGTGGCCCGCTGCCGGCCTGCTTGTTCGGAGTCACGATGTGGATGCCGTGCGCCAGCCACTTCGGATACTGCGCCGCCACCAGCGGCGAGGCCGAGCAGTCGGCGATCAGTGCGTGCGGCAGGTGCGAGGCATGTACGTGTCTGGCGAAGGCGTCGAGATCGGCTTCCCCGGCCTGCGCCCAGGCGTCGCGCCAGTGCGCCAGATCGATGCCGGTTTCCGCGGTTGCGAGCTTGCGACTGCCGGCGATGGCGCGCACGCGCAGGTCGATGCCGAAGCGTTCGCGCAGGCGCGGCGCGGCTTCGCGCAACTGGTCGATCAGCACCGCACCGACATGGCCGGGGCCGACCACGCCGACCGAGATCGCCTGCGCCGAGAGGTAGAAGCCGGCATGCACGGCGCGCAGCGCGCGGGCGGCATCGACGCTGTCGATCGCCACCGAGATGTTGCGCTCGCTCGCACCTTGCGCGATGGCGCGAACATTGATGCGGCCGCGACCGAGTTGATCGAACAGCTGCGCCGCGGTGCCCGGGTGCCCGGCCATGCCGTCGCCGACCACGGCGAGCACGCTGATGCCGCGCGTCACCGCGATGCGTTCGATCATGCCGCGGTCCAGTTCGCGCGCGAACGCCTCGGCGAGCAGGCGTTCGGCACGATCGACCTCGGCTTCGCGCACCACGCAGCAGATCGAGTGCTCGCTTGAACCCTGGGAGATCATCACCACCGAGATGCCGCCGTGGCGCAGCGCCCCGAACACGCGCTCGGCGGTGCCGGGCACGCCGATCATGCCGGCGCCTTCGACGTTGAGGATGGCCAGACCGCCGAAGGCGCTGACGCCCTTCACCGGCGGTTCCAGCGAGCGCTCGGCGCTGATGCGCGAGCCGCGGTGCTCGGGGTTGAAGGTGTTGCGGATGTAGATCGGGATGTTGCGTTCGA
Source organism: Lysobacterales bacterium (assembly GCA_016703225.1). Classification (NCBI taxonomy): domain Bacteria; kingdom Pseudomonadati; phylum Pseudomonadota; class Gammaproteobacteria; order Lysobacterales; species Lysobacterales bacterium. The sequence continues at coordinate 491,454 of JADJCM010000003.1, forward strand.
TCGCCGGCGCCATGGTCTGCGGATGGATCACCTTGGCGCCGAAGTAGGCCAGTTCGCAGGCCTCGTGGTAGCTCAACTCCGGGATCAGCACCGCTTCCGGCACCGCGCGCGGGTCGGCGCTGTAAACGCCGTCGACATCGGTCCAGATATGCACTTCCGCGGCTTCGGCGAGGGCGCCGAAGATCGCGCCGGAGTAGTCGGAGCCGTTGCGCCCGAGCGTGGTCGCACGGCCTTCACCGTCGCGCGCGACGAAGCCGGTGACGACGTAGCGCGTGCTCGGATGCTGTTCGCGCCAGGTGTCAAACAGCGTCTGCGACTGCGCCCAGTCGACCATCACCCCGAGTTCCTCGGCGCGCACGCGCAGCACTTCGCGCGCGTCGCACCAGACCGCGGCGTCGCCGCGCACCAGGAAGTGCTCGGCCAGCAATCGCGACGACCACACCTCGCCGAGTCCCTGCACCAGGTCCAGCGCCTCGCGCGACGGGCTGCCGAGCAAAGCGAGCGCGTGCAGCACGTCGGCGAGGTCGGCGAATTCCTGTTCCAGCCATTCGACCGTGGTTTCGGCGCGGGCGCCGAGCAGGGCCAGCGCGGCGGCAAGGTGGCGCTCGCGCAGTTGCGACAGGGCCTCGCGCCAATGCTTGCTGCGTGCCGCAGCGCTGTTGGCGAGATCGATCAGCGCGTCGGTGACGCCCTGCATCGCCGAGACCACCACGATCTGGCGTTCGTCGCTGCGCGCCGCCAGGATGGCCGCAACCTGGGCGATGCGTTCGGCGTCGCGCATCGAGGAGCCGCCGAACTTGTGGGCGACGAATGCGTGGGACTGGTTCATCAGAAGATCTCCGCGACGCAGCAGCGAAGGCTGCCGCCTGCTTTTTCGATTTCGGTGAGGTCGACACTGCGCACGCTGAAACCGGCATTGCCGAGCAGATCGCGATGCGCGGTGCTCAGGGCCGCATCGGCGCGCGCGCTCATGAACACGGTGCCGGGGGCGAGCGCGATGCAGTTGCCGACGAAGTTTGCTTTCTCGTCGTCGTCCAGCCAGATCACGTTCGGCGCGTAGCGCTCGGCGATCATCGCGGGCACGCGCGGGTCGGCAAACGATCCCGCGTGCAACACCAGCGCGCGTCCGGCGAGCACGCTCATCACGACATTGGTGTGGTACTCGCCGGCGGCGAGATCGAACATGATGCTGTTGCCGAAACCGAAGGCGCGATGCATGGTCTCGGCGCCGGCGCGGTTCAGGCGCTCGCTCAGGCCGAAGTAGCCGATGCCGGCAGCGCGATCCGGCACCAGCGCGCCGGTGAGTTCGGCGACGATGCCGGTTGCGATCAGCGATTCGACGCCGTAGCCATGGCGCGTGCGGAACCAGTCGGGAATGTCGTCGCGCTGCGCCTCGCGCTGGCGCACCGCATGGCGCATCGCGCCGATCATCAGCTTGCCGGGCACGGTCGCGAACACGTTGTTCGGAAACACCGCGTCGGGGGCATCGGGCAGGCCGGGGAAAATCTGGGTCGGGATCACGCGGCCGATTTCCTCGACCAGGGCCGCGTGCTCGCGCAGCGCGCGTTCGCGATCGACCCCGCCGGTGGCCATGTAGCGATTGTCGGTCGCCGACTCGGGGGCGAGCGCGAAATGATCCGGGCGCACGAAGAACGCGGCGCGCGCCGTCGCCGGCCGATCGAGCGCCGGCGCCTGCGCGCGCAGCGCATCGCGAAAGGCGACAGGGTCGGAATGCAGGCCGCTGCTCGCGGCCTGGTCGGAGACGCCGGTGGACATGGGATCAACCCGGCCGCGGGGAGGGAAGCGACCTTCGCCCGATTGTGCGTGAAGGCCGCCGAGCCGCCAAGTCGGGGTTGGCACAGGTTCGGCGGTTTCCCGGGCAGACGCCGGCCACGGACGCTTCACCTGGACGGTCTGGTCCACGTCATGCGCGCAAGGGCGGATCGGCCTGAGCAGTCGTGTTGCTGGTCGCTGTTCGGAGTAGGATTTCAATGAGGCGACAGCGGGAACCCGGTCATGAGCAAAGCTGAAACCACGACAGTCGCCATTGCACTCGATGCGAATGTGGGCTCGCGAACTCGAAAGTTGGCTGAGCTTCGTCAGCGCAGTACGGACTGGCTCATCGCAGAGGCTGTGCGCGAATATGTCGATCGCGAGGAGAAGCGCACGGCGTTTCATCAAGATGGCGTGAATGCCTGGAACGCGTATCAGCTGACCGGGCAGCACGTGCCATCAGCGGTCGCCGATGCGTGGTTGGCCGAGCTGGAAGATGGCAAAACCCCAGACCTTCCGCCGTGGCGAAGCTGATCTGGTCACCGCGTGCGCTCCTGGATGTGCAACGGCTGCACGCATTCCTGACTGGCAAGTATCCGCAGGCAGCAACGAGGGCCGTTCGAGCGATCCGTTTGGGCATGCGAACGATTGCACAGCACCCGGAGGCGGGTCGTACGACGGTTGATCTGCCGGTCGAGTTTCGCGAGTGGCTGATCGACTTCGGCAATAGTGGCTACGTCGTGCTTTATCGCTGGGACGGGACGACCGTCGTAGTCCTGGCGGTTCGCCATCACCGCGAAGCCGGCTACTGAGCGCGTGCATCACGCCGCGATCGGCGGCGCTCCTACGGCTGTGATCGCCTGCTCGATCAGTTCAAAGCCGGTGCCGGGGCGGTGGGCGTTCTCGCTGAGCACGCGGCGGAAGCGGCGCGCCCCGGGTTGGCCCTGGTAGAGGTCGAGCAGGTGGCGGGTGAAATGGGCGATCGATTCGCCGCGCGCCAGGCGGGCTTCGATCTGCGGGCGCAGTGCGCGCAGGACCGCGGCGCGATCGGGCAGGGCGTAGTCGGCATCGAACAGGTCGCGTTCGAGTTCAGCGAGCAGGTAGGGCTGGTGATAGGCGGCGCGGCCGAGCATCACGCCGTCGAAATCATCGATCACTGCGGCTACCGCAGCACGTGTAGCCAGACCGCCATTGAGCACGAGGGTCAGCTGCGGGAATTCGCTGCGCAGGCGCCGCACGCGCTCGTAGTTCAGCGGCGGAATCTCGCGGTTTTCCTTGGGGCTCAGGCCCTTCAGCCAGGCCTTGCGCGCATGCACGAGGAACACGTCGCAGCCAGCGCGGTGCACGGTGTCGATGAAGGCATGCAGGCCGGCGTCGTCATCCTGCTCGTCGACACCGATGCGGCATTTCACCGTCACCGGAATCTTCACCGCTGCGCGCATCGCGGCGACGCAGTCGGCGACCAGTTCCGGCTCGCGCATCAGGCAGGCACCGAATGCACCCGACTGCACCCGCTCGCTCGGACAGCCGCAGTTGAGGTTGATCTCGTCGTAGACGAAGTCTTCGCCGATGCGCGCGGCCTGTGCCAGCAGTGCCGGTTCCGAGCCGCCGAGCTGCAGTGCGAGCGGATGCTCGCTGGCGTCGAAGTCGAGCAGGCGCGCGCGATCGCCGTGGATCGCCGCATTCGCGTGAACCATCTCGGTATACAGCCGCGCATGCGGCGCCAGCAGCCGATGGAAGATGCGGCACGGACTTGTCGTCCATTCCATCATCGGCGCGACGCACAGGCGCCAGTCCAAGCGTGGTGCCGATGTCGTTGATTCTGCTGCGTCCACTTTGACCTGTGCCTACCTGAAGGGCGGTTTCCTTGCCTCGGATTTTCGAGCCGCCCGCGCCATTCGGGTACCAATGGTGCGGTGGCCCACGGGGCGGCATGCCAGAAGCGATGCCGGCGGATGCGGGTGATCGTCCGCACGCATTGGGTCTCGAAGTCTAGGTGATTCTCCACGCATCTCGCATCGAAGACGCCGCGGAGAAGCCGCACGATCAGACGTCCGCGCCTTCCGCCATGGCCCGGAGTCAGTCGGGCATCGGTTCACGGAGGTGCGCCAGCACCTTGCGCGACGCTGCGGTGGTTATGGTGTTGACTTTTCGAAATCGGTGGGTATAACAACCACCATGGACAGCCGCAAGCTCATCAAGAAGCTGGAGGCGGAGGGGTGGGTTCTGGCGCGAGTCAAGGGCTCGCATCACCAGTTCAAGCATCCGACGAAGCCGGGCTTGGTGACGGTGAAACACCCGGACGGCGACATCCCCACGGGAACGCTGCTCAGCATCCGCAGGCAGGCGGGTTGGAAATAGGAGGCTCACATGCGCTACCCCATCGTGCTGCACACCGACGACGGAATCCGCTACGGCGTGACCGTCCCTGACCTGCCCGGTTGCTTCTCGGCGGGCGATACCTTCGACGATGCGCTCGACAGCGCGCGCGAGGCCATTGACCTGCATGCAGAGGGTCTCGCCGCAGAAGATCAAGACTTGCCAGTGGCTCACGCGATCACCGAACACCGGGCCAATCCCGACTACGCGAGTGGCGTCTGGGCTGTGGTGGATGTCGATCTGAGCCGGTATCAGGGCAAGGCCGAGAAGATCAACATCACCATCCCGCGCCGCCTGCTGGTGCGGGTGGACGAATACGCCCGCGCGCGCGGCGAGAGCCGCAGCGGTTTTCTGGCTCGCGCTGCGCAGGAAGCGATGCGCGCCTGATCGTCAAGGAACTGCTCCGGCGCTCATGTCGTCGCGAGCTGGCCGGCTCTTTCATCGGTCATCGCGGCAAAAAGAAACGCCCGGTGGTCCCGGGCGTCGTCATTGTAGCGGTCGGCTTACTTGCTGGCTTTCTTCGCGGCTTTTGCAGCCTTCTTTTCCTTGGGAGTCTTCTGCGGTGCCTTCTTTGCCTGCTTCTTTTGTTCCATGCCCTTGGCCATTGCGAACTCTCCAGTGAATGTGACCGCCGACGCCGATCGCCTGCGGCGGGCTCGATCCTAAACCGCCGCGTGGCGAATGCAATGGGTAGGGGCAGTACTCAGCTGTCGAAATCGCCGCCGAACAGTCGGTCTGGATCCGAGTATTGGGCCACGCTTCCGTCGAACTCGCCGGAGAACAGCACATCGTCGGCCGCCAATTGTGGCGTCGGCGCGATGATCGGACCGACCGCGGGTTCGCCGACGCGCCAGGCGGCGACGGCGAGCAAGGAGATGGCGCAGGCGGCGAATACCGGCGGCAAGGTGGCGGCCCTGAACCACTCGCCGATGCGTGCGGCCAGGCGCGGACGGCGCAGGTCGGCGAGATCGGACGCCAGGGCCTGTGACCAGTCTGCGGTTGTCATCGAGATGCGCGCGGCGAGTGCTTGGTCCGACGAGCTGGCCAGCCCGGCAAGCGCGGCGTCGTGACGCGCGCCGAGGGACTCGCCACGACCGAGCGAGGCGAGTTCGTCCAGCGTCAGGCGACGATCGGCGTCCTGCGGCAGGCCGCGGGTGGCGTCGCGATACAGGGCGTTGAGGTTCAGCGGGTCCATGGCTCAGTCCTCGATGGCATCCGCGCCCAACTCACGCAGGCGCGTCTTCAATTCCTCGATGCCGCGGTAGCACAGTTGTTGTGCGGCCGTGACACTCGACCCGGTCAGCCGGGCCACTTCGTCGGCGGTAAAACCCTGCAGGGCGAGCTGGACCGGGAGACGCCGGCGTTCCGGCAATTCCCCGATGCAGCGCATCAGCAGGTCCGACCACTGGCCCCGACCGGCCTGCGCTTCCGGCCGCAAGGGGCTGGAAACACTGGGGTCGAAGCCGGATTCGTCCTTGTCCTCGATGGATTCGGCATGCCGGACCTGGGCCCGGCGCACTGCATCCACCACGGTCGTGACGACCACCTTCTGGATATAAGACGCAGCCGCGACGAGATTCTTGTCACTCTCCAGCGCCTTCCACAGTTTGATGCGCACTTCCTGCTCGATATCGTCGGCGTCCAGGCCCTGGTCGCGGCTGCAATGCACCTCGATCAGCATGCGCAGGCGCTTGCCGTGCTTTTCCAGCAATTCCTTGAGGGCGTCGCTCATACCGACCGGACCCCCTCCCGGCCTCCCCCTTGCTGCGCAAAGGGGAGGAGACCAGCGGACATGGCCCCCTCCCTTGCGCGCAGCGCAGGGGAGGGTTGGGGTGGGGTGCAGTTGCTGGGCATCGCGACGCCGGTCATCCGAGGCCTGCCGTGAGCAGGGCGCGCAGGACCGGCTGGACCATCGCCGCGAGTTCGTCGCGGTACGCGAAGCTGTCTTCGTCCATGTAGCTGCACTGGGCCATTTCCAGTTGCACCGCCTCGATGCCGCGCGCGGGCTCGGCGTAGTGGCGGGTGATGTAGCCGCCCTTGAAGCGGCCGTTGATCACGTGGCTGAACGCGGACTGGCCCTCGAGCAGGTTGCGCATGCGCGTGGTTAGCGCCGCGCCCGCCGAGGCGCCATCGGCGGTGCCGAGGTTGAGGTCGGGCAGGCGGCCGTCGAAGAACATCGGCACCTGTGAGCGGATCGAGTGCGCTTCCCACAGCAGCACGCGGCCGTGCACGGCGTGCACGCGCGCAATCTCGGCCGCCAGCGCCTCGTGGTAAGGGCGCCAGTAGGTGTCGACGCGAGCGCGAATCTCGTCGGCCTCGGGCTCACCACCGTCGAGGTACACCGGCTCGCCGTCGAAGCGGGTCGTCGGCACCAGGCCGGTTTCGCGGCGCCCGGGATAGAGCGCGATGCCATCCGGTGGCCGGTTGAGATCCACGACATAACGCGAATGCGCCGGCACCAGCATCGACGCGCCAAGTTCCGCGCGCGCGAAGCCGTAGAGCCGGCTGATATGCCAGTCGGTATCCGGTGCGAGCTGCGCCCGCGGCTGCAGGCGCGCCCGGATCGGTTCCGGGATGAAGCTGCCATCGTGCGGACAGCTGAGGATCAGCGGCGAGGTGCCGCGGTGCAGGGAGACGATGTCCATGTTGGTGATTGTCGCATCCCGAAGTTCTTGCGAGACTTCCCGCCATTCTGACGGAGAGTCCCATGCGCCTGCACCGTACCCTGATGCTGTCCCTGTCGATTGCCGCGCTCCTGGCCTGCGACAGGCAGGAGGAAACAGAGCGACCGGTGGCCGTACCCGAAGCCGCCCCACCCGCCGAAGAAATGCCGGTGCAGGAACCGGCACCGGATGAGATGGCGGCCGCGGATCCGCTGGTCCACCACAAGTGGACGCTGTCCGACGATGCGGCGCGCGTCGACGCTCGCGCCAACATCTACCTCGCTGGGCAAGCAGAGGCGCCGGCAGCCGACCCCGGGCAGGGCATGTTGCCGGTCGCGATCAACTTGGCTACCGCCACCACCATCCAGTTTCCGGTGATCGAAGGCCTGCTCGGCTGCGCCGGCGGCGAACCGGTCGATGGCCCGGACGGTGGCCAGTGTGTGTCGCCGTCGACCGACATCACCGCCAAGAACGGCTACTCGGGTTCGAAGTCGAGCAACCGCTCGCTGTTCCTGGTCGGCGTGTTCCCAGTCGATCCGAAACCGGAAGTGGAAGTCGAGGCGGGTGTCGCACCCGAGACCGACAGCGAAGCGCGCATCGCGCCGAAGGCGAACCAGGTATTCGTGATCGGTGATGGCAAGACCGCCGACGGCCAGCTGCAGTCCTTCGTCAAACCCGAAGGCGCGACCACGCTCTACCTCGGCTTCGCCGATGCTGGCGGCTTCTACGGTGAGCCCGGCGCCTACGAAGACAACGTCGGCTACTTGCGCTACACGTACTCGCTCGACCCGAAGTAGCCCTGCGCCGTTCAGGCGCCGCGCACCATGATCGTCAGTCCCTTGAGGAAATTGCGCAGGATCTGGTCGCCGCAGGCGCGGTAGTTGCGGTGATCGGCCTGGCGGAAGAAGGCCGACAATTCAGGTTTCGACACCGGGAAGCCGACCTCCTCGAAGGCCTGGTGCATGTCGGCATCCTGCAACTCGAACGCCACGCGCAGCTTCTTCAGCACGAGGTTGTTGCTGATGCGCTTCTCGACCGGCCGCGGCGGCCGGCTGGTGTCGCGACCGCGGCGGTGGATGATCAGCCCGTCGAGGAAATGCGCGAGCACGGCATCGCTGCACTCGACATGCCCGGGATCATCGTCGCGCTTCAGGAACCCCTGCACCTGATCCTTGTCGATCGCGAAACCGGCATCGGCCAACTTGGCGATATCGATCACCATCTGGTCGCTGAGATCCAGCATGTAGCGGATGCTGCGCAGTACGTCGTTGTGGATCATGGCCATTCCGGAACGTTGGGGCCGCGATCCTACTGGAAGAGCCAAAGTGGCCCGAAGCCGGCGCCCGATGCGTTCACAGGACGATGTCTCAGTCAGCACCGCGGGATCGGTGCGCAGGGGAGCGTTGTTGAACACGCTGTGATTCCGTACAATGTACGGGAGTAGCGCCGAGGTCGCCGATGAACGCCGCCACCGATCGCCTGGATATCCGACTGCCGCCCGACGAGAAGCGGGTGCTGGCGCGTGCTGCGCAGCTGGAAGGGGTGAAGGTGAGTCAGTTTGTTCTGGCGCCTGCCCTTGAGCGCGCCCGCCAGGTGATTGCTGATGCTGAGCAGCTGACGGTTTCGGCGAAGGCCTATCAGGACGTGCTCGACGCGCTCGCGAATCCGCCGCCGCCGACCGCGGCATTGATCCTGTCCATGCGCGACTACGAAGCCGCTGGCATCCAGTGGCGCTGATCATTTGCGCACTCGACAAGTCTGCGCACGATCGAGCTGCCTTTCAGTGCGGGAATCCGGATCTTGACGAGTTCCTGCAGACCAAAGCCGCGAAGCATCAATCGCAGCGGATCTCGCGAACTTTCGTGCTCGTTTCCGAAGCTGATCCGAGACGCATTCTGGGCTACTACAGCCTCAGCAATTGTCAGATCGACCGTCAACTGCTGAGTGAAGATGTCGGCAAGACGCTGCCCCGACATCCCATCCCCGCCGTGATGCTGGGCCGACTCGCGGTGGACAGGCGCGAACAGGGCAAGCAATTGGGAACTTGGTTGCTGATGGATGCCTTGAAGAGGACAGTGCTGGTCGGCCAGCAGAGCGGAGTTTTTGCGCTGGTGGTCGATGCCGTCGACGCCAAGGCCCGAGATTTCTACCTTCGGCACGGATTCCTTGTGATTACCGACCGACCGATGACGTTGTATCTGCCACTCGAAACCGGCCTTCGCGCCATGCGTGCGATTCAGCACGACACCACCGCTGCGGGCTCGGCCGGGAACCTATCCGGCAACAAGTGACAAGGGCCAGTCGAGCGGTTGCAGCATGATGCGGGCGCGGGAAGGTGGCGTCCGCCGATTGCGAGTCTGATGATGCGTCCTCGTGCCGGATGGCTAGGTAATCGTCTTCTGCCGCTGCCCTGCATCGAAATCCATCAGGAACTTCGCCGAGATCATGGTCAGCCAAGTGTTCAAGGGCAGGGCAATCAGAATCCAGTGCGTTGCCATCCAGTCGATCAGGCCGGCGACTGCGAGCAAGTTCGATCCGGCGCCCTCCCCGGTTGCTGAGAGGGTGTGCTGCAGCTGCGGCCAGACGTAGATCGAAGCCAGCATGGACAGCACCAGCGGTGGCGCCAGCCACGCCAGGATCTCCCCAAGGTGCAGATCGAGGATGATCCACGCCGCGATGAAGTCCGGTCTGGCTCGACGACGGATCTCCGCGACGAACGACGACAGCGGCGCGCGATGGATCACGAGCGCGAGCACCGCGCCGGTGACAATGGCATCGAGCAGGTAATGGCTCAAGCCGACGGCCGCCTCCCACGGCCATCGTCCTGGAGTCAGCGCCGCGAGCAGAAAACCACCCACCGGGAGCGCAACGAGCCCCGCGAGGAACAGCGCTGCGTGCTGCCATCCCGGCCATCGCAGGCTGCGGCGAAATCCGGGTTGCGTTGCGCTAAGGGAGTCGACGTTCAGTGCCAGCACCGGCAGCAGGCAGGTAGCCAGCGTGCAGGCTGCGCCGATCGCGAGCAGCCAGGCGTCGGGCAGGCCAAATGCAAGCGCGAACGCGAGCGGTGCAGCGGGAGCGATGCTCAGCCACAGCATGCTCGTGCAGAAGTAGTTTCTCGATGCCCATGCGATCGAGCGCGTTGCGTTGGCTGCAGCAGCATGCAGCGATAGTCGACGCAGCAAAGCATGGAACAGACGGGCGCCGAGCCAGAACAGCGCAGCCAGGCTCGTGACGGCGAGCGGGATGAATGCCGACAGCGAGCCGGGCAGCAAGGATGGGGCAATCGACTTGGTTGGCAGTGCTAGACCAGGGTTGGACTGCCTCTGGGGCCGCGGTGCGCTACTTGCCAGATCCGCAGCCTTGAAAGACCCACGTCAGGAACCGCTGCACCATGATACTGATCGCCCTCGCTGGTGGTGGCCGGGGGCGCGCGGTGCGCAGTACGTCGTTGTGGATCATGCGGATTCCGGAACGGTCAGGGACGCGATCGTAACGGAAGAAGCGGATCACGCCCTGCCACCACGCCGGAGCTGCGGTCATTCCTTCTCCCGCCGGGAGAAGGTGCCCGTAGGGCGGATGAGGGGCTCTTGACTGGTGATCTTTGTGCGCGCACATCAAGGGCATCCCTCATCCGACGCTGCGCGCCACCTTCTCCCGGTGGGAGAAGGGAAGAATTTGATCGGTTCTCTCGCCAGAGAACGAATCGGGGAACGCGTGACGGCGATGCAGTCGAGCCGTTAAAGCGCAAAGCGCCCCGGCAAATAGGGGCGCGGATCAATCGCGCCGTCCACGCCCGAGCATCTGCGCCGCGAGCAGTTCGGCGGTGGCGTTGGACATGCTCATGCCGAGCATGCCGTGGCCGGTGGCGAACCAGAGGTTGGCGATGCGGGTCGAGGGGCCAATGATCGGCAGGTCGTCGGGGGTCATCGGACGCCAGCCCCACCAAGGCGAGACCGGGTTGCTTCGAGGGAATGGGGTAAGAGAGCGCGCGAAATCCGGCCGATTACTGTTGCCTCGCTACGCGTGCGCTGCCAACAACTCGCTCGAGAACGGCGAAACCTTCGTCTTCGCTGGATTTCATGATTGTGCCCTGCACTATGACGATTTCCAATCCGATGAGCTTGGCAGTGGAAAGCATGAGCATGTCCTTGCCACGTGAAGTAACGGCGAACAGATCTCCGGAACAGCCGATGCCACAGCTGTATTCCCTCACCGGGACGGCACCTAGCTGACCGAGTTGGCTGTGGATGGACTCGCGGGTCTCCTGAAGGGCCAGATCTTTGGTTTCCGCTTCGACGAATCCGGCGGACATCACGCTCATCGACCGGGTGCCCGCCCAATCCGCAGTCAAGAGCTGAAGTGCAGGGTTGTTCGACTGCACGATTGCCCAATCCGACGGAACATCGGCGGCGTACCTTCCGTCTGCACTCGTGATCACTTTGTCTGGACCAGAGAACCTGGCGTTCCAGTCGCTGCATTGTCCGAGCATAAGCAGCAGGGCCAGCACATTGAATGCTGAGAGGTAGGACAGCCAATTCCTGTTTGCTTTCGGTATCAGGTAGAGCGTCGCAAGCAACGCAAAGCTCAGCATGACAGACAAGATCTCGCCGCCGATGACGAGTGCGCGATTGCCATCCGGAATCTGGTCGTGGCGGGCGAGCCCCTGAAAGCCGCAGAGTACCGAGAGCACCAGCGCGCCCAACAGCAGGAGGACTACTTTGAGCTTGTTCACTCAGATCTCCGGTAAGGATGGGGCAATCGACTTGGTTGGCAGTGCTAGACCAGGGTTGGACTGCCTCTGGGGCCGCGGTGCGCTACTTGCCAGATCCGCAGCCTTGAAAGACCCACGTCAGGAACCGCTGCACCATGATACTGATCGCCCTCGCTGGTGGTGGCCGGGGGCGAGAGGTGCGCAGTACGTCGTTGTGGATCATGCGGATTCCGGAACGGTCAGGGACGCGATCGTAACGGAAGAAGCGGATCACGCCCTGCCACCACGCCGGAGCTGCGGTCATTCCTTCTCCCGCCGGGAGAAGGTGCCCGTAGGGCGGATGAGGGGCTCTTGACTGGTGATCTTTGTGCGCGCACATCAAGGGCATCCCTCATCCGGCGCTGCGCGCCACCTTCTCCCGGTGGGAGAAGGGAAGAATTTGATCGGTTCTCTCGCCAGAGAACGAATCGGGGAACGCGTGACGGCGATGCAGTCGAGCCGTTAAAGCGCAAAGCGCGCTGGCAGGTAGGGGCGCGGATCGATCACGCTGTCCTGCCCGAGCATCTGCGCCGCGAGCAGTTCGGCGGTGGCGTTGGACATGCTCATGCCGAGCATGCCGTGGCCGGTGGCGAACCAGAGGTTGGCGATGCGGGTCGAGGGGCCGATGATCGGCAGGTCGTCGGGGGTCATCGGACGCCAGCCCCACCAGTCTTCGATGTGTTCGGGGCCGATCGGGTGGTGCAGGAATTCCTGCGCGCCGCGCACCAGGGCGTCGAGGCGGACGCGATTCATCGTCTCGTCGTGGCCGGCGAATTCCATGGTGCTGCCGAGACGAAAACCCGAACCCCAGGTGGTGACGCAGACGCGCGGTTCGGCCAGCACCAGCGGGCAGCGCGGCGTCTGCGGCGGGCGCGAGTAAGTGATCGAGTAGCCCTTGCCGGGCTGGATCGGCAGGCGCAGGCCGAGATCGCGCGCAATCGGTGGCGACCAGGCGCCAGCGGCGAGCAACACAGTACCTGCGGACCAGGTTTCCTGGCCGACGCGCACGCCGCTGATGTGCCCGCCGGAGCGGTCGAAGCCGGCGACTTCGGTCTGTTCGCGGATCACGACGCCCGCGTCGCGGGCACGCGCGGCGAGCGCGGCGACGTAGCGGTCCGGGCGCAGGTGCGCGTCGTTCGGCCAGTACAGGCCGCCGACGACGCCGGGCTTCAGCGCCGGTTCCTCGCGTTCGACACGGGCGCGGTCCCAGACTTCGACCGGCACGCCATGCGCGCGCAGCAGTTCGAGCTCGGCGCAGCCGGCGTCGAATCCGCGTTGACTGCGAAACACTTGCAGCGCGCCGTCGTGGGCGAATTCGCAGTCGATCGCTTCGGCCTGCACGAAGGCTTCGATCAGCGTGCGCGAGCGGTTCAGCAGCGCGGCCTTGGCCGGTGCGACACGTTCCACTTGGCCATGCGTGCAATGGAGGGCGAAGCGTGCGAGCCAGGCCAGGCGCTGCGGGTCGAGTGTCGGGGCGATGCGCAACGGCGCGTCCGCCTGCATCATCCAGCGCAGGCCCTGCGCGATGACGCCCGGTTGCGCCAGCGGCAGCGCGTGCGAGGGCGTGATCGTGCCGCAGTTGCCGTGCGACGCGCCGGAACCGACGCCGGCGCGTTCGAGTACGGTCACGCTGCGTCCGCCGCGCGCCAACGCGAGTGCGCAGGACAGCCCGATGACGCCGCCACCCACGACCAGCACATCGCTGTGCATCGCGTTCACAGCAGGAACACCGTGCCGAGGCCGAGGAAGGCGAGAAAACCCATCACGTCGGTGACTGTGGTCAGGATCACACCACCGGCGAGCGCCGGATCGAAACCGAGGCGCTTGAGCGTCAGCGGCACCATCACCCCGGCGCTCGCGGCCGACAGCAGGTTGATGGTGAGCGCACTCGCGATCACCGCCGACAAGGCCGGGTCGCCGAACCACAGCCAGACGATGGCGCCGAGCAGGAGTCCGAGCACGATGCCGTTCATCAGCGCGACGCGCACTTCCTTCCACAGCAGTACCGCAGCATTCGACGCGCTGACCTGGCCGAGCGCGAGTCCGCGGATCATCAGCGCCAGCACCTGGGTGCCGGCATTGCCGCCCATGCCGGCGACGATCGGCATCAGAATCGCGAGTGCGACGATCTTCTCGATGGTGCCCTCGAAGCGGCCGACCACGCTCGCCGCCAGGAACGCGGTGGCGAGGTTGATGCCAAGCCAGACCAGACGCCGACGTACCGCGCGCGGTACCGGGCTGAACAGGTCTTCCTCCTCGTCGAGGCCGGCGGCGCTCATCACCTGGTGCTCGGCCTGGTAGCGGATGATGTCGACGACGTCGTCGATGGTGATGCGCCCGAGCAGCACGTTGTTGTCGTCGACCACCGGCGCGGTGATCCAGTCGTGGTCGGCGAAGCTCTGCGCCACCGCCTCGCTTGACATCTCGACCGAGACCGGCGGCTGGGTGTCGTCGACCAGTTCGTTGATCGGTGTCTCCGCCTGCGAGGTGATGATGCGCGACAGCGCCACGCGGCCGAGGTACTGGTTGCGGCGGCTGACCACGTACAGATGGTCGGTGTGGTCGGGCAGTTCGCCGCGCAGGCGCAGGTAGCGCAGCACGACATCGACGGTCACGTCCGGGCGCACCGTCACCGCGTCCGGGTTCATCAGTCGTCCGGCGCTGTCCTCGGGGTAGGACAGCGCCTGTTCCAGACGGTCGCGGTCGCTGCGGTCGAGCGACTGCAGCACGCTGTCGGTGACCGTGTCCGGCAGGTCGTCGAACAGGTCGGCGAGGTCGTCGATGTCGAGCGACTCGGCGGCGGCGACGATCTCGTCCTCGTCCATGTCGCGCAGCAGGCTTTCGCGCACCTCTTCGCCGACGTGCACCAGCACCTCGCCGTCGTCCTCGGCGTCGACCAGTCCCCAGACCATCAGGCGCTTGGCCGGTGGCAACGATTCGAGCAGGTTGCCGATCTCGGCCGGGGACAAGGTATTGACCATGCGCCGCACCGGCCCGAGTCGGCCGGAATCGAGCGCTTGCGACAGCGTCTTCATCTGCCGCGCGGCCTTGTCGATCTGGGCAAGTTCGGCCATGGCGCGCTCCCGGCGGTTGCTCGAAACCACCTCAAGTGAAGGAAAAAACTCGCGGGATTATCGCGGCTTGGCCGGGATATGTCTTGTTCAATCTGAACTTGCGCCGGCTGTGACCGCGCGCACGCCGCGACCGCCGTCGGCTTCCCTACAGTGACGCCATGAAACCCATCCGATCGATCCTGGCTGGCCTGCCGATCTGGCTCGCCGCCCTGCCTGCGGGCGCACAGACCGCGTCCAGCCTGGTGGCGTTGGAGGGCTACGGCAATCTGGAGACCGCGGGTGTGGTCGTCACCATCAGCGGCGACAGTGACCGAGATGCCAGCCTCCAGGTCGAGTGGCGGCGCAGCGGTGATGCCGTGTATCGCGTCGCCCACCCGGGCGTGCGCTTCGACGCCACGCATTTCGCCAGCAGCCTGTTCGGACTCGCGCCCGGAGTCGCGCACGAACTGCGCGTCACCCTCGCCGACCCCGATGGCGTGGGCGGCGCCGCCATGATGCTCGGCGGCTTTTCGACCCGCGCCGACGTGCTGGTCGAGCCGACGCTGCGCACCCTGTATGTGCGCCCGGACGGCAACGACAGCAATGATGGGCTCGCTCCGGCGAGCGCGGTGCGCACGATCCAGCGCGGCGCTGACCTGGCCCAGGCCGGCGATGTCGTGGCCGTCGCCGCGGGCGTCTATCGCGAATCGGTCACCGTGCCGCGCTCGGGCACCGCGCCGCAGCCGATCGTGTTCCGCGGCGTGGGCGACGCCGTGCTGCTCGATGGCGGCGACGCCGCGATCGCCGCCGGCGTCAGCTGGACCGCGCTGGCGAACGGCGTATACCGGCGCACGCTCGGTTTCGCCACCGGGCATGTCAGCAGCGACCAGGGCCGGCTCTATCGCTACGACTCGCTGGCCGAACTGGAGGCGCTTGCGGCCGGAGCGCCTGGCGGCTATCACTTCGACGGCACCGATCTCTACCTCAAGTTCGCCGACGCCAGCGCGCCGGCCGCACGCAGCCTGCACGTGGCGCGTTTCGACAGCGGCTTCGTGCTCGATGGTCGCAACCACGTGCGCATCGAGAACTTCGCGATCCGCCACTTTGGCTCCGGCGACTACGGCAAGGGCGTGTACCTGCGCTTCAGCAGCGACTGCATCGTGCGCAACAACCGCATGCACGAGATCGGCGCCGCCGGCGTCTGGGTCAAGGGCGGTGCGCGCCATCGCATCGAGGACAACGTTTTCAGCGACACATCCATCCCGGGCTGGCCCTGGGAACTGACCAAGGGCAGCAGCGCCGAGAACAACGGCGTCGCCTTCACCGACAACCCCGGGCGTGGTCACGTGGTGCGACGCAATCAGTTCAGCGCCACCTTCAACGGCATCGGCCCTTGCGGCGGCAGCGTCGGACCGGATGGCATCACCAGCGAAGTCGATGTCTATCGCAACCGTTTCCGCGACCACAACGACGATGCCCTCGAACCCGAAGGCTACTGCGCCAACCTGCGCCTGTTCGAGAACGCCATTCGCGATTCGCACATGGCCTTCGCCGTCGCGCCGGCGGCACCCGGGCCGACGTTCCTGGTGCGCAACACCGCACTCGACACCGGCAGCACCCGCACCAGCCAGATCGACGGCTACGGCGCCAGCGCGCTCAAGATCAACAGCGGCTATCCGACGCCGGTCGGTCCGCTGCTGCTTTACCACAACACCTTCTACACGCGCGCACCGAATACCGATTCGCTGCTGCTGCTCGATCCCGGTGCCAGCACCTGGCTGCGCAGCCGCAACAACATCATTGCCGGCACGCGGTATGCGTTGGAGAAGATCAACCCGATCGCGCTCGATCTGGACCACGACCTGCTGCACAGCACCGACCCGACGCGCTTCGTGCGCTGGCAGGGCGTCCACTACGCCAGTCTGTCCGCGCTGCAGGTCGGCACCGGCGCCGAAGCGAACGGGCGCAGTGGCGCGCCGCAGCTGGTGGCGCCAGACGCCGGCGACTTCCGTCCCGCAGCAGCCAGTCCGGCGATCGATGGCGGCGTGGTGATCGCTGGCATCAACGACGGTTTCGTCGGCGCGGCGCCGGACATCGGCGCGGTCGAACGCGACGATGCCGCGCTGCTGTTCGCCGACGGCTTCGACTAGATCTCGCGGCGACCTTGCTGGCAGTGTCTGCCGGGCACTGCCAAACTGCGCCGATGCTTGGGGCTTCGCGTATGCAACAAGAGGGCACCGAATCGGCAGCGCGCACGCGTCTGCTCGAAGAAGTGGTGTTGCGCGAATGCCTGGATTCGAATGCGCGCGCCAACCAGCGTGGCGTCTGGCTGACGCTGGTGCTGGTGCCGTTTGCGGCGTGGCGGCTCGGTCTGCACGCGCCTGCGCTTCAGTTCCATTACTGGGCATGGCTGATGGTCGTGGCGGCGCTGTTGCGCGCCGTGGTCGTGCAGCGCTATCTGCGCCAACCGCCGCGGGCCGATGCGCTCGGCCGCTGGCGCTTCGGCTTCATGCTGGTCGCGGCCCTGGTCGGGGTCGGCTGGAGCGCGCTGGCCTGGCCGTTGCTCGAGATGGGGCCGGATGTGCGCCTGCTGGTCTACTGCCTGCTGATGGCGATCGCCGCGATCGGACTGTTCAGTTTCCACGCGATGGCGGAATCATTCGCCGCTTTCCTGCTGCCGCTGGTGTGCTCGATGTTGTTCACGGTTGTGGCTGGAGAGGTGGCGTTGGCGCGCGAGGTCGCGATCATGGTGCCGCTGTTCGGGGTGATCATGGTGGTCGGTTCGAGCCTGGTCAGCGCCAATGCCGCAGACGTCATCCGCGCACGCTGGCGTGCGGACGAACTGAGCCGCGCTGCGCGCGCGGCGAGCGAGGCCAAGTCGCGTTTTCTGGCCCGCATGAGCCACGAGATCCGCACCCCGATCAACGGCATGATGGGCATGGCCGAGTTGCTGGCCAACGCCAACCTGCCGGCACCGCACGATCACCACGCACGTTCGGTGCTGCACGCGGGCAGTACGCTGCTGGCGGTGGTCGACGACGTGCTCGACTTCGCCAAGATCCAGGCCAGCCAGATGAGCTTGCGCCCCGAGCCCTGTGATCTGGCAGCATGGATCGAGCGCTGCGTGCAGCCCTACCGCATGCTGGCTGCGCAGCGCGGGCTCAAGTTCGACGTGCGCATCGACCCCGCGCTGCCGCCGCGCGTGCTGGTCGATGCCCAGCGCCTCGCGCAGACCGTCGGCAATCTGCTGTCGAACGCGCTGAAGTTCACCGAGCGCGGGCACCTGCGCGTCGAACTGAATCGGGTCGATGAAGCTCACTGGTCGCTGACGGTCGAGGACTCCGGCATCGGCGTTGCCGCCGAGGATCTGCAGCGCATGTTCGAGCCGTTCACCCAGGTCGACGCCACCGCTGGGCGCCGCTACGGCGGTACCGGGCTCGGGTTGTCGATCGTGCGCCAGATCGTGCAATTGATGGATGGCGACATCCGTTGCGACAGTCTGCCCGCGCGCGGCAGTCGCTTCATCATGACCTTGCCCTTGCTGCCCTCACCGGCGCTCGCGTCGGAACCCGAAGCGCAGCCGGAGGAGTCGGTCGCGCTGCTGTCCGGGTGCGTGCTGGTGGCCGAGGACAACGCGCTGAACCTGGAGATCACGCGCTTGTTCCTGGAGTCGATGGGCGTCGAAGTGCTCACTGCCCGCGACGGCGCCGAGGCGATCGCACAGCACCTCGCCCGCCATCCCGACCTGATCCTGATGGACTGCGAGATGCCCGGCATCGACGGCCTCGAAACCACTCGCCGCATCCGCGCCGACGAGACGCTCAAGCACGTGCCGATCATCGCCCTGACCGCCCACGCCCTGCCCGAAGACCGCCAGGCCAGCCTCGACGCTGGCATGGACGACTACCTGTCGAAACCAGTGGACCGCCAACGCCTCTACCGCGCCCTCAAGCAGTACCTGCGCTCAGCCGAAGACTGATGCGAACTGTCGTTAAGCCGCGCTTTTCGCATGCTCGTACTTATAGGTCTCCGCAAGAGACGCGTGCAGCTCCCGCATTGTTTCGATCCCAGGCTGGCCGGCAAGCGTCTCAATTTCGAAGGCTAGACAAATCTCGATGTCCTTCTGCGAAAGGTAGTTGCCGTAGATCAGCACTTCGCGGATCTGGTCGGCGGCATCGGCATACTCGCGCCCGTCGGTGTCGTGGTTCTGGAGCAGGAACTCGCGGTAGCAGTGCTCGATGACCGGCTTCGAGTGGGTTTGAATCTCCGCCACCACGCGCAGGATTTCGGTGATCTTGATGTCGAGCGCCGCCTCGGTGCTGTAGAAGATGTTGCCGTTGGGGTGGGCGGACTCGTTGCGGTCGTCCACCAGCTTGGCGTAGGTGCCGATCTTGCTGTTGTCGCAGGCGATGAGCTTGAGGAAGCGCAGGATGCTGCGCTCGTTCACGGCGCTGAACACGAAGGGCGAGCTCGCTTCGAGCAGGTTCTTCTCCACGTCCTTGCCGAAGCCGATCAGGCCCTTGGCGAAGTCGCCGGGCTCGGTCTGCTTGATCTGCCAGATGCTGAAATAGACGAAGCTCATCGTGAGCATGTGGTAGGCGAGGAAGGCGAACTGGTACTTGCCGTGCGTGTGGTTCGTCTCGAACGCGTCCCACAGGAACTCGATGTATTCCTGCTCCTTCGGGGTCTTGAAGGAGAGCGGCAGGTAGTTGGCGAGTTCGGCGGCTTCTTCCATGGCGATCGCTCAGAAACGGAAGCCAAACAGGCCGCCATCTTCCTTGGCATCAGTCAGGACCGTCGGGAGCACGTGGTCCCGCAGGTCGAAGCCGGCGGCGGTCTCCTTGAACGCATCGTCTTCATTCATCGTGACTATGTACTGAAAGCCCAGCTCCGCAGCCGTTTCCGCGCCAACTTTCAGTGCGCTGATCAACTGTCGGCCATCAACGCCGTCGAAGAGATGGCTGTCGTGGATCAGGAATCCTGGCCCCATGCCGTGCTTAGCACAGAGCCGCATGAGCATCATGTCGAAGCAGAAAATCTGCATGTTCTTGATGCCCTTGCTGCGTGAGCCTTGCATCGGAAACTTGAATACCGGCCCATTGGATGTTTCCTCTACGGTCATGCTGCCGGCGGACTCGTACAGCCGCTTTGACGTCTCCTCGAACGCGAGAATTGCTTCAGACAAGCGCGTCCTCTGCTCGGCAAAGTCGCGCCGCAGGCGCAGTGTCAGGCGGTTTCGTTCGATTTCCAGTTCGTTCTTCGTGCCTTCCAGTTGCGCGGCAGCCTCGAAGCGTTGCCGCAGCGACTCGACCGCCGCTTCCATGCGCACGGCTTCACCTTGCAGTTGAGAAAACTGATCCAGCGCGCCGTGACTTTGTAGGACGCCCATCACGACAGCACGCCGTGCGTCGAGCCGGACCCTCTCCTGCTCGCGCACCGCAACGCGCTGCTTCGCTGTATCCAGCTCTCCGGCGAGGTAATCTCGCCGATTCCGAATGACCGACTCATGGAAACTTCGCACGTCTTCGTAGCGCTTGATGGCGACACTCGGCAATGCAACGCCCGCTTCTGCGTAGATACTCTGAAGATCGGCGAGTGACGGGGGCGCTTCTGCCTGTAAGGCGCGCTCCAGGTCTCCGATCGTTGCCGCGTCAATCACATTGGCGTTCGACAGGTCATTGATTGCGCGCGTGAGCTGATCAGCCTCCGCTTCCAGTTCTGCGTACTGAGGCAGCACTCGGAACGAGGCAACCTGGGACTTGATATCTGTCAGTCTGGCCTCGGCCACAGTCAGTTGGGTGCGCAGAACAGACGCTTTCCCGACGATACTGCCGAACGCACCGGCCCCGGCCGCCTTCTTCAGTTCAGCCAGGGTCTTCTCCCGATCCCGAACTTTCTGCCAGTCGCTGGCAATCCTCCAATCCAGGCCAAGCAGGAAAAGCAGGGCGACCTGATAGTCACCGGGCTGCTGCATGTTTGCCTGCTTCTCAGGTGTGGTGAACGGTCCGCTGAGTTGCCGACGCACGAAATAGGCGAACAAGGAACGAAATGTTGGGACGCGCCCATCGTACTCAGGCACCTCATGCAACTCGAATAACTTTTCGCCGAGGAGTTCTACCCACTCGGAATTCGAGATGCTGGTCTTCCCCTTCGCGAAGCTGTCGCCTTCAAGATGAATCTTGGATTTCTGATGCCCAGAGCGTTCAACCCGAAGCTTCTCGCCACCGAGATCGAATGCCATGCCAAACAATGCGTTGTCGAGCGCGTCCGAACGGAACAGGGAATCCTCCCCGGCATCCGAGCCGGTCAGGAAGTGCACGATCTCGATCAAGCTGGTCTTGCCCGCCCGGTTGCGGGTTTGCTTGTCCGTCGCGCCTGCTTCCTTTTGCGCGATCAGCACATTCAATCCGGACTTGAACTCCAGCGCCTTGAATGTCGCGAGACTGCTGTAGATGCGATGGATCATGATGTCCTCCGAACCAGCAGCCCGTCACGCAACTCGATCGCCCCGATGAGAAAAAGCAGGTCGAGCGCAAGCACGAATCCGTCGTAGTGCATGGATCGCGATGCCTTCGGGTCAGTGACAGTGCGCGGCATCTGCTCCCACAAGGCTGACACGGTGACGGGGTGTGACAGGCGCCGCAGGATCGCCGCGCCGGCAGTCAGCAGGGCACGATCCTGGGGCAGGTGCTTGGAGGGAAGAATCATCGTGCGGCTCTCCGTGGTTCTTCAAAGATGTCGCAGCGCTCGAAGTAGTACGCGATGACCGCTAGTACAGCCAACTCGTGCTCCGGCGTCCCGCGATGATCGCCCCCGACCCACGATTGAAGCGCGGCAAAAATCCGGTTCGGGCCATCGCTCCCGCGCAACCGCCGATACTCGGCCTTGAAGGCCTCGGCCAATCGTTCGCCAAGCGTCTCATCGTGCCATTGGGCGAGAAACTCGGCGACCAACGGCGACTTGATCATGCCTTCCTTGAGCAAGCGCGCTACGGCCTCGGACAAGGCGTTTGCCTCGATCTTTCCCGACGGCACGTCCTTCACGTCGGTCATCGGAGGCGCTGGGAGCGCAGCGATTCTCTCCAGCACGACCTTCAAGTCACCGAAGCCCAACTTGATCCTAGTCGCGTCGGTCAGGGAAGGACCGAACCATGACGCTTTGTCGTCTGCGGTGAGCTTTCGGAAGATCAGCCGAAGCTCCTCCTGACTCCATGGCTGTAACTGAATTCCAGGGTTTGCCGCCTCGAAGTCGAGTAACAGTTCTTGAACATGCGGCGGCAACCCATCCGTCGCGTTATGGACGAACGTCCAGGCGTCGAAATGCTTGCCCCAATGCTCCCTCGCACCCGCGAAGTCCTCGGTGATCTTGGCCTTCGCCTTGGCAGCATCCATCTGATTCGGCGCGTACACCTGGAACAGCCGGCGCTCCGATTTGAGGAAGCCGTCGTTCTTGCGGTCTCCCTGATTCCCCCACGGCCGGCAGGGCATGAAATCGGCCTTGTAGGCCAAGCCCATTAGCCGCTCGAAGAGAGACTGAAACGCGTCGCCCTTCGCGCGGAGAAATTCCACCTCGAATCTCTGTTCGTAGTAGGCGTCCTGCAGATTCATGCGCCAGCCTCCGTGGATAGCGGCTCTTCTTCGCCCCAAATGCGGGCGAGGGTTGCCTGGATCTTCTTCTCGAAGCGGACGATCAGCTCGCGGTTGGCGGCGACCAGCGCTTGCTCGGCTTCGATCTCGGCCACGATGGCTTGCTGGGTGGCGAGGGGCGGGATGGGGATTTCGTGCGCCTCGACTGTTGTCTTCCGCATGGACGGCGGCTGTGATTCGCTGGCCCAGCGAGACAGGTCGAACGCGAGCAGATAAGTATGAAGGAAGTCGGGGAGCAGCCGCGCTGTATCCGGAATGATGCCCATGACGTTGTTATCGTAGGTCGAATCGCGCGTGAGGATGCGCTTCTTGTTGGTGGCGATTGCCGCACCAATCTTCGGGAAGATGACAGTGCCTTCAGGGTAGGCATCGCCCTTCAGTTCGCGCAACACCTTGCGCGATACGCTGTGGTTCCAAGAGACAATGTCCTTCTCGTTTCCGGGAAGGTTCATGTCGCTCACTTTGAGAAAAGGAATCTCCTGATCGGTCTTGCCTTGGTAATCCAAGGGGAACCCGAACCCGCTTTCGACTGCGGCCACGTCCTTGATTGGCACCATCGGCCAGTCTGGGTGGATGGGGATGTGGGGGCGGTAGTGGTCGAGGACGGCGCGGGCGCCGTTGATGACTTTCTGGTAGCCCTCGATCTCCGCCACGATCTCCTTCTGCACTTCCAGCGGCGGCAGGGGGATTTGGAGTTCGCAGAATTTGGATTTGGAAATCTCCGCGAAGGTTCCGCCTGTCGCCCACGCCTGCATCGTAGGGACGAGCTTCGTGAGCGCGAGCGCCACATACTCCGGCACGGCTCGCGCAGCATCTTCGATGACGATGTTCTTGAAGCCTTGATTCGTCGCGATGGGAACACGGTTGATGGCAATGCGTCCGATGGTCGCACGAGTCGAGACAACGACTGAATTTGTAGGGATCATCTTCGCGGAAGATTCGCGCAGGCCCTTGTCGGAGATTGTCCGCTTCGTTGCCAAGATCTCAGAGATGAAGTCGGTCGCCGGAAGGTCAACGAGCGTCGCCCAAGGAATGCCACCGCCCCAGTATTCCTCGACGTCGGACTTGGGAGTGCCGCCGCTTTCAACTCGAAAGAGGGTCTCTTCGCCGAGAGAGACGAGCGGGAAGGAATGATTGGAGGCCGCTCCCTCCCGATACCGCTCGCCGCTGAGGTTGTAGTCGCCATTCGCGGCGATCTTTTCCTTCGGCACGATCAGGCCGGTGGCGAGGGTGAGCGTGTCGGTGGGCGTTTTGGCGCGCAGGGATTGGAGGTAGGTGGCGACTTCGGCCTGCACCTGCGGCAGGTCGTTCTTGTCGATGGCGCGGCGCTGGGCGCCGAGGCCGTAGCCGTCGTTCTCGACTTTGAAGAAGGCGATGGTGTCGGCGGACTTGGCGAGGGACTTGTCGAGGATGAGAATGCTGGTCTTCACGCCGGAGTAGGGATTGAAGCAGCCCGCTGGCAGCGAGACGACGGCGACGAGAGAGTTCTCGACGAGCATCTTGCGCAGGTCTTTGTAGGCGGTCTGGCTCTGGAAGATGATGCCTTCGGGGACGATGATGCCGGCGCGGCCGGTGGGCGTGAGGTGCTCGGCCATGTAGTCCACGAACAGGACTTCGCTGCGCTTGGCCTGGATGGAAAAGCGCTTGTGCGGCTTGATGCCGCCCTTCGGCGACATGAACGGCGGGTTGGCGAGGATCACGTCGGCAAACTCGTTCCAGCGCTCTTCGGAAGTCAGGCTGTCGTACTCGAAGATGTGCGGATCGGTGAAGCCGTGCAGATAGAGATTCACCAGCGACAGCCGCACCATGTCGGGAGAGATGTCGTAACCCTTGAAGTTTCTGGCGAGGCGGCCCTTGTCATCGGGCGTCAGCGTGCTGTTGCCCTTGACGTCGGTATTGCTGCGCAGGATGTGCTTGTAGGCCGAAATCAGGAACCCGGCGGTGCCGCAGGCAGGGTCGAGGAGGGTATCGGTCTTCTTCGGAGCGAGGACCTCGACCATGAAGTCGATGATGTGGCGCGGCGTGCGAAACTGGCCGGCATCGCCCTGGCTGCCGAGGACGCTGAGCAGATACTCGAAGGCGTCGCCAAGCCGCTCGCTGTGGTCGTAGCTGAACTCGTCGATGATCTTGAGGAACATCTTGAGCGTTTCGGGGTCGCGGTAGGGCAGGTAGGCGTTCTTGAAGATGTCGCGGAACAGCGGCGGGATGCCGGGGTTTTCGGGCATCTTGGCAATGCCTTCGCCGTAGAGGCCGAGCATCTCGTGGCCGCCGAGCGAGGGCGCCATGAGCTTGGCCCAGCCGTAGCGGGCGTAGTCGCCGGTGAAGAACTTGCGCTTGCCGCCGAGTTCCTCGCTCTCGGCGTCCATGTCGTCCATGAATTTGTAGATCAGCGCGATGGTGATCTGCTCGACCTGGGACTTGGGGTCGGGCACTTTGCCGACGAGGATGTTGCGGGCGGTGTCGATGCGGCGTTTGGTGTCGGTGTCGAGCACGGGCTAACCTTTGAGTTGCTTGATCGCGGTGGCGCCGGTGAGCACCTGCATCTGGCGGATGGCGATTTCGTTGAGGCGTTTGAGGCGCTCGCCTTGCGGCAGCGCCATATGGATCAGTTCGGCGTTCATGCCCTCGATGTTGGCCAGCACCAGCAGTTGCTCGACGCCGGCATAGTCACGCATGTTGCCGTCCAGCTTGGGGTTGGCGTCGCGCCATTGCTTGGCGGTCTGGCCGAACAGGGCGACATTGAGCAGGTCGGCTTCGCTGGCATAGGTAATCGCGGCCTGCGCTGCCGTGACCGCAGCGGGGATCAGATGCGCCCGGATGGCGTCGGTGTGGATGCGGTAATTGAGCTTGGACAGGGTGCGATTGAGGTTCCAGGCCAGCGACAGGCGGCGGTTCTCGTCCACCTTGAGTCGCTGGAATTCCTTGATCAGGTAGAGCTTGAACTCAACCGATATCCAGGAAGCGAACTCGAAGGCGATGTCTCTGTGTGCGTAGGTACCGCCATAACGCCCCGACTTGGAGATCAGCCCGCTGGCATGGGTTGCGTCTATCCATTGACGTGGCGTCAGGACGAAGCTGTTGAGCCCTGCCCTGTTTTTAAACCCCTCGAATTCGAGGGGTTTGAAACCGGCGTTATTCAGTCGCTCCCATACGCCCAGGAACTCGATGGTGTTGCGGTTTCTCATCCAGTTCTGGATGACATGGTCGGATCGATCCGGTTCTTTGTGCTTGGCAATGTCCGTCAGGGAAATATAGTCATCACTCGCCTGGCTGAGAACCGTGACCGCAGTGCCTTTGACTTCGATGGTGCTTTTCATGGCTTTGCTCACTGCGGTTCCTATGGCGCGAACTGGTTCAAGGGCACGTAGTCCTTGATGTATTCGGGGACGAGCATGCGGTACGGCTGCGGCACGGCTCTGAAATCGTGGGTGGTGAAGTAGGGGTTGGTCGCCAGATCGGTGAATTGCCGGCTATCGATGATGTCGCGCACCCGGTTGCTGGTGACGTAGGCCTTGAAGAAGGTCTTGATGGCCGGAATGGCCGAGGGTGGCTCGGGCACGCGGTCGGCAACGAACTTCGAGAATTCCTCTTCCAGCAGTTCATCCCTGGACTTGAAGCGCGGGATGAGGCCGAAGACCTTCTCCAGGATCTCGCGCAGGGTCAGGCGCCGGTCCACGGCGGCGGCTTTGCGCAGTTTGTCGAGGGTGTAGTACTCCTCGGGCTTGTCGAACACTTCTCGGTTCACGTAGTCGATGACGCGGTCCCACTCTCCGGCTTCCACGGCGGCGGCGACAGTGTCATCGGCGCGGACCGCGTCCTCGAACCGCTCGAAGAACATGCGGTCGATCCTCATGCCTTCGTCCGTTATCTGCTCGACCCGTATCGACGCCAGGATGTCGGCGCCGAGATGCTCGTAGGAGCCGCCCACGGCAACGGCGCCTTGGTCGCCGCCGGCGGTGCCTTCTTTGGCCTGGCCCGTGGGCGGCGGGAGCTTCAGCACTTCGTCGTAGTTGAAATCTTCCTCGAAGTATTCGCAGTTGGCGAAGAAGTCGAACAGCTTGAAGGCGGTCTTGATCGGCTGCTGCACGCCTTCCTTGCGGGTGTCGTCGAACAGCACCTCGCGGAAATCGTGCGTGCGCGTGCCGCGTCCCTTGATCTGGATGAAATCGGTGGGTGAGAAGATCGGGCGAAACAGGCCGATGTTGAGGATGTCGGTGCAGTCGTAGCCGGTAGTCATCATGCCGACGGTCACGCAGATGCGCGCCTTGCTGGTCTTGTAGGCGGGAATGAAATTGCCGGAGCCGAGCAGATTGTTGTTGGCGAAGTTGATGGTGAACTGCTGGGCATCTGGAATCTGCGAGGTGACTTGCACGGCAAAATCCGACTGGTACTTGCCGGGGAACATGCGGTCGGCCATTTGATTGAGGATCTGCGCCAGCTTGGCGGCGTGATTCTGGCTGACGGCAAAGATGATCGACTTGCCGATCTCGCCGCTGACCGGGTCGCGCATGGCGTGTTCCAGAAATGTCTTGCACAGGAGCTGGTTGGTGGTGTCGGCGAAGAAGCGCTTCTCGAACTCGCGCTGCTTGAAGGCCTGCTGCTGGTCGTCGCCGGCGTCATCGGTGAACGAGACGACAAAGCCCTCTTCGGAGAGCAGCGTGGTGGTGACCTCGGTGCGCGCATCGACCACGGTCGGATTGATCAGGAAGCCTTCCTTCACGCCATCAAGCAAGGAGTAGCGGAAGGTTGGCTGGCTGTTCTCGCAGCCAAAGGTGCGATAGGTATCGAGCAGCAGGCGTCGCTCGGCCTCGCGTGGGTCGCGGGTCGTGGGGTTTGCGTTGTCGAAGCGGCGCAGGTAGTCGCGCGGCGTGGCGGTGAGGCCGAGCTTGTAGCCGATGAAGTAGTCGAACACGGCGCGGGCGTTGCCGCCAATGGAGCGGTGCGCTTCGTCGGAGATGACCAGATCGAAGTCGGTCGGCGAGAACAGCTTGCGGTATTTGTTGTTGAACAACAGCGACTGCACCGTAGTGACGACAATTTCGGCGCGGCGCCAATCGTCGCGCTTCTCCTTGTAGATCACCGTTTGAAAGTCGGCGGACAGCACGGCTGCGAAGGCCTTCTTTGCCTGGTTCTCCAGTTCCAGGCGATCCACCAGGAACAGCACGCGGCGCACGTTGCCGGAACGCAGAAACAGCTTGATCACGGCGGCGGCGGTCAGGGTCTTGCCGGTGCCGGTGGCCATCTCGAACAGGAAACGGTCTTTGCCTTCGCCAACGGCGGCCTGAATGCTGTGGATGGCTTTGAGCTGATAGGGCCTGAGAAAACGCAGCTTGTTGGTCTGGATGTAGCCGGCGCGCTCTGTTTCGTTTCGCCAGGCGGCTTCAGATGCGTAATTCGGGCGCTGGGTGCGCACGATGTAGTCCTCGCCAACCGGTTCTTCGATCAGGCGCTGCGGATTGGGCGTGACCCTCTGGTAACCAATGACCGAGTCCGGCGTCGGGAACGAGGTGATGACGTGCGGGTTACCCCGTTCGAGATCCCAGAAGTAGTGCAGGTTGCCGTTAGAGAGCAGCACGAAGCGGCAGTTCTGGGATCTGGCGTACTTGCGGGCCTGCTCCTTGCCGACAAGCGGATTCTTGTCTTCGGCTTTGGCTTCGAGGACAAGTAGTGGAAAGCCATTGGCATCGAGCAAGAGAAAGTCGACGAAGCCCCTTGTGCTGTTCTCGAAGTTGGCACCGAGCGCGTCCAGGTCAGTCGACTTGATCGTCACACTGGGCTCAAGACGAACATTGGCCGGTGCGTCACCTTCCGCGAAAAAGAGCCAACCGGCAGCGTCGAGCAGCTTGTTGATCTTGATGCGGGCGGTGGCTTCCTTGTCAGACATTCAGGGTCCGATTCCGGCGATGGGGGTCAAGCGACATGACGTGAACGTGGAAAAAATAGGGTATCCGGATTTTAGTGTGGGACGACAGCTAAAGCACTTGCTTGTCTGACTGTTCTTGCTTGTAGGTTTCTAGTTTCGCAGGCTCGTCCGTTTCAAGCCTTCAGTGTGGGTTTTTCCTGCTGGCGCATGTCGGTGCAAGGAAGCAATCAGTGGGCAGGTCACCTTGCCTTGGCTCGAACTGCATGCCTTGACCAATTGGGATAGCGCCAACTCCATGCGCTGGAGATCGGCCAGCCGCAGGCGCACATCCGCCAGCCGCGCTGCCGCGAGGTCGGCGGACTCGTGGCAATGGGTGCCGTCCTCCAGCTTGAGCAATTGCGCAACCTCGTCCAGATTGAAGCCCAAGCGCTGAGCGGACTTCACGAACTTCACCCGGTCCACGTCCGTCGGCCCATAGCGGCGGATGCCGCCGATGGGCCGATCCGGCTCCAGCAGCAAGCCCTTGCGCTGATAGAACCGGATGGTCTCCACGTTGACCCCGGCTGCTTTGGCGAAGGCCCCGATGGTCAGGGTTTCCGGGATGTTCATCATGGCGCTTGACTCCGTACTTGGCTACGGAAGTAACGTTAGCGCATCACGCAAAGTCCCGGAAGGAGACCCTCATGGCAAAACCTAGCAACGGCCGCGGTGCACTGGCTGCCGGCGGCTTGGCCGCCATCCTTGCCTCGACCTGCTGCCTCGGCCCGCTGGTGCTGATCACGCTAGGCTTCTCTGGCGCCTGGATCGGCAACCTAACCGCGCTCGAACCGTATCGGCCGATCTTCATCGGCGCCGCGCTCGTCGCGCTGTTCTTCGCCTGGCGCCGCATCTTCCGGCCCGCCCGCGCCTGTGCACCGGACGACGTGTGTGCCGTGCCCCAGGTGCGAACAGCCTACAAGGTGATTTTCTGGATCGTGTCCGCCCTGGTACTGATCGCCCTCGCGTTCCCCTACGTCATGCCCCTGTTCTACTGAAGGAGACTGTCATGAAGAAATTTGTCGCACTGTTCGCTTTGACTGTAGCCCTGAGCGCTCCAGCTTGGGCCGCCACCAAAACCGTCACGCTGTCGGTACCGGGCATGACCTGCGCCACCTGTCCGATCACGGTCAAGAAGGCGTTGTCCAAGGTCGAAGGCGTCGTTGAAGCCAAGGTGACCTGGGAGCCCAAGGAAGCGGTGGTGACTTACGACGACACCAAGACGACGCCAGCCGCCTTGACCAAAGCCACCGAGAACGCAGGCTACCCTTCCACGGTCAAGAAGTGATCGTCCCATGACCGAGGCGATCACACTGCACGTCGATGGCATGACCTGCGGGGCGTGCTCCGAGAACGTCCGGCAAGCTTTGGAGAAGGTGCCCGGTGTGCGTTCGGCAGCGGTGTCCTATCCGCAACGGCGGGCTGAAATCACGGCTGATGCGGGCGCCGATTTGGAGATGGCACCGCTGGTCGCCGCCGTGTCTGCACTCGGTTACCGGGCGCAGGCTGCCGACATGCCGAGCAAGCCTGCGGACCTGTTGAACAAGACGCTGGGCGGGTTAAACGGCGAGCCGAAGCGCGGAGATGCAGAGCCGGCATTGCACGTCGCTGTGATTGGCAGTGGCGGCGCGGCGATGGCGGCGGCGCTGAAAGCCGTCGAGCAAGGAGCGCGCGTCACCTTGATCGAGCGAGGCACCCTCGGCGGTACCTGCGTCAATGTCGGCTGCGTACCGTCCAAGATCATGATCCGTGCCGCGCATATCGCCCATGTACGGCGCGAGAGTCCGTTCGACGACGGCATTGCGGCCGCTTCGCCGGCGATCCTGCGCGAGCGTTTGCTGGCGCAGCAGCAGGAGCGCGTCGACGAACTGCGTCACGCCAAGTACGAAGGTATTCTGGCCAGCACTCCCGCCATCACCGTGCTACGCGGCGACGCCCGCTTCCTGGACGACCGCCATCTGAACGTGCAACTGGCAGAAGGCGGCGAATGCGCAGTCGCCTTCGACCGCTGCCTGATCGCCACCGGCGCCAGCCCGGCGATTCCGCCGATCCCCGGCTTGCAGGGCACCCCCTACTGGACCTCCACCGAGGCGCTGGTCAGCGACCGTATTCCCGAGCGGCTGGCGGTGATCGGTTCGTCGGTGGTGGCGGTCGAACTCGCGCAGGCCTTTGCCCGACTCGGCAGCAAGGTGACTCTCCTGGCGCGCAACACGCTGTTCTTCCGCGAAGATCCCACTATAGGTGAAGCCGTCACGGCCGCGTTCCGCAACGAAGGCATCGAAGTGCTGGAGCACACGCAGGCCAGTGAGGTGGCCTTTGCAAGCGGAGCATTCGTGCTCACGACCGGGCGCGGCGAACTGCGCGCTGACCGACTGCTGGTCGCCACCGGCCGCACACCGAACACCCGCGCCTTGGATCTCGACGCGGCAGGTGTCGCGGTCAACGCGCAGGGCGCCATCATCATCGACAATGGGATGCGCACCGGCACACCGCACATCTACGCCGCGGGCGACTGCACCGACCAGCCGCAGTTCGTCTACGTCGCAGCGGCGGCCGGTACCCGCGCCGCGGTCAACATGACCGGCGGCGACACGGCGCTGGACCTGACGGCGATGCCGGCGGTCGTGTTCACCGATCCCCAGGTCGCCACCGTGGGCTATAGCGAAGCCGAAGCACACCATGCCGGCATCGAGACCGACAGCCGCACGCTGACACTCGACAACGTGCCCCGGGCGCTCGTCAACTTCGACACACGTGGCTTCATCAAGCTGGTCGCGGAAGCCGGCACTGGCCGGTTGCTCGGTGTGCAGGCGGTGACCCCCGAGGCGGGCGAACTGATTCAGACGGCCGCGCTCGCCATCCGGGCACGGATGACGGTGCAGGAGCTGGCCGACCAGTTGTTCCCTTACCTGACCATGGTCGAGGGACTGAAGCTCGCAGCGCAGACTTTCACCAAGGATGTGAAGCAACTGTCCTGCTGCGCGGGGTAGTGCTGTGCTGAGCGTTCAGGCCCAAATGCTCAGCTTCATCCGTTGAGCCAAACACCCAGGTTGAAGCTTCGGGGCTTGTGCGATGGGTCAAGGTTTACTCGAAATACCCCTCTTCGAGCAGCCGCACCAACGTCGGAATGTAAGGTCCATATTCGACCACGCGTCTGACCTGCTTCTTGCGGATCGATGCCATCGTCATTCGCTGGAACTCGAAGTTCGTTGATACCTGGTCATCATCGACATCTACGGTCTCGACTACGGCCCCGTCCTTGCGCGCCTTCTCGTTGTAGAGCATCCGCGCCCGAATCACCTCGAAGCTGTAGCCCCTGCCCATGCGGTTCATGTCTTTGGCCAGTCGGTTGACGGATTCAGTATAGGCATTGGTAATGGGTTGTTCGAAGTAAGAGAAGATTTCGTCGTGCCAGTTGTGCACGGCGGTGGTCAGATCCTTGAACGTGGCCGCCAGCTCCGGCGGAATGTTGCCTAACCACGTCGCGCATGCCGCTTCAGCCTCCGGACGGCTCTTGTGATCCCAGATCGACAAGAAGCCTTCCTTGAGGGCGTGCGCCTCCCCGAGCTGGGGAAACTGGCGGAACCATTCCAGGGCCCGTGTCATGTCTGCGCCCTTCAGATCGTGCTGCCGCTTGAGCAACAGGAAGCGCTCATCCTTGAGCTTGAGGCGCTGCCGAGCCGGCAGATCCTTGCGAATGCGCTTGCGCAGCTTCTCCAGCGCGTCATTGGCCATCCGCTGGATATGGAAACGATCGACCACAATCCGCGCCTGCGGCAGCGTGGCACGCACCACCTGCTTGTAAACGTGGTACATGTCCATCGCCACCCACTCGATGGTGTCCTTGTCCCGCAGGTTGCGGAAATAGGGCAGCAGGTCGGCCTTGGCCCGGCTCGGCCGGAGGTCGAATACCGTCTTGCGTTCGATGTTGGTGATCATCGCCCGGTACTGGCCGATGATCTTGAGCTCGTCGATCCCCAGGATGCGGGGCGTCCGGAACCGGACCTTGGCCTCGAACTCCTCGATGAAGTCGTCAAAGACGTGGCGGACCGTCTTCTCGTCCAAGTCCACTTCGCGCGCCAGCGCCGCGAAGGTCTTGGTGAAGCTCTCTTTATGGATATAACGCACCAGGCGGGCCGTGGCTTGACGCTTGCTGTCGAGATCGGCGACAGGCTCGAAGAGCGTCTTATTGCACGAGATGCAGCGATATCGCCTGCGCTGGATGAACACCACGACCGGCTTGCCGTGCGTCGGCGTATCCTGAAACGACTGCTCTTGTGAGCCGTGACCGTGCAAACGTCCGACCTTGCACAGCGGGCAGGTTGCCACTGGCGCAACGCCTTCAGCCTTGACGACATAGCGCTCGTCATCGCCTACGACTTCAAGTGTATTGAGGCTACGCAACTGCAGAAAATCGGTCACTCAACACTTGGGCGAGCCCACACTGAAATCCGGTTTCTAGCTTAGCATGCTCGTTCTCGGTTCCAACACTAGAATCCGCCTTTTGAAATGAGAGCTACAACAGCCATAAACCCTGAAACCCACACCAGATTCCGGATACCCAAAAAATAGCCCCGGCCTCGCTCGCGCGGATGGGGCGGAGAAGGGAGCGGTGCTCAGAACACCACGCTCTCCCCCGGGTGGGCGAGTTGCACGGTGGCGCCGAAATCCTGGCGCAGTTTTTCGGCGAAGGTTTCGCGGGCGCGGTCTTCGCCGTGTACGAGCCACACTGGTGGGCGGTTGCGGAAGGCGCCGTACCATTCGCACAGGCCGGCCTGGTCGGCGTGGGCGGAGAGGCCGCCGACGGTGTGCAGGGTGGCGTTGACCTTGATCTGTTCGCCGAAGATCTTGACGAACTTGGCGCCGTCGACGAGCTCGCGCCCAAGCGTGCCGGCGGCTTGGTAGCCGGGGAAGATGACGTGTGTCTGGTTGCGCCAGAGCTGGTGCTTGAGGTGGTGGCGGATGCGGCCGCCATTGCACATGCCGGAGCCGGCGATGATGATCAGGCCGCCGCCGACGCGGTTCAGCGCCATCGACTCCTGCAGGTTCGCGACCAGTTGCAGGTTCGGCAGCCGGAACGGATGCACCCGCCCGCGCCAGACGCGCTGGGCTTCCTCGTCGAACAGCTCCTGGTGGTCGTCGTAGACCTTGACCACCTTGGTCGCCATCGGGCTGTCGAGCACGATGCGGAAGTGCTTGAGATGCCACTCGTCGAAATGCTGGGCGAACTGGTACAGGATTTCCTGGGTGCGCCCGACCGCGAATGCCGGAATCAGGATATTGCCGCCGCTTTCGGCCACCGAGCGGAAAATCTCGCCAAGTTCGACCAGAGTGTTCTCGCGGTCGCGGTGCAGGCGATCGCCGTAGGTGCTTTCGAGCATCACCAGGTCGGCCTCGTCGACGGTGCTCGGATCGCGCAGGATCGGTGTGCCCTTGGGGCCGATGTCGCCGGAGAACACCAGCTTGCGGGTGCCGTCGTCTTCGTCGGCCCACAGCTCGACGATCGCCGCGCCGATGATGTGGCCGGCATCGCGCAGGCGGAAGCGGATGCCGGGAAACAGCTCGGTGGTCTTGTCGTAGTCGACACCTTTGAACTGGCGCAACACGTCTTCGACGTCGCCCTCGTCGTACAGCGGTTCCTGCGGTTTCAGGCCGCGGCGCGCGCGTCGACGATTTTCATAATCGACGTCGGCGGCGGCCAGTCGCGCCGAGTCTTCGAGCATGATCTTCGACAGATCGCGGGTGGCGCGCTGGGTGTAGATCGGCCCGCGATAGCCGCGCTTGCGCAGCAGCGGCAGGCGCCCGACGTGGTCGATGTGCGCGTGCGACAGGATCATCGCGTCGAGCCGGTTCAGGTCGAAGTCGAACTTCGCCGCATTGCGCTTGTCCTGGTCGCGACCGGACTGGATCATGCCGCAGTCGAGCAGGATGCGTTTGCCGGCAGCTTCGACCAGATGACAGGAGCCGGTGACTTCACCGGCAGCACCGAAAAAGCTGAGCTTCATGCATCCTCCATGGGTTGAACCGTGGCCGCCGCGCGGCACTGCGTGACTGCAGCCACTTTAGCATCGGCCCGCTGGCGGCTAGTGTGGCCTTTCCACTGATTGGAATCCGCCATGAAACCCAGCTTTCGCCCGCTCGCGGCAGCCATCGCGCTGACGCTCACCCTCACTGCCGCAGCGAAGACCAACGAGCGCGGCATCGACCCGGCCAACTTCGATGCGACCACGCCCGCCTGCACCGATTTCTATCAGCATGCCAACGGCGGCTGGCTGAAGAACAACCCGATCCCGGCGGAGTATTCCGCCTGGGGCACGATGAACGAAATCTCCGAGCGCAACCTCGATGTCCTGCGACAGATGCTCGACAGCGCCGCCAAGTCTGAGGCCAAGCCCGGTTCGAGCCAGCAGAAGATCGGCGATTTCTATGCGATGGCGATGGATGAGGCCGGCATCGAGAAGGCCGGTCTGGAACCGGTTCGGCCACAACTGGCCGAAATCGATGCGCTGAAGACCCGCGCCGACCTGATCGCGTTGATCAATCGCTGGCACGCGCAGGGCATGGGGGTGCTGTTCGGTTTCGGCAAGGAGGCCGACCTCAAGAACTCGGCGATGAACATCGCCTACGCCACCCAGGGCGGACTCGGTCTGCCCGATCGCGACTACTACACCAAGGACGACGCCGAGTCGCAGGCGTTGCGCGCCAAGTACCTCGCCCATGTCGAGCGTATGCTGAGCCTGATCGGCAACACGCCGGAACAGGCCAAGCAAGATGCCGCCGCGATCCTGGCGCTGGAGACGCGTCTGGCCAAGGCGTCGTTGACACGGCTGGAGCTGCGCGATCCGAACAAGAGCTACAACGTCGTCAGCCTCGATGCTGCGAACCAGGCAACGCCGAACTACGCCTGGAACGAATTGCTCGGCGCGATCGGACGCAAGGACGTGACGACGTTCTCGCTGTCGCATCCGCTGTTCTTCGCGGAGATGGACAAGACGCTCTCCGACACGCCGATCGCGACCTGGCAGGCCTACCTGCGCTGGAACTTGATCGGAACCGCGGCGCCCTACCTGTCGAAGCAATTCGTCGAAGCCGATTTCGATTTCGGCGGACGCACCCTGCGCGGCGCCAAGGAACTGCGGCCACGCTGGAAGCGCGTGATCGACTCGGTCAACGGCAATCTCGGCGAAGCGCTCGGCGAGCTGTTCGTCGCCAAGACCTTCCCGCCCGAGGCCAAGGCGCAGATGCTCGAACTGGTCGGCAACCTGCAGCAGGCGCTGAAGGCGCGGCTGATGAAACTCGACTGGATGAGCGATGCCACCAAGAAGGAGGCGATGGCGAAGTTCGACACCTTCACGCCCAAGATCGGTTATCCAGACAAGTGGCGCGACTACTCCAGGCTCGAAATCAAGCGCCAGCAATACTGGCACAACGTGCGTGCCGGCGTGGCGTTCGAGAGTGCGCGCCAGTTCGCGCAGATCGGACAGCCGGTGGACCGGGCCGAATGGGGCATGCTGCCGCAGACGGTGAATGCCTACTACAACCCGCTGGCCAATGAGATCGCGTTCCCGGCGGCGATCCTGCAGCCGCCGTACTTCGATCCCAAGGCCGACGCCGCGTTGAACTACGGCACCATCGGTGGCGTCATCGGCCACGAGTTGATGCACGGCTTCGACGACCAGGGCAGCCAGTTCGACGCCAAGGGCAACCTGCGCATGTGGTGGACCGACGAGGACCGCGCCAAGTTCACCGCGCGCACCGACCAGCTCGCCAAACAGTTCGACGGCTTCGTCGCGATCGACGACCTGCACGTCAACGGCAAGCTGACGCTGGGCGAGAACATCGCCGACCTCGGTGGCCTGCTGGTTTCCTACGACGCATGGCGCCTCGCCACCGCCAAGCAGAAACCGGAAGCGATCGATGGCCTCAGCCCCGAGCAGCGCTTCTTCCACGGCTGGGCCCAGGGCTGGCGTCGCCTGCACACCGAGCAGGACCTGAAGCTGCGTCTGAACACCGACGTGCACGCCCCGGCGCGCTTCCGCGTGCTCGGCCCCTACGCCAACATCGACGCCTTCGCCACCGCGTTCGCGTGCAAGCCGGGCGACCAGATGGTCGCGAAGCCCGAAGAACGCGTGGTGATCTGGTAAGCCCCGAGGCAGATCCGGAAACAACGACGGCGCCGAGAGGCGCCGTTGTCGTATGCGCCGATGTCCACGGTCTCAGCTGCCGATCCAGCCCATGCCGCAGCTGGCGAGCACCAGACCGTAGGCGATGCCGCCGGCGGCCGGGATGGTGAGGATCCAGGCCCAGACGATGCGCTCGATCACGGTCCACTTCAGCGCCCTCGGGTTCTTGGCGAAGCCGACGCCCATGATCGCGGTCGAGATGCTGTGCGTGGTCGAGACCGGCATGCCGAAGTGCGCGGCCACGGTCAGGATCGTCGCTGAACTCGTTTCTGCGGCGAAGCCGTGGATCGGGTGCAGCTTGACCATCTTGTGGCCCAGCGTCTTGATGATGCGCCAGCCGCCGGCGGCGGTGCCGGCGGCCATCACCAGCGCACAGGTGACCACGATCCACAGGTCGATGTCGCCTTCCTTGCCGCCTGGATGCAGGAACGAAAGCCAGGACGGCAGGCCGTTCAGGGTGCCGGCGGCTTCGGCGCCGAAGATCGCCAGCGCGATGATGCCCATGGTCTTCTGTGCATCATTGGTGCCGTGCGCGAAGCCCATGTAAGCGGCGCTCGCGATCTGCGCCTTGCCGAAGAAGGCATTGACCCAGCGCGGGCGCGAGATGCGCGCGAACCAGCCACCCGCACCGTTCATGCCGCTGATGACCGCCATGAAACCGCCCATGATCAGGATGCCGAGGGTGAAACCGGCCACCGGTGACGACAGCATCGGCAGCACCACTTTCCACAGCAGACCCTTGTTCTGCGTCCAGTCGCCGGCGGTTTGCGACCAGATCAGCGCGTCGAAGTTGCCGCTGGCCGCCGCCAGCGCTGCTCCGCAGAGGCCGCCGACCAGTGCGTGCGTCGACGACGAGGGCAGGCCCATCGCCCAGGTGATCAGGTTCCAGACGATGCCGCCGAGCAGGGCACAGATCAGCACGCCCGAGGTCACCGTGACCACATTGGTATCGACCAGGCCGGAAGAAATCGTCTTGGCCACGGCACTTCCGGCGAGCGCGCCGATCAGGTTCATCGAGGCGGCAAGCACCACCGCCTGGCGCGGTGAAAGCACCTTGGTCGCCACCACGGTGGCGATCGAGTTG
This sequence comes from Lysobacterales bacterium, assembly GCA_016703225.1. NCBI lineage: Bacteria > Pseudomonadati > Pseudomonadota > Gammaproteobacteria > Lysobacterales > Lysobacterales bacterium. The sequence continues at coordinate 528,884 of JADJCM010000003.1, forward strand.
GCGGTGTCGTGAAAACCGTTGACGTACTCGAAGATCAGCGCGACCGCGATGACGGCCAGCAGCACCAGCAGGGCAGTGGTCATTGCGACCTCAGCTGTTCTTGAGGACGATGTGGTAGACGACGTTGCCGGCGTCGCGGCAGCGGTCGATGGCCTTCTCCAGGATCTCGAACAGGTCCTTGCGGATCAGGTAACGCACCGGGTCGGCCTCGTCCTTGTACAGGTCGCGATACAGATCAAGGATCAGGCGGTCGGCCTCGGTCTCGATCGCCTGCAGTTCGTCGTACATGCCCTTGTAGGTCTCGATGGCCATGCCGCGGCGCAGTTCGCGGACCATGCGTACGACCACGCCTGCCGCTTTCTCCAGCATCGCCGCGCGCGGGGCGAAGTCCACCTCGCCGACGCGCTCGGCGGTCAATGCGTAGCGCTCGGCGAATTTCTGCACCACTTTCGGAATCTTGTACAGCGCGGCGCCGAGCGCCTCGATGTCTTCACGCTCGATTGCGGTGACGAAGGTGTTGACCAGTTCATGACTGATCTGCGCCGCCAGTTCCTTTTCGCGCGAGTGGGTGCGGGTGAAATCCTCGAGTGAACCGGTCTTGCCCTGGTGGCCGAGCAGCGCAGTCAGCGCCTTGGCCGACTCGTGCGCGGCTTCCGAGGCTTGTTCCAGCAGGCTGAAGAAGCGATCGCCTTTTCCGAAGATGGTTTGCAGCGAAAACATGGGCTTGACTCGCGAAGTTGGAGGAATTGGGGTGCTGCGGCGGGGCGCGCAATCGGCACAGCATAAGACGGATAGGTTACATTCCCATGACTCCGGTCGGGACTGCCTGCCTTCATCCGCCTCCGCTAGGCTTCGCGCCCCATGGATCTTTCCGAATTCCTGACCTTCATGGCGATCGGATTCGCCGCGCAACTGGTGGACGGCGCGCTCGGCATGGGTTTCGGCCTGGTTTCGAACGCGGTGCTGCTGGCCATGGGCACACCGCCGGCGGCGTCGAGCGCCGCCATCCACGCCGCCAAGGTGTTCACCGGCGGTGCCTCGGCGCTGTCGCATGCCTGGTTCCGCAACATCGACCGCCGCGTGTTTCTGCATCTGGTGCTGCCGGGCATGATCGGCGGACTGGCCGGAGCATTGGTGCTGCAGCGCGCGCCCGCTGCGCTGCTGCGCTTCGTGATCAGCGCCTATCTGAGCGGCATGGGGCTGTGGCTGCTGTTGCGTGCGCTGCGCAATCGGGTCGCACGCAAGCGCGTGCACGCGCTCGGCGCGCACGGCACCGGACTGGTCGCGGGAACGCTGGATGCAATCGGCGGCGGCGGCTGGGGCACGGTGGTGACCGCGTCGCTGATCGCCCAGGGTGCCGAACCGCGCTATGCGGTCGGTACCACCAACGCCTCCGAGTTCTTCGTTGCCATCGCCATCAGCGCGACGCTTACGGCCAGCTTGGGCGTGGTGTCGTGGGTGTGGCTGGCGGGATTGGTCTGCGGCGGCATCCTGGCGGCACCGGTGGCGGCGTGGTTGACGCGGCATCTGCCGATGCGGCTGTTGACCGGCATGGTAGGCTTTGCCGTCATCGCGCTGAGCGTGCACTCGCTGTCGCGCCTCATGTCCTGAACCGATGCCCGACTCCAGACGCAGTCTCCCGGTACTTCCAGCGGTGTTTGCCGCGCTGCCACGCCCGAGTCATCGGTTGCGGTTACGGTGGCTGCATGCCACTTGAATTGACCATCGTCCTGTTGCTGATCCTGCTCAACGGCTTCTTCGCGCTGTCGGAGATGGCGGTGATGACGGCGCGCAAGACGCGCTTGAAGCAGCGTGCCGGAGACAGCCGCGGTGCGCGCATCGCGCTGGAGCTGGCCGAGAAGCCGGAGCGCTTCCTGTCCTCGGTGCAGGTGTGGATCACGCTGATCGGCATCCTCACCGGCTACTTCGGCGGCGAATCGATCGCGCTCGCGCTGCGCGACGAACTCGCGCAACTGCCCTGGATCGCACGCCACGCCGGCCCGGTCAGCGTCGGTGTCAGCGTCGGGTTGATCCTGTTCGTCTCGGTCGTGGTCGGCGAACTGGTGCCCAAGCGTCTCGCCATCGTGCGCCCGGAGAAGGTTGCGACTGCGGTCGCGATCCCGATGCGCGTGCTGGCGATCGCGGCTGCGCCCGCGGTGACCTTGCTCAGCGTCACCACCGAGATGCTGTTCAAGCTGTTTCCGGTGCGTCACGGCAAGGACAGCGACGTGACCGAAGAAGAAATCAAGATGCTGGTCGCCGAGAGCCACGAGCAAGGCGTGATCGACGTCGACGAACGCAACATGGTCAATCGCGTGCTGAATCTCGGCGATCGCACGGTCGACAGCCTGATGACGCCACGCACGCGCATCGCCTGGCTGGATGCGGCGGCTTCGCTGGACGAGAACCTGACCGTGCTGCGCGAGTCCCGACATTCGCGCTATCCGGTTTTTCGCGGCAGCGACCAAGAGGTGCTCGGCGTCGTCGAGACCAAAATGATGGTGGCGGAACTGGCCTCGGGAAAGGTCCCCGATCTGTTCCGCGAAGTGCAGGCGCCGTTGTTCGTTCCGGAGGCGGCCAAGGCGATGCAGTTGCTCGACCAGATGCGCGAGAGCGAGGCGGCGCTGGCATTCGTGGTCGACGAATATGGCGACATCCAGGGCCTGGTGACGATGGGTGACCTGATGGGTGCGGTGTTCGGGCGCCTGGCACACGCGATCGAGGCCAATGAGCAGCCGATCGTGCAGCGCGCTGATGGTTCCTGGCTGATCGACGGCAGCCTGCCGGTGCAGGACCTGCGTGAATTGCTCGGTCTCGGCCAGCTGCCGCACGAAGAGGACCAGGAATACCGCACCCTCGCTGGCATGTTCATGGCTCAGTTCGGGCGCATCCCCGGGGTCGGCGAGCACTTCGAGTTCGGCGGCTTCCGCTTCGAGGTGATCGACCTCGATGGCGCGCGCATCGACAAGGTGCTGGTGACGCCGATGCCGGCGGCGGCGCTCGGCTGATGCGACTACGCCTGCGCTCGCGGCAACCGCACCCGAAGCCGCCACGTGTGTCGGAGCTGCTGTCGCAGACGCTGGAAGGCTGGCAGCAGGAACGCATCGGCTTCGGCGTGCTGGTCGACGCCATCCACGAACGCGGGTTCGGTGCCCTGATCCTGCTCGCCGCATTGCCGTGCATGATCCCGCTTCCGGTCGGCTTCATGGGCGGCATCTTCGGCACTCTGCTGAGCCTGATCGGCCTGCAGATGCTGCTCGGCTTCGACCATCCCTGGCTGCCCGGTTTCGTGCGCCGCATCGAGATCCCGAAGACCTCGGTGGCGAAGTTTGTGCGCGTGCTCGACCCCTGGCTGTTGCGCATCGAGAAGCTGTGCAAGCCGAGCTGGACTTTTTTCCTGAGCCACCATGCGCATCGTTTCACCGGCTTGCTGTTGGTGTTCCTCGGCATCGAGCTGGCGCTGCCGGTGCCGATGACCAACATGCCGTTCGCGATGGCGATGATTGGCTACGCGATGGCGCTGCTCGAACGCGACGGCCGCTGGCTGGCGGCGCTGTGGGCGGTGACCCTGATCCAGTTCGGCGCCGCGTTCTGGTTCGGCGACTGGGTGGTGATGCACCTCGGCGGCGTCATCGACAGCGTGCGCGCCGTCTTCAGCTGACCTTGCTTCCGCGCCCCTTGCCGGCCTCGCCCAGACGTTGCGCGACGATGCGTTCCACCAGCTTCTCGCTGTGCGCGGGCTCGCCGATCCAGTAGCCCTGGCCGAATGGACAGTGCAGTTGCTTGAGCACGCCGGCAAGCGCCGCCGACTCGACGCCCTCGGCGACCACGGTGATGTCGAGCGAGCGCGCCATGGCGATGATGGCGCTGGTCAGCGCGGCGTCGTGGCGGTCGGTGAGCAGGTCGGCGACGAAGCTGCGGTCGATCTTGACGCCATCCACCGGCACGCGGCGCAGATGGTTCAGGCCGGAGAAACCGGTGCCGAAGTCGTCGAGCCAGATCTTCACGCCGATCCGGTGTAGCTCTTCGAGTGCCGCGATCGCGCTTGATTCGTCGTCGAGCAGGGAGCTTTCGGTAAGTTCCAGGTGCAGCAATGCCGGCGTCAGCCCGGTCTCGTCGAGCACCTGCGCGACCCGCGCCGGGAAGCGCGCATTGCGCAGCTGCTTGACCGAGACATTGACCGCGACGAACGGGCGCTGCTCGCCGCTGGCGGGCCAGCGCACCGCGGTCTCGCAGGCGGTGCGCAGTGCGAAATCTCCGAGCACGTCGATCATGCCGACGTCCTCGGCGATGCCGACGAAAAGGCTCGATGACACCAGGCCGCGACTGGGGTGCTGCCAGCGCAGCAGCGCCTCGGCGCCGTGGATCGCACCGCTCGCGAAGTCGATGATCGGCTGGTAATGCAGCTTGAGCTCGTCGCGGTCGAGCGCGGCGCGCAGGTCCTGTTCGATGGCCAGACGGTCGTCGGCGAGACGGGTCAGGTAGGTGGTGAAGAAACGCGCGCAGTTGCGGCCGTGCACCTTGGCCAGATACATGGCGATGTCGCCGTTCTTGAGCAGGCGCGCCGCGTCCGGCGCGTCCTCGGGGAACGAGGTGATGCCGATGCTTGCGCTCACGTGCAACACCTGGTCGGCGACGCTGAGCGGCGTACGCAGCGACGACAGCAGCAGTTCGGCGAGCACGCCGGCGCGGCGGCGGGCGTCGACGCCGGCGAGCAGCAGCACGAACTCGTCGCCACCGAAGCGCGCGATGAAACCCTGCTCGCCCGGATATTCCTCGCGCAGCACGTCGCTGAAGCGGCGCGCGACGTTGGCGAGGATGGCGTCACCGATGTCATGGCCGAGGGTGTCGTTGATGCGCTTGAAATCGTCGAGGTCGATGAACAGCAGCGCGATTTCCGTTTCGCTCGACCCCGGCGCGGCGCCGATGGTCTCGGCGATGCGTTCGCGCAGCGCGATGCGGTTCGGCAGCGCAGTCAGCGGGTCGATGCGGCCGAGTTGCTGCAGTTCGCGGTCGAAACCGGCGAGCCGCCCGGTGATGCGGTCGAGCGACTCGCGCCACGAGGTCTCGGCTTCGGCGCCGGTGTAGACGCGCGCGAGCTGTCCGACGCGGTGGTCGACCTGCGCCAGCGGTCGCGCCAGCAGGCGATCGCCGACCAGCAACAGCGCGACGACGCCGCCAAGCAGTCCGAGCAGCAGCACCGGGTCGATCCACGGCGCCAGCGCAGGCACCGCAAGCGGTGCCACCGTGGTGGCGGCATCTCGCTTAAACGCGAGGCGCAGCGTCGCCAGGCGCTGGTCCCCGAGCTGAATCGGCTGCGCGACCTCGATGAAGGCCTCGGCGATCAGCACCGTCGGCTGGGGCACCGCGGCCGCGGTTGCGGCGAAGGCATCGTCCGGCTGCTGGCCGTAACGGGCGATGTCGTGGCTGCCGTCGTGCAGGATGCGGCCCTTCGCGTCGATCAGCAGGATGTAGGCGGTCTGCTCGCGGTCGAGCCCGGCTTCGAGCACGTCGCCGATTCGTTGCAGGTCGAAGAAGTAGGTCGGGTTGATCAGCGAATCCGCGAGCATCGCGGCGGCAAGGCGGGTGCGCTCGGCGAGTGCCTGCTCGCTCAGCGCGAACTCGTTCTGGGTGGCGGCATTGGCGACGCGATGCGCGTGGTTGCGGTGTTGCTGCAGCACGATCGCCGCGCAGGCGGCGAGCAGCAGCGCGACGGCTGTCGCGACCAGCCACCAGGTGCGGCGTGCGCTCATCGCTCAAGCTCCCGACGTAGCGGCAGCAGGCGCTGATTGAGCGCTTCGAGCGATTGCCGCGTGGCCACATCCACCGCCTCGAAGCGCGCGGTGGCGAAGTAGCCGCGCAGCGCGTCGCCGACGGTCGGGTCGCGGTCAAGGTCGAGCAGAACTGCGCGCAGCGCGTCGGCTACTGCCACGGGCAGATCGGCGCGCACCAGCTCGATCGCACGCGGCACGCTGTCGCTCTCGGCGATGACCAGGAAGTCGGAACGGAAAGCCGACAGCATGCGTGCCGGGTTGTCCCAGTCGAGATTGCTTACGGCGCCGGCGTCGGCAAGACCCTTGTGCACCCAGGTGGCGATATTCAGCTCGGAGCGTGCAAGCAGGAAGCCGACCTCATCGGCGCGCGGCAGGTCATCCGGTGTCGCCAGTTCGGCCAGCGGCAGACCGGCTCCGACCAGGGTCATCAGCGGCAGGTAGAAGGCGCTGGTCGAGGAACGCGTCTGCAGCGCAACGCGCTTGCCGCGCAGGTCGTCGATGCGGGCGATGCCGCGGTCGCGGCGGACGAAAATCAGGCTGCGATAGACGTTGCGGTCTTCGCGCACGGAGCGCAGAAACGGCAGGGCGCCGGAGCGTCCCTGCAGTTCCGCGGCCATCGCCGGGGTCTCGGTGACCCAGTCGACGCGGCCGCGGCGCAGATAGCCGGCCATCTGCTGCGGGTCGCGCGCGAGCAGCACCGCGCCTTCGGAAATGCCGGCCGCCGCGAGTCGCGGCACCACGATGTCGAGCATGGATTTCAGGCGAACGTAGTCGCTGCGCGGATTGTCGGTGATGCGTCCGAGCACCAGGCGATGCGGCTGCTGTGCATCGGCGTGCACGGTTGCCGGCGCCAGCCCGGCCAGCGCCAGCAAGAGTGCGATGCAAGCGCCGAGTCGTGCGCGCATTCCGCGCCGTTTGCCGATCGATATCATTCCGCGTGAGCCGCCCAGGGACCGGCGTTGCCGGCAGATCGAAGCCTCGCCGACCTTAGCACGCGGCCGCTGTCGCAGCCGCGTCCGCCACGCCCGCGTTTGTCAGTTGTTGAATCGGGCCGCGAGCCGCGCCATGCGTTGCGCTTCGGCGAGGATGCCGCGCAGGATCATCACCTCGCGCGTGTCCAGTTCGGCCCGATGCAGCATGCGCCGGATGCGCAGCATCAATTGTCCGTGCGGGCGACCCTTGAAGAAGTCGATTTCCTCCAGCGCTTCCTCGAAGTGCCCGAACATGCCTTCGAGCTGGCCGATGCTGGCCGGCGGATCCTCGCGATCCTCCGTCGACTGCGGCGCGTTCGGGCGTTGCTCCAGCGCCGCCATGCGCACGCTGAAGGCCAACACCTGCACCGCCTGCGCCAGGTTCAGCGAGCTGAAGTCGGGCTCGGTCGGAATGTGCACGGCGATGTCGCAGCAACCGAGGTCGGTATTGCTCAGTCCGGTGCGCTCGGCGCCGAACACCAGCGCCACCGGACCCGCGCTCAGGCGTCCGAGCAGGTCGCGTGCGGCGGGGGCGGGCTCCAGCAGCGGCAGGGCGACGTCGCGGCGGCGTGCGCTGCAACCGGCCGCGAACACGCAGTCGGCCAGCGCTTCGGCCAGCGTCGTGCAGATGCGGGCGCGCTCCAGGATGTCTTCGGCGCCAGCCGCGAGCGCGCTGGCGCGGGCGTCGGGGAACAGTTTCGGTTGCACCAGGGCGAGATCGGACAGGCCCATGGTCTTCATCGCGCGCGCGCTGGCGCCGATGTTCTCGGGCAGCGAGGGTTCGACCAGGACGACGCGGATCGGGCGCAGGAAATCGTTGAGGGACATGGCTGCAGTTTATCCGGTGACGGCAGTGCGGGGCGCGCTCGCCTTTCCTGCACGCGGCCGGTTTGTTACCCTGCAGCCACTTCGCCCGGCCCCGCGCCGGGCTGTTCTTTCCCGGAGACATCATGGCAAACGGCGCCCTCCACATCGCCATCAAGGCTGCGCGCGCGGCTGGCAACATCATCACGCGCGCACTGCCCAAGCGCGACAGCATCATCATCCACGAGAAGGCGCATCTCGATTTCGTGACCGAAGTCGATCGCCTGGCAGAGGCCGAAATCATCAAGGAACTCCGGCGGGCGTTTCCGACCCATGGTTTCCTCGGCGAGGAGAGCGGGCAGGTTGGACCCACCAAACAACAGTGGGTGATCGATCCGCTCGATGGCACCAGCAACTTCCTGCGCGGTTTTCCGCATTTCGCGGTGTCGATCGCCTTGGTCGAGAAGGGCGAGCCGTTGCTCGGCGTCGTCTTCGATCCGTTGCGCGACGAACTGTTCACGGCCGAGAAGGGCCGCGGTGCGCTGCTCAACGACCGGCGCCTGCGCGTCACCCCGCGCAAGGGAATCGAGGGTGCGCTGATCGCGACTGGCTTCCCGTTCCGCCAGCGCAAGCTGTTCGACGATCATCTGAACATGGTCAAGGCCTTGCTCAAGACCGGCGAGGATCTGCGCCGCACCGGATCGGCCGCGCTCGATCTCGCCTACGTTGCCTGCGGTCGCTTCGATGCCTACTTCGAGATGGGCCTGCAACCCTGGGACATGGCGGCCGGCGTGCTGCTGGTGCGCGAAGCCGGTGGCCAGGTCACCGACATGCGCGGTGGCGACGGCTTCCTCGCCAAGGGCCACATCGTCGCCGCCAACCTCAATGTCGGTGGCGAACTGCGTGCAGCGATCGAGCCGTTTGTGGGTGGGTTGAACTGAGGCTCCGGTAACGGCGTGGGTCCGGTGTGGGTCCGGCTTCAGCCGGACGCTCTTAGGGCCGCCAGAAAGGCGTCCGGATAAATCCGGACCCACATCCGAACCCGCATCCAGATCCGCATCAACAAAAAGGCCGGGATTCCCCGGCCTTTTTGCTGGCGTGGGTCCGGCCTTGGCCGGACGCCTTCAGGGCCGTCGTGCCAGATCGGCGTCGTCTTTCGCTCGCGGCAGCAGGTCGATGCGGGTGGTGCCGAACCAGAGCAGCAGCGGGCAGGCGACGAAGATCGACGAGAGCGTGCCGATGATGATGCCGATGATCTGCGATTCGGCCATCCCGCGCAGTGCGGAGCCACCGAAGAAGTACAGCGCGAGCACGGTCAGCAGGGCCACGAACGAGGTGATGATGGTGCGCGACAGGGTCTGGTTGACCGAGCGATTCAGCACTTCGTAGGCCTCCAGGCGATGCAGACCGCGGAAGTTCTCGCGCACGCGGTCAAACACGACGATGGTGTCGTTGATCGAGTAGCCCATCACCGAGAGGATGCCGGCGAGCACGTTGAGGTCGAACTCCTTGCCGGTGACCGAGAAGTAGCCGGTGCAGATGATCACGTCGTGCATGGTCGCCAGGATCGCCGCGATCGCAAACTTCCACTCGAAGCGGATGGAGATGTAGAGCAGGAAGCCGAACGCGACGAAGATCACTGCGATCACGCCCTGTTCGGCCAGCTCCTTGCCGACCTGCGGCCCGACGAAGTCGGCGCGCGTGAGCTTGGCTGGATTGCCCTCGATCCGTGCCGCGGCCAGCACCGAGTCGCCGGTTTTCTCAGCATTGACCTGGCCCGCGAGCGGCTGCAGTCGCACGACGATGTCGTTCGAGGCACCGAAGGTCTGCACCTGGGCGCTTTCGAAACCGGCTGCTTCCAGCTTGCCGCGCAGGTCGCCAATATCGACTTCCTTCTCGAACTTGAGTTCGACGACGGTGCCGCCGGTGAAGTCGAGCGCAAACTTGAGGCCGCGCACGGTGAGCGAGCCGATCGCGATCACCAACAGCGCGATGGCGATGCCGAGCGACACTTTGCGCAGGCGCATGAAGTCGAACTTGCTGTCATACGGAAAAAGATTCACGTCGGATCTCCGGGTCAGATCGACAGGCGCGCAAGTTTCTTGCGGCCGCTGTAGAAGAGCGAGGCGATGCCGCGCGATACCGAGACCGCGGTGTACATCGAGGTCAGGATGCCGACGCACAGCGAGAGTGCGAAGCCGCGGATCGGGCCGGAGCCGAACGAGAACAACGCGATGCCGCCGAGCAGGGCAGTGACGTTGGCGTCGAGGATGGTGCCCGATGCTTTCTCATAGCCGACCGCGATGCTCGCAAGCGGCGAGGTGCCGGCGCGCAATTCTTCGCGGATGCGTTCGTTGATCAGCACGTTGGCATCGACCGACATGCCGATGGTGAGCGCGATGCCGGCGAGACCGGGCAAGGTCAGGGTGGCGCCGAACAGCGACATTACCGCGACCACCAGCAGCAGGTTCAAAAGCACCGCAAGATTGGTGACGATGCCGAACATCTTGTAGTAAATGACGAAGAATGCCATCACGAACAGGAACGAGTAGAACACCGCATCGACGCCGGCCTCGATGTTGTCGCGACCGAGGCTCGGTCCGATGATGCGTTCCTCGACGATGTCGATCGGCGCCGACAGCGAGCCGGCGCGCAGCAGCAGCGCGAGTTCGTCGGCCTCGGCCTTTTGCAGGCCGGTGGTCAGGAAGCTCTTGCCGAACGGCTCGCGGATGTTGGCGATGCTGATCACTTCTTCCTTGATCCGCGCCGAGCGCACTTCCTTGCCGTCGACCATCCGGGTTTCCGGAATGCGCTCGATGAACACCACGGCCAGCGGGCGGCCGACGTTTTCCTCGGTCACCTGCAGCATCTTGCTGCCGCCGGCATTGTTCAGACGGATCGAGACGGCGGGGGTGCCGCTGTCCGAGTCGATGATGCTGGTGGCGGTGACGATCTCGTCGCCTTGGGCGATGACGCGGCGACTGAGCAGCACCGGTTGGCCGTCGCGCGTGTAGTAGAGCCGCGCACCGGCTGGAACGCGGCCGGTCTGCACCGCCTCCATGACGCGCGACGCATTCTCGACGTCGGACAAACGATATTCCAGCGTAGCGGTGGCGCCGAGGATCTTCTTCGCGGCGGCGGTATCCTGGATGCCGGGCAGTTGCACCGCGATGCGCGCTGCGCCCTGGCGCTGGATCACCGGTTCGGCCACACCAAGCGCGTTGATGCGGTTGCGCAGCGTCGACAGGTTCTGGTCGATCACCTGGTCCATGGCGGCGATGCGCGCCTCGTCCGGTACCTTGACCGAGAGCGGGAAGGAATCGAGCGAACCGGCGACATCCTCGATCACCACGCCGGGGGCGAGATTCGCGATCTCGCTTGCGGCGCGCTTGCGATCCTCGTCGCTGCGCAACGTGACCAGCACGCCGTTGTCTGCGCGCGCCGCGGTGCCACGAATGTTGCGGTCGCGCAGCGTGGTCTTGATGTCGTCGACCAGGCGCTCGTCGGCGTGTTCGATCACCGACTTGCGATCCACCTCCATCAGGAAGTGCACGCCACCCTGCAGGTCGAGACCGAGCGTCATCGGGTGGGCGCCGAAGCGGGTCAGCCACGACGGTACGGTGGATGCGAGGTTGAGCGCGACGGTGTAGTTCTCGCCCAGCGAACCGTGCAGCAGCTCCGAGGCGCGAAGCTGGGTGTCGCCGTCGAGCAGTCGCACCAGCAGGCGCTTCTCGCTCAGTTCGATCGCTTTGAAGCCGATCTTGGCGCGCTCCAGGTCGCCCTGCACCTTGTCCTTGATCGTTTCGTCGAGCACGGCGCCGCGGCTGGCGGAAATCTGCACCGCCGGGTCCTGGCGGTAGAGGTTCGGCAGCGAGTAGAGCAGTCCGAAGGCCAGCACCACAAAGATGATGGCTTTCTTCCAGTTGGGGTATTCAAGGGTCATGGCAGGGTTCCCTGTCGCCGGCGATCAGGCCGACTTGATCGTGCCTTTCGGCAATACGGCGCTGATTGCGTGCTTCTGCACCTTGATCTCGAGCTTGTCGGAGATCTCGACGGTGATGAAGGCATCGCTCATGTCGGTGACGCGGCCGAGGATTCCGCCCGAAGTCACGATTTCATCGCCTTTGGCGATCGCGTCGAGCATCGAACGGTGTTCCTTGGCGCGCTTCATCTGCGGGCGGATGGCGATGAAATAGAAGATGGCGAAGAACACCGCCATCATGATCAGCGGCGAAAAGGCGTCGGCAGGGGCGCCGGCCGCCGCCTGGGCGTGGGCGTCGGAAATCAGCAAGCTCATGGGCTCTCTCGTTGGGAGCAGCCGACATGGGGACGGTCGGCCACAAAAAAAGGCGGCGGATTATGCCACAGCGTGGGGCTCAAACCGCATCGGCACCCAGGTTGATCAGCCGCTCCAGGTTGTCGGCCAAGCGTCCGACGTCCTCGACCAGGGTATCGATCTCCTCGCTGGTGAGGCCTTCATACGGACGGTTTTCGCACAGATGCAGGTAGGGCACGCCATCGAGATCGTTGACCGCGAGGTAGCCGACGCGTTGTTCCCAGTTGAAGCGCAGCGAGCGCGTCGCGTTCGATTTGGCGAGCGGTGCAATCGGCGTCGAGATGCGCAGGTAACGGCGCCCACCCTCGGTTTCGAGATCGCCGAGGAACACGCCCTGGCGGCGCTCATCGTCGATGTCGAGATCGAAGCCGATCTGGTACGGATCGCTGGCGGTGAGGGCAAATCGCGCGCCGAGATGGGCGCGGACGTCTTCGAAACTGCGCATGGTCGTTCTCCAATCCGATGCGCTTATGCTACTCGCGTGGACACCGCAGCCGCCATCGCCGCCATTCTCGCCAGCGTCCGCCGCATTCCTGCCGGGCGGGTCAGCAGCTATGGCGAAGTCGCTGCCCGCGCCGGCCTGAAGGGCCGCGCGCGCATGGTCGGGCGCGTGCTCGGCATGGCTCCGGAGGATGATCCGGTGCCCTGGTACCGCGTGCTCAAGTCCGACGGCCGCATCGCCTTTCCGCTTGGCAGCGACGCCTTCAAGGAACAGTCGAAGTGTCTGCGCAAGGAAGGCGTTCCGGTCTCGAAAACCGGACGCGTCGATCTCGCCACCCACGCCTGGACCGCCGGGCAGTCGCTGGATGAGTTGTTGTGGGGTTAGCCCTGGGCGATACTTGTATCGCAATCCCGGTTCCGGAGGCCGCCATGAGCGCCGTTTCGCTTCGCCTACCCGACGACATTGCTGCGCGACTGCAGGAACTTGCCGATCGCACCGGTCGCAGCAAGACCTACTACATGATCGAGGCAATTCGCGAGCATCTCGCGGATCTGGAGGATCTCTATGTGGCTGAGCAGCGCCTGCTCGCAGTGCGCGCGGGCAGGGCCAAGACGGCGCCACTCGATGATTTGATGAAGCAGTATGGCCTGGCGGGTTGAATTTCATCCCAAGGCAAGGAAGGAACTGCAGAAGCTCGACCCGGTGGTTGCGAAGCGGATACTCGTCTTCCTGCACGGTCGGGTTGCGGTGGCCGAGAATCCGCGCAGCCTTGGTCAGGCACTGCACGGATCGAATCTCGGTGAGTTCTGGAAGTACCGCGTCGGCGACTTTCGCATCGTTTGTTGCATCGAGGACGCCATGTTGCGTGTCCTGGTCGTGCGTGTTGGCAACCGAGGCGACGTCTACCGTTGACTGGTCAGACAACCAGTATCGCCATTTGCTTGCGGGCGCGGCGCTGGCCCGCTGGGCGGTCGCCGCGTGCGCAGCAACATCCGCTCACATTGGCGTCGGTTGCCGACACCTGTTGCTTGCCGTGTGCGGCGATGCTGCGCCCGACGGTGCCTGGTGCGTGCCGTGGGGAGTCATTCGACATGTGGATCGAATCAGTTGTTCGAGCGGGCTTGCTGCTGGCTGCGGTCGGGTTGAGCGCGTGGAGCGCGGACGTGGCTGCGTTCAGCGAGGACCTGTGCTGGAGCGCGGATGGCAGCGGTGTGCTGGCGTGCACGCCGTTGCCGGCCGAGTGTCTGCCGGTTGGCACGACCACCGGGACCTGCCTGACGGCAGCTACCGCGCAGTACGTGGCGGCTGCTTCGTATCCGCACGCGCGCAGCCTGGTGCATGCCGACGCGACCTATCTGATGGCGCAGGCGGTCGGTTTCAGCAGCAGCGACGCCTACTGGATCGCGGCCTACGATCAAGCGGTCGACTTCGGTTCCTACGCTCCGGTCGATTTGCACGGTGCGCCGGTCGATGGTGGCGCGCTGGCGACGGCGATACTCGACGGGCTGGTGCGGACCAACGTCCCATCCGGTGGCATGTTCTTCCACTTCATCTCGCCGCGCACGGGTCCGCTCGGGCCACAACCGGTCGTCGATGGCTTGCATCCGAATCTCAGCGACGCCGATGCCGAAGGCTTTCTGGTGCACCTGCGATCCTGGGCGATGGCCGGCTCCGGCCCGACGCGCCCGGCCTGCACCGATGGCCTGACGGCATTCACCGGCAGCGACTACGCGCTCGGCACGCAGTGCTTCGCCCGCGACAACAGCGATCCCGCCGAAATTGATAGCGACGTCTCGATCTTCGGCCCGACCTCGCTGCCATTCGTGACGCCGACCGGATCGCAGATGATCGTCACCGCAGACGAGCCGGGCGGGCCGTTGTACGCCGAGTCGTTCGATGCCGTCGTCGGCGGCGGTGCATCGCGCGCGGCCGCGGCCCGGCTCGGCATCTACCTGCACGCGCTCGGTGATCGCATCTCCCATCATGTCTGCACTGATCGCAGCGCGTTGCAAGGCCCGGCGGTGGGGCCCTTGCGCGGTTTCACCGTCGATCTGAGCAACCCCGATTGTGGCCAGGGCCTGCATGCCTTGCGTCACGAATGGGAAGTCGGCATCGACCAGAGCCTGTTGGCCGAGACCGACCAGACCCTGGTGGCGGCGCTTGGCCGCAGCTACGACGAACTCGCGGCCTTCGCCGCCGTCCGCGGCGTCTTGATCGCCGGTGCGGGCTCGGCCACCGCTCGCGATGCGCTGGTCGCCGAACTGCTGCAGACCTTACAGCCCGCTGCCGGTGACGCGCGCATGGAAGCGATCACGCGCCTGACCTGCAAGCACGGCTTTCCGGTGTTTCCAGGCGCCGGCGATTGCCTACTGGGCGATGGCTTCGAGCAGTAGCGGGATGAACTCGGCAGACCAGTAATTCACTCTGACCCCAATGGCACTTCCTTAAGCCCCGAAGCGCTGGTCAATCAACAGTTTAAGGGAGTGGGCTGAGAGCCTCACGGCGGGTACTCTGCAGATGTCTAAACCGCTGAGTGCACTGAGAGGATCAGCCCTGATGCAGACTACCAAAAAAACGCCTGTGCGCAGCCATTGAGCAGCAGCGCCTGCTGTTGCAAGCGGGTGCGCGTGGTCGGCTGTTGGGCGTGTTGTCGAGCAGCGGGCTCGACGACGTGGTCGCTCGGCACTGCGGCAGACACCGCCAGCGCGTCTTTCCGCCTGGCGTCACCTTGGGGCTGTTGGTCGAGCAAGTGATGAATGTCGACGCTGCCTGCCAGGATGTTGTGGGGCGTTACCTGAGCGAGCGAACCGCATTGGGGCTGGCACCGAATGGGCTGGGAACGAGCTCGTATTGCAAGGCGCGCCAGCGATTGCCGCTGGCGCTGATCCAGGACTGCGCAGCCGAGGTTGCGACCATCGCAGCGCGAGCACTGTCGCCAGCGGCGCGCTGGCGGGGGCGAGAGATCAAGCTGATCGATGGCACTGGCGTCTCGATGCCGGACACACCCAGCCTGCAGGCCGCGTTTCCGCAGAGTCGCAGCCAGGCGCCAGGTGTAGGCTTTCCGCACGCGCTGATCGTCGGCGTGATCTCGCTCGGGTCGGGATGTGTCACCGATTGGACCATAACGGCGGCTCAAGGCAAGCGTAACGGGGAGTGCAGCCAGCTATGGAACTTGCTGGATCACTTCGCGCCTGGCGAGGTGGTAATCGCCGACCGCGCTTACTGTTCGTACTTCTTGCTGGCTGCCCTTTCGCTGCGAGGCATCGATTTCGTGATGCAGCAATAGCACCCCGTTTCCCATGCGCTTGGCGACGACCATGTCGCCCGCAAATTGCATTGATTCGGGTAGCCGAACGAATTGGCTGCGGCCAATCGAGAACAGCCTTGCTCTGTTTGTGACGAACGGGCGGGCGGGCATAGAGGTATCGTCTCCGCTGAAATTTGGTTCGCCGACCTGCAACCGATCCGTCGCGCACGCGTCGCAGCGTTGGGTGTCGCCGGATTCCGTGTCGATCTTGAACCAGCGGAGGCGCTACTCGGAGCTGCAGCGAGTTCGAATCCAGTCTGCGTCACATGATTCCCGGGTTGACGGTGCCCGGTTCGAGTTGTACAAGATATCTGTACGACACTGCCGGAGCGCCTCATGTCCATCGAAACCACCTACAGCCAGGCCCGCGCCGAGTTCGCGAGCTTGATGGATCGTGTCAGCGACGATCGTGAGGTCGTGATCGTGAAGCGGCGGGACCGTCCGCCGGTGGCGATGATCGCGGCGGATGAACTGGCGAGCCTGATGGAAACCGCGCATCTGCTGCGTTCGCCGGCCAATGCCGAGCGCCTGCTTGCGGCCTTGGGGCGTGCACGCAAGGGCACTGGGAAGCCAAAGTCTGCGGCCGCGCTGCGCGAAGAGGTCGGGCTTGACGCCTAGGACCGCGGGACGCATCGCCGTCTTCGATCCGATGTTCATCGAAGACCTGCGCTGGTGGGTCGACACCGACCGCCGCGCGGCCTTGCGTTTGCTGGATCTCGTGGATGCCGTGCTTCGCGATCCGTTTGCCGGGATCGGCAAACCGGAGCCGCTGAAGTACCTGGGTAGCGACGTCTGGTCGCGGCGCATCACGCAGGAACATCGCTGCGTCTATCTGGTCAAGAACGACCGCATCGATTTCCTGCAGGGTCGATACCACTACTGAAGGCCGACGACGATTGGCTGCAAGCGCGCAAATCGCCGTGGTCGTGCCTACAACCGATCCGCCTTGAACGTATCGCACTTCTGCGCGTCACCCGACTCCATGCCGATCTTGAACCAGCGCACGCGCTGGGCGCTGGTGCCGTGGGTGAAGGAATCGGGGACGACGTGGCCGCGGGATTGTTGTTGCAGGCGGTCGTCGCCGATGGCGGTGGCGGCGTTGAGGGCGGACTCGATGTCGCCGGGTTCGAGCCATTGCAGCTGACGTTGCGCGTGGTTGGCCCAGACGCCGGCGTAGCAGTCGGCCTGCAATTCCTGGCGCACGCTCAAGCCATCGGCGCCTTCCATTTCCTCGCCCTCCGCGCGCAACTTGGCAGTGCGCTGCATCACTCCGGTGACGTTCTGGAGGTGGTGGCCGACTTCATGCGCGATCACGTAGGCGCGTGCGAACTCGCCGGGAGCGTTGAGCTGGCGCGTCATGTCGTCGAAGAAAGACGTGTCGAGATAGACGCGCTGGTCGCCGGAGCAATAGAACGGCCCGACCGCCGAGGTGGCGTTGCCGCAGGCGGAGGCGACGGCGCCCGCGAACACCACCAGCTTCGGCGCCGGATACCGACCGCCTTCAAACGCCTGCGACCACACATCCTCGGTGCTGCCGAGGATCGCGCGCACGAAGTCGGTGGATTCGGTTTCAGGAAGCGCAGCAGGCGCGGTGTCGATGGGCGCTTCGCCCTGCGTTGTCGGCGCACCGCTGTTGCCGAGCAGGGCCAGCAGTTCGACCGGGTTCTTGCCCATCACCAGCGCGATCACGACCACGATCAGCACGCCGCCGATGCCCATGCCGCCCCGGCCCATCGGCATGCGGCGACCGCCGCCGGCATCGGCACCCACTACGTTGTCACTGCGACGACCGCGTTTCCACAACATCGGCTTTCTCCACCATAAGGAGCTCGCGCAGAGTCTAGCGCCGGACCGGCCTGCATCAGCGTCGCGGTCAGTCTTAACCGGGTGGTGTCGCAAGGGCGCGGAGTCGAGGGCGGTCGAGGGTGAAACACTTGGTCAGGTCCGGGTCGAGTTGCAGGGCCTCTCGTGCCTCTTTCTCCGCCAATTGCGACTGCCCCTGGGCAGCGTGGATCAGCGCCCGCTGCCCGACCATGTCGGCCTGCCGTGGCAGGTCGTTCGGGGCGTAGCGCTCGAAGATCTCGGCCGCAGCGGCCAGTGCCGCGAGCGCTTCGGGGTAGCGTTTCAGTCCACGCAGCGAGGCGACGCGGTTGCGGTGCAAATCGGCACCCAAAATGTTCTGATCAGTGCCGTTGTGCTTGAAGATCGCCAGCGCACGATCGTTCCACAACAACGCCTCGTCGTAGCGCTTCATCGCGAAGATGATGGTGGCGCGCACCGCCATCGCCGTCCCATACTCGTTGTGCTGTGCTCCATACATGGCCAGGGTCAGCGCCTGGCCTTTTTCGCCCGCCAGTAACGCCTGATCCAGTTGCTTCACATGCACCAGCGCATTGCCCAAGTTTCGCCAAGCGCGCGGGCAGTCGGGGTTGTTCGTCTCCTGCCCGGAGGTGGCGCAGATTTCTGCGATGGCGCGGTATTCGGCGATGGCGTGCGCGACGCCGATGCGGTCCCAGTCGATGGTAGCGGCGGACAGTCTCGCCGACAGCACTCTGGGATGGGCGGGGCCAAATAGTGCGGAAGACATCGCAATGGCGTCCGCCGCATGTCTTGCCGCCGCGTCGAGATTGCCTTGCTGGAGCTCGATGAGCGACAGGTCCTCGATCAGGCTGGCGAGACGTTCGTGCGGTGCCTTGAAGATGGTCCTGGACAACGCCAGCGCTTCTTCCAGCAAGACGCGGGCCTCGTCCTTCCGCCCGAGTTGGTATTGCGCTACCGATAGTGCAGTCAGGCCGCCAGCGAACTCGGTGTCCTTTGGGGCCGACGATGCGCGCCATGCGTCGAGGGCGCGTTGCAATGGGATCACGGCGTCTTTCGGACGCCCGGCCGAAACGCGCACCCATCCCGGCAACAGGGCGAGAAAGCGTGCTTCCTGCGGAGGTCGGTCGGGCAGTCGTGCGGCGCGCTTGGCGACGTCGTCGGCGGAGTCGATGGCCTCATCGAAACGCGCGGCGCCGACCAGGATATCGGTCCAGTCGACCAGGCCGGTCAGTGCCGCTTCGTCGGGCAGGGCGCGCAGTTCCTCGATCAGCGGTGCGGCGAGTGCCAGCGCGGCGCCATTCTGGCCATCCAGGTTCAGCGAGTACGCATGTTTCAGGTTGTATACGAGCCAGTCGCGGCGATCCTGGGGCTGCTTTGACACCAAGTCTGCCGCACGCGCATAGGCGCGCATGGCGTCGGCGTGCTCGCTCATCGTGGAGCTGATGTCGGCATAGGCAGCGTAGAGTGCGGCGCGCGTGGGATGGTCGAGGTCGGTGCTGGTTTCGAGCTTGGCGGCGGCCGCCTGCACCAGTTGCTGCGGTGTTGGCCGCTGGCCCTCGGGAAGCTGCTCCTGCGCCGCCTTGAAGATGCCGAGCAGGTAGTCGCGCACGGCGTTGGCACGTGCGGACTCGGAGCGCGCGGTCGCGGCCGCGCGTTGCGCGGCCTGCGCCTGCTGCGATGCCTCGCGGCCCTGTTGCACGGCGACGGCAAGGCTTGCGACCAGCGCCACGGCCAGCGCCGCACTCAGGCTCACCGCACCGCGATGGCGTTGCACGAACTTGCGCGTGCGGTACCAGCGTGAGTGCGGGTGGGCCGACACCGGGCGTCCGTCGAGATAGCGGTCGATGTCGTCAGCGAACGCTCCGGCGCTGCCGTATCGGCGCTGCGGATCCGGGTCGATTGCCTTCAGGATGACGTTGTCCAGATCCCCGACCAGGCTCGCACGCAGCGCCCGCAATTGCAGCCCGGCGGGCAATTCGTCGTCGCCGATGCGGGTGGCGATCACCGATGGGCGCGTCGTCCAGCCGCGTTCCGGGCGCACCCCGGTCAGCAATTCATGCAGCACGACGCCGAGCGCGAACACATCGGTGGCGGTGGATACCGGGTCGTTGGCGAGCTGTTCCGGAGCAGCGTAGTCCGGCGTGAACGCGATGTGCGTGGTGCGCGTCGTCGCCTCGTCGGAGTCGAGCAGCTTGGCGATGCCGAAGTCGAGCAGCATGGGCCGGCCGGAGCGGCGCAGGAACACGTTCGAGGGCTTGATGTCGCGGTGCACGACCAGTTGCCGATGTGCGGACTCGACTGCGCGGCACACGGTGGCAAACAATCCGAGTCGCGCACGCAGCGGCAGCGCTTGCGCGCGCGCGTGGGTGGTCAGCGGTTGGCCATCGACATAGTCGATGACCAGATACGGAAGCCCTTCCTGGATGCCGCCGTCGATCAAGCGCGCAATGCTCGGATGGTCGAGTCTGGACAATGCCTCGCGCTCGCGTCGGAACGCCTTCTGGCGCTCCTCGGCGTGCATGCCGATGCGCAGGATCTTGACCGCGACCGGCCGCGTGTCGTCCGTATCGAGGCGCTGTGCCAGGTAGACCACCGACATGCCACCTTCGCCGATGCAACGCTGTAGGCGGTAGCTGCCGAGCGCGCGTCCGCTCCAGTCGGCGGCGACGTGTTCGGCGCTGGCGTCGGCGGTGGCGAAATGCGCGTGCAGATGGTCGAGCAGGGTGGCGTCGATGTCCTTGTGCGCGTTCGCCAGCAACGACTGGACCTGGGCGCGCAGCGCGGAATCGGTGCAGTGCGCTTCGAGCCAGGTGGAGCGCACCTGCGTCGGTTGTTCGAGAGCGGCCTCGAACCAGGCGCGCAGCGTCGAACCGGGGGCTTCGCTCATGGTGCCAGCGCCTGCTGCAGGTAGGCGCGCGCGAAGCGCCAATCGCGGTCGACCGTGCGCGTCGAGAGGCCATGCATGGTGGCGATGCGCTCCAGCGTCAGCCCGCCGAAGAGGTACAGCTCGACCACGTCCGCGGCGCGCGCGTCTTCGCGTTCCAGGGCATTGATGGCGCTGTCCAGCTCGAAGGCGCGCTCGGGAGTGTCGAGCCAGCCGGCGAGCAGGGTCTCGTCATCGTGCGGAAGTTCGACCAGGATCTGGTCGCCGCCGGACTTGAGGCGGGCGCGGGCACGCGCGCGGTCGACCAGCAGATGGCGCATCGCCTTCGCGGCATAGGCATAGAAGCGCACCGGTTCGCGCAGGTCCAGATCGTCGCGCGCGGCCAGCGAAAGGTAGAGGTCGTGGACCAGGCCGGTGGTGTTCAGGGTATCGCCGCGGCGGCGGCGCTGCGCCCGCGCCAGGCGCTTGAGTTCGGCGTAGAGGCGGTGAAAGGCATCGTCGATGCCGGGACGGGAAGACACGGTCTCGGGTCGGGCGTCGGACATCGGCGACTCGCGCAGGCAACGCAACAGAGCCGCATTCTTGCGTGCCGCCAGCCGTTCGGCAATCCGCGGCGCAATCATTCGAAACCATCCCCGAACAGCGGGCCGCGGCAGGCGTCCGCACTGAACCGCGGGTCAATCACGACGGCATAGCGGTTGCCCGCAGCCATCGCGATCGCGGGGCTGGCATTGAGCAGGTACCAGCGTTGCAGCGAAGGTTCGTAGCGAACGCTGACCAACGGCGTCGGCATCTGGCCGCTGCCGCTCCCCGCAACGTGCGGATTGGCGCAGTGCACGCCGTTCAGTGCCGGATGATCCAGCAGCGACACCACCGGCGTCACCAGATTGGCGGCCGAGACAGTGTGCAGGAACGCGTTCCGGCTCGGAGCCTGGGCGTAGACCACGAAGGCGGTGGCATTGGGCATGGCGGCGCTGTCGGTGTTGACGATGCGCCAGGCGCCGTTGAGGTGCGCCGCACCGAACGGGTGGGGATTGTGCGTGCTGCTGAGTCCGGCGCCACGGGTGGCGCTGACCAGGAAGATCCAGTTGCTCGGCAGATCGGCCCAGGAGGCGCTCAGGCTGGTGCCGGAAACCGAGAAGTTGTTCGCTGCAGAGGTCAGGTGGGTTCCCGCGTGTCCGCCGCTGGCCAACTGTCGGATCGTGAACCCGGTGTCTGCCGGCAGATTCACACCGTCGCTGCTGATCAGCGACCAGCGCTGGGTGAACTCGCCGAACGACTGCGACAGCGGCCCGGGGCTGGCAACGATCGAGCTGGAATCGCTGCCGCCGCTGCGGGTGATGTGCATCAGTGCCGCGGGGTTGTCGTCCAGGCCCGGGCGGCTCAATTCGGTGGCGCTGGCACTGGTACCGGCGTTGTGGGTGAAGCTCTGGTCGCCGAACTCGAAGGCACCCAGATCGACCCAGGCACCGATCTCCCGGCGCAGGCCATCGTTGTCGAGCGGCGCGGGTACGCCGAGATGGAGCAGCGCCTCGCGCGCCAGGTAGTTGCCGGCGTCGATGGCGGGCGACGTCGGCTGCAGGCGCAGATCGTGCACGGATGCGAACTGCGGATCGGCCAGCAACGTGTTCGGCCCCAGCGGCGTGGAGTTGCCCACCGTGTTGAACAGCAGATTGTGGTCGTTGCTGATGTCGGGGTGTCCAGGCGTCCATGTCAGGCCGGGCTCCGAGCCGGCCGCAGTCGTGCGTGCGACGATGTTGTTGCGGATGCGCGCGGTCAGGGCGGTGTGCGACGGCGAGGTGTCGTACAGGGCGATGCCGCGGCCGAAGCTGCGAATGGTGTTGTTGGTGATGTCGTAGCGGCTGCTGCCAGTGCCGACGCTGCTGGCGATGGCGACATCGGTCCACTGCGTGCCGGTGTCGATCAGGTTGTCGATGACGCGAACCTCGAACGACACGCTGGCGCCGAAAGGAGTCAGACGGATTCCTTCGCGCAGCGGGCTGACGACGGCATCGGGATCGACACTCGCGACGATGCGGTTGCGGCGGATTTCGACGCTGCCGTTCTGGGTGGTGCCGATCACCGAAAGCCCTGCGCGCGACGCGCTCGGGTTGGGCGGGCCGGGTTGCGATTCGATCAGGTTGTCTTCGATCAGGATCTGCGTCGGTGCGTTCAGTCCGACGAACAGCGCCTGTACGGCGTCGAGCGATGCCCGCACGCGATTCTGGCGCAGCGTGATCTCGGTGGCCGAGCCGGTGTCAGTGCCGAGGGTTGCGAGGTACAAGCCACCGCTCGTGCCGACTTGCGTGACGTCCATGCGTTCGATCAGCGCGTGCCCGGCACGCGTCGTCGCAAACTCGAAGCGGCCGCCTGCGAATGCCAGTCCGGCGTAGACCAGGTCGTAGGGAACCCAGAAACCGGTGCTGCTTGGCGAGAAGTCGACGATCAGGTTGCGCCCGGCGGCCAGGGTTGGGTGGAAGCCCTCCGCTGCGCGCAGGCTGACCAGTCGATCCTCGATCAGCAGCGACTCGTCGATCGTGGCATCGCTGGCGATCTCCACGACGTCGCCAGGGTCAACGCCATTGAGGCAGTTCTGCAGCGTGTGATGGCAGGGCGGCGCGCCCGGCCAGGTGCGTACGGCGGCTGGTGCGGCGGTGGCCGCCAGCAGCAACGCAGACAGCGGAAGCAACGACTTCGAACGCAGCAAGGACATCGGGAACTCCGGGCAGGGGATGCACCGGAGCAAGCGAAGTCTGGCGGGCGATCACGACACGCGCCAATCTCGTCTCAGCGCGGACCGCGCGGACCGCCGCGGTTCGGCTTTCCGCCGCCGGGACGCGCGCCACCCGGGCGCGGGCCGCCTGCGGGGCGCGGGCCGGGGCCGCGGCCCTGCGGACGCGGGTTGTCCATGAAACTGTGCGAGTCCATCGGGCCGGTGAACGTGGCCGGAGCACGCCGGCCACCGCCGCCTTCGCGACGCGGTTTGCCGCCCGGGCCGGCTGGCGCGAAATTGCCCGAGGGGCGCGCCGGGCGCGCGTCAATCCGGTTGCCGCGGTTGTCGTCGTCGTGGCTCGGGCGTTCTTCGCCGCCGAAACTGTTGCCGCGCTCGGCACCGCCATGCGCGCCGGGAGCGGCGCCATCGCGGCGCGGCTTGCCCTTGAAGCCGCCTGGCTTTCCGCCGGGCGGACGCGGTCCGCCGGCCTTGTAGCCGCCACCCGGTTTGGCGCCGGGTTTGCCGCGACGCGCGCCCGAGCCGGGCTTGCGATCGCGGCGGAAGCCGTCGTCGGAAACGCGGTCGAAGGCGCGCAGTTCGCGACCCTCATCCTGCTGGCCGCTCCAGCCCTCGGCCTTGCCCGCGGGGCGGAATTCGTTGACGTTTTTCTGCGCGCGGCGCACGCCGAGCACCGCCTGCAGGGTCAGTGTATCGGGGACATCGCCAAGGCCGGCCTGCTTGCGCAGCGCGACGATTTCCTCGATCGGCAACGGCTGATAGTGGCCGCGACGCAGTTGACGCGGCAGTTCGATGCTGCCGTAGCGGATGCGCTTGAGGCGCGACACCAGCAGCCCGACTGCTTCCCACATGCGTCGCACCTCGCGGTTGCGTCCTTCGCGCAGGGTGACGCGGAACCAGCTGTGCGTTTCGCCGAGCGAGATGGTGTGGATCTCGTCGAACTGGGCGCTGCCATCTTCCAGCAGGATGCCATTCTTCAGGCGTTCCAGGATCTCTTCGGTGACGGTGCCATGGATGCGGCAGACGTACTCGCGTTCGACCTCATGCGAAGGATGCATCATCGCGTTCGCGAGTTCGCCATCGGTGGTCAGCAGCAGCAGGCCGGTGGTGTTCATGTCGAGCCGGCCGATCGCGATCCAACGCGCGCCCTTGAGCTTGGGCAGGCGCTCGAACACGGTGCGGCGACCGTCCGGATCGTCGGTCGTGGTCAGTTCACCTTCGGGCTTGTGATAGAGCAGCAGTTGCACCTCTTCCGCCGGCGTCGGCATCGCCATGAACACCTTGCCGTCGATTTCGACGCGATCACCATTGCGGATGCTGGAGCCAATTTCCGCGACGCCGCCATTGACCTTGATTTCGCCGGCGCTGATGCGCTCCTCGATGGCGCGGCGCGAACCGATGCCGGCTTGCGCCATGACCTTCTGCAGGCGTTCTTCGACGACCGGGCCGCCGTCGCGGCCCTCGCGCTTCAGTGACAGGACGCGGCGCGGGGATTCTTCGGTGCTCATGCTGCTGTGCTCATGGGTGGTCCTCGGGATCGACGCCGCCATCCGGCGCGTCGTAGTCGTCGCCGCTGCGTTCTTCGCTCGGCGTTTCTGCGGATTCGACGCCGGCGCCGTGTTCGGCCGGGGCAATGGTGGATTCGATGTTGTTGGACTCGACCAGTTGCTGGCGCTCGATGAAGGTCTCAGCGGCGCCATCGTCACCTGGGTCCATGGCGTCGTCGCCGGCAGACGCAAGCGGCGTCGGCAGTGCCCCGATCGCCTGCGGATCGAGGTCGAGCTGCGGGTCTAGTTCGCTCAGGTCGCGCAGTTCGGCCAGCGGCGGCAACTGGTCCAGGCTCTTCAGGCTGAAATAGTCGAGGAAGTGCTTGGTGGTGCCAAACAGCGCCGGCCGGCCGGGCACATCACGATGGCCGACGACGCGGATCCATTCGCGCTCCTCCATCGTCTTGATGATGTTGGTCGATACCGCGACGCCGCGGATCTGTTCGATCTCGGCGCGCGTGATTGGTTGCCGGTAGGCGATCAGCGCCAGGGTTTCGAGCAGCGCGCGCGAATACTTGGTCTGACGTTCGCTCCACAGGCGCGAGACCCAGGGCTGGGTTTCGCGGCGGATCTGGTAGCGCCAGCCGCTCGCAACCTCGACCAACTCGATGCCGCGGTCGCTGCAGTCCTGCTGCAGTTCCGCGATCGCATTGGCGATGCTGTCGACGCCCGGCATTTCCTCCTCGCCGAACAGTTCGTTGATCTGGATCAGCGGCAGCGGCTGGCCGGAGGCGAGCAGGGCGGCTTCGATGATGCGCTTCAGTTGGGCGATTTCCATCGTGGGCGTGAACATCAGGGTTCGACTTCGACTACGGTTTCGGCGGCAACGGTGCGGGTGCGCACGTAGATCTGCGCGAACGCATCGTTCTGGGTGATCTCGACCAGGTTTTCCTTGGCCAGCTCGAGGATCGCAAGAAACGTGACGACCACACCGAGACGTCCCTCCTCGATGGTGAACAATGCCTCGAACACGTGGAACTCGCGATCCTCGAGCGCGCCCAGCACCTCGGTCATGCGCTGGCGCACCGACAGTGCCTCGCGCTTGATGTTGTGGCGGCCGAACAGGTCGGCACGCTTGAGCACGTCCTTGAGCGCGAGCAGCAACTCCTTCAGTTCGACCGGCGGCGGGATGCGCACCACATTGCGCTCGCCGACTTCGGCACTGGCCGGGAAGAAATCGCGGTCCTGGCGCGGCATCGCCTCGATGTCCTCGGCCGCCTTCTTGAAGCGCTCGTACTCCTGCAGGCGGCGCACCAGATCGGCGCGCGGATCGTCCTCAAGATTCTCGGCGCCGGGCGGACGCGGCAGCAGCAGTCGCGACTTGATCTCGGCCAGGATCGCGGCCATCACCAGATAGTCGGCGGCGAGTTCGAGTCGCATGTCCTGCATCAGGTCGATGTAGTCGACGTACTGGCGCGTGATCTCGGCGATCGGAATGTCGAGAATGTCGAGGTTCTGGCGACGGATCAGGTACAGCAGCAGGTCAAGCGGTCCCTCGAACGCTTCGAGGATCACCTCGAGCGCGTCCGGCGGGATGTACAGGTCCTGCGGCATCTGCAGCATCGGCTGGCCACGCACGGTCGCCAACGGCATTTCCTGCTGCTGTGGTTGCACCGGGAACGGCACGACGTTGGCGTTGGGTTCAGCGGCTTCGCTGCTCATGGAGTTCCGGTGTCGAAACGCATCAGGCTTGCGCCATGCGCCAAGGACGTTCGCGCCCAGGGCGCGCCACATTGCAATGATCGATCAATAGAGAAATCCGCAACCCACGAGGGGACCGCGCTGTGCGGTGCCGGTCCAGGGTCTGGGAGACAACGGGCCACTCGTCGGGCGGCTTCGGAACGCTCGGCCTGCGAGGCTTTGTTCCATTCGTGGCGCGCAGGTTACGTGGCGCGACGGCGCTTGTCCAGAGCGGGCCGGCCGCCGATACTGAACGCATGTGGTATCTCATCGAAGGCTTCGATCATCCTGATTCGCTGCCGGCGCGTCTCGCGTCGCGCCCGGCCCATCTCGATCGCCTGCGCGCGTTGCTTGATGACGGCCGCCTGCTGATGGCGGGTCCATGCCCGGCGATCGACGCCGAAGATCCCGGCCCGGCGGGTTTCAGCGGCAGCGTGATCATCGCCGAGTTCGATGCGCTCGCCGACGCACGTGCCTGGGCCGAGGCCGATCCTTATGTCGCGGCCGGCGTGTATGCGCGCGTCGACGTGCGTCCGTTCCGCAAGGCTTTGCCCTGATGCTGCCGCGCGATCAACGCGTCGCCGAGATTCGTCGCCGGCTCGAGGCCGCGTTCCAGCCCGTGGCACTCGAAGTCATCGACGACAGCCACAAGCATGCCGGCCATGAAGGCGCGCGCGACGGCCGTGGCCATTTCAGCGTGCAGATCAGTGCCGAGGCCTTCCGCGGCAAGCCAACCCTGGCCCAGCACCGCGCCATCTACGCGGCACTCGGAGCTTTGATGAGCACCGACATTCCCGCGCTGGCGATCAAGTCCGGCGCGCCCCAGGCTTGATTTCCTCGGAGCGCCGCTGGAATATCCCTTACCAGAGGTAAGGAGAATTCGATGTCCACTGCCACGGTAACCAGCAAGGGGCAAATCACGCTGCCGAAGGACGTGCGTGAATCGATGGGTCTGGATGCAGGCGACAAGGTCGATTTCGTGCGCGATGCCGAGGGCGGGTTTCGCGTCCTGCCGCGACGCAGGGACATTCGTGAATTGCGCGGAATTTTCGCTGGTCGCGTCGCGAAACCGGTGACCTTGCAGGAGATGGAGCACGCCATCCTTGATGAGGCCGCACTCCGCTTCGAACGCGCCGTGGGCCGGAAGAAGGTGCGTTGATCGGGATCGACACCAATGTGCTCGTGCGATATCTGGTCCAGGACGAGCCCGTTCAGGCCAGGCTGGCGACGCGCTTGATCCAGGATCAGCTATCGGATCGTCAGCCGGGATTCATCAGCATCGCCGTGTTGCTGGAAACCCTTTGGATCTTGCGCAGCCGGTACCGTGTCGCCGCCCCGGAGCGGTTGAACTTGTTGCGCATGCTGCTCGACGTTCGGCAATTGCAGGTCGAGCACAGGACCGCAGTGGCTCGTGCGTTGATGCGCATCGACGGTCGTGGCGATCGCTTCAATGATGCGCTGGTGGTCGAAATTGCACGTGAAGCCGGCTGTAGTCAGGTGGCCAGCTTTGACCAGGGCGCGTGCCGCTACGGCATGACCCTGCTGAAGTAGGGGCTACGGCAATTCCACCTTGGCCGCCGGCTTCCAGCCCTTGGCGCGGTGCTCGGCGACCACGGTGGTGTAGATGCCGCCGCGCACGTACCACTCGGCGGTCAGGCGCAGGAAGCGCGGTTTGGTCGCCTTGACCAGATCGTCGAGAATCTGGTTGGTCACTGCTTCGTGGAAGGCGCCTTGGTCGCGGTAGCTCCACATATAGAGCTTGAGTGACTTCAACTCGACGCAAGTCTTTTCCGGTACATAGTCGAGGTGCAGGGTGGCGAAGTCCGGTTGTCCGGTCTTGGGGCAGACGCAGGTGAACTCGGGAATCCGCATCCGGATGGTATAGTCCCGGCCCGGCTGTGGGTTGGGGAAGGTCTCCAGCGTTTTCGACGGTTTGGTCGACACGGTCGTTCTCTCGGATACGGTTGGGCGCGCAAAGGTAGCGAAGCGACCTTGGTGCCGCAAACGAATGTTTGTCCGTCGTCCGACGCTCACGAATTCATGACGAAACACGCACGATGCGACTTTCGACGATCAAACTCTCCGGCTTCAAGTCCTTCGTCGATCCGACGACCCTTCATCTCCCGACCAACATGACCGGCGTCGTCGGTCCGAACGGGTGCGGCAAGTCGAACATCATCGACGCCATCCGCTGGGTGATGGGCGAGAGCGCGGCCAGCCGCCTGCGCGGCGACGCCATCACCGACGTGATCTTCTCCGGCTCCGGCCAGCGCAAGCCGGTCGGCAGTGCCCAGGTCGAACTGATCTTCGACAACTCCGATGGCACCATCCAGGGCGAATACGCGAACTTCAACGAGATCTCGATCAAGCGCCAGGTCAGTCGCGACGGCCAGTCGAACTATTTCCTTAACAACGCCCGGTGCCGCCGTCGCGATATCGTCGACGTGTTCCTCGGCACCGGCCTCGGTGCACGCAGCTACTCGATCATCGAGCAGGGCATGATCAGCCAGATCGTCGAAGCGCGTCCTGAAGACTTGCGCCTGCATCTCGAAGAAGCCGCCGGCATCTCCAAGTACAAGGAGCGCCGCAAGGAAACCGAATCGCGCATCAAGTCGACGCGCGAAAATCTCGATCGCCTGAGCGATCTGCGCCAGGAAGTCGACAAGCACCTCGACCATCTCAATCGCCAGGCCAAGCAGGCCGAGCGTTACCAGAAGCTCAAGGCCGAGCATGCCCGCGTCGACGCCGAACTCAAGGCGCTGCACCTGCGCGAACTGCAGGGCGAGCTCGATGCCCGCGGCCAGGCTTTGCGCCAGATCGAATTGCGCAGCGAACAGCTGACCAGCGAGCAACGCGCGATCGAGGCGCGGCTCGAGGAAGAACGCGGCAAGCAGATCGAAGCGACCGATCACTTCAACACGGTGCAGGGCGAGTTGTATCGAGTCGGCGGCGAGATCGCCCGCGTCGAGCAGCAGATCACCTACAACCGCGATCTCGCCGAGCGCCTGCAGCGCGCCGCGAAGGAAACCGACACCGCGCTGAACGAGGTGGCCGAACACATCCGCGGCGACCAGGAGCAGATCGAACTGCTGCGCGAGTCACTTGCCGAGTCCGAACCGCAGATCGAAACCCTGCAGATCGAGGCCGAGAATCGCCAGGAGGCAATGCGCGTAGCCGAAGCCGCGATCGTCG
Organism: Lysobacterales bacterium; assembly: GCA_016703225.1. Taxonomy (NCBI): domain Bacteria; kingdom Pseudomonadati; phylum Pseudomonadota; class Gammaproteobacteria; order Lysobacterales; species Lysobacterales bacterium. The sequence continues at coordinate 558,373 of JADJCM010000003.1, forward strand.
ACTGGCAGTCGCGCTGGGATGCCTATGCGCGCGACAGCGGCGAAGCCGCGCGTGCCGCCGAGGTCGAACGCACGCGCCTGAACTTCCTCGACAAGCAGTCGCTGGATGCGGCGAATCGTCTTGCCCAGCTCGAGGACGAGCGCCGGAAGATGGATGTGGCAACGCTCAGCGACGGCGCCGAAGCTATGCTACTGCGCCAGGAAGAGACCAGGGAGAAGGTCGAGCAGCTGACCCAGATGCTCGATGAGCGCAAGCTCGCTCTCGGCCAGGTGCAGGAGCAGACGCGCGAACTGCAGCACCAGTTGAATGACGCGCGCAGTCGCCTGCAATCGGCCAAGGGTCGGCTGTCTTCGCTCGAGGCGCTGCAGCATGCGGCACTCGGCCAGGAGAAGAACGCCGCGGCCGCGTGGTTCGACGCGGTCGGGCTCGGCAAGTCGCGTCGTCTCGGCGAGTCGCTGCGCGTGCAGGATGGCTGGGAGCGGGCGGTGGAAACCGTGCTCGCCGGCTGGCTCGAAGCCGCGATTGGCGATGCACCGCACCAGTTCGGCGACGCGCTGGAGTCCCTGCAGGACGGCCAGATCACCGTTCTCGATGGTCGCAACGGCGCGGCCAGTGGCGACGATCGTTTGTCGGCGCGCGTGCAGGGACCGGCCGCGGCCATCGCCCAGCTCGATCGCGTGCGCGTCGCCGACTCGCTTGCGGCGGCCAAGCAGATCGCGGCGGGTCTCGGCCTCGGCGACTCGGTCGTCACCCCTGAGGGCGAGTGGCTCGGTCGCGATTGGCTGCGGGTGGCCAAGGGCAGCCAGGCCGGCAGCGGCGTGCTGGCGCGCGAGCGCGAGCTGCAAACGCTGGGTGAGAGCATCCAGACCCTGGACGCGCAGATCGAGGAGTTGATCGCGCACCAGGAAGAACTGAAGCAGGCGAACTTCGAAGCCGAGCGTGCGCGCGACGATGCCCAGCGTGACCTGTATTTCTCGCATCGGCAGTTGTCCGAGATCGCCGGGCAGATCCAGAGCGAACGCGGCAAGCTCGAAGCCGCACAGCAACGAACGACACGGATCGACGCCGAACTGGTCGAACTGCGCGCGCGCATCGAACAGGTCGATGCCGAGGCGCGCGAAGCGCGCGGACGACTGGATAGCGCAGTCATGGCCATGGGCGACCAGGAAGAGCTGCGGGTGCGCCTCGACGGCGAGCGTCGTCAGTTCCTGGAACGCCGCGAGGACGCACGCGGTGCAGCGCGCGAAGCTTCCGAGCAGGCGCACCAGTTGGCTTTGCGCACGGAGTCCAAGCGTTCGGCGCTGTCCTCGCTGGAACAGTCGCTCGGGCGCATGCTGCAGCAGTTGGCGACGCTGCAGTCGCGCAAGTCGGAATTGGCCGACCAGATGGCCACGCAAAGCGACCCGGGGGTGCAGCTGGATGCCGAACTACGCACCTATCTCGATCAGCGCATGCTGGTCGACAGGCGCCTGATCGAGGCGCGCAAGGCCCTGGAAACCTGCGATCTCGCGTTCCGATCGCTGGAGCAGGACCGTCATCGCGTCGAACGCGAACTCTCCGTCGAGCGCGAGAAGCTGTCCGGCGTGCGCCTGGAGGAGCAGAGCCTGCGCATGCGCGCCGACAGCCACGCCGAGGCGATTGCCGGAGCTGGTTTCGCCAGCGATACGGTCGCTGCGGAACTGCCGGCGGAGGCAACCGTCGAGGTCTGGGAAGCGAAAGCGATCGATCTCGAGCAGAAGATCCGTCGTCTCGAACCGGTAAACCTGGCCGCGATCCAGGAGTTCGCCGAGCAGTCGACGCGCAAGCAGTATCTGGACGCCCAGAATGCCGACTTGGCCCAGGCGCTGGAGACGCTCGAAGGTGCGATCAAGAAGATCGACAAGGAAACCCGCACGCGCTTCAAGGAGACCTTCGACAAGGTCAACACTGGTTTGCAGGAACTGTTCCCGCGCCTGTTCGGCGGCGGCCATGCCTATCTGGAGTTGACCGGCGAAGACTTGCTCGATACCGGCGTTTCGATCATGGCGCGACCGCCCGGCAAGCGCGTCACCTCGATCAGCCTGCTTTCGGGAGGTGAAAAGGCGCTGACTGCGGTCGCCCTGGTGTTCTCGATTTTCCGCCTGAATCCGGCGCCGTTCTGTCTGCTCGACGAGGTCGATGCGCCGCTCGACGAAGCCAATGTCGGCCGCTTCTGCAACATGGTCAGCGAGATGAGCGAACGCGTGCAGTTCCTGTTCGTGACCCACAACAAGGCGACCATGGAAGCCGCGAACCAGCTTTGCGGCGTGACCATGCGCGAGCCGGGCGTGTCGCGACTGGTCTCGGTTGACCTTGCCGAAGCGGCCAAGCTGGCCGGCGCGGCGTAGGGAGGCCCCATGGACGCAAACACCCTGCGCATCATCCTCGCCATCGTCGGTGCGCTCATCCTGGGTCTGATCTACTGGAACGGACGGCGGTCGGCGCCACCGCAGGGTCGGCGCATGCCAGCCAAGCAGGGAGGCGAACGCGCCGAGCCGCAGATCGGTGACCTGCGCGCAGTCGCAAGGCCGGATCTCGATCCCGAACTGGCCGCCGAGCTGGCGCGTCTTGGACGCGAGATCCAGGGCGAAGGCGCCGAGTCGGAAGTGGCAAGGGGCGCGGCGCCGATGCGCGACGAACCCGAGCCGCAACAGGCTGAGTTGCAGATCGACGTGCCGCCATCCGTGTCCCCGGCCGTGCCGCCGGTGCTGGCCCATGTCGAATCCAACGACGGCGCTCGCTCGCTCGACAAGAGCGATCGCATCGTGACCGTGTACGTGGCAGCGCCGGAAGGCCATGCCTTCGCCGGTAGCGACATCATCGTCGCCGCCGAGAAGACCGGATTGCGCTACGGCCATCTCGGCATCTTCCACCGCATGCCGGCCACGACTTCGGAGTACGGCGCGGTATTCAGCGTCGCCAACATGGTTCGGCCGGGTCGCTTTGACATGGCACAGATTCAGTCGCTGCGTACGCCCGGGTTGTCGCTGTTCATGGTGCTGCCGAATGCGCAGTCCGCGCTCGATGCCTGGGACGCGATGTTGCCGACTGCGCAGCGCCTCGCCGAGCTGTTGGGCGGGCAGGTGCTCGACGAGGAGCGCAATGCGCTCGGCCGCCAGCGCATCCAGCACCTGCGCGACGAGCTGCGTGCCTACGACCGCGCGCAGGAAAAGAACACCATCCGCAAGACTTGGTGATCGCGTGAGCCGCGCCGCTCCCCATGCCGAGGCCGCGCAGCGCGTCGCGCAATTGCGCAGCGAGATCGCGGCCCACAATCATCGCTACCACGTGCTCGACGCGCCGACGATTTCCGATAGCGCCTTCGATGCCTTGCTGCGTGAATTGCAGGCGCTGGAAGCCGCGCATCTCGATCTGGTCAGTGCGGACTCGCCGACCCAGCGCGTCGGCGCCGTCGTCGCGGGCGGCTTCGCCGAAGTGCGTCACGACGTGCCGATGCTGAGTCTCGGCAATGCCTTCAGCGACGAGGATGCACAGGACTTCTTTCGCCGCATCGCCGACAAGCTCGGCCGCGAGGACATCGCGTTCTCGGTCGAACCCAAGATCGATGGGCTGGCGATCAGCCTGCGCTACGTCGACGGTGTGCTTGCCCGCGCCGCGACCCGCGGCGATGGCAGTACCGGCGAAGACGTGACCCACAGCGTGCGCACGATTCCGTCGGTGCCCTTGCGCCTGTTCGGAGCCGACTGGCCGCGCGTGCTGGAGGTGCGCGGCGAGGTGTACATGCCGCGCGCCGCGTTCGAAGCATTCAACCAGCGCGCCCGCGAACGTGGTGAGCGCACGCTCGCCAATCCGCGCAATGCCGCGGCGGGGTCGGTGCGACAACTCGATCCGAAAGTGGCTGCTTCGCGCCCGCTCGCATTTTTCGCGTACGCGCTGGGCAAGATCGAGCCAGAGGCCGACTGGGCGGCACACACGGCGATGCTCGCAGACTTCCGCCGCTACGGATTGCCAGTGTGTCCGCAGGCCGATCGCGCCGTCGGGCTCGATGGCCTGCTGGCGTACTACCGGCGCATTGGCGAGCAACGCGACCACTTGCCGTATGACATCGACGGTGTGGTGTACAAGGTCGACGACATCGCGGCGCAGCGCGAACTTGGCTTCGTCTCACGTGCCCCGCGCTGGGCGATCGCGCACAAGTTCCCGGCGCGCGAGGAACAAACCGTGGTCGAGGCGATCGACGTGCAGGTGGGCCGCACCGGCGCCATCACGCCGGTCGCGCGCTTGCGTCCGGTCCAGGTTGCCGGCGTGGTCGTGACCAATGCCACCCTGCACAACGAAAACGAAGTACGCCGCAAGGACGTGCGTGTCGGCGACACCGTGATCGCGCGCCGCGCCGGCGACGTGATCCCGGAAGTGGTGGCGGTGGTGCTGGATTCGCGTCCGGCTGACGCCATGCCGTTCGAGATGCCGAATGCCTGTCCCGAGTGCGGCTCGCAGCTCGCGCGCGAAGGCGACGAGGCGGTGCTGCGTTGCACTGGCACCGGTGTCTGCCCGGCGCAGCGCAAGGAATCGATCCGCCATTTCGCGTCACGACGGGCGATGGACATCGAAGGCCTGGGCGACGCCTGGATCGAGAACCTGGTTGATCTCGGCTACGTGCATCATGTCGCCGACCTGTATGCGCTGACGCTCGAGCAACTGCTGGAGATGAAGCGTCGCGCCGATGAGCGCGATGGCGTGGTGCCGGAGACCGTGAAGAAGGGCAAGGTCGCGAGCCGCTGGGCCGAAAACCTGTTGGCGGCGATCGACGCCAGCCGTAAGACCAGTTTGCCTCGCCTGTTGTTCGCACTCGGCATCCGCGACGTCGGTGAGTCGACTGCGAAGACCCTGGCGCGGCATTTCGGTGCACTCGATCGGATCGCATCTGCAAGCGAGGCGGACCTGATGAGCGCGCCCGATGTCGGACCCGTGGTGGCCTCGCGCATCGCGGCGTTCTTTGCGGCTCCGCATCAGCGCGAAGTGATCGCGCTGCTGCGCGTGCGCGGCGTGCAGTGGGACGAGGGCGAGCCGCTGGCCGCAGCCGGGCCCTTGCTCGGCAAGACCATCGTGCTCACCGGCAGCCTGAACGCGCTGACGCGAGACGAAGCCAAGGGACGCCTGGAAGCCCTGGGCGCCAAGGTCTCGGGCAGCGTGTCGGCGAAGACCAGTTTCGTCGTCGCAGGCAGCGAAGCCGGCAGCAAGCTCGACAAGGCACAGGCGCTCGGCATCGCGGTGCTCGACGAAGACGCGCTGCTGGCCTTGCTGGCCGAGCACGGCGCCTGAGCCATGCACGCCGATCGCCTGCGGGCGCTGCATCTGCGCGCCGAGTTGTACGCGACGCTGCGCGCATTTTTTGCCGAGCGCGGCGTGCTGGAAGTGGAGACGCCGATCCTCTCTGCCGCCGGCAACACCGATCCGAACATCGAGAGCTTCCGCACCACGTTCGCTGGGCATGTCGAAGCCGGCGCGGCGCGGCGCTGGTTGCGGACTTCGCCCGAGTTTCCGCTGAAGCGACTGCTGGCCGAGGGCGTTGGCGACTGCTACGAACTCGGGCGGGTGTTCCGCAATGGCGAGGCCGGACGCACGCACAATCCCGAGTTCACGATGCTGGAGTGGTACCGCGTTGGCATCGACCACCGCGCGCTGGCCAGCGAAGTGCTGGATCTGGTCGCGATGGCGATGGCCATGGTCGGGCGCAGCGTGGAACGGCGCACGATCTGCTACCGCGACTGGTTTCGCGCCGAGATCGACCTCGACCCGTTCCTCGCCTCGAACACGGAGTTGCAACAGGCACTCGGCAACGTGCGCATCGATGGCCAAGGACCTGGTGCGTGACGACTGGCTCGACCTGCTGGTCACGCACCAACTGCAGCCGCGGATGGATGCCGACGCGGCACTGGTCGTGCACGACTTCCCGGCATCGCAGTGCGCGCTGGCGCGGGTGGTTGAGCGCGGCGACGTGCTGGTCGCCGAGCGCTTCGAGTGCTACCTCGGTCGGCGCGAGCTGGCGAACGGCTATCACGAGCTCAACGACGCCCGCGAGCAGCGGCGGCGCTTCGGGGCTGATCTCGCGGTGCGACGTGCTCGCGGCCAGCCTGAAGTCGCGATTGACCTGCGTCTGATCGCGGCGCTGCCGCAGTTGCCGGACTGCGCCGGCGTGGCGCTCGGCATCGAGCGGCTGCTGCAGGCGATGCTCGGCGCGGATGACCTGGGCGACGTGCTCGCCTATGCTTTCGCCAACGCATGAAGGATCGGGACGCATGAGCGGCAAGCACTGGTTCGGTACCGACGGCATTCGCGGTCAGGTTGGCGTGACCCCGATCACCGCGGAGTTCGCGTTGCGGCTCGGTCATGCCGCCGGGCGCGTGCTGGCGAAATCCGAGGGTGGCGTGGTCGTGATCGGCAAAGACACGCGCCGGTCCGGCTACATGCTGGAATCGGCGCTGGAAGCGGGGCTGATTTCCGCCGGCGCCGATGTCCGCCTGCTCGGGCCGATGCCGACGCCCGGCGTGGCGCATCTCACCCAGACCATTGGCGCTTGTGCCGGCGTGGTCATCAGTGCCTCGCACAATCCGCATCACGACAACGGCTTCAAGTTTTTTTCCGGGCGCGGCGAGAAACTCGGCGACGACGTCGAACATGCGATCGAGGCGGCGCTCGCGATGGAGATGCAGACAGTGGCGCCGGAACGACTCGGGCGTGCCGTACGCATGAACGATGCCGACGAGCGCTATCTCGGGTTCGTTGCCGCCTCGGTGCCGCCGCGGTTCCGGCTCGATGGCCTGCGCCTGGTGCTCGATTGTGCCCACGGCGCAACCTACAAGCTGGCACCACGGCTGTTCTCGAAACTCGGCGCTGCAGTCACCGCAATCGGCATCAGTCCGGACGGGCTCAACATCAATCGCGGCGTTGGTTCGACCGAGCCGGCGGCGCTGCAGGCCGAGGTGCGGGCGCAGCGCGCTGATCTCGGCATCGCCTTCGATGGCGATGGCGACCGCGTGTTGCTGGTCGATGGTGACGGCGAAATCCTCGATGGCGACGACCTGCTGCACATCCTCGCCGTGGAGTGGCAGCGCAGCGGGCGGCTGCGTGGGCCGGTGGTTGGCACGCTGATGACGAACATGGCGCTGGAACTGAAGCTGGCCACGCACGAGATCGGATTCGCGCGCGCCAACGTCGGCGACCGTCATGTGCATCAGCGCCTGCACGAGACCGGCGGCGTGCTCGGCGGCGAAGCCTCGGGCCATGTGCTCTGCCTTGATCGCGCCGGCACCGGCGACGCCATGATTGCGGCCCTGCTGGTGCTGGAGTCACTGGCCGCAAGCGGACGCCGCGCCGGCGACTGGCGACGTGCGATGCCGCGTTTTCCGCAGCAGACGGTGAACGTGCGCTACGGCGCCGGGGCGCGGCCGCTGGAACATGCTTTGGTCGTCGATGCACGCGCACGCGCAGAGGAATCGCTGGCCGGTCGCGGGCGGCTGGTGTTGCGCGCATCCGGGACGGAGCCGGTGATCCGCGTTACCGTCGAGGCCGACGATGTGGCGCTGGTCGAACGCATCGCGCAATCGCTGGCGGCGACGGTGCTGGCGGCCGCAGGCTGATCTGGGCAGGTTCCTAGTCGAACTCGCGAAACTGCCGGGAGCGGCGTCCGACCAGGCGCAGCGCCATCTGGTCAGGCAGATGCTTGGCGACGAATTTGAGCCACCGGTTCATGCGTCCGGGCACGCACAGCACCTGGTCGCGATCGAGCGCGGCCAGTGACTCTTCGACCACGGCTTGCGCGCTCATCCAGTAACGCGGAGACAGCCGGCTGACCAGGGCGCGAGCGCCGGTCACGTCATGGAACTCGGAGTGGGTGAATCCCGGGCACAGCGCCTGCACGCGAATGCCGCAGTCGCGGTTTTCCAGTGCCAGCGATTGCGAGAAGCGCACCAGCAGCGCCTTGGCGCCGCCATACAGCGTGCTGCCGGCCGATCCCGGCACCAGCCCGGCGAGCGATGCGACGTTGAGGATTGCGCCGCAGCGACGCTCGCGCATGCCGGGCAGCAGGCGATGCACCAGTTCCGCCGGTGCCTCGACCATCACCTTGAGGAAGCGCGACTGCGTCGGCCAGTCACTGCGATGGTAGCCACCGGGCACGCCGAAGCCGGCGTTGTTCACCAGCACATCAATCGCCAGCGCCCGTGCCTGCAATTCGCTGCAGATGGCGGCGACGGCGTCGGCCTCGGCCAGATCCGCGGCGATGCAGACGACATCGACGCCATGGCGATCGCGCAGGTTCGTCGCCAAGGCAGCGAGCCGGTCCAGACGCCGCGCGGTCAACACCAGCGCACAGCCGCGCGCGGCAAGTATTTCGGCGAAGGCCTGGCCGATGCCGGCGGAAGCGCCGGTTACCAGGGCGCGGCGGCCGCGCCATTCGAATGCACTGGACATGAGCGAGATCAATTGCCGGGGGAGGGCGCAAGACTATCCTGCGCGCCCCTGCAACGGAGCCTCGGCCATGCGTCGCCCCCTGATCGCCGGCAACTGGAAGATGCACGGGTCGTTCGCGATGGTGCGCGATCTGCTGAGCACGATTGAGGCCGCCGGTCCGTTTCCCGGTGTAGAGGTCGCAGTGATGCCGCCCTATCCCTACCTGCCGCCGGCACTCGCAGTGGCGACCACCATCGCCGTCGGCGCCCAGGACGCGAGCGCGCATGCCGCGGGCGCGTTCACCGGAGAAGTTTCGGCGACGATGCTCAAGGAATGCGGCTGCCGCTACGTGATCCTCGGGCACTCCGAGCGACGCCAGTACCATGCCGAGAGCGATGCCTTGGTTGCGGCGAAGTTTCTCGCAGTGCAGGCGGCTGGGCTGACGCCGGTACTTTGTGTCGGCGAATCGCTGGCGCAACGCGACGCCGGCGAAACCGATGGGGTGGTGGGTGCGCAGTTGCGCGCGGTACTCGCAGCCGCGGGAGCCGATGCGTTCGCGAACGCCGTGCTCGCCTACGAACCGGTGTGGGCGATCGGCACCGGCCGTACCGCCACGCCGGAGCAGGCCCAGGCCGTGCACGCGCTGTTGCGTGGCATCGTCGCCGCGAGTTCTGCTAGCATCGCCGGCTCGCTGCGCATTCTGTATGGCGGCAGTGTCAAGCCCGGCAACGCGGCGACACTGTTCGGGCAAACGGACATCGACGGCGGACTGATCGGCGGAGCGTCGCTGGTCGCCGACGATTTCGTCGCGATCATCCGCGCCGCGGCCCACTGAACCCTTCCTGGAAATCGAAATGAGCTTTGAACTCGGTCTCAAGATCCTGCTGGCGCTGTATGTCGTCGTCGCGCTGGCGATGATCGGCCTGATCCTGCTGCAGCGCGGCCAAGGCGCGCAGGCGGGTTCCGGTTTCGGCAGCGGCGCCTCGGCCACGGTATTCGGCTCGCGCGGATCAGCCAACTTCCTCAGCATTTCGACGAAGTGGCTGGCGGTGCTGTTCTTCGCACTGAGCATCGGCATGGGCGTCTACATCAGCCGCAATTCCAAGGCCGTGCCGGGTGCGGCCGATTTGGGCGTGATGGGCCAGACCGAAGCACCCGCCGGCGATGCCAAGGCGCCCGTCACGGGTTCCCCCGAAGTGCCGGTGGCACCGGCCGCGGCAAGCGATGTGCCCACCGCCGCAGCCGATGCCAGCGTGCCCGCAGCGAGCGCCGATGTGGAAGTGCCAAAAGCGGAAGTGGAAGGCGAAACCAAGCCGGTGGAGTCTTCTAACTGAGGTCTCCGACCGGCTACAATGAACGAATGCCCAGGTGGCGGAATTGGTAGACGCACTACCTTGAGGTGGTAGCGACGATAGTCGTGGGGGTTCGAGTCCCCCCTTGGGCACCAGACCGAACAAGAAGCCGCATCGCGGCTTTTTTTTCAGAAGCGCGAAGAACGAAGCAAACAAGAGCGGGACGACCCATGGAACTGTCCGAATACCTGCCGGTGCTGCTGTTTCTCGGATTGGCGGCGGTCATCGCAGCGGCATTGCTCGCGATCGGCACCATCATCGGCCCGAAACGTCCGGGCGCGGACAAGCACGCACCGTACGAGTGCGGATTCGTCGCCTTCGAGGACGCGCGCATGAAGTTCGATGTGCGCTACTACCTGATGGCGATCCTGTTCATCGTCTTCGATCTTGAAATCGCGTTCATTTTTCCGTGGGCCGTGGTGTTTCGCGACATCGGTCTGATCGGACTCATCGAGATGGGCATGTTCCTGCTCCTGCTGGTGCTGGGCTTCGTCTACGTCTGGAAGAAAGGAGCCCTCGAATGGGAGTGAAAACCTCGTTCTTCCACAATCCCGAGCCGATCGGGGAAGTGGACGACATCCTGCGCCCGGACGCATCGAACCCGCTGATCGAGCGCGGCTTCGCGGTGGCGTCGATGGATGCCTTGGTGAATTGGGCGCGTACCGGTTCGATGTGGCCGATGACCTTCGGGCTCGCCTGCTGCGCGGTCGAGATGATGCAGGCCGGTGCCTCGCGCCTCGACACCGATCGCTACGGCGTGGTGTTTCGCCCGTCGCCGCGCCAGTCCGACGTGATGATCGTCGCCGGCACCCTGGTCAACAAGATGGCGCCGGCGTTGCGCCGCGTCTACGACCAGATGCCGGAACCAAAGTGGGTGATCTCGATGGGCTCGTGTGCCAACGGCGGCGGCTACTACCACTACTCGTATTCGGTGGTGCGCGGCTGCGACCGGGTGGTCCCGGTCGACATCTACATCCCCGGCTGCCCGCCGACGGCCGAAGCGCTGATCTGGGGCATTCTGCAGTTGCAGAAGAAGATCCGCAAAACCAACACCATCATCGCGCGCTGAGGTGGATCCATGAACGAAGCCGCGACCAGCTTCTCCGACCGCCTGCGCGAGCGCTTTGCCGCCCAGATCCTGTGCTTGATCGACGCGGTCGATGTGCCGACCTTGGAGATCAAGCCCGAGCACTGGCTGGATGTTGCACGCGCGCTGCGCGACGAACCCGGGTTCCGCTTCGAGCAGGCGCTGGACCTGTGCGGAGTCGATTATCTCGGTTTTGGCGATGCCGAATGGGATACCAGCGATGTCTCCGGCGAGGGCTTCTCGCGTGGCGTGGAAGGCTTCGGACCGGGACGATTCAAGTGGTCGGAGCGCCCCGAGTCGGCGCACAAGAACAATCGCTATGCGGTGGTGGTGAACCTGTTGTCGCTTGCGCACAACCGCCGCTTGCGCATCCGCTGTTTCGCTGCCGATGAGCATCTGCCAGTGGTGCCGTCGCTGATCGGCGTCTGGCGTGGATTGAACTGGTTCGAGCGCGAGGCGTTCGACCTGTTCGGCATCCTGTTCGAGGGCCATCCGGACCTGCGCCGCATTCTCACCGACTACGGTTTCGTCGGGCATCCCTTCCGCAAGGACTTCCCGCTGATCGGCAATGTCGAAGTGCGCTACGACGCCGAGAAGCAGCGCGTCGTCTACGAGCCGGTGTCGATCGAACCGCGCGTCGGTGTGCCGCGCGTGGTGCGCGATGACGCCCGCTACGAGCAGGCGCGCACCGAGTCCGCGAAGTCCGCGGCGGGGAAATGAGCATGCAAGAGATCCGCAACTACACGATCAACTTCGGCCCGCAGCATCCGGCCGCGCACGGCGTTCTGCGCCTGGTCCTGGAACTGGACGGCGAAGTGGTGATGCGCGCCGACCCGCACGTCGGCCTGCTGCATCGCGGTACCGAGAAGCTGGCGGAGTCCAAGCCTTACAACCAGTCGATCGGCTACATGGATCGTCTCGACTACGTATCGATGATGTGCAATGAGCACGCCTACGTGCGTGCCATCGAACAGCTGCTCGGCATCGCGGCGCCGGAGCGGGCGCAGGTCATCCGCACGCTGTTCGACGAGATCACGCGCATCCTCAACCATCTGATGTGGCTCGGCTCGAACGCGCTCGATCTGGGCGCGATGACCCTGTTTCTGTACGCGTTCCGAGAGCGCGAGGAGCTGATGGACTGCTACGAGGCGGTGTCCGGTGCGCGCATGCACGCGACCTACTACCGTCCCGGCGGCGTCTATCGTGACCTGCCTGCGCAGATGCCGAAGTACCGCGAGTCGCCGTGGACCAAGGGCCGCGACCTGAAGCGCGTCAATGGTTGGCGCGAAGGCTCGATGCTCGACTTCCTCGACGCCTTCACCGACGATTTTCCGAAGCGAGTCGACGAATACGAGACCCTGCTCACCGACAACCGCATCTGGAAGCAGCGCACCGTCGGCATCGGCGTGGTCTCGCCGGAACAGGCGCTTGCCTGGGGCATGAGCGGCCCGATGCTGCGTGGTTCCGGCGTCGAGTGGGACCTGCGCCGCAAGCAGCCCTATGCCGCCTACGACAAGTTCGATTTCCAGATCCCGATCGGCAAGAACGGCGACTGCTACGACCGCTACCTGGTACGCGTCGAGGAGATGCGCCAGTCGAACCGGATCATGAAGCAGTGCGTCGCCTGGCTGCGCAGCAACCCGGGTCCGGTGATGCTGCAGAACTACAAGGTCGCGCCGCCGAAGCGCGAAGAGATGAAGCAGGACATGGAAGCCCTGATCCATCACTTCAAGCTGTTCACCGAGGGCTACTCGGTGCCGAGCGGCGAGGTCTATGCCGCGGTCGAGGCGCCCAAGGGAGAGTTCGCTGCGTACATCATCGCCGACGGCGCCAACAAGCCGTTCCGCCTGAAGCTGCGCGCACCCGGCTTTGCCCACCTTTCGGCGATGGATGAGATCGTGCGCGGACACATGTTGCCCGACGTGGTCGCATTGATCGGCACCTTTGACGTCGTCTTCGGCGAGATCGATCGCTGAGCGGAATGCAGGAATCCAGATGAAAGCCACCGGCAATTTCGACCAGGTCAGGAACATCGATCCGACGTCCGTGCTGAGCGCGCACACGATCGAGCACATCGAGCACTGGCGCGCGAAGTTCCCGCCCGAGCGCAAGCGTTCCGCGCTGCTGCAGGCGCTGTGGGCGGCGCAGGAACAGAACCACGGCCATCTCACCGATGCGCTGATCGCAGCGGTCGCGAGTTACCTGGACCTGCCGGCAGTGTGGGCGTACGAGGTCGCGAGCTTCTACTCGATGTACGAGACCAAGCCGGTCGGACGCAACAACGTCGCCGTGTGCACCAACATTTCGTGCTGGCTGAATGGCGCCGAGGACATCGTGCGCCACTGCGAGAACAAGCTCGGCATCCGGCTCGGCGAGTCCACCGCCGACGGCCGCGTCTATCTCAAACGCGAAGAAGAATGCCTCGCCGCCTGCGCCTGCGCACCGATGATGGTCGTCAACGGGCATTACCACGAGAAACTCACGCCGCTTGCGGTGGACGAGATTCTCGACGGACTGAAGTGAGAGCGCCATGGCCGTCGGACCCGCCCCGCAAGAACACAACGTCGTCTTCACCACGCTGCATTTCGACACGCCGTGGAGCTACGACAGCTACCTGAAGGCCGGTGGCTACCAGGCTTGGCGCAAGATCCTCGCCGAGCAGATCCCGCGCGAGCAGGTGATCGAGATGGTCAAGCAAAGTTCGCTGCGCGGTCGCGGCGGCGCCGGCTTCCCGACCGGCTTGAAGTGGAGCTTCATGCCGCGCAATGCGGCCGGGCAGAAGTACATCCTGTGCAATTCGGACGAATCCGAACCCGGCACCTGCAAAGATCGGGACATCCTGCGCTACAACCCGCACGCGGTGATCGAAGGCATGGCGATCGCCTGCTATGCGACCAATTCGACGGTCGGCTACAACTACCTGCGCGGCGAGTTCCACCATGAGCCGTTCGAGCATTTCGAGGAAGCGCTCAAAGCCGCCTACCAGCACGGCTGGCTCGGCAAGAACGTGCTCGGCAGCGGCGTCGACGTCGACCTGCATGCGGCGCTCGGCGCCGGGGCCTACATCTGCGGTGAAGAAACCGCGTTGATGGAATCGCTCGAAGGCAAGAAGGGCCAGCCGCGCTTCAAACCGCCGTTTCCGGCCAACTACGGCCTCTATGGCAAGCCAACCACGATCAACAACACCGAGACCTACGCTTCGGTGCCGGCGATCATTCGCAATGGGCCGGAGTGGTTCCTCGCTCTTGGCAAGCCGAACAACGGTGGGCCCAAGGTGTTTTCGGTATCAGGCCATGTGGCCAAGCCCGGCAACTTCGAGATTCGCCTCGGCACGCCGTTCAAGGATCTGCTGGAGATGGCCGGCGGCGTGCGAGCGGGTCGCAAGCTCAAGGCGGTGATTCCGGGTGGCTCGTCGATGCCGGTGTTGCCGGCGGAGACGATGATGGCTTGCACCATGGATTACGACTCGATCCAGAAGGCCGGGTCTGGCCTCGGCTCGGGAGCGGTCATCGTGATGGACGACAGCACTTGCATGGTCCGTGCCTGCCAGCGCATCTCGCGTTTCTACTACGCCGAATCCTGCGGCCAGTGCACGCCCTGTCGCGAAGGCACCGGCTGGATGTATCGCATGCTGACACGCATCGTCGCCGGCGAGGCGACGATGGATGACCTGCACATGTTGAAGCAGGCCGCCGGACAGATCGAGGGCCACACCATCTGCGCCTTCGGTGAGGCCGCAGCGTGGCCGGTGCAGGGCTTCCTGCGCCACTACTGGCACGAGTTCGAACACTTCATCATCCACAAGCGCTCGTTGGTCGACGCGCAGAACGGAGTCGCGGCATGAGCGCGCAGCCCACCAACAGCAGCGCGCCCGACCTGGTGAACGTCGAGGTCGATGGCAAGGCGATGCAGGTGCCCAAGGGCTCGATGATCATCCACGCCACCGACCAGGCGCGCATTTCGGTGCCGCGCTTCTGCTACCACGAGAAGCTGCCGATCGCGGCGAATTGCCGCATGTGCCTGGTCGACGTCGAGAAGTCGCCGAAGCCGGTGCCGGCCTGCGCTACCCCGGTGATGGAAGGCATGAAGATCCGCACCCGCTCCGAGCGTGCGCTGAACTCGCAGCGCAATGTCATGGAGTTCTTGCTGATCAACCATCCGCTCGACTGCCCGGTCTGCGACCAGGGCGGCGAATGCGAGTTGCAAGACGTCGCGATGGGCTACGGGCGCTCGGTCTCCCGCTTCGTCGAGCGCAAGCGCGTGGTCGCAGATGAGGACATCGGGCCGCTGATCGCAACCGACATGACCCGCTGCATCCTGTGCACGCGCTGCGTCCGCTTCATGGGCGAGATCGCCGGCACCTCGGAACTTGGCGGCATCGGCCGCGGCGAGGCCACCGAGATCGGCACCTATATCGGCAAGTCGATCGAGTCCGAACTCGGCGGCAACATCATCGATGTCTGCCCAGTCGGCGCGCTGACCAACAAGCCGTTCCGCTTCAGGGCGCGCGCGTGGGAACTGATCGCGCGCGAGTCGATCGGATACCACGACGCGCTTGGATCCAACCTGTTCCTGCACACCCGACGCGGCGAAGTGCTGCGCGTGGTGCCGCGCGCGAACGAGTCGATCAACGAGAACTGGCTGTCCGATCGCGACCGCTACAGCCACCAGGGGCTGTACGCCGATGATCGCGCAACGCAGCCGATGATCCGCGGTGCGGACGGCGAGCTGAAGCCGGTATCGTGGGACGAGGCCTTGCGCTTCGTCGCTGCGGGCCTCAGTCGCGTGCAGTCGGCGCACGGTGGCGACCAGATCGCTGCGCTGTTGGCGCCGATGGCTTCGAGCGAAGAAGGCTACCTGCTGGCCGAAGTCCTGCGCGGGCTTGGCAGTCGCAACATCGATCATCGCCTGCGCGTGGTCGATGCCGACGATCGCAGTGGCGGCGCCACTTTCGAACTGCCGCTTGCGGAGATCGAGAAGGCCGGTGCGATCCTGTTGCTCGGCTCGAATCCGCGCCTGGACCAGCCGCTGCTCGGGCACCGCGTGCGCAAGGCATGGAAGCACGGCGCTGCCATCGATGCGATCAATCCCCTGGACTTCGATTTCCACTTCGACACGCGCTCGGCGCGCATCGTCGAGCCGTGGCAGATGCTCGACGAGACCGCGGCGGTGGCCAAGGCCGCTGCCGAACTGGCCGGCGTCGGCGCGGATGCCGCAATCTCGGCACTGGTCGTCGATGCCAGGGTTGCAGACGCGCATCGCGAGATCGCCCGGCGCTTGCACGAAAGCGGGTGCTCGGTGCTCATCTTCGGCGACTTCGCCGTGCAGCACCCGGCGGCATCAAGTTTGCGCGCATTGGCGCGCTTCATCGCCAAGGCCACGAACTCCGCGTTCAACGAAATCGCCTCGGGTGCCAACGGCGTTGGTCTGGCTCGTGTCGGCGTGCTGCCGGGTGAGGGTGGGGCAGCTGCAGCGCAGATCCTGGCGCAGCCGCGCAAGGCGCTGATCGTCCACCACGCCGGATCCCAGGATACCTTGCGCTCGAAGTCCTACGACGCAGCGCGAAGCGGCGCGGAGTTCCACGTCTATCTGGGTGGCTATGCCTGTACCGGCGTGCGTCGCACCGCGCACGCCGTGCTGCCGATCGGACTGGCGCCGGAAATCGACGGCAGTTACGTCAACGTCGATGGCCGCGTGCAGGTCGTTGCTGCGGGCGCGAAGTTGCCCGGTGAAGCGCGTCCTGGCTGGCGTGTGTTGCGCGCGCTGGGTGCGGCACTTGGTCTTCCGGGTTTCGATTTCACCGAACTCTCCGAGCTGCGCGAACGCATCGCCGGCATGCTGTCCAGCGCGGTGGCGACGCGCTCGGAAGCGGGCAAGCTCGTCGCACCAGGCAAGGGCCTCACCCGCATCGCGACGGTGCCGATCTACAAGTCCGATGCCGTGCTGCGCCGCTCGCCGGCATTGCAGGCGACGCCGCTGGCGAACCCGGCGCAGGCCGCATTGAACCCGGCCGACTTCCTCGCTGCCGGCTTGAGTGACGGTGGCCGGGCGAAGGTGTCGGATGGCGTGAACAGTATCGAATTGCCGGCCGTGGCCGATGCGCGCGTGCCGGTTGGCGGCGTCTGGATCGAACTCGGCCATTCGGAAACCGCCGCACTGGCACCGAACGGTGCCCGCCTGACCGTGACGAGGGCCTGACATGGACCAGATGCTGTCCCTGTTCAACAGCTACACAGCGCAGTTCCCGACGCTGTGGCTGACCCTCAAGATCCTGCTGCTGCCGATCCTGCCGCTGATCATCGCGGTCGCGTTCTACACGCTCGCCGAACGCTGGGTGATCGGCTGGATGCAGGTGCGCCGCGGTCCGGTCTACATCGGCATGGGCATCCTGCAGCCGTTCGCCGATACCTTCAAGTTGCTGTTCAAGGAACTGATCATCCCGTCGAAGTCGAACCTGTTCCTGTTCCGCCTTGCGCCGATGCTGGCGTTGATCCCGGCGTTCGCAGCCTGGGCAGTGGTGCCGGCGGGCGAGGGCATGGTGCATGCCGATGTCAACGCCGGACTGATGTACCTGCTGGCAATGACCTCGATGGGCGTGTACGGCATCATCCTCGCTGGCTGGGCCTCGAACTCGAAGTACGCCTTCCTCGGCGCGATGCGCGCGGCGGCGCAGGTGATCTCCTACGAGATCGCGATGGGCTTCGCCCTGGTCGGCGTGCTGATCGCCTCGGGCACGCTGAACCTGTCCGAGATCGTGCAGGCGCAGGCCGGCAATCTCGGCATCGGCGAGTGGTTCATGTGGCCGCTGTTCCCGCTGTTCGTGATCTATCTGATCTCGGGCGTGGCCGAAACCAACCGCGCGCCGTTCGACGTCGCCGAGGGCGAGTCGGAAATCGTTGCCGGCTTCCACGTCGAGTATTCGGGTTCGGCATTCGCGATCTTCTTCCTCGCCGAATACACCAACATGATTCTGGTGTCGTTCCTGGTGCCGCTGTTCTTCATGGGCGGCTGGCTGTCGCCGTTCCCTAAGGACTGGGGCTGGATCGGCACGGGTGGACCGCACTGGCTGGCGCTCAAGGTCGCCATCATCGCGTTCTCATTCCTGTGGTTCCGCGCCACCTTCCCGCGCTATCGCTATGACCAGATCATGCGTCTTGGCTGGAAGGTCTTCATCCCGATCACGATCGCCTGGGTCATGGTCACCGGTGTGCTCGTCTACACCGGCGTGCTCGTGCCGAACGCCTGAGGAAACGCATGAACGCCGTGGTCCGCTATTTCAAGAGTCTGCTGCTGATCGAGCTGCTGAAGGGCATGGCGCTCACCGGCAGGTATTTGTTCGCGCCCAAGTACACGGTGCGCTACCCGGAAGAGTCGATCCCCAAGTCGAACCGCTTCCGCGGCCTGCACGCCTTGCGTCGCTACCCGAACGGCGAGGAGCGCTGCATCGCCTGCAAGTTGTGCGAAGCGGTGTGCCCGGCGCTCGCCATCACCATCGATTCCGAGCAGCGAGCCGATGGCTCGCGCCGTACCACGCGCTACGAGATCGATCTGTTCAAGTGCATCTTCTGCGGCTTCTGCGAGGAGAGCTGCCCGGTCGACTCGATCGTCGAGACCCATGTCCACGAATACCATTTCGAGCATCGCGGCGAGAACATCCTGAGCAAGCAGAAGCTGCTTGCGCTCGGTGACCGCTTCGAGACCGAGATCGCGGCCGCGCGTCAGCAAGACGCGGCGTATCGCTGAGGAGCCCGCATGTCCTTCGAAGCCCTGCTGTTCTACTTCTTCGCGTCGGTCCTGGTCGCGGCCAGCCTCGCGGTGGTGACCCTGCGCAATCCGGTGCACTGCGCGCTGGCGCTGGTACTCACTTTCTTCACCTGCGCCTGCCTGTGGTTGCTGCTGCGCGCCGAGTTCCTAGCCATCGCCCTGGTGCTGGTCTATGTCGGCGCGGTGATGGTGCTGTTCCTGTTCGTGGTGATGATGCTCGACATCAAGACGCTGCCCGGTCGCGAAGGCTTCACCGGCTATCTGCCGGCCGGTCTGGTGGTCGCGGCGGTCATGCTCGCGGAGCTGGTCGGCCTGATGGGTGCGCGCAAGTTGATGGCCGGCGGGCCGGTGCGCGATGCCGCTGCCGAGCAGGGCCTTTCGAACACCGAATGGCTGGGCCGCACGCTGTTTTCCGATTACATCTTGCCGTTCGAAATCGCTGCGGTGATCCTGACCGTGGCGATCGTCGCTGCGGTCGCACTCACCCTGCGGCGGCGCCCGAACGTGCGCACCCAGGACCCGACGGCGCAGGCAGCGACGCGCAAGGCCGACCGCCTGCATCTGGTCGACCTGGCGCGCGGCAACGGGAGCAAGCAGGCATGATCACGCTCGGCCACTACCTCGTGCTCGGCGCCATCCTGTTCTGTGTCAGCGTCGCCGGCATCTTCATCAATCGCAAGAACGTCATCATCCTGCTGATGGCGCTGGAGCTGATGCTGCTCGCGGTGAACATGAACTTCGTCGCGTTTTCGGCTTTCCTCGGCGACGCCGGCGGCCAGATCTTCGTGTTTTTCATTCTCACCGTGGCAGCGGCGGAGTCGGCGATCGGTCTCGCGATCCTGGTGCTGCTGTTCCGCAACCGCGCCACGATCAATGTCGAAGAACTCGACACGATGAAGGGTTGATCCGATGCAGGCCACATCCCTCAGTCCAATTCTCCTGACCATTGCGCTGGCGCCGCTGCTCGGCGCGATTGTCGCCGGCTTCCTGCGCAACCAGATCGGGCGTCGCGGTTCGCACATCGTCACCATCGGTGGCGTCGCGGTGTCCTGCCTGCTGTCGCTGTACGTGTTCAAGCTGGTCGCGTTCGACGGCATGCCGAGCTACAACGAGAACCTCTACACCTGGTTCGACATCGGCGGTTACTCGGCGCACATCGGATTCCTGATCGACCGTCTCACCGTGATGATGATGGTGGTGGTCACCTTCGTTTCGTTGATGGTGCACATCTACACCATCGGCTACATGGCCGAAGACCCCGGCTACCAGCGCTTCTTCAGCTACATCGCGCTGTTCACCTTCTCGATGCTGATGCTGGTGATGAGCAACAACTTCCTGCAGCTGTTCTTCGGCTGGGAAGCGGTGGGTCTGGTCTCGTACCTGCTGATCGGCTTCTGGTTCAAGAAGCCAAGCGCGATCTTTGCCAACCTGAAGGCGTTCCTGGTCAACCGCGTCGGCGACTTCGGCTTCCTGCTCGGCATCGCCGCGATCCTGATGTACTTCGGCACCCTCGACTACGCCACGGTATTCACCAATCGCCTGGCGATCGATGGCAAGACCATCGAGCTGCTCGCCGGGCACGCCTGGGCGGTGCCGACGGTGATCTGCATCCTGCTGTTCATCGGCGCGATGGGCAAGTCGGCGCAGGTGCCGTTGCATGTCTGGCTGCCGGACTCGATGGAAGGCCCAACCCCGATCTCGGCGCTGATCCACGCCGCGACCATGGTCACCGCAGGCATTTTCATGGTTGCGCGCATGTCGCCGCTGTTCGAGATGTCCGAGACGGCGCTGGCCACGGTTGCGGTGATCGGCGCAACGACCGCGTTCTTCACCGGGTTGATCGGCCTGGTGCAAAACGACATCAAGCGCGTGGTCGCGTACTCGACGCTGTCGCAGCTCGGCTACATGACCGTGGCGCTAGGCGTGTCGGCGTACTCGGCGGCGGTGTTTCACTTGATGACGCACGCGTTCTTCAAGGCCCTGCTGTTCCTCGGTGCCGGTTCGGTGATCATGGCCATGCACCACGAGCAGGACATGCGCTACATGGGCGGCCTGCGCAAATACCTGCCGGTGACCTACTGGACGGCGGTGATCGGCACGCTGGCGCTGGTCGGCACGCCGCTGTTCTCCGGCTTCTACTCGAAGGACGCGATCATCGTCGCCGCTGAAGCCGCGGCACACCAAGGCGGCGTCGCCTTCGCCTACGCCCACTACGCGGTGCTGTTCGGCGTGTTCGTGACCGCGCTGTACTCATTCCGTCTGCTCTACTTGACCTTCCATGGCAAGGAACGCTTCGTGGTCGATGCGCATCACGGCGACGCCGGCCACGAGGGTCATGGCGACGACCACGATCACCACACGCCCGGCCATCTCGCCCATGCACCGCACGAATCGCCGGCGGTGGTCACCATTCCGTTGATCCTGCTGGCGATACCGTCGGTGGTGATCGCGTGGTTCTTTGTGCAACCGATGCTGATCGGCGATTTCTTCGCCGGCGCCATTCTGGTCGAGCCGCAGCATGCGCGCCTCGGGCATTTCGCCGAGGAGTTCCATGGCGTGGTCGCGTTCGCGCTGCACGGGCTGACCTCGCTGCCGTTCTGGCTGGCGTTCTCCGGTTTCGCCGTGGCGACTTATCTGTACCTGTTCAATCCGACGATGCCGGCTCGCATCTACTCGGCGCTGCGGCCGCTGGCGCGCATCCTCGAGAACAAGTACGGTTTCGATGACCTCTATCAGGCGGTGTTCGCACGCGGAAGCCTGCTGCTGGGGCGCGGCCTGTGGAGAGGCGGCGACGTCGCCATCATCGATGGCGCAATGGTCAACGGCTCCGCTGCGGTGATCGAACGGGCCGCCAGCATCTTGCGCTGGATGCAGTCCGGTTACCTCTACCACTATGCCTTCGCGATGATCCTCGGGCTCATCGCGCTGCTTGGCGCGTTCGTCTGGATCGAGTGAGGAATAGTCGATGATCTCAACTCACTTGCTCAGCTGGCTGATCGCGCTGCCGGTACTCGGTGGCGCCGCGACCCTCGCCTCCGGCGGCAGCAACAGCAACCGGGCGCGCTGGATTGCGCTGCTGTTCGCAGTGGCGACGCTGGCGTTGTGCGTGCCGCTGTGGACCGGCTTCGACGCCTCCGCGGCGAACATGCAGTTCGTGCAGAACCTGCCCTGGATCGAGGCGCTGAACGTCAACTATCACGTCGGTGTCGATGGCGTGGCGGTGGCGCTGATCGCATTGACTGCATTTACCACGGTGCTGGTGCTGATCGGCGCCTGGGATGCGATCGACGACAAGGTGCATCAGTACTACGCCGCGTTCCTGGTGCTCGAGGGGTTGATGATCGGCGTGTTCTGCTCGCTCGATGCACTGCTGTTCTATGTGTTCTTCGAGGCGATGCTGATTCCGATGTTCATCATCATCGGCGTCTGGGGCGGGCCGCGGCGCGTCTACGCGACCATCAAGTTCTTCCTGTACACCTTTCTCGGCTCGATCTTCATGTTGATCGGCCTGATCTACCTGTACCTCAAGTCAGGCAGCTTCGACCTTTCGTTCCTGGCCCAATATCCGCTGTCGCGCAGCGAGCAGACCTGGCTGTTCTTCTCGTTCCTGCTCGCGTTCGCGGTCAAGGTGCCGATGTTCCCGGTGCATACCTGGCTGCCGGATGCGCACGTCGAGGCGCCCACTGGCGGTTCGGTGATCCTGGCCGCGATCATGCTGAAGATCGGTGGTTTCGGATTCCTGCGCTTCGCACTGCCGATTACGCCGGACGCATCGCACGAGTTCGCCTGGCTGGTGATCGCGCTGTCGCTGATCGCGATCGTCTACATCGGTTTCGTCGCGCTGGTGCAGCAGGACATGAAGAAGCTGATCGCGTATTCGTCGATCTCGCACATGGGCTTCGTGACCTTGGGTGCGTTCCTGCCGCTGATGCTGGCGCGCGACGCCGGCAACATGGGCGCCGCGCAACTGGCGCTGCAGGGTGCGATGGTGCAGATGATCTCGCACGGTTTCATCTCGGCGGCGCTGTTCTCCTGCGTCGGCGTGCTCTACGACCGCGTGCACAGCCGCATGATCGGCGACTACGGCGGCGTTGCCAACAGCATGCCCTGGTTCGCCTTCTTCGCGGTGTTCTTCGCGATGGCAAACAGCGGCCTGCCCGGTACCTCGGGTTTTGTTGGCGAGTTCATGGTCATTCTCGCCAGCTTCCAGGCCAAGCCGTGGATCGCGGCAACCGCTGCGCTGACCCTGATCCTGGGTGCGGCGTACACCTTGTGGATGGTCAAGCGGGTGATCTTCGGCGAGGCGCAACACGCACACGTGAAGACGCTGCAGGACATCAATGGGCGCGAGGCGATCGTGCTCGGCGGGTTCGCGGCGGCCACGCTGCTGTTGGGTCTGTGGCCGGCGCCGCTGACCGATCTGATGAACGCATCGCTCGGCAGTGTCGTCGAGCAACTGATGCGCGTGAAGGTCTGAGGAGTTCGCGACATGGTCCACAATGCAGTCGAAATCGCGATCTCGATGGCCGACATCCGGGTGATGCTGCCGGAGATGTTCCTGCTCGCCGCCGCCTTCGTCATCCTGATGGCGGACTTGTTCATCCCGCAGGCGCAGCGTTCGGTCACGCACTGGTTGGCGATCGGCTCGCTGCTGGTGACGGGCGTGCTGGTCTGGCGTTCGAGCGGCGATGATTCGCTGGCGCGCACCGCCTTTGGCGGCATGTACCTGCGCGACCCGGTGGCGGAGCTGTGCAAGCTGTTCATCCTCGGCAGCAGTGCGCTCGCTTTTGTCTATGCGCGACCGCATCTGAAGCCGCGCGGCCTGTTCCAGGGCGAGTTCTACACGCTCAGCCTGTTCGCGGTGATCGGCATGATGCTGCTGGTGTCCGCCGGCAATCTGCTCAGCGCCTATCTCGGGCTGGAACTGCTGGCGCTGTGCTCGTACGCGCTGGTCGCGTTGAACCGCGACAGCCCCTTGTCGTCGGAATCGGCGATGAAGTATTTCGTGCTCGGCGCGCTGGCCTCGGGGCTGTTGCTGTACGGCATGAGCATGGTCTATGGCGCCACCGGTACCCTCGACCTCGGCGGCATTCGCGCGATGGCGTCGAGCAACATGCTGCATCCGGATCTGCTCCGCTTCGGTCTGGTGTTCCTCGTCGTCGGCGTCGCCTTCAAGCTCGGCGCCGCACCGTTCCACGCCTGGGTGCCTGACGTCTACCAGGGTTCGCCCACCGGCGTGACCTTGTTCGTCGCCAGCGCGCCCAAAGTCGCCGCATTCGGCATGGCCTATCGTCTGCTCGACAACGGCTTCGGTACGCCGTCGCTGTGGGCGAACTGGGCGGCGATGCTGTCGGTGCTGGCGGTGCTGTCGCTGGTGATCGGTAACATCGTCGCGATCGCGCAGACCAACCTCAAGCGCATGCTCGCCTATTCGACCATTTCCCACGTTGGCTTCCTGCTGCTCGGCATCATCGGCGGCGGCCCTGACGGTTTCGCTGCAGCGCTGTTCTATGCCACCACCTATTCGATCACCGTGGTCGCCGCGTTCGGGTTGATCGTGCTGCTGTCACGGGCCGGATTCGAGGCCGAGGAAATCGACGATTTTCGCGGATTGAACCAGCGCAATCCGTTCTACGCCTTCCTGATGCTGGCGGTGATGGCCTCGTTCGCCGGCGTGCCGCTGTTCGTTGGTTTCCTGGCCAAGCTGCAGGTGTTGAAGGCGGTCATGCGTGCCGACGCGCTGTGGCTAGCGCTGGTCGCGGGCGTGTGCGCGGTGATCGGGGCGTTCTACTACCTGCGCGTCATCAAGGTGATGTACTTCGACCAGCCGGTCGGCAACGCGCCGGTGATTGCCGATGCCGATCTCGGTTTCCGCCTGGTGTTGTCTGGCAACGTGCTGGCGCTGATCGCGCTCGGCATCTTCGGTGGTCCGTTGATGACCTGGTGCCTGAACGCAGTGGCTGCCAGTTGAATTGAAACGGTGTTTTTTGTTGCTTTGCGCAACGCCCGACACTATAGTGCGCGTCGCCTGATGCGGGGTGGAGCAGTCTGGCAGCTCGTCGGGCTCATAACCCGAAGGTCGCAGGTTCAAATCCTGCCCCCGCTACCAATGATCCATGGAAAGGGCCTCTTCGGAGGCCCTTTTCTTTCGCACCGCATGCGTGACTCCGGTCACGCTGCGCGGCGCGCACGGAAGCGGACCGTGCACGATGCGATGGGCCTACGGGCCCATTTTTGTTTTTGGAGTCCTGCGTTGCAGGAGACGAGATGAATGCCGAACAATTGACCGAACTGTTCGAACCGGTGATCGCCTCGCTCGGGCTGGAGTGCCTCGGCGTCGAGTTCGTCGCCAGCCGCGGCAACGGCCTGGTGCGCGTCTACATCGATGTGCAAGATCGACACGTCACGGTTGAGGATTGCGAGGCGGTCAGCCGAGAGATCAGCGGCATCCTCGACGTGAACGATCCGATCAGCGGACGCTACACGCTCGAAGTGTCGTCGCCCGGTTTCGATCGACCGCTGTTCAAACCCGAGCAGTTCGCGCGTTTCATCGGCGAGCAGGCCAAGGTGAGCGTGAATCTTGCAGTCGGCGGTCGCCGCAGGTTCCAGGGGTCGATCGTGCGCGTCGAGGGCGAACACATCGTCCTGAGCCAGGACGGCAGCGAAGTTGCAATCGCCCATTCGAATATCGAGAAGGCGAAGCTGGTACCGGACTTTTCGGACATTGACCCGGCGCCCAAGCCGAGCGGTGCGAAACCGGGCAAGAGCAAGAAGAAATCCTGATCACGTCGGCCCGCGAAGGCGAGCCTTGGAGAGTTGCGATGAGCAAAGAGATGCTGATGGTGGTGGACGCGGTTGCCAACGAGAAGGGCGTCGCGCGCGGGGTCATCTTCGACGCACTGGAGGCGGCGCTCGCGTCCGCGGCGAAAAAGCGCTACGGCGAAGCCGACGTGGCAATGCGCGTGGCCATCGATCGCAACAGCGGCGAATACCAGACTTTCCGGCGCTGGGAAGTGGTCGCCGACGACGTGGTCATGGAGTCGCCCGATCGCCAGACGCGACTGATGGACGCGGTCGACGTCAAGGCCGATGCCGAAGTCGGCGAGTTCCTTGAGGAACCGGTGGAAAACGCAGAGTTCGGTCGCATCGCCGCACAGGCCGCAAAGCAGGTGATCGTGCAGCGCGTGCGCGAGGCCGAGCGTGCGCAGGTGGTCGATGCCTACACCGATCGCATCGGCGAGTTGGTCACCGGCATCGTCAAGCGCGTCGAGCGCGGCGCGGTCTATCTCGATCTCGGCAGCAATGCCGAAGCCTTCATTGCGCGCGACAAGGCGATCCCGCGCGAGAACGTGCGCGCCGGTGACCGCGTGCGCGGCTACCTGCATGACGTGCGCATGGAGGCGCGCGGACCGCAGCTGTTCGTTTCGCGCACCGCGCCCGAGTTCATGATGGAGTTGTTCAAGCTCGAAGTGCCCGAGGTCGGCCAGGGTCTGGTCACGATCATGGGTTGTGCCCGCGACGCCGGTGACCGCGCCAAGATCGCGGTCAAGGCCAACGATCACCGCACCGATCCGATCGGTGCCTGCATCGGCATGCGCGGCTCGCGTGTGCAGGCGGTCTCGAACGAGCTCAACGGCGAGCGCGTCGACATCATCCTGTGGAGCGAGAATCCGGCCCAGTTCGTGATCAACGCGATGGCCCCGGCCGAGGTGCAGTCGATCATCGTCGACGAGGACAAGCACTCGATGGACGTGGCGGTGGCCGAGGACAAGCTGTCGCAGGCGATCGGCCGCGGCGGCCAGAACGTGCGTCTGGCGAGCAAGCTCACCGGCTGGCAGCTCAACGTCATGACCCAGGCCCAGGTGCAGGAAAAGAGTGAGGCCGAGCAGGAAACGGCACGCGCTGTTCGTCGAAAAACTCGAAGTCGATTCCGAGATCGCCTCGATCCTGGTGCAGGAAGGCTTCTCTTCGATCGAGGAAATCGCCTACGTTCCGGAGAGCGAACTGCTCGCCGTCGAAGAGTTCGACGAGGACATCGTTGCCGAGCTGCGCGCGCGTGCGCGCGATTCGCTGCTGACGCAGATGATCGCGGCCGAGGAAGATGTCGAGACGCACAAGCCAGCGGAAGACCTGCTCGCACTCGACGGCATGGACGAAACCATTGCCTATGCTCTGGCCGAGCGCGGCATTCGTACCCAGGAAGACCTGGCCGAACTGGCTGCGGATGAAATCACCGACATCGAAGGCATGGACGCCGAACGCGCCGCCGCCTTGATCCTCGCGGCGCGTGCGCCGTGGTTCCAGTAATTACGCCGCAGCGAAAGCCGCAAAGAGGCACAGCATGTCCGATGTCACCGTACAACAGCTCGCGCAAGTCCTCGGCATGACCGCGGACAAGCTGCTCGCGCAGCTTTCCGAAGCGGGAATGAAGTTCGACGCGGCGGATCAAGTCGTGAGCAGCACCGAGAAGGTCAAACTGCTCGGCTTCCTGCGACGCACGCATGGCAAGAAGGAAGAGGCCGTCGAAACCGGCGCGCCCAAGCAGATCACGCTGAAGCGCAAGCAGGTCGGCGAGCTGACCGTGTCGAGCGGCGCGGCCAAGGGCAAGACCGTCAACGTCGAGGTCCGCCAGAAGCGCACCTACGTCAAGCGCAGCGAGGTCGACGATCAGCAGGCGGCGCCGGAAGTGGATCCGGAACGGGAAAATGCGCTGAAGCTGCTGGCCGAATCCAAGGCGCGCAATGACGCCGAGCAGAAGCGGCTGAGCGAGATGGATGCCGCGCGCCGCGCGGAGTTCGACGCGCAACGGCGCGAGCTGGAAGATCGCCAGCGTGCCGAGGAAGCGGTCGTGGAAGCGGCCAAGCGCGCCGAGGTCGAGGCCGCCAGCCTGCGCGAGGAAGAGGAGGCGCGCGCGGGCAAGAAGCACCACCACGAGGCTCCGAAGAAGATCGAGGACAAGGCGCCGGCACCGGTGCGCAAGGAGGCCCCGAAGGGCAGCGAGCCGCCGCACCGGCACAAGGGTGCCAAGGGTAGCCATCGCATGGTGGTCACCGATGTGGTCGAAGATGACGGCGCCGCAACGCGCTTCGCCGCGGGTGAATTGCACCTGCCGGGCGACCATGCCCGGCGGCCGCGCAAGAAGCCGCGCCCGTCCAAACCGGATTTCCGGTTCGGCGACCGCGGCAACACCAACAGCGGCGTCTCCGGCGGCTTCTCGCGCCCGACCGCGCCGATGGTGCGCGAAGTGGCGATCGGCGAGAGCATCGTCGTCGCCGATCTCGCGACGAAACTGGCGTCGAAGGGTGCCGACGTGGTCAAGGCCCTGTTCAAGATGGGCGTGATGGCCACGATCAACCAGAGCATCGACCACGACACTGCGGTGCTGGTGGTGGAAGAACTCGGACACAAGGCCATGCGCGCGACCGAGACCGATGCCGAGTCGGCGCTGGCGGCGCAAGTGGATCAGCAGCAGGGCGAGCGCACGACGCGTCCGCCGGTGGTCACGATCATGGGCCATGTCGATCACGGCAAGACCTCCCTGCTCGACTACATCCGCCGCACCAAGGTTGCCGCGGGCGAGGCCGGTGGCATCACCCAGCATATCGGTGCCTATCACGTCGAGACCGACAAGGGCGTCGTGTCCTTCCTGGATACGCCCGGCCATGCCGCGTTCACGCAGATGCGCGCACGCGGCGCCAAGCTGACCGACATCGTGATCCTGGTAGTGGCGGCCGATGACGGCGTCATGCCGCAGACCATCGAAGCGGTGCAACATGCACGTGCGGCGAAGGTGCCGTTGATCGTCGCGGTCAACAAGATGGACAAGCCGGATGCTGATCCGGAGCGCGTGAAGCAGGGCCTGATCCAGCACGAAGTGGTGCCGGAGGAGTGGGGCGGCGACACGATTTTCGTTCCGGTATCGGCCAAGACCGGCATGGGCGTAGACAACCTGCTCGATGCGGTGCTGGTGCAGGCGGAGATGATGGAGCTCACTGCCGTGGCCGACGGCCGCGCCAGCGGCACGGTGATCGAATCCAGCCTCGACAAGGGCCGCGGTCCGGTGGCCACGGTGTTGGTGCAGAGCGGTACCCTGAATCGCGGCGACTTCCTCGTGTGCGGCATCCAGTATGGACGCGTGCGTGCGATGTTCGACGAAGCCGGTCGGCCGGTGAGCGACGCCGGTCCCTCGATTCCAGTGGTTGTGCTCGGCCTGTCGGGTGTGCCCGACGCCGGCGATGACTTCATCGCGGTCGAGGACGAGCGTCTGGCCAAGGACGTTGCCCAGCAACGCGAGCAGAAGCGCCGCGAGACGCGTCTGGTCAAGCAGCAGTCGGCGAAGATGGAAGATGTCTGGTCAAGCGTCACCCAGGGCGACTTGCGTACGCTGAACCTGGTGGTGAAGGCCGATGTGCAGGGCTCGGTCGAGGCGCTACGCGACTCGTTGACCCGACTCAGCACCGACGCGATCAAGATCAACGTCATCGCCAGCGGCGTCGGCGGCATCACCGAATCGGATGCAACGCTCGCGGCAGCGTCTAAGGCGGTCATCATCGGCTTCAACGTGCGTGCCGATGCCACCGCGCGCAAGATCGTTCAGGACAACGGCCTCGACCTGCGCTACTTCTCGATCATCTACGACGTGATCGATCAGGTGAAGCAGGTGGCAACCGGGCTGCTCGGCATGGAAGTGCGCGAGGAGATCATCGGTGTCGCCCAGGTGCGCGACGTGTTCCGCTCCTCCAAGTTTGGCCAGATCGCGGGCTGCATGGTCATCGAGGGCCAGGTCAAGCGCAACAAGCCGATTCGCGTGTTGCGCGAAAACGTCGTGGTTTTCCAGGGCGAACTCGAGTCACTGCGCCGATTCAAGGAAGCGGTGGAAGAGGTGCGCAACGGCATGGAGTGCGGCATTGGCGTCAAGCAGTACAACGACGTCAAGGCGGGCGACCAGATCGAGTGCTTCGAGCGCATCGAAGTGGCGCGCACGCTGTAAGGAGCAGGGACCATGCGCGCCGGCTTTCATCGAACTGATCGCATCGCGGCGCTGTTGCGCCGCGAGATCGGCGCGCTCGTGCATGATGCCGTGCGCGACAAGCTGATCCCCTCGGTGTCGGTCTCCGATGTCGAGGTGACGCGTGATCTTGCGCACGCCACGGTGTACGTGACCGCCTTGCGCGGCGAGCAGGGCAAGCCGGCGGTCAAGGAATTGAACGAGGCGGCCTGGGAATTCCGGCGCGAGCTTGCGCATCGCGTCGAGCTGCGCACGGTGCCGGCCCTGCACTTCAAGTACGACGACTCGGTCGACCGCGGCGAGCGTATCGACACGCTGCTGCGCGAGCCGGAATAGAACCGAGTGCATGGCATCGTCCTGCTCGACAAACCGCTGGGCCTGAGTTCGAATGCGGCCCTGCAGCGCGTGCGTCGGCGCTTTGATCGCATCAAGGCCGGTCACGCCGGCACGCTCGACCCGCTCGCCACCGGCATGTTGCCGATCTTCCTCGGCGAGGCGACCAAGTTTATCCAGCACGTCATCGCCGCACGCAAGGCGTATCGGGCGACACTCGCTTTCGGCAGCGAAACGGCGACCGCGGATCGTGAAGGCGACGTCGTGGCCACCGCGGCGCTGCCGCTCGTGTCACGCGCCGAACTTGATGCGGTACTGGCCGGCTTCGTCGGCCGGATCCGGCAGACGCCGCCGGTCTACTCGGCGATCAAGCGCGATGGCGTGCCGCTGTACAAGCTTGCGCGCCAGGGACAGATGGTGGAGGCGCCCAGCCGCGAGGTCGTGATCGAACGCATCGAGGTGCGCGCGTATTCACCCGAGGCGCTGGAACTGGAGGTCGCCTGCGGTTCCGGAACCTATATCCGCAGTCTCGCGGTCGATCTCGGACGAGCGCTGGGTTCGGCCGCGCACCTGTCGGCACTGCGACGGCTATGGGTCAGTCCGTTCGAACAGGAACCGATGCTGGGATTGGACGAACTCAACGACTGTGTCGATCCCTGCGTGCACCTGTTGCCGATCGACCGAGCCCTCGGTCAGTTGCCGGCATTGGCGCTGGATACGGCGTCCCTGGCCGAACTGCGATTCGGGCGCGTGCTCGGCGCGCGCACCGAGGCCGAGGGTCGCTATCGCCTGTATCGACCCGATGGCGGCTTTTTCGGGCTCGGTCTGGTCGGGAACCGTTGCTTGCGGGCGGACCGGCTGATGGCTACCGGATGATGACGCCTGCGGAAATTCACGCGGCTTTGCTTGTGGAGACCACGGCACGCCCCTAGAATGCGCGCCTTCCTTCGCCCAAAACCACTCCCCGAGACCGACTGCGCGAATCTGGCGCCGTGCGGCATCGTCCCGTTTCAGGAAAAAACCACCATGTCCCTGACTGCTGAACAATCCGCCAAGATCATCGCCGAGCACGGCCGCAAGCCCAACGACACCGGCTCGCCGGAAGTCCAGATCGCACTGCTCTCGGCCCAGATCGACGTGCTCGCGCCGCACTTCCAGGCGCACGCGAAGGACCATCATTCCCGCCGCGGCCTGATCACCATGGTCAACAGCCGACGTCGCCTGCTGGCGTATCTGAAGAAGAACGACAGCGCGCGCTACAAGGCGCTGATCGAGAAACTCGGCCTCCGTCGCTAATCGATCATCCAAAGGAACCGCCTCGTGGCCAAGACAGTCAAGACGTTCAAGTACGGAAATCATGATGTCACCCTGGAAACTGGTGAGATCGCGCGCCAAGCCAGCGGGGCGGTAGTCGTAAAGATGTCCGACACGGTAGTACTCGTGTCGGTCGTCGGCGCGAAGTCGGTGCGTGAAGGCACCGACTTCTTCCCGCTGACGGTGGATTATCAGGAGAAGTTCTACGCCGGTGGCCGTATCCCCGGTGGCTTCTTCAAGCGTGAAGGTCGCCCGACCGAAAAGGAAACGCTGATCTCGCGCCTGATCGATCGTCCCATCCGCCCGCTGTTCCCGGAAGAGATGCGCAATGAGGTCCAGATCATCGCGACCGTGTTGTCGCTGAATCCGGAAGTCGATGGCGACATCCCGGCTCTGATCGGTGCGTCTGCTGCGTTGATGCTGTCCGGCCTGCCGTTCGGCGGCCCGATCGGCGCGGCCAAGATCGGTTACGCGAATGGCCAGTACCTGCTGTGCCCGACCGCGACCGAACTGAAGACCTCGCAGCTCGAACTGGTCGTTGCCGGTACCGCGAACGCGGTGCTGATGGTCGAATCCGAAGCCAAGTTGCTCAGCGAAGAAGTGATGCTCGGCGCGGTCACGCACGGCCACAAGGCGATGCAGGTCGTGATCAACGCGATCAACGAATTCGCCGCAGAAGCCGGTCGCAAGACCTTCGAGTACACGACGCCGGCGCGTAACGACGCCCTGATCAATGCGATCAAGGCCGTCATCGGCGATCGTCTCGGTGCCGCCTACAAGATCCACGACAAGGGCCAGCGCCGTGATGCGATCGCGGTCATCCGCAAGGAAGTCCAGGAAGCGCTCGCCGCGCAGGCGGAAGCGAATGGTTGGAAGCCGGCCGCGATCAACAAGGAATTCGTCGATCTCGAGTACCACACCATGCGTCGCAGCGTGCTCGATACCAAGGTCCGCATCGACGGCCGCGACCTGGTGACGGTGCGTCCAATCACCGTGCGTGTCGGCGTGTTGCCGCGCACCCACGGTTCGGCGCTGTTCACCCGCGGCGAGACGCAGGCGTTGGTCACGACCACGCTCGGCACCACCCGCGACGCGCAGATCATCGACGCGGTCGAAGGCGAGACCAAGGACCCGTTCCTGTTCCACTACAACTTCCCGCCGTTCTCGGTCGGCGAAACCGGTCGCGGTGGTGGTCCGAAGCGTCGCGAAATCGGCCACGGCCGCCTCGCCAAGCGCGGCGTCGCGGCAGTGATGCCGACGATCGAAGGCTTCCCGTACGTGATCCGTTGCGTGTCGGAAATCACCGAGTCGAACGGTTCCTCGTCGATGGCCTCGGTCTGTGGTTCGTCGCTGGCGATGATGGACGCGGGCATCCCGCTGAAGTCGCCGGTCGCCGGTATCGCCATGGGCCTGATCAAGGAAGGCGCCGATTACGCGGTGCTGTCCGACATCCTCGGCGACGAAGATCATCTCGGCGACATGGACTTCAAGGTGGCCGGTAGTTCGGAAGGCATTTCCGCACTGCAGATGGACATCAAGATCGACGGCATCACCGAAGAGATCATGAAGGTCGCGTTGAGCCAGGCCAAGGCCGGTCGCCTGCACATCCTCGGCGAAATGGCCAAGGGCCTGAGTGCGCCGCGTGCCGAGCTGTCGGACTATGCGCCGCGCCTGCTGACGATGAAGATCCACCCGGACAAGATCCGCGAAGTGATCGGCAAGGGCGGCGCCGTGATCCAGGGCATCACCAAGGAAACCGGCACCCAGATCGACATCCAGGACGACGGCACGATCATCATCGCCTCGGTCAATGCCGCCGCCGCGCAAGCCGCGAAGGCACGCATCGAGCAGATCACCTCCGACGTTGAACCGGGTCGCATCTACGAAGGCAAGGTTGCCAAGCTGATGGACTTCGGTGCCTTCGTCACCATCGCCCCGGGCAAGGACGGCCTCGTCCACGTCTCGCAGATCTCCAACGAGCGCGTCGAGAAAGTCTCGGACAAGCTCAAGGAAGGCGATCTGGTCAAGGTCAAGGTGCTCGAAGTCGACAAGCAGGGCCGCATCCGCCTGTCGATCAAGGCCGTCCTCGAAGACGCCGCCGCCGAAGCCTGACCCCTTCAGCGACACGCACCAAACAACAAACGGGCTTCGGCCCGTTTTTTGTTGGCTTCCGCTCACCGTTGCGGCGTTCCCGCGTGCGTTGCAGCCGGGCGTTCGGCGCGGACGCTACCGGTGGGTGCCAGCCGCTACACTCCGGCGGGTGCGATCAGGGTGCGCGGCCATGGAATCAGACCAAGCTCATCAAGGAAACTGCTGATGCCCGCGGCGCTGCCGTTCGAATCGATTGCCGCCCGTTCGCGTGGCTTGTCGCCTGCGGATGTCGCCGTTTTCGGCGAGATCTACGTTCAGTTGAAACCGCGGGCGCATCAATTGCTGAGTGCGCACCGCAACGAGACTCTGAACACGACGGGTCTGGTCCACGAGGCTTTCCTCAAGTTGCTGCAGCACGCGGGCAGTGTCGCTGACCGCCGGCATCTGTACCGATTGACGGTGCTGGCGATGCGTCAGATTCTGCTCGATCGCGTTCGCGTCAAGGATGCCCGGCGCCACGGTGGCGACTTGAATCGGGTGACGCTGACCGGGCTCGACATCAGTGATTCGGTGCAGCCTTTCGACATCGTTCTGTTCGATGGCACCCTCGACCAGTTGCGACTAGTCGACGCGCGCAAGGCGGAGGTGTTTGAACTGCGCGTGCTGGCCGGGCTCGAGATGAAGGAAATCGCGACCTTGCTGGAGATCGCCGAGATCACCGTGCGTCGCGATTTTCGCGCCGCGTGTACGCTGGTGCAGCACTGGTTGCAGGCTGGCTGATGGCTCAAGGGGCGACGTGAGCTTGCCAGCGCAGCACACTCGGATGCATCGGTCCCAACTGTTCCTCCAGAACCCTCCATGCCGCAGCGTGATCAGCGGCAGCACTGCTGTCCCGGCGACTGCGCCACAACGCCAGCAGCGCCGCATCCATACCGCCTTTGGTCGCATCCACCGGCGCCGCGTTTGCCAAGGTCGTCGCCAGCAACTCCTGCGCCAGCGACTCCTGGCCTGACGCCAGCAGGCGCTCGGCGGCGCCCAGACGCAATCGCAGCGCATTGCGCGGTCCGTTCGGTCCTGAGGTGCTTATGGCAAGCATCGCCTGATCGGTGCTGCGCAGCGTTTCCTGCCCAGGCGCGTCGAGCAACTGCAGCAGCGCGCGGTAGACCAGCAGGGAGGGGACGATGGCCGCAGGTGGCGTGTCGCCGGCGATGGCGTCGACCTGATCCAGTTCGTCCTGGCCAAGTGTCGACTCACCGGCGGCGAGCGCGACATCGACCAGGATCAGGCGCATGCGCAGGCAATCCGGCGTTGCACTGCCGACGGCATCGCAGAACTGCCGACTCGCCGATTGCGCCAGCGCGATGGCCTCAGCGTGCCGCGCCATCGACGACAGCGCGCGTGCCTGTGAGGATCGGCGCGCTGCAGCGGCCGGAAGGTTCTCACCCACATCGGGCTGCGCCGCGATCTGCTCATAGGCGGCCAGCGCCAGTCGTGGCTGGCCGCGCAGCAGTTGCAGATTGGCCAGCAGCGTCTGGCCGACGCGGTAACCGATGCTGCCGCTGAGGTCGGCGTCGGCCCAGCGCTTCAGGCCTTCGCTGGCCATCGCCGCAGCTGCTTCGAACTGATTCGCCGCCATCGCGGTCTGTGCCGCGTTGATCAGCAGTTGTCCATGAATCAACGGGCTCATCGTGGTCGAGGTGCGCGCCAGCGCCACCGCCTGTTGCACCACGGCGTAGCCGGCCTCGATCTGGCCGCTGCTGCGCAACCACTGCGCGCGCAGGATCAGCAGTGGCGCCAGCGCCGCCGGGCGACGCTCGCCCAGGCTCGCCGCGGCCGCCTCGCCACCCTGCAAGACGGCATCGACCTGCTCTGGCTTGCCGGTGCGCAAGTAGCTGGTCGCCAGCGTTTCGGCAAAGGCCACCTGCTCGCTGGCGCTGAACTTCGCACGCTCCGCAGCCATCGGCTCGAGCAGCGCGATGGCGCGGGCGAAGTCGTTGCGGACGAGGTAGAGCTCGGCCACGCCGAGCAGGATCGAGCGCCGTGCGGCGGCGTCGCTGGCAGCGGCGCTCAGGTCGACCTGGCCGATCAAGTCCAGAAGCGCTGTGGGTTCGACCGCAGTTCCACTCAACAGGGCGCGATTGAGCACATTGGCGTAGTGCTCGCGCAACAACTCCTGGCGACGACCCTCCGCGTTGGCGAGATCGCGCTCGCGTTCGGCAGTGGCGGCAAACTCCTGTGCGCGCAGGGCTTCGGCTGCGGCGCGGTCGGCCTGGCGCACGCTGAATGCGGTCATCGCAAGCAAGAGACCGAGGCCGAGCACCGCAGCGCCCACGCCCAGAGTGTGCCGACGCATGAACTTGCTGCCGCGGTACCAGGCGCTGTCGGGGCGTGCCTGAATCGGCCGGCCGTCCAGATAGCGTCGCAGATCGTCGGTCACGGCCTGCACCGTCGGATAGCGCCGCTGCGGTTCGCGCGCCAGGCAGCGCAACACGATGATGTCGAGATCGCCGCGCAAACTACGCGCCGCGCGCAGCTGGCCTTGAGCCAGCACCTTGGACGGCGCCTCGACGCGCCAGTTCGCACTCACCTGGGGCAACTGCATCCCGCCCGTGTTGACGAAGGGCCGCCGCCCGACCAGCAGTTCGAAGAGAACCACACCGAGGGCATAGACGTCCGTGGCGACGCTGATCTCGCCGCCTTCGACCTGCTCCGGAGCGGCATAGTTGGGGGTGAATACGCGTGCGCCAGTCTGTGTTCGGGCATCGGCATCCACCCCATCCAGCAACTTGGCGATGCCAAAATCGAGCAACTTCAGCTCGCCCGCCGCCGTCACCAGCAAATTGTCGGGCTTCAGATCACGATGCACGATCAGGTGCTGGTGGGCGAACTGCACCGCCTCCAGCGCCTGCAGCAGCAGCTGCACGCGGTCGCTGATCGGCAATTCGCGCGTCTGCGCAAACTCAGTGATTGGCATGCCCTCGATCAACTCCAGCGCGAACCAGGGCAGGCCGTCGGCGTCGACGCCGCCGTCGAGCAGCGCGGCGATGTGCGGATGTTTCAGTCCCGCCAGAGCCTGGCGCTCGCGCAGGAAGCGCTCGACCAGCAACGCGGCGCTGGCAGCCGTCGCCGAGCCCGGATGCAGACGCTTGATCGCGACTTCCTGCGTGAACTGCCCATCCACGCGCCGCGCGCGCCACACCGCGCCCATGCCGCCGCGACCGATCTCCTCGATCAGCTCATAGGCGCCGAGGCGCTGGCCGGCCTGATGCTTGTCCACTGGGGCAGCATCGCCCAAGGCTTGCACCATATCCGGTGGCGGCGGATCGGCGTCGAAATGCTGCAGCAACACCGCCAGTTCTGCGCCGAGTTCGGGTTCAACAGCCAACAACTCCCGCAGCCGCGCCGAGCGCGCCTTCGGTGGCAGTTCGATCCATTCGACAAACAACTCGGCGGCACGGGTGGCGTGCGGGGAGACGGACATGCAGGACCCAGCGATCAACGACAGGGTGCAATCATCGCCGAAAGCGGGCTGGAACTGCGTTGATCGGTCGAGTCTATCGAGAGGCGGGTCCCTGATCGCGCGCGAGCGCGCTCCCACAAGTTCTTCGTGGACTGACGCCAGGCTGGTAGGAGTGCGCGCGCGCGATTTGCTTTCGGGGCTACTGCCCCACCTGCAAACGCTGCTCGATCCGTTCCAGGCGCGCGCGCAGATCGGCGTTCTCGGCTTCCAGCTTGGCATTCAAGCCCTGGATCGCCGCCAACGCGACGCCATCGGCATCCACGGTCGGTATCGACTTGCCGTCGCCGGCAAAGCCGAAAGTTTCCTTGAAGTCCTCGGCGACCGGGCCGATGTGGGTGCCCTCGGTCGAGGTCTTGTAGCTCCAGGTGGTGATCGGCAGCGTCAGCACCTTGGCCAGGATCGCGCCCGGATCGATCGCTGCGAAGCCTTCCTTGAGTTCGCGCGTCGGCGTCGCCGCTGGCTGGCCGTGCGCCCAGCGTCAGATCAGCCCCGGACAGCGTTTCGACGGTCGTGTTGATCGTGACCAGCCCGTCGTCATGCACAGCCATGCGCCAGGCGTTGTCGGCAAACACGCCAGTCCAGTTCTGGCTGTTGCTGCCCCGTCCCAGGTAGGATCGTTGCTGCGCTTCGTCATCGAGCCAGATGCCGCCGCTGACATCACCGGCGCTCGCGCCCGCGGCTCCCAGCCGCAGCCGCCCGTCGAAGGTAGCCACCGGCCGGCCGTCGTTCTGGATTGCTGGAGTGAAATTGCTGGAGAACAGCAGTCCCGACGATGCTGCTTCCGAGCGCACCACCAGGTCGCCGCTGGAGTCGATCAAGTAGATCGATCCAGTCTTGCCCGAGCGGGACGTCAGCCGGAAATCGGCATCGGCGTCACCGCCGCCGCTGGCGGGTCGGGCGTGGACCACCAGATCGCCGGCTGTGTCTGCAATCTGCCCCAGCGCATTGACCCGCACTCCGCGCGGAGAACTCAGCACCAGGGTCTGATTGTCGGTGTTCCCAACGAAATTGACGTCCGGATCGCTGCCGCTGTCGCCGGTGGTGCTCCAGCAGGCGCCGATCAGCGGCGCCAGGGTCACTTTCTCGCGGCCAGCGATTTCATTGAATGCTCCGTTGCTGGCGCCGTCGCGCACCGCCGCCTGCAGCCAGGCTGGGCTGTTCTGAGCCGCCGGCGGCGCATCCAGTTCAACCTGAAATTGACCGTCGACGACCTCGACGTCTTCCAGTGTCGTCGGGTAGTCAAGCGGTGTGCCCGCTTCGGCGCTGCTGTAAAGGCTGATCTGCAAATCATAGCGGCCGTTGGCCGGCCGCCCGCCGTCGCTGAGTTGGCCGTGGTAGCGCATTGGCGCGGCCGAGACGACATGGCCCAGGGAAAGCAGCAGCGACAACAGCAGCAGTTTGCGCGCAGGTGTGGTCATGATGCGGTGGTCCTGTTTATTCGAAACCATTGAGGAAGATGCCGTTGCTGGTGTCGCAGACGGCCTGGGCGGACTTCAGGGCAAAGCGCCCGGTGCTGGCGGCATTGTCGGCATCGACACGGGCGCTTGCCTCGATCTCGAAGCGGGCATCGGCCGAGCGGGCAGGGGCCTCGTTCAGCGCGCCGGTCAGCGCAAAGCGCGCAGGGCTGTCGGGAGCAGCAGGGGCCGCCAATAGCGCGGCCAGGGTGAGACTGAGGAACTGCGGCATGAGTGGATCTCGTCGAAGTACGTCGAGATCAAGGAACGACGTTTGCCGGCGTCAGCGATCATTGGCCTGCGCGTCGAAGCGGGTAGGGATAGGAAATCCAGAACCACGCTGCGCGCCGTGCGGGGCTCAGTGTACGCCGCGGGCGGATACCGTTAATCGTCCCGCACGCATGCCGCGCAGGCCTTTGCTGCGCCATTCTGGGGCGCCCGCGACGCTCGCGGGGCACTTCACTCCCGCGCGGAGCCATTCGCCAGATGGCTTCCTGCGGTTCGCGCCATTTCGTAGGCGAGCGGCGTCGGCGACGCGATGTTTCGGCGACATGGATGTCAAGGTTGCCCGTAGTTCGGAAGGCATTTCCGCGCTGCAGATGGACATCAAGATCGACGGCATCACCGAAGAGATCATGAAGGTCGCGCTGAGCCAGGCCAAGGCCGGCCGTCTGCACATCCTCGGCGAAATGGCCAAGGGCCTGAGTGCGCCGCGTGCCGAGCTGTCGGACTACGCGCCGCGCCTGCTGACAATGAAGATCCACCCGGACAAGATCCGAGAAGTGATCGGCAAGGGCGGCGCCGTGATCCAGGGCATCACCAAGGAAACCGGCACCCAGATCGACATCCAGGACGACGGCACGATCATCATCGCCTCGGTCAACGCCGCCGCCGCGCAAGCAGCGAAGGCACGCATCGAGCAGATCACCTCCGATGTCGAACCGGGCCGCATCTACGAAGGCAAGGTTGCCAAACTGATGGACTTCGGTGCCTTCGTCACCATCGCCCCAGGCAAGGACGGTCTCGTCCATGCCTCCCAGATCTCCAACGAGCGCGTCGAGAAAGTCTCGGACAAGCTCAAGGAAGGCGACATCGTCAAGGTCAAGGTGCTCGAAGTCGACAAGCAGGGCCGCATCCGCCTCTCGATCAAAGCCGTCCTCGAAGACGCCGCCGCCGAAGCCTGATCGCTTCAGCGAAACGCACCAAACAACAAACGGGCTTCGGCCCGTTTTCTGTTGCCGCGAACTTCGTGATCGATCCCAGGTCTGCGAAAGAGTGGATGATCTCCTTCGCACCATCCTTGGCTGCGTCATCGTCGCTTGCGGCGCCGCCTGCGTCGCGCCGCTTGCACATGCAAGTTCGACGAAGAGTGGTAGCACAGCCGCCCTGGTGCGGTTGGCCGACGGTTGCCGTGTGGACTTGGAGCGCGCAATCGGGCGCCCGCTTCGTTCCGAGGAGTGGCCAGGAATTCTGTCTGCCCCTCCTGCGGGATTTGACGCCTGGCAGTGTTCCTACGCGAGCGTGCGGCGGCCAGTGGACTCGTGGCGTCGCCCGATCGCCCTGAGCGAAGGAGTCGGCGTCTATTCGTTCGGCGCGGACGGCATCGACGACCGGGGCGAGAAAGACGACATCGCCTCATGGCGGCCATTGGATCCCAACTTCTACCCGAAGCCGCCGATCCGACTGCAGGACTTGCCGCTGCTGCTGATCCAGCCGGCCTTGTTGCTGTCGCTGTTCGGCATTCCCGCCTGGTGGGTGTTCGGGAGACGGAAGCCGGCTGGCGTGCGACGCTGACGCCATGGCGGGGTAGGGCGTCCGGCGGCGACTGTCGTACCATCCGGGAGTGCGGGACGGTCGTGGCTTGGTGTCGCGGCGAGGTGCAGGAGAGCAGTGCAGATGAACGATTCGCCGCAGGCGGTGATCGCCGATGTGCGGGATGGACGCGCGCCCGATCCGGGCGCGCTCGGTCGGTTCGTGCAGGGCATGGCCGATGGCCGTACCAGCGAGGGGCAGATGGCGGCGTTCGCGATGGCGGTGCGGCTGCGCGGCCTGGCGGATGCCGACACCGTGCGGCTGACGCTGGCGATGCGCGACAGCGGCGAGCGATTGACGCGGGCGATGCTCGGCATTGATCTGCCCTTGCTCGACAAGCATTCGACCGGCGGCGTCGGCGATGCCGTGAGCCTGGCGTTGGCGCCGATGCTGGCGGCCTGCGGTGCGGCGGTGCCGATGCTGTCCGGGCGCGGGCTCGGCCACACCGGCGGCACGCTGGACAAGCTCTGCGCGATTCCCGGCTACCGCGTCGACGTCGATACCGAAATGTTGCGCCGCGCGCTGCGTGCTGCCGGTTGCGCCATCGTCGGCGCCGGCAAGGGCCTGGCGCCGGCCGATCGGCGCCTGTATGCGGTGCGCGATGTCACTGCAACCGTCGACGCGATGCCGCTGATCGTTGCCTCGATCCTGTCGAAAAAGCTCGCGGTCGAACTCGATGCGCTGGTGCTCGACGTGAAGTGCGGCAGTGGTGCGTTCTTCCCGGATCGCGACGACGCGCTGCGTCTCGCGCGCGGCCTGGTCGATGTCGCGAATGGCGCCGGGGTGGCGTGCTCGGCACTGATCACCGACATGGGGGAGCCACTGGTGCCGGCGGTTGGCAATGCCACCGAGATGCGCGCCGTTCTTGCCTACTTGCGTGGCGATGCACAGCCAGCGCGGATGCACGCGGCCTGCCTCGCACTCGGCGCCGAAGTGTTGTGGCGCGGTAGTTTGGCTTCGACGCCGGAAGAGGCGCACGCGCTCCTGCAACGCGCGCTCGCCAGCGGTGCTGCGGCCGAGCACTTCGAGCGCATGGTCGTGGCACTCGGTGGATGCAGCGATGTGCTGCGCAGTGGCGCAGCCGCACTGGCGCAGGCGCCCTTGCAATGCGACGTGTTGGCGCCGACGTCAGGACACATTCGCGCGATCGACTGCCGTCGCCTCGGCGAGTTGGTGGTCGATCTCGGCGGCGGCCGCCGCCATCCCGACGACGTGATCGATTTCGCCGTCGGTCTCGATCAGGTTCGCGCCGTCGGCACCGCGCTGCAGTCAGGCGATCCGTTGCTGCGCCTGTGTCTGCGCGATGCGGCGCAGGAAGCCTGGGCGCGTGAGCGCGTGTTGGCTGCGTTCGAAATCGGCGACGCCGCCCCGGCGGTGGCTCTGGTGCAGGCGCAGGTCACGATGGGAGCGACGCCATGAGCCGTGCCTTGCTGGTGGTGCTGGATTCGCTCGGCATCGGTGCC